>NZ_JAPUVI010000031.1 GCF_029255285.1 Accumulibacter sp.
CTGCGACGAGCTGATCAAGGAGGCCTACCAGGGCATCCGCCCGGCCCCCGGCTACCCAGCCTGCCCGGATCACACCGTCAAGGGCGATCTCTTCAAGCTGCTCGATGCCCCTGCCCGGGCCGACATGCACCTCACAGAGAGCTTCGCCATGACCCCGGCGGCGGCGGTGAGCGGCTTCTACCTCGCCCATCCGGACAGCCACTACTTCGCGGTCAGCAAGATCGGCCGCGATCAGCTGGAAGACTGGGCCGGGCGCAGCGGGATGAGCGTGGCCGAAGCCGAGAAGTGGCTGGCGCCGCTGCTGTGACGGCCTATCCTGTTCGGCGACGGGTGTTTATGCCCAGGTGCTAAGATCAATCTGCCGGGCGTACGGCGCTGATCGTAGTTGCCTGTCCATCAGCATACGATGGGGAGTTGAACCAAAGTGAGAGTAGACGCAAATCCGATTCTGAACGCGCCATACGCCGAGCCGGAGCGCCACTACGCGACTGACCTTCAGGGAAACCTGAATTACAAGGATATTCGTGAAGGTCGCCGCCTCTTCACGCCGGATGTTCCACAGGTACCACTTGGTCAGCAGGCGCAGGGCAGCATGTTTGACCTCAACGATCTCAAGAGCGAGTTCGGAGAACACCTTGTTAACCAGATGCGTGAGCAGATCCGTGACTGGCGCCAGTCCGCCTATCGGGGTGTCACTAGTCGGGTAACGCGAGACCTGCTTGGCTATTGGTTTGCCAATCCCGAGCGCGCGCCGCACCAGAAGCTCTTTTTTGCCCAGCAGGAGGCCGTTGAAACCGCCATCTGGCTCAACGAAGTGGCTGAAAAATCCAATTCCGGGACGCACATTCTCAGTCAGTTACGCCAGCGTCAGGCAACTCCGGGTGGCGCTCCCGCCGATCAATTGCCCCGTCAGGCCTTCAAGATGGCGACCGGTAGCGGCAAAACGGTTGTCATGGCCTGCTTGATTCTCTACCACTACCTCAACCGACGCGAATACCGCAACGACACCCGCTACTGCGATTATTTCCTCGTCGTCGCGCCCGGCATCACCATTCGTGATCGGCTCAAAGTTTTGATTCCGGATGCCCGCCACGACAGTCCGCAGGATGCACAAGACTATTACCGTCAGCGCTACCTGCTCCCGCCGTCTTACCGCGCGGCCCTTGGGGAACTCGCCCATAGGCTGATCGTGACCAATTACCACGAATTTCTGCCGCGCCAGCTTTCGGGCAACAAGAAGACGCCCTTTGACGGCAAGCTCGATGAAGACGGCAACAAGGTTAAAAGCTGCGAAGACGAAAATCTTGTGTTGCGCCGCGTGCTCGGCAGTTTCAAGCCGGGTCGGCGACTGCTTGTCATCAACGACGAAGCCCACCACTGCTACCTGCCGCTTGCCAAAGGCAAGGACACTGAACTTGATAACTCCGAAACCGAGAACGAACGCGCTGCTGTCTGGTTCTCGGGCCTCCGTGCTGTAGCGCAGCGTTTCAAGCTGCGTGCCGTCTATGACCTATCGGCCACACCCTACTTCCTTTCGGGTTCCGGCTATCCCGCCTATTCGCTGTTCCCGTGGACGGTCAGCGATTTCGGATTGATCGAAGCTATCGAGTCGGGTCTGGTCAAGATTCCCTTCCTGCCGGTCGATGACAGTAGCCACGCCATCGACGAGCCCATCCTCAAGAACCTCTACGAGAACTGCAAGGGTGAGTTACCCAAAAAAGGTCAGCGCAAGGCTCGCAAGGATGCCGACAACGATGAGGTCAAATTCGAGGCTGCGCCGCATCTGCCCGGTATCGTCCGTTCAGCCCTCGAGCAGTTCTATAACCACTACGAAGAATACGAGCGCGGCCAGCGCAAGAAGGGCGAAATCAAGGCCGACATGTTCACGGCGCCGCCAGTCTTCATCGTCGTCTGTAACAACACCACGGTGTCGCGCGAGGTTTTCAAGGAAATCGCCGGCTACGAGCGCATTGACGAAAACGGCCAGACATCCGTCGTAGCCGGTCGGCTGCCGCTGTTCTCAAATTTTGACCCGAATACCGGTCGGCCACTGAATCGTCCGCCCACCCTGCTCATCGACAGCGATGCCCTCGAACACTCCGGCCAGATCGACGACAGTTTCAAGAAGGTATTCGGCCCGGAAATCGAACGTTTCAAGCGCGAATACCGGCAACGTCACCCCGACAAGAGCATCGAACAACTCACCGATGGGGATTTGCTGCGTGAAGTCGTCAATACAGTAGGCAAGCCCGATACACTCGGTGCCCACATTCGCTGCGTGGTTTCCGTGTCGATGCTGACCGAAGGCTGGGACGCCAATACCGTCACCCACGTCATGGGGCTGCGCGCCTTCGGCTCGCAACTGCTTTGTGAGCAGGTCGCCGGCCGGGCCCTGCGCCGCCGGCACTACTACATCGACCCCAAGACCGGCAAATTCCCGCCCGAATACGCTCACATCATTGGTGTCCCCTTCAAGTTGTTCAAGGCCGGGAAGAGCAGTCAGGTCGAGGTGCCGGATTACGCCCTCCTGCGCGCGTTGCCGGAGCGCTCATCGCTTGAAATCCGCTTTCCCAACCTTATCGGCTATCGCCTCGAAACTGACAGCAGCGAACTCAAGGCCGATTTCACCGCGACACCGGACTACTTTGTCGACACCAACACTCAGCCGGTCGAAACCACCCTCGGCACGGCTGTCTCCGGTGATACCCAAACCCTGCGCGCCAAGCTCGAAGACCTGCGCGACCAGCAAGTCATCTACACGCTGACCAAGGAATACCTACTGCGCGTACACGACGAAAAGCAGCGCAACGACCTGCGTCTCTTCCAGCAGGTCAAAACGATTGTCGGCCAGTGGTACGAGCAAAAGCTCAAGCTCAAGGGTGAAGACGATCCCATCTACAAGCGCCTTGTCATCTACGACGACCCGCAGCCCATCGTCGAGAGCATCAATCGCGGCATCATCGCCCATGCCGCGGAGCGGGAGCGCGTGCTGCCCATCCTCAACCACTACAACCCGCTCGGCACTACCGCCCACGTCTTCGGCCACACCAGCAAGAAAACATGGCCAACCAAGAAAAGCCATATCAACCTCGTAGTGGCCGATACCGACGCCTGGGAACAGATCGCCGCAAAGACGCTGGAAAAAATCCCGGCTGTCGAAAGCTACGTCAAGAACGC
>NZ_JAPUVI010000032.1 GCF_029255285.1 Accumulibacter sp.
GCGTCGCGCGTCGCTTGCGCTTTGGCCTCGGCGGCATTGATCTGCCTCGAATTGACCTCGATCAGCGATTGCACCTCGTTGACCGTGCGCGAGGCCTCTTCAGTCGCCCGGGCGGTGCGCTCCGAAAGCTTGCGAACCTCGTCGGCGACTACAGCAAATCCGCGCCCGGTTTCGCCAGCGCGCGCCGCTTCGATCGCTGCATTGAGCGCCAGCAGATTGGTCTGATCGGCAATCTCCTTGATGGTCGAGGTAATGGTGCTGATCGTCTTCGACTTCTCGAGCAAATTCCCCAGCCGGTTGTTGGTCTCGGTGGTGATCCCTGAGAGGTCCTGAATCTGCTGTTTGGCTGCCTCGACCATGTCCACCGTCGAGCGCGTTTCGCTCAGAATGCCGTCGGTCAGTCGAGAGACCTGCAGGCTCTGCTGGGCCGTCTCCTGAATCGCAGAAGCAGTGTCCACCAGGCGGCTGGAAACCGACAGCACGCGCTGTTGCAGCGCGTCGCGTTGGCTTTGCGCCGCCTTGGCCAGTTCGAACTTGCGTGTGACGTCCGCGGCAAACTTGATGATGAAGCTGACCTTGCCCTGGCTGTCCAGAATCGGGTTGTAGGTCGCCTCCAGATGAATCGACTTGCCTGTCGAGGTCACGCGTTCGAACTCGCCCGCAAAGAACTCGCCTGCCGCCAACTTTCTCCAGAACTGCTGATACTCCTGGCTGGCGGCGTGTTCCGTCGTGCATAGCATGCGGTGGTGTTTACCGACGATCTCCTCGCGCCGGTAACCCATTGCCTTCAGGAACAGATCATTGGCATCGATGATCGTGCCATCCGTGGTAAAGCGGATACTCGCCGTCGACCTGTTCAGCGCCGCGATGATGCTGTTGGCTTCCTGCAGTTCCCTTCTGACGCTGGCCATTTCCTGCTTGATCCGACTATCAAACATCCTTTTTCTCCTTGACGATGCACCTGCAATGGAGACGAATCCTCGTCCCGGTGAAGGATAGGAATTTCAAAGCCATTTTCCGGGAGTATCCAGAGCTATTGAATCGTGGTCAATCGTCGAATCACTGAGCGCATGCTCTGAAATCACTGTTCGGGAGCCAGCGGCCTCAGGCATGAGTTCCCCTGGCGGGTATTGCGCACTCGTCGGTTTGTGTCCGGTTACCACGCGACTCGCTGATCGAACCCGTCGTCCGATGCCGGTTGCCATCGGCGGTCGAGCTCGCCGGGTTCAGCGCCCGGCATCTCCCACCGGGGCGGATCGCTGCGCCTTCGGAGTTGAAGGCGATGATCCGCATCGCGCCGCCACACTGGGGACACACCAGAGGAAACACCTCGCAAATCCGCGCGATCAGCCGCCCAGGCGAGGCGGGCTGCTTTTCGATGCGGCTCATCGTCCGGCGCGGCCGACCGCGCCGCCGGGGTGGCGAGGCGCTCCGCGGCTGCCGGCGCCGCCAGGCGGTCGAGCAGTTCCATCGGTGTCAGTATCAGGCTGACGCCGCCGGGGCCGGGCTTCACACTCTCGTCGACCAGACGCTCGGCGTCGATCTCGCGTAGCCGTTGCAGCGCAAACGCCGGCCGCGCAACAGACGCTCCAGACCAGCACGATCGTTGGCTTCAATGCGCACATGTCAAGGCCGCGGACCTCGTGAAAAACTATCCCACCGCTCGCCTCGGTATCAAACACCCCATCCACCGGTACGCGTCAGGCGACTGCGTCTGTCGCGCGCGAGTTCGCGCTGTCTTCGGTCGTCAATCTGCCCGGCATCCTCGTGCTGCTCAATGACGGCGATGAGAGCGGGGGCGACGGGCTACGCAGCGAGGTACGGCGGCCGCCCGCTTGATCGACCAGGCAGCGGAGTCTCACCAACCTATCCTGATCCCGCCGCCCTTCGAGAAGCCGGTCGGCGACTCGGCCGGCGCCTGTTCGAGGCGGATCAACATCACCATCGACTCGTCTACGAGCGGCTCCCGGACGGGAAGGTGATCCGCCTACTTCGGATGTGTACGCACCACGAACGAGGATTCATTCACCACCCCCCTGCCCCGCGTGCGCGATCCGCGCCCAGTCGAGACCGAAGCGCGCCAGGTATTTGCGCAGACGGTCGGCGTCGTTGGCCTGGCTCTTCTGCAGGCGCGAAACGGCGAACAGGCGGCGGCCGGCGGCGGAAAGGCTGTCCGCGCCGCGACAGACTTCGATCACGAGGTTGAGCTGAGCGCGGTCGAAGAGATCCAGCGCGTCGGCCGCTTCGCCGAGCAGACGGCCGGCCGCGTCGACGCCGGTTTCGTCGCCCCACGCCTGGCGCAGCCGTGCGACTTCGTCGTCGACGTCGGCTTCGTTGATCCGCCCGGCTTCGCAGAGCGTCGCCAGGCGCGTCAATGAAGCCGAGAGTTCGCGGAAGTTGCCATGCCAGCGCGCGGCGGCGGAAGAAGCGAAATCCAGGTAGCGGCGACGCGCCTCGACGTTGAAGCGCACCTGCCGCCCGTTCTCGCGGGCGTAGCGCTCGAGTTCGAAGTCGAGGTTGGGTTCGATGTCCTCGCGCCGCTCGCTCAGGCCGGGCAGTTCGAAGGTCCACAGGTTGATGCGCGCCAGCAGGTCTTCGCGAAAACGCCCCGCCTTGACGTCTCGCCGCAGCTCGCGGTTGGTGCCGGCGATCAACTGAAAGTCGCTGCTCGCCTCGCGATCGCTGCCGACCGGAAAGAAACGCTTTTCTTCTATGGCTTTCAACAGCATCGCCTGTTCGTCGACGCCGAGTTCGCCGATCTCGTCGAGAAACAGCAGTCCCCCGTCGGCCGCGCGCAGCAGCCCGGCGCGCTCCGCCTGAGCGCCGGTGAACGCGCCGCGCACGTGCCCGAAGAGTGCCGACATCGCCGCGTCGCCGCGCAGCGTCGCGCAGTTCACTTCGACGAAGCGGCCGCCGAGGCGCTGCCGTTGCCGCTTCCACTCGTAGACGCGACGCGCCAGGAACGACTTGCCGGCGCCGGTCGGACCCATCAACAGCAGCGGCGCCCGCGAACGCCCGGCGACCCGCTCGATACGGTCGATCATCGCGTTGAATGCGGGGTTGCGGGTGGCGATTCCCGACTTCAGGAAGCTGACCGTATCCTCGCGTTCGCGCCGAAAGCGCTGCGCGATCTGGTCGTAACGCGAGAGGTCGAGGTCGATGATCGTATACGAGCCGATGCTGTTGCCGACCTCCGCGCCGCGCGGCGGCGAGGTCTGCAGCAGGCGTGCCGGCAGGTAGCGCGCCTCGGCGAGCAGGAACCAGCAGATCTGGGCGACGTGGCTGCCGGTCGTGATGTGGATCAGGTAGTCCTCTTCCGCGACGAACGGATAAGCGCGGGCGAAGTCGAGCAGCGTCGTATACACCTCCTCGAAGTCCCAGGGGTCGCGCAGTTCGACTTCGACCCGTCGGACCTCGGTTTCCGGAGCGACGGTCGCGATGTCGAGCCGCGTGCGCTCGGCGAGTCCGCGACTGCGCGCGTCGTGCAGCAGTTCCAGGCGATGCACGAGCAGGTCCTCCTGCTGGCAGAGCGCGACCGTCGGCCGCCATTTCTCCCAGCGGGAGCTGCCGCGCCCGCCGTAGTCGAGCTGGGTACCGAGAAATCCGATCACCACGAGTTTGCGCATCAGCTATCCCCTTGGATACCATTTTATCCAGTATTCTAGTTCATCCACCATGGAAGCGTCCTGCCCGCGCTCTGTCTGTCCGATTTTTCGCCAACAAAACATAAGCTTGCTGAAATCCTTCAAGGCGTCCGGCTGACTGGCACGCCTCTCGCTTAGTACCTCGCGAGTGTCGCCGGCCGCAATGGCCCACGGGTCAGGGTTCACCAGCCCTGCCGGTGCACGGCTGCCGGACTGTGGTCTGTCGTTGCCGTGCATGCCGCCGTGGCGGGTGCGCTCGAGTCGCGGCCTCGGGTGAGTCGCGCGGGTTCGAGTCCCGCACCGCGGACCACTGGATAGCTCAGTCGGGTAGAGCGGCCGCCTCGGCGGCTTGTCGCAGGTTCGACTCCTGCTCCAAACCTGTCGCCAACAACGACAGGGCAACACACGATGTACCCGCCGGCCGTGGATTGCGCGAGCACCCGCCAGCGGGCGGTTGCGGCCCCCGCCCCGGACCAGAGGCAGAGCCGGACCGGCGCCGGCAGCGCCAGCCCGCCAGTTGATCCGGCGGCGGCGCCGACGGTGGCGGCGGCTTCCCCTCACGTCCCGGAACGCCGGCCCCGTCGCCCGCTGCCCGCCGGCAGATGAGCACCGCCGGTGTCAGCGATGACGCCGGCCAGACCAGGAAAGGAAACGAGATGTTGCGCAGATGGGTGGTGAGAAAGAACGAACGTGGCGTGCTGCGCCGGGACGGCGACTTCGAGGCGATCCTCGCTCCGGGCCGCTACTGGTTCGTCGACCCCTGGCGGCGCTTGTCGCTGCAACGGTGGCCAGCCGATGCGCCGATGACCGACCACGAGACGGTCGACTACCTGCTGCAAGAGCACGCGGCGACCGCGGCCGAGCACCTGGTGACGATGATCCTCGGCGAAGACGAGGCCGGACTGCGCTACGAGAACGACGTCCTGGTCGACGTTCTGCCCCCGGCTTCCCGCCACTGCTGGTGGCGTGGATTCCGCACGCAGCGTCTCGAACGGATCGACCTCAAGGCGCAGACGGCGTTGCCGGCCGAACTGGCGTCGCACCTCGTGCAACCGGCGCTGCGTGGCCGCGCCGTCGGGGGTCTGAACGGAATTCTCCTGCAGCAGGTGCCGGCCGGGCATCTCGGCGTCGTGCGCATCGACGGCGAAGTCAGGCAGGTGTTGGCACCGGGGCTCGCCGCGTACTGGCGTTTCAATCGCGACGTTCAGCTCGAGTTGGTCGATACGCGTCTGCAGGCGATGGAAGTGAGCGGTCAGGAAATCCTGTCGCGCGACAAGGTGGCGCTGCGCATCAACCTGGTCGCCAACTGGCGTTACAGTGACGTCCTGCGCGCTTTCGCCGGTCTGAGCAAACCCGCCGAGTACCTGTACCGGGAACTGCAGTTCGGGCTGCGCGCGGCGGTCGGCACGCGTTCGCTCGACGAGCTTCTGGAAAGCAAGCAGGCGATCGACGAGAGCGTCGCCGCGCACGCCGTGCGCAAACTGAACGGCCTCGGAATCGAGGTGGTCAGCGTCGGCGTGCGCGACATCGTCCTGCCCGGCGAGATGAAGACGCTGCTCGCGCAGGTGGTCGAGGCGCAGAAGGCGGCCGAAGCGAACGTCATCCGTCGCCGCGAGGAGACGGCAGCGACGCGTTCGCTGCTCAATACGGCAAAGGTGATGGAGGACAACCCGACGGCGCTGCGCCTGAAGGAGCTGGAAACGCTGGAGCGGATCGCCGAGCGGATCGACCGCATCTCGGTCTTCGGCGGCCTCGACCAGGTTCTCGACGGCATGGTGCGCCTGGGCGCGCGTCCGGAGGCCAGGCGATGATGAGGAGCGGGAAACAGAAACGCGAGGCCCTGCGCGTGCGGCGCCGCCGGCGCCAGCAACGGCAGGAGGACAGGCGGCGGCAGACCGGACGTCCGGCCTTGCCGGCGCGAACCGTGCCGGTGTCGCCGGAGCGGCTTGCCGAGCTTCCCTGGCCGGGTGCGCCCGACTTCATCCGGCGCGGCTACTACGAGGACCTGCCCTTCGTCTGCGTCGACTGCGGAGCGGCCTGCATCTGGTTCGCGCAGCGCCAGAAATGGTGGTACGAGGTCGCCGACGGCGACCTCGCCAGCACCGCGCGGCGTTGTGCCGCGTGCCGCGCACGGGCCAGGGAACGCCGGCGGCTGGCCAGGCAACAGACCTTCGCCGGTCGCGAACGCCGGCGTGAACAGCAACAGAGCGAGGCACGATCGCGCCGCGAGGCGGCGACCGGCGCCGAACCCAGGTAAAGAGAGGATTCGAGTCATGCAGGAAGCCGCCCAACGAGCGTCGGCGAGCGAAGTGATCACGCTTCCCGGCGCCCAGCCGATCCGGATGTGGACCGAAGGCGTTCCGGTCGAGGAAGACGCGCGTCGGCAATTGATCAACACCGCACGTCTGCCGTTCATCTTCCGCCACCTGGCGGTGATGCCCGACGTCCATCTCGGCAAGGGGTCGACCATCGGCAGCGTGATCCCGACGCGCGGCGCGATCATTCCCGCCGCCGTCGGCGTCGACATCGGTTGCGGCATGATCGCGACGCGCACGACGCTCAACGCCGCCGACCTGCCGGACAACCTGCACCCGCTGCGCACGGCGATCGAGCGCGCGGTGCCGCACGGGCGAACGGTCGGCCGCGGCAAGCGCGACGACGGCAGCTGGGAAAACCCTCCGGACGTCGTCAACGCGCTCTGGCGCGAACTGCTGCCCGGCTTTCAGCGCCTCGTCGCCAAATACCCGCGTCTGCAGTCGACGAACAATTACAAGCACCTGGGTACGCTAGGCACCGGCAACCATTTCATCGAAGTCTGCCTCGACGAGGCCGATCGCGTCTGGCTCATGCTCCACTCGGGTTCGCGCGGCGTCGGCAACGCGATCGGCAGCCTGTTCATCGAACTCGCGCAGGCGGACATGCGGCAGCATCTGGCCAACCTCCCCGACCGCGATCTGGCTTACCTCGAGGAAGGCAGCACGCATTTCGACGACTATCTGGAAGCGGTGGGCTGGGCGCAGGACTACGCGCGCCGCAACCGGCAGGCGATGATGAGCAACCTGACGACGGCGCTGCGCCAAGTCATCACGCGGCCGTTCGGCATCGACCGGGAAGCCGTCAACTGCCATCACAACTACGTGCAGAAGGAGACGCACTTCGGCAGCGAAGTCTACGTCACGCGCAAGGGAGCGGTTTCCGCCCGCCGCGGCGAGCTGGGAATCATCCCCGGCTCGATGGGCGCGCGCAGCTACATCGTGCGCGGCCTGGGCAACGAGGAGTCGTTCTGTTCGTGCAGCCACGGCGCCGGGCGGACGATGAGCCGCAACGAAGCGAAGCGGCGGTTCACGCTCGCCGACCAGGAACGCGCGACGGCGCACGTCGAATGCCGCAAGGACCGCGCCGTGATCGACGAGATCCCGATGGCGTACAAGGATATCGACGCCGTGATGCAGGCGCAGCGCTCGCTGGTCGAGATCGTCCATACGCTGCGCCAGGTGGTTTGCGTCAAGGGATGAAAGCGCTCGTTCTCGACGGCAGCGAAGGCGAAGGCGGCGGCCAGATCCTGCGCAGCGCGCTGACGCTGTCGATGATCACCGGCCAGCCGTTCCGCCTCGAAAACATTCGTGCGCGCCGCGCCAAGCCGGGTCTGCTGCGCCAGCACCTGACCGCGGTGCAGGCGTCGGCCGCCATCGCCGACGCGGCGGTCGACGGCGCGACGCCGGGCTCGCGCCGCCTGTCCTTCATCCCGCGCGGCATTCGCGGCGGCGACTACCGCTTCGCCATCGGCACCGCGGGCAGTTGCACGCTGGTCCTGCAGACCGTACTTCCGGCGCTGTGGTACGCCGACTCGCCGGCGACGGTGTCGGTGAGCGGCGGCACGCACAATCCGGCGGCGCCGCCGGCCGACTTCCTGCTCCGCGCCTGGCTGCCGCTCGTTCGCCGCCTGGGCGTGCGCACCGAAATCGAGCTGTTGCGCCACGGTTTCTTTCCGGCCGGCGGCGGCGAAGTGTGCGCGCGCGTCGAACCCGGCGCGCCGGCGCCGCTGGAAGTCGTCGACCGCGGCACGCTGTGCGCCTGCCGCGCGGTCGCCATCGTCGCCGGCGTTCCGGCCGACGTCGCCCGGCGCGAAATCGCCGAGGCCCGCCTGCACCTGCCGCAACTGACGGGAGAAACGCGTGTCCTGCCGCAACGCGAGGGGCCGGGCAACGCGCTGCTGATCGAAGTCGAACACAGCCGGTCGAGCGAGATCTTCACCGGCTTCGGCGCGCGCGGCGTCCGCGCCGAGAGGGTAGCCAGCCAGGTCGCCGCGGTCGCTCGCGACTACCTCGAGAGCGGCGCCGCCGTCGGCGAACATCTCGCCGACCAGCTCGTCCTGCCGCTGGCACTTGCCGGCGGCGGCCGCCTGCTGGCGCGCCGCGCGTCGAACCATCTGCTGACCAACCTGGCGGTGATCGGGAAGTTCCTGCCGGTATCGACGCGAGTCGAGGCGGCCGGCGGGAACTGGCTGATCGAGGTCGAAGAAGCGGCGCCGCTCTTGAAGTGCTGACGCCGCCGCGCACTCATGTGCGTCGGCTGGAAATTCACGTCGAACAGCGTGCAACGCTCCCAGGCGCGTTCCGCCAGCAAACGTCCTTCTCGCGGCAACCGGGCATGAAACGGCGTACCGGGAAAAGGCGTCGGCACCGTCACCTGGACATCGAACGGCAACGCGCGTCGGCGACGAAGTCGAGCACCTGATCGAAGACGCGTGCCGTCTGTCCGTCGAGCCCGAGGACGAAACAGGCGTTGACCCGGATGCCATGGGCCTGGATGCGGTCCATCGCGGCGCCGCGATGCGCGCGCGCAATTTTCCCCACTGGGTCGGAGTGGGGCTCGCCGGTAAAGTGGCTTCACAAGGCAAATCCGCCTTGGTCAAACAAAGGAGCCGACCATGAAAACCCCCCTCATCACGAGCGTAGCAAGCTTCGCGCTTGCCTTCCCTCTTCTGGCTGGTGCTGCTCCCGCCGTCGGCGGCGACATCACCATCACCAACAATACCGCCGGCAAGGTGACCGTCATCGGCGGCAGGGCGTCTGGCGGTGTTGGACCGCTCAAGGGCGAACTGAACATGACCTCCGCCGCTTACGTCAATTCGGCTGTGGTCAATGGCGGTTCAGTAGCGGGAAAGATCACGGTTTCGAATAACAGAACCAAGGACGTCCTCGCCATTGGAGGAGTCGCCGCGGTGAACTCTGTCGTGGTCAATGCGAAGTAAGCCATTCGCCCTCCGGGCCGGCGCCCGGAGGGCTTTCCAGGAGTCCCGCCATGCCACCACCTTTCAGCAGCCTGCCTATCCTCGGTACCGCCTTGTCGTGGCTGCTGTATTCCACGACCAGCTTCGCCGCCGATCCCCGCTATCACGAGGCGCTTTCGGCCTACAAGGGCGAGATGAAGCGCGACGAACCGGCCAACGTCAATCCCCGCTTCATTGCCGATCTCACGATCAGTCAGGCGCGGCGCAACGCGCAGGCGGCGACCGGCAGCGGCCGGTCGGCGAGAGCGACCGGCGACTCCGGCGGTGGATTACGCATCGCCAGCCCGGTGATCACCGGCAGCGTCCGCGGCAATGTCAACATCATCGTCGAGAAGGATGCCGTTCGCGGCAGCGTGATCAACATCCAGTGAGGAGCCGGAAATGAGCCGCTTCACATTCGATCGGCGGCGGCGCGCGCTGCTGCTCGCTCTGCCCTGCCTTCTCGCCGGCTGCGCGTTCCCGGGAACAGGGCTCGTCGGCTGGGCGAAATCCGACGCCGAGAGCGTCGCCGCCGAGCGCCAGCGTCGCACACCCCAGCCGCAATCCCGAGCCCGCGACGGAATGGCCGCGCCTGAATGTTTCGGGCGGCTGCTCGAAGCCTATCGCCGCGACGAGACGGCGCCTCTCTACGTCCAGAGTCAGAAGATCAGCGACTCGACCGGCCTGTCGCATCCATTGGTGGGCGCCGAGCTGCCGACCGACCTCACCGACATGCTGATTACCAGCGTCAGTCGGATCGGCCGCAAGACCGTCTATATCCCCAACGATCTCGACTTCCGCAAGAACTACGCAGGCGCCGGCGCCAGACTGAGCGTGAGAGTGCCCAAAGTCCTGATCGGCGGCTCGATCACCGAGTTCGACCGGGCGATCGCCTCGACCGCCCGAGGGGCCGACCTGGGCGTGTCGTTTGGCAAGGGAAAGGGCAAGAGCGAAGGTTCGGTCGGCGAAAAGGGGGCCTATACCATTTCGCGCC
Source organism: Accumulibacter sp. (assembly GCF_029255285.1). Lineage (GTDB taxonomy): Bacteria > Pseudomonadota > Gammaproteobacteria > Burkholderiales > Rhodocyclaceae > Accumulibacter. Next base: position 9,911 of record NZ_JAPUVI010000032.1, read on the forward strand.
TGACGATCGACCTGAATCTCGCCGACGTCGCGAGTAACACGATGGTGCCGGGGGTGTATGCGGCGAACAGCATGAAAGTCATCAACGAAACCGCCGAGGGCAACTTCGACTTCGCGATTTTCGGCAACGGCCTCGGTTTCAACTCGACCAACCGCTATTTGCAGGGGCGGCATGACGCGATCCGCCTGTTGGTCGATTTCTCGGTCGTTCAGCTCCTCGGCCGCTACCTGGCGGTTCCTTACTGGCGTTGTCTGCCGGAGTCGCAAGCGGACGCCTCCGTCATCGAGCGCATCGAACGATCCTACCTGGCCAATACCAGGTCCGTGCGCGTCAAATGGCTCCAGTCGACGCTGCGCGACTATGGCCATGCCCTTCCCCAATCCGGGGTCTACGACGCCGCCACGCACGCCGCGCTGGAGGCGACGGCCCGCCGCCTGGCGATCCGGCGCCCGCTCAGCCTCGAGGACGGCAAGCTCTTCGCCGAGCTGTATGTGAGAATTCCGGTGTCCGCCTGAGATCCGGGGAAACACCGCACACCCAACACAATAGACCTTTGCTCGCGCATTATGAGTCCATACAAATTCGATCTACAGCAGGCTCCCGCCAACTTTTATCCGTACAAATTCGATTCATCCTGGGATCCTGCCAACTTCTCCAACTCGTATGCGGAAGAGCAGGCGAGGTATCTACGCCATAGATACCTTGCAGCGTACGAACTTTTTGACGCGGGTACGGCACAAGCCGCGCTGGAGGAGTTTCAAGCGATCGCTGAATTCGGGGAATCGGTTTTCAGTGGCCTTGACGCTGGAGGCCGAACAGTGGTGCTAGCTGCGTTTGTTGATGCAGGGATCGAACATTACGAACAACACAGGGCAGAGATGGCGATCAACTGCTATCGCCGAGCCACTGATCTCGGACAACCGATGTTTTCCAAGTTGAACGCCGGAGGGCGGACGATCCTCTTGAAAGCGATTACTTACGAAGGAATGGTTTACAAGAACCGGGGCGAACTTGAAGCAGCAATCGACTGTTATCGCTGCGCCAGTGGGCTCAGTACGCCGGTGTTCGCCGAGCTGGACGCCGCTGGCCGCGCGCGCGTCCTGGGCGCCTTCGTCAACGAAGGCCTTGCCCATAAGCAGCAGGGCCGGCCGGAAGCCGCGATCGAGGGCTACCGCCGCGCCAGTGATCTCGGCGCGCCGGTGTTTGCCGAACTCGACGCCGCTGGCCGCGCGCTAGTCCTGGGCGCCTTCGTCAACGAGGGCGTTACCCATGGGCAGCACGGCCGGCCGGAGGCGGCGATCGATTGCTTCCGCCACGCCAGTGATCTCGGCGAGCCGGTTTTCGCCGAGCTCGACGCCAATGGCCGCGCGCATGTCCTGGGCGCCCTCTGCAACGAGAGCGTTACCCATAGGCAGCAGAGCCAGCCGGAAGCGGCGATAGATTGCGACCGCCACGCCAGCCAGCTCGGCGAGCCGGTGTTCGCCGAGCTGGACGCCGATGGCCGCGCGCACGTCCTGCGCGCCCTCTACAACGAGGGCGTTACCCATGGGCAGCAGAGCCAGCCGGAAGCGGCGATCGATTGCTACCGCCACGCCAGCCAGATCGGCGAGCCGGTGTTCGCCGAACTCGACGCCGCTGGCCGCGCGCCAGTCCTGGGCGCCTTCGTCAACGAGGGCGTTACCCATGGGCAGCACGGCCGGCCGGAGGCGGCGATCGATTGCGACCGCCACGCCAGCCAGATCGGCGAGCCGGTGTTCGCCGAGCTGGACGCCGATGGCCGCGCGCACGTCCTGCGCGCCTTCGTCAACGAGGGCGTTACCCATGGGCAGCAGGGCCGGCCGGAAGCGGCGATCGATTGCTACCACCACGCCAGCCAGATCGGCGAGCCGGTGTTCGCCGAGCTGGACGCCGATGGCCGCGCGCTAGTCCTGGGCGCCTTCTACAACGAGGGCGTTACCCATGGGCAGCAGAGCCAGCCGGAAGCGGCGATCGATTGCTACCACCACGCCAGCCAGATCGGCGAGCCGGTGTTCGCCGAACTCGACGCCGGTGGCCGCGCGACAGTCCTGGGCGCCTTCGTCAACGAGGGCGTTACCCGTGGGCAGCAGGGCCGGCCGGAGGCGGCGATAGATTGCTACCGGCGCGCCAGTGATCTCGGCGCGCCGGTGTTCGCCGAGCTCGACGCCGCTGGCCGCGCGCCAGTCCTGACCGCCTTCGTCAACGAGGGCGTCACCTACTACCTGGAATCCGAACCGGGCCAGGAAACGGCGCTGTGGACGGCGTTCCTGGCCGGCCGATCGGGTCTCGATGATCGGGACGGACTTACCCAGACCGCACTGAAGGCGTTCCGCGATGCGCTCTCGGAAACGCCATCACCACTGCTCGGCTGGCGCGCGTGCGTCGCCTTTGCGCATGATTGGCTGAGCACGGCGGCCGGCTGGGCGGCCTCACCGTCGAACCCGCGACAACGACGCCGCCTGGTGACGCTGGGCGGCTTTCTCGCCGGCGATGCCGGACGAGAGCACCGGCAGCAGTTGGCCGCACTCGCTCCCGAACTCGGCGGTCGGCAAGCCGCCTGCCCGAAACTCGCGGGCTGGGCGAGTTCGCAGGTGCTGTCGACGCTCCGGCTGGCGGACGCCGATTACGGCTGGCTGCTGCTCGCCCGGGTTCGGGCGAGCCTCGGCGCCGGAGAGAGGGTCAGCGACTGGCCACAGCAGGCGCCGTGGCGGCTCGACCCGGCTCGACTCGCCGAGGCCATCCGGCTCGACGGACTCTGGTTTGCCGACGGCGGCGAACGCGCGCCGTATGCCTGGATCGACGACGCGGGCGATCGGCGTCTGGAGGCGCGGGCGTTCGGCACGCCGGCCAATGGCTTCGACCCGCCGACGCGGCAAGCGCTGCGGAACTGGCACCAGGGCGACCCGCAAGCCGCGATCGCCGTGCTCGACAGCGCCTGGCAGCGCCTGTGCGCGACAGGAACGATCGATCGTCTGGCCCGCTGGCTCGAACTCCTGGGCGCCGGCGAGACCGCGCGCGAGCAGGCCGTCGACGCCGTGATCTATCGCGATGTCGAGCGCGTCCTGCGCCAGGCTTTCGGCGGCTGGATCGACGCCCGGCTCAGAGACGGCGAGCGCGATGCCGGCCTCAACGGGGCGATGGCCAGCTTGCTGCAATGGTTCTCGGCGCCGGGTCCGGACTCTCCCGGCTTTGCCTCGGCGCGCGAGCAGGCCATGCTCGATCGCCTCCATCCCTATCTCGCCGCCGAAGTGGAAGCCCTTGCTCCCGGCGGCGGCGTCCCGGGGCCTGTCGCTTCCGACCGGGAGGCGCTGTGGCGTGCGCTCGAACTGCAGCGATACGTCCTCACCAGTGCCGCCACGCTCGGCGCTCCGCGGATCGCCGCCGACGCCCAGGCGCTGGCGGCGCTCAACACCGCGCTGCAAGGAGAACTGCGCCTGCTCTTCGAGCGCCTGCGGCGGGTCGGGCAAGGGCTGCCGGAGCTTCCGCCTGACCGGGATCGCCGAGAAGAACTGTTCGGCGTGCTGAACACGCTGGCCGGCGAGATCGACCGCCTGGGCATGGGACTGGCGATTCCGGGCCCGGCGGAATGCGCGCGCGCCCTCGCCCCCGAGGAATCTTTCGTTCAGGTCTGGATGAGCGCCAACGGCCGCATGCAGGTGCTCGCCTTGACCGCGGCCGGATCCGGAAACGACGACCCGGCGGAGCCGCTGCTCGATCATCGGGTGTTGCCCGAAGATTTCGCTGAGAACGCCTGGGAACCGCTGCTCGCCGGCTGGGACTCGATTCTGCAGGCGGACCCGGAACACGCTTGGCACTCCCCGGCCCACCCGCTGCTGGCGCCGGCACCGGCAACGTCGTCGACAGCATGGTGGAACGACTTCGTCGCCGAGTCGTCGCCGGCCACCCGCTTTCTCGCCTGGCTGAGCGAACAAGGCCTGCTGACTGACGAACGACGCTGTGTCGTCGTCCTGCCGGCGCGTCTCGGCCGCCTGCCGTGGCTGGCGCGGGCGGTGACGGGTGTGCGCGGCCAGCCCGAGTCGGCGGCGGGCAAGCTGAGGCTGGAGATCAGCATGGCGAGCTGGTTGCAGAGCCGGTCGGCGCCAGCGGAGTCCGGAGCGCGCGGACACGCCGTTCATCTCGCGGCGCCATCCGACCGAACCGATGACCGCTTCGGTCGCGCGGAAGCGGCGGTCGCCGCGCGCGCCATGCGGGTCGAGGCGTACCCGGCACACGGAATGGTCGAACTCGTCCGCGCGTTGTGCGCGCCGGGGCCCGCGCATCTGGTCGTGCATGGGGCTTTCGACCCCCGCAAGCCGACGCACAGCTATCTTTCCGCCGACAACGAGACGCCGCACCTGCCGGCGTGGATCCTGGCCGCCTTGCCGGTGTGCGGCGACATCAGCCTGTCGGCGTGCGAGGCGATGCTGGTCGGCGACGGCGAACACCGTTGGCAGGGACCGGTCGGCATCGGCCCGCTGTTGCGGGCGCGCGGCGCGCGCAGCGTGGTCGGCGCGCTGGGTGCCGCGGACCAGCTCGCGTCGCTTTTCTTCTTCCATCTCTGGTTTGCCGAGCGGCGAACGAAACCGGCCGTCGAAGCGCTGGCGAGCGCGCAGCAGACGCTACGCTCGCTGTCGCTGCGGCGCGCGCAGCGACTGCTCAAGGAGATTGGCGGTCCCGACGCGCCGGTGTTCGATACCGCCTTGCGCCAGCAGCACGGGAACGCCAAACGCCAGGGATGGGCGACCCCGTTCGCCGACCCGCGCCTGTGGGCGGCGTTCACCCTCATCGGCGACGCTCCGCCAGAACTGTACGCCGCGCGTCCGGCGAAGGCGCGGTTCGTCGACTGGATCGCCGCGCTCTGGGAGCGGGTCTGCCGCTTCCTGCGCTTTCCGGCCGCGTCATGAGCCGCTCGTTTCTTGCGCGCGCTTGCGGCCACCAAGAGCCGGCCGCGTTTTCCCGCTTCCCTGTCCGCACTCCTTCGCGTACCTTTGCGCCGGTGTTCTTTCCGACCGAATGAGACAACGATGAATCGACTGGAGACCGCGCCTGGCCCCGATCTGACCTATCTGCTCCGCCGCGATGCGGTGTTGCTGAGGCGTTTCCTGCGCAGCAAATACCACTCCCGCGCGTCGGCGCCAGACCTCGATCAGGAGCAGACGAAAAGGGTGGCGGCCCAAACGGAAAGAGCGCTTTCGGTTCTGAAGCGGTATGAACGTCACGCCAGAGGGAAGACCAATGCCATCCCGATCGACGTGAACTA
>NZ_JAPUVI010000033.1 GCF_029255285.1 Accumulibacter sp.
GAACAGGTCCGTGAAACGAAGGCGCGCCGATGATAGTGCATTCCTCATGTGTGAAAGTAGGTCACCGCCAGGCACCCCATACCAACAAAGCCCTCCACGACCCCCGCGGAGGGCTTTGCGCTTTTTATTGTTGCCGCATACTGTGCCGCTCGTCGTTGCGATCGGCAGAAGTCAAAGGGAATAACGAGATGACCGCGAGCCGTGAAGTGGCAACATTTGGCGGCGGATGTTTCTGGTGCCTAGAGGCGGTCTTCGAACAGATAATCGGCGTTGAGTCGGTGGTTTCGGGTTATTCCGGCGGACAACTGGAAGATCCGAGCTATACGGCAGTATGCGAAGGGTGGACGGGCCACGCCGAAGTCGTCCAGATCGAGTTCGACAGCCTCTTGTGTGGCTATCGGGATCTTTTGGAAGTATTTTTTGCTATTCACGATCCCACCACGCTCAACCGGCAGGGTAACGACGTTGGGACCCAGTATCGCTCGGTGATCTTTTACCACACCCCAGAGCAACAGCGCGAAGCGGCGTCAATGATCGCCCAGATCGGAAGCGCAGGGCTGTGGTCGTCGCCTATTGTCACCGAGTTACTGCCCGCATCGAGGTTTTTTTCGGCCGAGTCGTACCATCAGCAGTATTTTCGGCGAAATCCCGAGCAAGGCTATTGCCAGGTCGTTGTCAATCCCAAGCTCGCGAAATTTCGCAAGGCGTTTGCCAATCGCGTCAAGGGGAGTCGATGAACTCCCGCAGGTCACGGAGAAATCGTTCGCGCTCCCACTGATGTGGCGAATGATCCGTGCCCTCGTAGATGCGTAGCACGGCACCGGCGATTCTGCTCTTGACGTAGTGAGCAGTTTCAGCCCGGTAGTAATTGCTGGCGCCGCCATAAACCAACAAAGCCGGAACGTCGATTCGATCAAGGGTTGCTCGGTAGTCAGCTTCCGTAAGGCTTTCCCAACAGGCAATCAGCGGTTCCGGATCCTGGTCTCCTAGCCATTGGCGTGCCCTTTCGATACTCGTCGAATTCTCTCGATATTTCTGTCGGGCGCGCTCGTTGAGGCCCATGCCAGCAAGTCGAAGAACCGACTCGGCAAAGTTTTCCTCGAGGTGCTTAATGAAGGTCGCCGACTGTTGGCGGTCGAAGTCGCCGTAAATGCCATTTTCCCAGTCGTGGTCGGTCAGCAGCTTTGGCGACTGATCGATGAAACAGACTTTGCTTAGATTACGGCATCCGTTCTGCTCGATGTATTGCCAAAGGGTTAGCGCTCCGAGCGAGTGGCCAACAGCGACGGTCTTGCTCAGGTCGTAGTGGTCAATCAGGTTGCGCAAGTCTTCCGCCATCCGTTGAACGGTTGGCGGCGTCGTCAACGTGAGGCGATGTCCTCCGTGGCCACGCGCGTCCCAACGGTATACGCGATGACGGGAGGTCAACTGGTCCATAAACGGCGACCATTCGCGGTGACTGGCGGTCCATCCATGGAGCAGTACGATAGGCGGGCCGTCGCCAGAAATGTGGAGATGGATCTTCTCTCCGTCATCTGCCAAGAAATGCGTCATTGGATCGGCTAAACAGGTCAAAAGGGCCAGAGGGTGTTTACCACAGCCTCTATTATCCGCCCTATTCCAGTGAGGTGGTTCGGGAATTCGGACAGGAAAACAGGTAGTGATCTTGCTCCAACGAATGACTTCCGAAAGTCCTTGCCGCCTGTCGGTTCGACGTGCCGGCGACTGTTCGCTATTCTCAAGCTGCTGTGCCGTATCACCAGGACCTGCTCGGCGTTTGGCATGTCCTCAGTTAGGATCAGCGTCACAATATCGAGGAGCGCGATCAACCGAAGGCGCTGCTCGCCCACAGGGCCAAAAGCGCGTAAGCCGAGCTTGCTGGTCCAGTTCCTGATCCTCTCGGGAAGCCCTAAACCTGTCTGGAAGGCATCGAGCGATGCCGCCTCAATCCGTGCCATCACCCCCGCAAGATCGCTGGCCGCCACACCGGCCCGCTTTGACTTCCTGCGTACCTCGCGTCATCGTGACCGGTGATTTCACGGGAACGTGATCGGTGTTTCACGAGAGGGTGACCGCCATTTCACGCTGAACGTGACCGACGGGGCTGATGCTTTATGGATAGTTGACGGTAGTCTTGCCGCTTTTTTTGAAAGCGAGCGAGCATGTCCCAGGAGAGACTATCCATGCGCAAGATCAGAGGCGTACTTCGATACCGCCAGAGCACCGGGCTGAGCCTGGAGGCGATCGCGCGGGCACTCAACCTTTCCAAGGGCGTCGTCGCCAAGTACCTGAAGCTGGCGACGGCGGCCGGCTTGGCGTGGCCGCTGCCGGAGGAACTGGACGATGAAACGTTGGAGCGGCGACTCTACGGCCAACCGGCGGCCAAGGCTTCGGCGTTCGTCGAGCCCGACCAGGCCGCGATCCATCAGGAGCTCAAGCGCAAGGGGGTGACACTCACCCTGCTGTGGGAAGAGTACCGGCAGGTCGCCGGCGACGGCGCGCACCAATACACCGCCTTTTGTACCCGCTACAAGGCTCGGGCTGGCCAACTCAAGCGCTCCATGCGGCAGATCCACCGCGCCGGCGAGAAGCTGTTCGCCGACTATGCGGGGCCGACCGTGCCGGTGATCGATGCCGACACCGGTGAGATCCGACCGGCGAGCATCTTTGTCGCCGTCCTCGGAGCTTCGAGCTATACCTTCGCCTGCGCCACCCCCGGGCAGACGCAGGCCGACTGGCTGGCTGGGCTCGAGCGGGCGCTGCTCCATGCCGGCGGCACTCCCGAACTCCTCGTGTCGGACAACCCGAAGGCGCTGGTCACCCTGGCCAATCCCTACGAGCCGGATTTGACCCGGGCGGCTGCCGAATTCGCCAAACACTACCACGAGGTCATCCTGCCGGCCCGCCGCCGGAAGCCGCAGGACAAGGCCAAGGTCGAAGCCGGCGTGAAAGTGGTGGAACGCTGGATCCTCGCTCGTCTGCGCCACTGGCAGTTCTTCTCGGTGGCCGAAGTCGACGCTGCGGTGGCTGCCTTGCTGCCGGATCTCAACCAGCGCCCATTCAAGAAGCTGCCGGGCTGCCGACAGGAAGCCTTAGAGAATCGAGAAACTCGACGCACCGTATCTGCGCCCGCTGCCGGTGACCCGCTTCGTGCTCGCTTCCTGGCGCCAAACCCGCGTCAATATCGACTACCCCGTCGAACTCGACGGCCATTATTACAGCGTGAGCGTGCCACATGCCTTGGTCGGCCAGAAGGTGGAACTGCGCAGCACCCCGAGCGCCGTCGAGATTCTCGCGCGCGGGCGCCGGATTGCCAGCCATCCGCGCAGTTCGTGCAAGGGCGGCGATTCGACCGTGGCCGAGCATATGCCGGCGGCGCATCGGGCGCATGCCGAATGGTCGCCCGGACGGCTGATGAACTGGGCGAACTCGGTCGGCCCGGCGACCGGCGAACTGGTGAAACGCCTGCTCATGGATAAGCAGCATCCGGAACAGGGCCACCGCTCGTGTCTCGGCCTGATGCGACTGGCCCGCACGGTCGGCCAGGAGCGCATGGAGGCAGCCTGTATCCGTGCCCTGACGATCGGCGCGCATCGCTACCGCTCGGTCGCTTCGATTCTGCAAAAGGCACTGGATCGCCAACCCGTTCTGCCGTCGGCGCCCGCCGAATTCCTCCTTCCCGACCACGCCAACGTGCGCGGCCTCGGGTATTACCACTGACCGAAAGGAGACCTTCACGATGTTGATGGAACAGACCTTGCACACCCCCTCTGTGTCAGACTAGTTGTCGCCTCGCTAGGATCCGAAACAGAGGGCGATAAGGAGAAGACACAGATGGCGAGATACGGACAAGCGATGAAAGATCGGGTGCTGGGGAGGCTACTGCCAC
>NZ_JAPUVI010000034.1 GCF_029255285.1 Accumulibacter sp.
CAGACGATGGCGTAAGTGCCTTCCTTGGTCGGCGTCATCTTGACCACATGCTCATAGCCGGGAATCACCTGGATGTTGATGTTTACCGGTTGCAGCGAGAAGCCGTGGTTGTAGTCCATCGACGAGAGGTGGATCTTGTAGGTCTGGCCTTTTTCGAGTTCGAGGATCGGATACCAGGCCCACAGGCGGGCGATCAGGTAGCCGTCGCCACCGGCCGGCACCTTGACGACGGGAATGTTCTGGTCGGTCTCGGTACGGATGGTGTTCTCGGCGATGAATTTCTCGGCCTTGGCGGCGAACATCTCGGGCGTCGTCTTGTAGGCCTCGTTGGAGAGGTTCTGTTTGCCGTAGATGTGCCAGTAGATCATCATCACGAACATCACCATGCCCCACACGAAGGCGATCGCGATCCATGCCCATTCGACCTTGTCGATCGGTTGCTTCCACCAGAGCCGTTCCGACGGCGGCAGAATTGCACTCATATTGCTTTCTCCCTGAGATGAATGCCTGGCCTAGCGGGCGACCGGCGTGTTCATGATGTCGATGATGCCCCACAGGATGTAGAGCAGTCCCGGTGACGCCACGCCGAGAAACAGGAGCAGAAAGTGGTTGTCCAGCAGTTTCTGCATGAATGGAATGTCCTCATCGTTTTGCTCGGCCATTGTTTGTATCCCCCATCGCGGATGAGCGCTCGCGGCGCCTGGATAGTTGCGGTTAACGTCGAATTTTCTTGGCCTTGCGGGGCACAATTGGCCGAAGGATACCCGCTGCGGGCGCCTGATTGATTTGATGCACGTCAAGAACACGGAAAGACCGTAGGCCGCGGCAAAGCCAGCAGGAATGGGCGTTTCAGGGCTGGCCATGCGGCCGACGGTCGCACTCGGACGAGCACGCGGCGGACCGGACAAAGCGCCTATAATCCGCGCCTGGCCCTCCTTTTCAGTTTTTCGAGTTCCCGACATGGATACCGTCGCTCGTCGCCAAATCGCGCTCTGGCTGCTCGTCTGCAGCGCCATGGTCTTCGCCATTCTGGTCGTCGGCGGCGTTACGCGCCTGACGCATTCGGGCTTGTCTATCGTCGAGTGGCAGCCGATCGTCGGCGTCGTCCCGCCGCTCAACCAGGCGGAGTGGGAGGAGACTTTCGACAAGTACAAGAAGACGCCCGAATATCAGCAAGTGAACCACCAGATGACGCTCGAAGAGTTCAAGGGGATTTTCTTCTGGGAGTACTGGCATCGGGTGCTCGGACGGCTGATCGGCGTCGTCTTTCTCCTGCCTTTTCTCTACTTTTGGCTGCGCGGCAAGATCGACTCGCCATTGCGACCGAAACTGCTGGCGATTTTCGTCCTCGGCGGTTTACAGGGCGCGATGGGCTGGTACATGGTCAAGAGCGGGCTGGTCGACGACCCGCGCGTCAGTCACTACCGGCTGACGGCGCATCTGTCGCTGGCCTTCCTGATCTTCGTCGCGATGTTCTGGCTGGCTCTCGGCCTGCTTGGCGAGCGTGTCGGCCGTAGCCGCGACGCGGCGCTGCGCCGTTTGCAGCGCGGCGGATTCTGGCTGACCGTTCTGGTCGCTTACATGGTGGTCAGCGGCGGCTTCGTCGCCGGCATCCGCGCTGGCAAGGCGTACAACACCTTTCCGCTGATGAACGGCTACGTACTGCCACCGGAGAGTTTTCTCATCGACCCCTGGTACCTCAATTTCTTCAACAACATGGCGCTCGTCCAGTTCGACCACCGTCTGGGCGCCTGGCTGCTGGCTATTGTGGTGCCGTGGTTCTGGTGGAAGCTGCGCGCGGCGGCCGTTTCGACCGCCGCGCGGCGGGCCGCGACGCTGCTGCTGCTGGCCGTGTGCGTCCAGATCGTGCTCGGCATCGCGACGCTGCTGCTGCTCGTACCGGTCGGCCTCGGAGCGGCCCATCAAGGCGGTGCGATGGTCGTCCTCGGTGTGCTGCTGTGGTTGAACCACGAGTTGCGGGTGGCGCAGCCGCCGGCCGCCAGCGCGTGATCGCGAGCCCGGCCCTGCGCTTGCGGCGCATTCGGGCAACGGCCGTGTTGTTGTGCGGGCTCTCGCTACTGGTCGTCGTGCTCAGCGCGTATCTTCGTCTCGACGCTGCCGGTCTCGGCTGTGCCGACTGGCCGGCGTGCTACGGCCGGCTGCTGGCCGGTGATCCACCGGCCACGCAGTTCGGACCGCTGCGTCTGCTGCATCGGGCGACGGCATCGCTGTCTCTGCTGCTCGCCGGCTATCTGGCGTGGTGTTGCTGGCGCCGGCCGGCGGTCCAGCCGGCAGATCGCCCGGCCTTGCTTCTCCTGCTGCTGATGCTGGCTCTCGCGGTGCTCGGCATCTGGAGCTCCGATCCGCGACTGGTCGTGGTCAGCTTCCTCAACCTGCTGGGCGGCCTCGGCTTGGTGACTTTCTCGTGGCGGGTGGTTCTGGCCACCCGGACGCGCTCGATGCTCGACACGTCGGGCCCGCCGACGTGGCTGCTGCGCGTCGGAGCGGCGACGCTGTCGCTGACCGTCGTGCTCGGCGCCCTGATCGGCGCGCGCTACGCGGCACTCGCCTGCGACTCCTTCCCGCACTGCGATGGCCACTGGTGGCCGGCAGCGGCCGGCTGGGCGGCGCTGAGCGCTTTCGCGACGCTTACCGGCGTGCCGACGGCGGGCGATCTGGGCGGCATGACGCTGCATCTTCTGCATCGCTACGCCGCGCTCGTCACGCTGCTCGTGCTCGGTAGCGCGGGCTGGCAGGCGCTGTCGGACACCAGCCGCCGCCCGGCGGCGATTGTCCTGCTGCTCCTGCTGGTCGGCGAGGTCGCGCTGGGCAGTCTGACCGTGCTCAGCGGTTTCACTCTGTGCTTGGCGATCAGCCACGGTGTTTGCGCGGCGCTCCTGCTCGCCAGCGTGGCGACCTTGCTACGCCGCTGAATCTCGTCGCCGATCTACCCGTCGGACGCGGCCATGGTGTCCGCCAGGTTGAGCCGAACGGGGAACTGGCGAATCGGCGATGGGATCCGTTGGCTGAGCGGGGAGCCGGTCACGGCGTGGCCGGAACCCTTAGCTGAGGGGAATTCAGCGGCCCGCTGATGGCCACCGATTTTGCGCTGTGATCGGTTCGGCCGCGCATTTGGACTTCCATCCGACCGCGCAATTGCCGCTCGCGGTTCACTTCCAGTTGGCCGGACGACTGCATCAGACCGGCGGTCAGGATTAGCCGGGAAAACTGATACGCCGTCGGTGTCCACCGGATCTGGCCGGACATCTGTTCGAAACGCGTTCCGCCGCCGAGCGTCACCGGGGTGGCCGGCACTCGCCGGAGCGCTTCGGGAAGATCGATGCCGCCCAACACTCCACGCGTGACGGTGAATTCGCCGTCGGCATGGAGGGCGGCGAAAATCGCCGGCCAAGTGGCCGCGCTGGCGGCGAACTTCAGTCGGCCGGCGGCCTCACCTGCGAACTGTCCGCCGACTCCCAGTGCCTCGCCGAAGCGCTTGACATCGATGCGCTCGAAAGCGATCTCGCCGGTCACCGCCGGCCCCCGTTCGGCGCGCAGGACGGCCGCGCCCTGCACCAATCCGCCGAAGATGCGCCACTCCATGCTATCGACGACGAAGGCACTGCCCAGGATCTCACCCTTCACGATCAGCGAGTCGAACAGGTAGGGCGATTGTTCCGCCGGAGTCCAGCCAAGTCCCTCCAGCTTGACCGTCAGCCCGCCGGCAATGGGGCTGGCCTCGATCTGGAGGTTGCGGTCGGACGTCTGCAGGGTAAGCGTCTGCATGAGGCCCTCGGGAGAGAGGCCCAGTTCGCCCCGCATGTCGCCAACACCCAGGCCTCCGAACGAGATTCTTGCCTTGTCTACCGTGAGGCGCAGCAGGCCGACCTTGGCCGACTCGCTGGCGGCCGAGCTCAGCATCCGCGCGAGTTCACCGACGGTCTCGGCGGACAGTTCGATGTCGCTCAGTTCAACCTCGCGGAACAGCTTGCGCGACGACAACAGCGTAGTCAGCGCGGGTTGCAGGCGCATCGCCCCGATAGGCACCGCGCGGCCGGACTTGTCGTCGCCGAGGACTACCTCGTCGAGCAGCAGACCCGGTTTGGGGTAGAAGCTGGGACGCATTTGCCCGACCTTGACCGGCACTCCGATACTCTGCGCCAAGGAATCCTCCACCTCCGGAAGGTAGAGTGCGTAGGGAAACAAGACGGCCGTCAGGAACAGTACGGCGGACAACAGCACGCCGCCAACAAGCAAACGCATCGGCCAGCCAAGCCTGCCGAAAAATCCAGGGCGCGATATCGGTTTGAGGTCGGGCGCGGTGTCTTCGTCGGCGGCCGAGATACCTGCCTTCAAGCGGGAAAACAGCGACCGCGCGTCGTCGCCTGCCGATCGAGAGGCCGGTCCGTCGGGCACGATCTCGCCGATCGGCGAAAACACAGTGCCCGACTCTGGACCCAAAATGGAAGGCGTCGGCATGGACGCTCCCGCCAGAGAACTCTGCCTGTCGCGCTCCTGCGAGAATGGCGAGGTCCGCCGCTCTCCCTTTCCCGGGGGCAGCGACGGGAGGAGGGCGGATTCGTCCTTGTTGCCATAGGTCGAGAACTCGGACGGTGGCTGGACGACGCTCGCCTTGCCTCGCCGACCATGCTTCGCGCCCTGTACCCAGACCGAATCCTTTTCGGTCCGGCGCTCGATGAAGCCATCGTTTTCAAGCTCCAGCAGCGCATTCTGCGTCAACTGTGCGTTACCTGTCCGGTTGCAGAGTTCTGCAACGGTTGCATTACCATCGACGAGGATCAGCACCATTCGGACGTTTCTCTGTACCACCCGCGTGCGATGCTGCATCGCGTCCTCACCGGAAGCCGTTTTGGCGTAGATCAGATCGGGGTCAATCGGAGTTGGGTCCATTGTCTCAGCAAGGCCTCGGCATCAGCGGATCGGTGTTTTCGTTCTACATTGGCAAGCCCGAATTGTGCTCCTTGTTGCCAGTCGGGAAAAGCCGGACGTATGACCTCGTGCAGCGAGCGACTCATTGTACTTTGTCGGATGGTCATCGAGCGTGTCGCCAAAACGCGCCGCTACCGACCCCGGCCGACGGGGATCAGTATTCTCGCTGGCTGGCTCATCCTCCGCGAGAAAGTCATCAAACCCGTTCTCGCCAGCGCCGGCCTACCACACCTGGGACCGCCGCCCAAGAACATCCAGGCCCTTGATCAACACTACGAAACTCTCCAGCGCGAGTTGCGGCGCACCTTCGATACCCTCCTCATCACTGTTGCTCCTGGCTCAAACACTAACACCAACATGTTTGCTTCAACACCCGCTTAAGCGCCTAAATTTCTCCTTTACCCCATTGCGGGGGCCAACTCAGGAGGGGCCAAGGCGTGTATCTCTTTGGCGGAAAACGCACTGAACGGCTACTATTGGCCATCGGACACTGAACTATGGAACCGAAGCCTATGTGCGTTCCCCCGGGAGCGCTCGACGAGGGAAGTGCTAGCTGAGGAAGGTTCGTGGGGCGCAAACTACTCAAGGTATTTGTCTCTTCGCCCGGGGATGTGCCGGAGGAGCGCGCGCTAACGGAGCGCGTCCTGCGCCGCCTTGGTGAGCAGTACCGCGATCATGTGCGGCTATTGGTCGTGCTGTGGGAGCACGAGCCGCTGTTTGCGCACGACACCTTCCAGTCTCAGATCGAGCGTCCGTCGCAGTGTGACCTGGTGATCAGCATTCTATGGTCCCGCCTGGGGACCCGATTGCCACCAGATTTTGCGCCGGCACCTGGCGTAGTCGCTCCGACCGGGACTGAGTTCGAGGTGCAGGATGCGCTCGACGCGTTCCGCCTTCGTGGACGGCCCCATCTCCTGATCTACCGGCGCACAACATCGCCGCAGGTGGACGTCAGCCAGAGCGACGTCCGCGAAAGGGTCCGGCAGTACGAGGCGCTTGAGGAGTTCTGCGGGCGTGTGCTAAGGGACGCGCGCGGTGAGTTGCTGGCTCACCACCTGTACGCCGAACCCTGGGAATTTGAGCGAAAGCTGACGGAGCATACCCGGAAGTGGCTGGAGCGTCAGACCGGCGAAAGCCGACCGCAGCCCAGGTGGACGGACGGCTCGCCGTACCGGGGCCTGCAGACGTTCGAGGCGAAGCACAAAGATATCTATTTCGGGCGTTCGCAAGCGACCAGCGAGGTGCTGCGACGGCTGAGTGCCGTCGAGGCCGGCTTGGGGAGTGTTCGCTTCCTGCTGGTGCAGGGGATGAGCGGGGTAGGCAAGAGCTCGCTGATTCGCGCGGGAGTCCTACCGCTGCTCGAAGGTCGAGCCGTGGAGGGCATCGGAGTGTGGGAGCACGCGATCCTGAAACCGTCGGACGTCGTGTCAGCTATAGAGTGGTCAAGTGTGTTCGGCGCGCTGGCGGCGAGACTGTTGAGTGCGTTGCCTGGACTGGCCGAGGCTTACAGCGCCCAACGACTCGCCGAGCGGCTGCTGGCGGCGCCGGACGAAGTGGCTGCGCGACTGGACGGGTACCTGAGCCAAGCCGCTCAGCGGCGTGGGCTCATGCCTTCGCGGATGCGTCTGGTGGTCTGCGTCGACCAGTTGGAAGAGTCCTGGAACTCGCTCCCTGACACCGCGCGCGCCGCGTTCGGTCGCTGCCTAGTCGCCCTTTCCAGAGAGGGTCGGATCTGGGTGATCGCGACGATACGTAGCGACTTCGTCGGCCGGATGGAGGAAACACCAGAGTACGTGCCGCTGCTGAAAGGCGGCGTGGCATACACGCTGCTGCCGCCGCAGCCGGATGAGCTAATGGAAATGATCCATGAGCCTGCCGTTGCCGCCGGGCTCAGCTGGGAGAGCCAGGACGGTGTGTCACTCGAACAGGCGATCCTGCGCGAAGCGAGCGCGAGTCCGGAAAGCCTTGCGTTGCTCGAGTACGTCCTGGACCAGTTGTACGAGCGTCGGCGAGGATCTTCGCTGACCTTTGACGCGTATTGGGAGTTTGGGGGTCTGCTCGGAAGCATCGCAGCAACTGCCGAGACCTGCGTAGTGGAGCATGTTACCGGTGGTTGTGACGTACTGGTGCGGACGCTACGCCTGCTGGTGCGTGTCGATCCGAGCGGAGCGTCAACGCGGCGCTACGCGCGGCGAGAGGAGTTTCCGGCGGAAACCCCGGAGTCACATCTGCTCGACGCGCTCATCGAGCGTCGCCTATGCGTGACCGATGCGCCGGGAGGTTTCGGCGCCGTCGCATTTTCCCATGAAGCACTCCTCCGGGCGTGGCCGCGACTCCAGTCGTGGCTCCTATCCGAAACGTCACTGCTGCAGGCACGCGAACTTGTGACTGCTGACGCAGCGGAATGGTGTCGGCGAGGGCGACCAGCGTCGTTGCTGGCGACGGCTCCAGAGAAAGTCGCAGACGCAAAGCGTCTCATGGCGACGGGCGTTCCTCTGAGCAATGACACGGACGAATATGTGCAATCCTCGCTCCGTCGCACCGTGTGGCTTCACCGACTCCGTGTGGCTGCGGTAGGCGGCATTTCGGCCCTGGCCGTGATCGCGGTCGGCGCGGCCGTGTACGCGCGCAGTGAGCGCGACGAAGCCCTTCAAGCGCGGGCTCAAGCGTTGGCCCGCGAGAGCGAGCGTGCCTTGTCGGCGGGAGACCATGACAACGCGATTCGGCTTGTCCAAGAGGCTGCCGCGGTATGGAAAGATCGGGCAGGCCGTCCGGATCCGGAAGTGAGGTTTGAGCAGCTGAGAACCGACCTGGTTCGCGAAGTGCAGCCGAACTCCCGGGCGCACGAGCCGCTCACGGATTGGTACTTCAGCAGCGGCGTCTTGCGCCGGTCGAGTCTGCTTTTCCTCGGCACCTCTTATGGGGACAGTATCGTAGTGGTTGATCCTGTATCCGGCCGAAGCACGCTTCTCAAGAACTTCGGGAGCAACGTGATCTCGGCGACAAGGTCGCCCAACGGCCGCTACCGTATATTGGACGACTCTGGGACGTTGACGGGGTACGATGGGCAGACCGGCGAGCGTACCGAAGTGCTACCGGATGCTTTCTCGATGAACGCACTTGCAGCCGAATGTGATGGCGCTTTTTGTGAGGCTCTGGGATGGAACCCGATGCGCCGCCGCTGTGAATGGATGCGCATCGACGTTGGGTCGACCTATAGGGTCTCACAACCGCTGGAGCCAAAATCCGGGCCTTCTGGTCCGGTGCGTTTCGACTCTGAACAAGCGTGTGCTTGGGACGAACTCAGTCGATTGAGCGAGCGCAGTTTCGTGGCGATCGATCACGCCAGACGCGCGTTCCTGATTGAGGTCGACGAGAAGGGCGGTCCCGTCGCCACGTTCCTCCGAGACAAAGTCGACGTGGTGGCGGTGGTGGACGAGTCCACCGTGTTCGTGCGGCGAGAGGGCAGACTTGAACTCATGAATCCCGTTTCAGGACGCTTCGAGGTGAAGTCAAGCAACACGCCGGAGAGGTTGAGCGTTTCCGTACGCGGAGGCATGCTCGCAGCCGTTTCGTCGGAAGGCGCGGTTGAGATTTTTCGGAATGGCCGCATTTACAGTTTAGGTCGAACCGGGTTGCACCCGATCCGCGTGTTTGAGTTCCAGCGCTCTCGTGCCGTGTTCGAAGTCAACTCGTCCGGTTTGGTCCGCACAATCGACTACCAGTCTGGGAGGGAGCTTTACCGATGGCAGGCGGCTCCAACGCCGCTTCGCGCTGCCTTTTTTTCCGCGGCCGAGCATCGGCTCTCCCTGCTGACGACGGCAGGTTCGTTGTATGTGTGGGACATTTCAGGACTTGAGGCCACCGACATCGAGGAGTCCATCCGGGGTCCCTCCTCGGCAACACCAGCGACTGGGGTTGCGCGTCAGTCGATTGCTCTTGATCCAATGAGGGGTGGCGAGGAGTGGGCAAACGAAGAGCGGCTTCTGGTGTTGGTCGATCCCCAGGCAGACCTCGCGGTGGTTCGCGCCTCACGCGAGGGAGTGCTTCTGCATCGCGGCAACGCTTACCGGATGCGCGACTTTCGGCCTTCGACAAGCACTCGGACGACGGACGGCGCATCGTGGCTCCTTAGCGACGGCCGCCGTGTCGTACGGCTTGGACGCCCATCGGCCGCCAGTACCCACCCGGCGCGCCCGGAAATCCTGTGGGAAGGCCGCCCTGACGATACCGAGGTGGAACTGATACTCGCACTGGACGGAGGCGGTGTGGCGGTGGTACTTCGCGGGTCGATCACTTTGCTGGACGCGCAGGGTGCGGAACGGGCCCGCGTCTCACGTGACAGCTTCGATCAGCGGATGGAGGGTGAGTTGGTGCGCGCGCGAGAAGTCGGTGAGGTCCTGGTGATCGAAACCGCTACGTGCCACCAACGCCGTATTCACGTCCCGACGAGCCGTATCCTGTATGAGGTGGACCGTCTCTGCGGTGGTGATCCATGAGGTGGCTTCGTATGCGGCTGTGGTCATTCGGTTGCCGCTCGGTCCGCACGACTGCCGTTACGATCACCAGTGCTGCGCTCGGCGTCGTGTCGTCGGCCTGGGCGCACCGAGCAATCGCAGAGATCGATAGGCACAATGCCAACTACTCTTGGGGAACTGAGCTGACCTTGTCCAAGAAGGCGAATGCGTCGGTCGGCATCATGTACAACTCTCGCTCCCTGTACGACGGACTGTTCGGCCTAGGGTGGTGTTCGGACATCGAAACCAAGACCGAAGTCAACCTCGATGGTGGATTTACGATGACCGAGTGCGGTAGCGGGAGGAAGATGAAGTTCGAGTTGGTTCAGCCGGACCGCATGACGTCGGCTGATTTAGCGGAGGTCGTCGCACGTCGAGGCAAGGGTAAGGCTCACGAACACGTCATCACGAGAAAGAAGACACCGCTCGACACCGCCGAGAACGTCCGCACACTGCTCGCACAGGGCGTCACGGAGTTCGAACTTCGTGAACTTCTTGGGGTGCGTGCGCCTGAACTTGGCGCAGGTAGATACGTTGCGAGCGACGGATCGATCGCCGACTTCGACGGCGCACGCATTCGCGTCAAGGAACGTGACAGCAAACAGTGGGTTTTTGATCCACAGGGCCACTTGGTCGAGTTGAGGCGTATCAGCGGGGAGAAGCTCGCGATTGTGGCGCGAAGTCCGAGCGAGCTGACATTCGACGTGCAAGGAGTACGGGGGAGCGCCAGGATCGGTCCGGCAGGCAGGATCGAGCATGTACGCGCCGATGGCCACCCTGCAACCACTTTTCAGTACGCGGAGATCCACGGGCGACGAATGTTGGCCAGCATCGTTGACGACACGGAACGATGGGGTTTCGAGTATGACCAAGGCTACAATCTCACGGCCGTACGTCGGAACGGGAAGCTAACGGAACGTATCTCATACGATCAGGCCCGGGATTGGGTGACCTCGTTTGAGGACATTTCACGAGGCTGCGTAGACACCTACGCATACCTTAACGAAGCGGACGCTGACGTCGATTCGACGCTACTCGCCAACCGGAAAAAGCTGGAGACATTCGCACGGATAAAGGACGAGGAGAGCGTCTACTTCACAAAGGTTCGTCGCAAGTGCCGTGGAAGTCCCGAGTCTCTGAAACTCGTCCAGGGTTGGGCACATTCGCGCGATGACGAGGGCAAGAAGTTCATGGCAGCCACGACGGTATGGGCCGCAGGGTATGGCGTGAGTTTCGCGGAGTATGCGCCGAACGGTGACTTGCGGGCCGTAACGCAGCCACCCGTCGCCGTGCGCTCGGCGATTGATCGAAGTGCGGGACGGCTCACCAATTCCCTTCTTGCGGTACGGTACCGGGAACCAGAGGATTGCATGACGGATCTCTTCGCCGAGGGCGTTGTGTTTCCGGCGGGTACGGAAGGTGCTGTACTGTTCAGCGCTCGCGCCCATCGCTCGAGTGGGTCAGGCATGTGCCTCATCACTAGCGTCGAGTGGACAATGAACGCCGGTCAATTCCGACTGGCGATCGAACGTGACGATGCGGGCGCGTCGCACGCGGTTGTTCTGGACGGTCTTCGTCGTTTTCGGCGGGTGGCTACGGGCGAGGTCCGCAGTCCGTCGAACTGCTCTCTCTATGGCCTCCAAGGCGCTTCCGACGAGAAACGCATTGGCACAATTCTCGCGAAAGCACTCAGTAGCCAGTGCTCAGCCGAGCAGCAGATCGTCTACCAGATCGCGCTCGTGATGTCTTCCATTCAGAGTCCGCTGACGTGCCAGTGCGCGTATGTGCTCCCAAGCGATCACACGGTGGCTGATTTCGGTCGCTGGATTCTTATGGATGAATTCGTGATGGAACCAGCGGTTTCAGCGGTCCAGCGATGAACCTAGAATCGGCAGTTAGCGACTCCATTCGCATGAGTCTTAAGCAACGGATGGGCTGGTGGCCCACGGATGCTGGCGAGAATCCGCTTGAGGTGATCACAGACGCGATGCCAAGCGCGAGTCTTGCGAGTCTTGGGGACAGTGTATCGAATGCGCACCGCTGCCTACGCCACCCGCGTCGACCCTTTTCGGCACTTCGGTGTGGGATGAGCAATTTGGCATGCTGTCCGCAAGACCCCGCTGCTCATTGGTCTCTCTTCAAGCGGTATGCCGAATCGGCAGAAGAGGACAAAGCATGACCAGTACGCTGAAATTGTTTGCCGCTGGGAGATCGTCCATACCTCACGGCACGGCCTGGTATCTCTCGGACCTCGGCGAATTCCGCGGTAAGCAGGAGCTTTACACCCGGCAGTCACCGCCGCGCCTCAAAGCCTTGCGCGAGCATGCGCTGATCGACAGCGCTGTCTCATCGAACCGCATCGAGGGTGTTTCCGTCGAGCCGTCGCGGGTCCGCAGTGTGGTCGTATCGCCCAGACCGCTGTTTCGGGATCGTGATGAGGAAGAAGTCCGCGGCGACCGCGATGCCCTGACCTGGATTCACCAGGATGCCCAGCGCATCCCGATTGCCAACGAAGCCATCCAGCGTCTCCACGCGATGACGCGGAGACAGATCTGGGATGCCGGTGTGTACAAGGAAAAGGATGGCGATATCAAAGGATAGGAAATTCAACGGCGCCCGCGGAGTAACTCCGAGTCCGGCAGACGTAGTCAATGGCAGATTTTGCGTGGAATTCGCCGAGAAGCCCTCCCGAGCGGCGGCCGGTCCGCCGGCCCCCGGCGTAAATCGCCTTCTGGCGACCGATGTCATTGGCGGCCGGATCGCCGCATCTTGCCAGTACGCCTACCAGGCGATGCGCTGATCGAAGTTGTAGTCCGGCGCCGGCTGCGCCTGCGGGTCGAACTCGCCGTTGCCGATGCCGGGCGTCTCCCACAGCGGCGGGCCGCGGGCCGGCGCCAGGCGAGGCGGCGCGATGGGTTCGCCCGGATGCGCCAGGATATCGCGCACCGCCGCCGCCTCGGTGACGAAGGCGACGAGGCGCATCTCGCCGCCGCATTTCGGGCACAAGAGCGGAAAGCCGTCGTAGATGCGCGCGAGCAGCAGCGCCCAGGCATACCGCGCCGCCTGGCGCAGGGCCAGCTCGGGCGCGGGGCACCGGGGTGGCGACGGTTGGCGTTTTGGCGGCGGGCGCCGGCATGGCGGTGACAGCCGGGCGTAGCGGTGCATTGGGCGCCAGTACGCCGTAGTAACGGTGACGATGCCGGCGCGGCGGCGGAATCGGGGCCGCCAGCCGCTCGATCAGTTCGAGCGGGCTCAGCATCAGGCTGACACTGCCGCCCGGCCCCGGTTTGGCGGCCTCATAGACCAGATGCTCGGCATCGATTTCCCGCCACCTCTCCAGCGCCAAGGCCGGGCGGGCGCAGTAGCGCAGCAGGCGTTCCAGGCCTGGCCGGCCTTCCGCTTCGATGCGCACGCCGGCGTCGAGAGAAATCCCGCCGCCGTGCTCCCACGCGGCCATCGCCGGTGCCTCAGAGGTGGCCCCGTTTGTTTGGACAGGAAATGCTCCTGGATAAGTGGAGCCCTGCCAGTTGCGGTCGACTGACTGATGTTGCGGTGGGTTTTGACCTTCCTGGATTTTATATGAACCGAATAGAGCTCGGTGGAGCTTGTGGGCGAAGGGACGTGCGGTGGGAAAGTCGCCAGACTTTTTCCACGGCAAGCGGCCCAATGCGCGACAGCGCATCGTCCACAAATCCACGGAGTCCCTTCCTCATGCCTTACGCCGCGGGCCGCGTAGCGGACGCGAGTGCTGCGAAATAGGTCGCGTCCGGCGTTTTGCCCTCCAGGGAACGATGGGGTCGTCGCTCGTTGTAGAAGCGTAGATACGTGGCCAGGTTGGCTTTCGCGTCGGCGACGCTGTCATAGGCCTTGAGATAGACCTCCTCGTACTTGACACTCTTCCACAGTCGCTCGACAAAGACGTTGTCGCGCCAGGACCCCTTGCCGTCCATGCTGATCCGGATGTCATGCGCCTTGAGCAGACCCGTGAATTCGCCGCTGGTGAATTGACAACCCTGATCGGTGTTGAAGATCTCCGGGCAACCGTGGCCGTGGATGGCTTCCCGCACGGCGTCGAGGCAGAAGCCGGTAGTGAGCGTGTTGGAGAGCCGCCAGGCGAGCAGCCGGCGCGAGTACCAGTCAATCACGGCGAACGGGTGCTCGAAATGTAGCTCGTCTCGGTGCATCAGGGTCAGGTCCGTCGGCGAGACCTCGCGTGGCGTGTAATACGCGCTCGAACGGGCCAGCCCAAGCACGGTGCACTGATGCGATACGGGGAGTGGGTGGTTGCGGTCAATCGTCGTCTTGCGGGAAGCCCGCCCGCCTTGGTGAGCGCATGTTCTAAAAAATCGATTTCCAGCGTCAACTGGCCGATCTTGGCGTGTAGCGTCGTCAGGTCGGGGTCGCTGCTCGCCGGGCTGCTGGCGTCTCCGAAAACCTGCACCGCACGCTCCGTTAATTGCCGCTTCCAGTCCGTGATCTGATTCGGGTGAATGTCATACTGCTGCGCCAGCTCCGCTAGCGTCTTGTCGCTCTTCAGCGCCGCCAGTGCCACTTGCGCCTTGAATGCCGGTGTGTGGTTCCGCCTCGCCCTTCTTGCCATGCTCTTGCTCCTGGTGTGGCTGCTTACGCAGCCGTTCGTGGGGGCGAGGCTACCACTTATCCTCCTGTCCGAATTTCCGGGGCCCGCTCTCTGGGCGCACCAGGGCGTGGTCTATGACTTGCTCCTGCAGTCTGGCTGGCAGACGGTGCAGACCTTCGCCCAGAACGACCGACAGCTGCAAGGCACGCCCGGCGCGATCGCGGTGCTGCACACCAACACGCGCCGACTCGATTATCACCCGCCTGTCCATCTCGTCATGCCGGCTGCCGCGGTGAACGCCCAGCGCAAGCAATGGCGAACCAAACGACGGGGCAAGGCCAAGGGTGGCTATCTGTTCAACCATAAAGCCTTGGCCAAGGTCTTCCGGGCGAAGATCCTGGCGGCGATCACAGCCGCCGGGCTGACCCCTCCCGGTCGCTATCCGAAGGCGTGGGTCGTGGATTGCAAATCCGTTGGCAGCGGCGAGCCGGCCCTCATCTATCTGGGGCGCTATCTTTACCGCGGTGTCATTCGGAAGTAACCGGTAACTACCCGGCGTTCTTGCCTGCGCCCGAAGGCTGTGCAAAGGCGATCGAAGTGGATTGCGGGCGAAGAGTTTCTTCCAGAGTCGCGGCGTGAGTTCGTGGACACGGCTGGCCGGAGGCTGGCCGACTCGCGGCAGCACATCGACCA
>NZ_JAPUVI010000035.1 GCF_029255285.1 Accumulibacter sp.
CTTGCGCAGGAGCTGTGGCAGAATATCGACCTGCTTGAGGAGCAAGAACAAATGCGCTACGTGTCGTCGGTTGAACGAATCGGTATCGAGAAAGGCCGCGAGCAGGGCCGCGAGCAAGGCCTGCAGCAAGGTGAGGCCTTGGCACTTCAGCGCCTGCTGCGCAAACGGTTCGGCGCCATCCCGTCGGAGATCAGCGCCCGGATTGCGGCCGCGTCGCTGTCGGAAATCGAAGGCTGGTTCGACCAAGCCATCGAAGCGGATCGGATCGACGACGTCTTCGGGCCGACCGCACACTGAAGCCTGGACCTCGTCCGGGTCGATGCCTACGTCGCTGCCGAAGGGATAGTTTCCCGCGTCGATGGCGACCAGCGGCGGCAGGCCGGGAAAAATGGCAACCTTCAGGTCGCCTTGCCGTTACCCACTCAGTAACCGCGGGATCACCACCGCCAGCAGCCGCGCCGTCATCAGGCCATTGAGATCCATCGCCAGCGCGGCAAAGGCCCCCATTTGCTCGTTCTCCTGAAAAGCGCGCGCGCTGCCGATGCCATGGGCAGCGATTCCCATGGCGAAGCCGCGCACGGCTTCACGGGCGCCAGTGCGCAACATGGCACGCGCGACACGGCTGGCATATCATGGCGGCTCCCGACCCCGCCACCTGCAGAGCAGGATTTCCCAACTCATGCCGCGTGCCACCGACATCGCAAAAGTCTCGCAGGTCTTCCTGAGCGCCACGGCCCAGGACTGTCGCCTCTACCGCGAGGCCGTGAAGGCGGCAGTCGAGCGCAATGTGAAGGGCGGCAAGGTCTTCCTGCAAAGGGATTGGGTGGCAGGGGGTCATTTCGTCGTTGATGTCTGCCAGCGGGAGGTCGAGACCTGCGATGCCTACATGGGTCTCTTCGGCCACCGTTACGGCTGGATCCCGCCCGATCACACCCGATCGATCACCGAACTCGAGTTTCGCTGGGCCACCAAACGCTGGCCGCAGCGAGATGTTCCGATCTTCATCCTGCTGCCTGAGAAGGGCAGCGATGCCGACCGGCAATTGCGCGAATGGGCGTTGCCGTACATCGAGAACGAGTACCCGGACAAGGAGTCGCGCGACAAGGCCACCCAAGCTCAACAGAGGTTTCTGCAAGCGGTTGGCGATTGGGCGTCGCAAGGACGCATGCTCACCTTTTACGGGAACCAACAGGAACTCACGGAAAAGGCCTGCTTCAGCATCGTCAACTGGAACCTTCTCCTGCTTGAAGAAGCGCTGGCAGGTCGCAAACAGGCCAAAGGCGAGATTCCCGCGCACGAACTTGGGCGTATCGGTCGCGAGGACCAACGGACAGCCCTGAGCAAGGCGTTCGAGGCCTTCGGCGAGCGCCCAGGCGAAAGGGCGGTCGCCTTTCTGGTGCACGGCGCCGAGAACCACGGCCAGCGCGAGTTTGCCGAATTCCTCCACGGCTGGGAGGAACAGTGGGAGGAGCACGACGAAGTCCATCTCGGGCAACCCACCGACGCCGACAGCACGGGCTCGCTGATCGGCTGGGCCTGCGGCCAACTCCAGCAGCCGGTGCTCGGCGCCGCCGCCATCGAGGCGCTCGCCGAGGTTCTCGCAGCGCGCCTGGCTCACCGGAACGTCGTCTTCGTCCTGCGCACCGCCGGGCGGCAGCGGCACCGTCTGGCGACCTTCGTGAGCGATTTCTGGCAGCCGCTACGGCTCGCGCTCGCCGCCGCCTCGCCGGGCGGAAAGGGGCGCCTGTACTGGTTCGTGATCGATCACGAGCCACTCGCCGATGACCCGGAGCCTCTTGTCCGCCGCGCCGGGCTCGACGCTGACGATGTCGATTACCGCCATCTGCTCGCCTTGCCGGAACTGGCCGGCATCACGGCTCAACAGCTGCAGCGCTGGCTCAAGGAACTCAAGAGCCGCGCCGGCATCACGCTCGATGAGGAGCGCCGCCGGGAGATCGCCAGCTACGCCACCCAGCCCGACGGTGAGCCGTCGAAAGTCTACAATCGTCTGGTTCTCGAGGGGTTTTGGGCCAGCGCCAACTGAGGAATACACCATGCCAGACGACAGCGCCTGCAAGTACAAGACCTTCTTCGGTGACCGCTCTGCTTTCTACGTCGCCACGTCGCAGACGGCGACGATAGTCAACCTGGCGATCCGCCTCGGGCGGCCGCTGCTCGTCGAAGGCGAGGCAGGTTGCGGCAAGACCCGCTTGGCGCACGCCATCGCCGAGGAACTGGAACTCGCCGGCAGCCCGATCAGCATCACCGTCAAGAGCACCACCCAGGCCAAGGACCTGCTTTACCGCTTCGACGCGCTGCGCCGCCTGCAGGACGCGCAGAACCCGGCGAACACCGACGCCCGGTGGGTCTACCCCTACGTCGAACTCGAGCCGCTCGGCGATGCGATCCAGAAGGGCAAGCCCTGCGTCGTGCTGATCGACGAAGTCGACAAGGCCGACATCGATTTCCCGAACGACCTGCTCGACGTTCTCGACCGCTTCGAGTTCGACATCGAGGACCTGCCGCGCAGCGAAAGCGACCGCTGCGCCGCGGCCAAGGGCTTCGGCCGGCACGTCACGGCGCCGGCGGATGGCGTCAAGCCGATCGTCATCATCACCAGCAACCGCGAGAAGCCGTTGCCCGAACCCTTCCTGCGTCGCTGTCTGTATACCCGGCTCGATTTTCCCGCGGACGCCGGGATCCTGGCGCGCATCGTCAGGAAGAACCTCGACGCCCGTCTCGACGACATCGGCGACGCCCTGATTGCCGGTGCGGTCGCGCGCTTCTGCCAGATCCGCGAGCGCGGCCGAGATCTCGAACTGCAGAAGCTGCCGGCGACCAGCGAACTCGTGGACTGGGTGCGCGTGCTCCATTGGCAGAGCCGCAAGGCCGAGGAGGTCTCGCCCGACGCGCTCTCGAGCGCCGATCAGGCCGTCCTGTTCAAGCTTCACCAGGACATCGAGCGTTATCGCGCGCGCACCGCCGAAGAGTCCGCTGAATGAGCGACAGCGCTCGCCTGCCGCCGCCTCTCCTGGGGCTCTTCCGGGAACTGCTGGCCAACGGCGTTCCGCTCGGCGTGCGCGACTATCTCGACGCGCTACGGGCGTTGCAGCTGGGTTTCGGGCGGCTCGACCTCAAGCAGGACGGGCGGCAGGCGTTGCGCGACCTCGCGCTGGCGCTGTGGGCCCGCTCCGATGCGGAGCAGCGGCTGATCGCGCGCTGGTTCGACCTGGTGCCCGCTCCGGGGCGGGCGTTGATCGATGCCATCGACGAAGCCCTGGCGAGGGTGTCGGCGTCCGGCGCCGGCCAGTCGGTTGGCCAGCGACAGGGCGGCACGGCGCCAGCGGGCGGAAAACTCGCCGGTCCCGCGTCGCCGACCGCTCAGCCGCCACCCGACGCCGCCCCGGTCGAGGAGTCCTGCGCCCGCGTTTCCTTCGTCGGCGCGCACGCCGGCGGCGGCCTGCCGGTGCCGCGCCTGTCGGTCGAGCCGAAGATCGACGAGCACTACGTGCTGCATCCGCACACGCTGGTCAGCCTGCGCGAGATGACGGTTCTCTGGCGGCGCTACCGCCGCAGCACGCGCCGTGGCCCACGTCGCGAACTCGATCTCGCGGCGACGATTCGTGAACGCTGCCGTCGCGGTCGGCTGCTGCAGCCCGTCTGCCGTGCTCGCCGCGCCAACAGCGCGCGCCTGCTGGTGCTCGCCGATACCAGCGCCAGCATGGACCCCTGGCGGCCCTTCCTGGCGACGCTGGCCGACTCGCTGCGTCTTGGCCGCCTGGCCAGCGCCGAGCTGCGCTATTTCAGCAATCTCCCCCGCTCGCAGCTTTTCGCCGACGTCGACCTGACCGACCCGCAAGCGCGCGACGAAGTGCTGCGTCGCCACGCCGGCGCCGGCCTGCTCGTGCTCAGCGACGCCGGCAGCGCGCGCGGCTATCTCAACCGGCGGCGGGCGCTGCAGACCGCGGCTTTTCTCGCCGAAGCGGCCAGCCTGTTTCCGGCCATCGTCTGGATCAACCCGATGCCACGCACGCGCTGGGCCGGGACGACCGCCGCGCTGGTCGCCGCGGGCGCGAACGTCAGCATGCTGCCGCTCGACGCCGCGCACCTGTTGCGTGCCGTCGACATCCTGCGCGGCAACAAGTAGCGGCTCGCCATGCCTTACCCCGCCGCCCTCGGCCAACGCCCGCTCGAAGTCCGCGAAGCCTACACCGCGCTCGAACAGTACGCCGCCGACTACGGGCGCGAAGCGCTGCTGCTCCTGATGCACGCGTCGGTCCCCGAGACGCTGCGCGCCGACCTGCTCGACCTGATCCGCGTGAACTTCCTGCCCGAGCACCGCGCCGACCTCAGCCTCGATGCCGACGTCCTTTTCTCGCCGCTCGCCACCGGCCTGGGCGGTGGCTATTACCGCCTCGACGCGCAGGTGCGCTGGCACGGGCTGGCGCTGCTGCGCTCGCTGTACCGCGACGACGCGCGCCCGCGCGCGCGGCGCGTTGCCGAACTGCTCTGGCGCTACGTGCAGGCGATGGAGCGGCGCGCCAGCCGCGCCGCCGACCCGCAACTCGCCGAATTCCTCGCCATCCAGCGCTGGGTGGCGCTCGCCTATCTCGAACCGGCGAACGCCGCGCACGCCTTCGCCGACGCCCTGCGCCAGGCCGGCGAAGCGCCGGCCAGCGCGCGCCTGCGCCTCGGCGGGCTGACGTCGGCGATCGAGATGCCGCTCGCCAACGAGCAGGATCTGCTCGCCTACGCGAAGGCGATGGATGCGCTGGTCGGCGGCGACGACGAGCGCGCGCGAACGCTGGTGCAGGCGCTCGGCGACAGCGGGATCCGGGTCGGTGACATCGTCCTCGAGGCGCCGACGACGCTGTTGGCGCGGCGCCAGCCGCAGGACGCAGCCAAGACGGGTGACGAGTCGTCAGCGAAGGTGCCGCGGCGCAAGGTCTGTCTGGTGCTGATTGGCGCCGGGAAGAAGGCGCTGCCGGACGGCCGGGCGCTCGATCTCGACGCGGCCTTCGCGATGATCCGCACGGCCGTCACCGGCTTGGGCATGGACTGCCTGCGGCTCGACGACGTTCGCACGGCGGACGCGTCCGGGCGAGCGATCTACGAGCGCCTGCTCGACGCCGATCTGGTCGTTTGCGATTTGTCGCGTGACGACGATGCCCTGGCTTACCTGCTCGGCGTCCGCTGGGCGTTGCGACCTTCGGGAACGCTGCTCGTCGCCGAGCGGACTTACCGCGGCAGCGTCGGCAACCTGACGCGGCGGCTGTTGCCTTACCAGGCGCAGGACGACGGAATCGGCAGCGACGAGCGCGCGCGCTTCGTCGCACGGCTGCGGGCCATGGTCGGCGAGGCCGACAACGACAGCCTGCGCAGCGACGTGTATGCCGATGGCTCGCTGAGTCCGCCCGAGCGTTTCGATGCCGGCGCCCCCGCGGAAGCGTCGGCAGCGGCGGAGGCCTCGCATCGCGAAGGAAGCCGTGGCCGCTGCCTCGTACTGCAGGCTTTCGGAAGGAAGTCCGCTTGGAGTACGGGGCGGACCCTCGCGCTCGACGAGTCGTATCCGATCATCCGTGAGGCCGTCGACAGCGTCGGCCTCGAGTGCGTTCGCTTCGACGTTCCTGAGTCGGAAGTCATCGACGGCACGATGCTCCGCCTGCTTCAGGAAGCCGAACTGGTGATTGCCGACGTGTCGAGCAAAGTCGAAGACGTGTTGCTGCCACTTGGCATCCGTTTTGGTCTGTGCCCGACGCGCACACTTCTGGTCGCCGCGCGGGGTTCGGTTCCGGCGCCGTTGGCTGGGTTGCGCGTCCTGCACTACCAGCCCATGGATAGGTCTCCTGGGGTCGAGAATGCCGCCGCATTCCGCTCCGAACTCGTTCACTCGATCAAGCAGGCGCTGGCGACAAGAACGGTCGACAGCCCGGTCTACCTCGCTTTGCCGGGCCTGCGGCCGCCTCGCCGCTTGCCCGATCCGGCGGGTGGAGAAAGCGGAGTGCCCGTCAGCGAAGCGACGGTCGACACGGCCGAAAAGCCGTCCTGGGCGAGCGCCGTTGGCAGCGACGAGTACGGGCGCTATGCCGAAATCACCATCGACGGCGTCCGCCAGCGCTTTCGCTGGATCGAGCCGGGAAGCTTCGAAATGGGTTCGCCGGCCAGCGAGCCTGAACGTAACTCTGACGAAGTGCCGCACACCGTGACGCTGAGCCGCGGCTTCTGGCTGGCGGACACGGCCTGCAGTCAGGCTTTCTGGCAAGCGGTGACGGGAAGCAATCCGAGTCGGTTCCAGGACGAACCGCGCCGCCCGGTCGATGGCGTGAGCTGGGACGACGTTCAGGAATTCATCAGCCAACTCAACCGTCGCCTGCCGGGCCTGCCGGCGCGGCTGCCGAGCGAAGCCGAATGGGAGTACGCCTGCCGTGCCGGGACGACGACGCCGTTTTCGTTCGGTGAGAACATCACTCCCGATCAGGTCAACTACGACGGCAACCATCCCTACGCGGGCGGCAAGAAAGGGTTGTATCGCGAAACCACCGTTCCGGTCGGGTCGCTGCCGCCGAATGCCTGGGGCGTGTACGAGATGCACGGCAACGTCTTGGAGTGGTGTGCCGACTGGTACGGGCCATACCCGACGGGAGCCCAAACGGATCCCCGAGGCCCGCAGACGGGCGCCCTCCGCGTGTTGCGCGGCGGCTCGTGGAGCTTCAACGGCCGGAGCGTGCGTTCGGCCTGCCGGATCAGGGGCGAGCCTGGCTACCGCGATCGCCACATCGGGTTCCGGCTCGCCCTAGGTCCAGCAGGGCCGGCGGAGCCGGCCTGAGCAGGGAGTCTGGCCGTATGGCCGTCCGGGACGGACGGCTGTCGGCCAGACGGGCGCCGTCGGCGTTCGCTGCCCGACACGGAACGGTCCATCGGCGACATCGGCCGATCCATCGTCGCCATGGAACGGTGCATCATTCCGGTGCATCGTTCGATCCTGCGCATCCATCGTCGCATCCGCGCGATGGAGCGATCCATCCCCACGATGGAACGACGTACCAGATTGGTGCAGCGTTCCGTTGTCGACATGGATCGTTCCATCGTCAGTATGGATCGATGTACCAGCTTGGTGCATCGTTCCATCGTGGGGATGGATCGTTCCATCGTCAGGATGAAGCGGTGCATCACCTTGGTGCCTGCTTTCGTCTCCCGTCGCTCAAGCGCACCGTCGGTCAAGGCATTGCCCGCCTGCTCTCGACGCGCAAGAGCCTCCGGCGCGAACGACTCACTCCGGCGGAATCCACGGCGAATTTGGGACTTGACTGGCACGGCTGGCAAGCGCCAACGCTTTCCTGGGCCGTTTCAGAAGCTCGACGGCGGCGCGGAATTCAGTCGGCAAGCCGCTCGACGCGACCGCATGAAGACAGGTCTTCGACCGGATCGATCGGCTTGACCGCGGTGTGAGTCGGGCCCGCCGAGGCGAACCAGACCGGGCAAGCGAGCGTCTCGCGCAGGCGGGCGAGCAGCGACGCGGCCGAGGTCAGGGGCTCGCGATCGTATTCCGGGCGCGCGGCGAAGAGCATCCGCGTCAGCGCGGCCTGATGCGCCAGATCTTCGCCGGCGCTGAGCGGCAGGCTGGCAGTGCGGCGATCTTCGTTGCCCGGCGCGGCGACGACATGGCGGTCGCACCAACGCAGTCCGGGGAGCCGTTCGAAGACGTCGAGATGGCTGACCAGCAGACCGTCGAGTCGGCCGCAGACGGCCAGCGCGTAGCGCAGCAGAACGCCATCCGGATGGCCGCGGCGAAAAGGCCCCTGCCAGCCGCGATCGCTGTTGTGCGGCTCGGGAAGGTGGTCGAGCGTCGCGTCCGCGGTGGGGAAGGGGCCGGGACCGTGCCGCGTCAGGTAGGCGCGGACGACGCCGAGATGCTCGATCCGGCTGCGGTGGCCGTAGCCGGCCGCGACGGTGGCGACGGCGCGCGGATGGATGCTGCTCCACGTCGTGTGCGGATGGAAGCCGTGCCACTCGTCGAGAAGCACCCCTTGCGCGCCCTCGAAGAGGACCGTTCCCGGGCGCGTGAAGCGTTCGGCAATGCGTTCCGTAGCCGCCGGGGGCACCGTCCGCAACAGGCGATGACTGCTCGCCAGCCACGCTTCGGCGGTGTTCCCGTCGGTCAGCATGCGCCACTCGGCGGCTCCGGCCGGGTCCGCCGCCAGATCTTCGCGTGCGCCGAGGTCCGCCAACAGATCGCGTCGGATCGCCGCCAGCTTTTGCATCGCCAGCGCGGGGCGCGCCAGATCGCCATAGTGCAGTGCGTGTCCGGGGAAGGCGAGCGCGTGGCGCACGGTTTCGCCGACGCCGACGCCGCAGCTTCCGTGTGCTGCGGCGCCGCGCGCCAGCTCGCGCAGGCGTCCGGCGGCCTGGTGCAGCGGTGTATTGACCCGACAGCGGCGGTCGATCAGCAGGCGCCCGATCGCGTCGCCGCAGCCAATCGCCTGCAGACGCGCGTACTCGACCTGCAGCGCGCCGGGGTGAACGACGACCGGGTTGGCGAGGACGGTGACGACGCCCGGCACGAAGGTTCCGGCGGAAAACTGGGAGAAGCTGTGCTGCCGCCCGTCGGGAAGGACGACGTTATGCCCCGCCTGCGCCCCGCCGTTGAAGCGGACGACGGTGTGCGCCTGCCAGCGCCGGCAGAGCGCGTCGGTGAACGCGCCCTTGCCGCAATCGCCGAAACCCAGGCCGAGCAGGGAGACACAGCGGGTCATGGCGGCCGGGTCGCTTCGCTCAGGAGAACAGGCGCTGCCACCAGTCCGGCCGCCCACGGCGTGAGGCGGCCGGCGGCGACTGGGGACGCCTGACCGCCTCCGGGTCGAGCAGGTCGGCGTAGGGTTGCAGCGCGCGCACCGTCGCCGCGATACGCTCACGCGAACTGCCTCCCGCGTGCAGAATGTCGGCCACGGCGTCGACTCCGCTCAGCGCTCCCTCGCTCAGACCGACGATCGCGGCGGCGACGGCGCAGGTGTCGAGATGCGATTCCATGCAGATGACGTGGTCGCCAAGGACTTCGCGCCAGCGTGCCTCGCAGCGCTGAGCACGTTGCCGGTCGGGAATCAGGAAAAAGAGGCGGTACGTCTCGGCCGCCGCCGCGATCACGTCGGCAAGCGCCAGGTCCTCGTCGAGCCGCTCGCCGATCAGCGCTTCGATCTGGTGCCGGGAAACCGCCGGATACGGCAGTTCGTCGCCGGTCATGAACAGATAGCCGCGTTTCCCGCGCTTCACCCAGCAATCGAGGTCGGTGTGCTGCGCCAGCACGTAGAACGCCAGTTCGTAACTCTCGGTGTTGGATCCGCCGCCGCCGCCTTCGAGGCAGCTCCAGGTCAGCCACTGGTCGATCAGTTCGGCCGTCGTTTCGAACTGGCCTACCTGCAACGGAGCGTGATCCGACGTGGCATCGCCGATCGCCATGAACAGCACCTGCGGGTCGCGAATCCGGCAATCGGTGAGCAGTTTCATGAAGGTCGGCAGCTCCTGCCGTGCCAGCAGTTCGGGGATGTGTCCCATCGAGCCGGTGACGTCGAGTGCAAAGACGATGGCGAGCGAATCGGGGTGCTCGGCGCTGTCGCGCGCCTCACGGACGGTCAAGCCCCTGGGGTTCATCAGGGGATGACAACCGCTTTGCCTGAACACTTGTTCGCGCGAGAGCGCCGCGCGATCCACGGTCAGCGCCTGGTGCGCGCTGAACGAATAACTGCCGTAACCCATGTGTTTCTCCTAGTGGCCTGCGGCCGCAATGGGGTTGAAATGGACGAACCTGGGTGGGCCGAAGGCGGCGCGGGCAGCCTCGAGCAAGGCCTGATCGAGACCTTGCGCGCCGACGGTGGCACACCAGGCCGCGTCTTCGCTGCTTCTTTCCAACAGGTTTGCCAGCGGTGGGGGCGTTGCCGGCGAGGGCAAGGGCGATGCGTCACCGCCGGATAACAGCCAGCGCACCGTCCACGCGCTTTGCCTCAGGTCGCGGGCGACGCGTGCCGCACTGGCATCGCGCACGGCGCGCGCCCAGCCGACGAGGAGGATCCCGTGGTCGCGCGGATGCACGAGCCAGTGCTCGGGCGCCAGATCGCCGTGTGTCCAGCCCTTGGCGTGCACGCCGGCGAGCACGTCGAGCGCGCGCCGCCAGATCCAGACGGCGTGCCGGGGATCCACGCCTCCGGGTGAATGCTCGATCACCTGCGCCAGGCTTCCCCAGTAGCCGCCGTGATGACGCAGCAGCAGTACCTCCCGCCCCTCGTCGGCGCCGGTTTCGCCGACGGCGACGCCGATCGGCTGCGGCAAGCGCTGTGTCAGAAGAGGCGTGGCTGCCGCGTCCCCGATCAGCGCGCCGAGGGTTGCCGCTTCGCCCGCGAGTACACCCTTGCCCGTCGTCGCGTGCGCGAGCTTGACGATTATCCGTTCAGGCAGCGGCGCGATGCGCTCGGCAAGATGAACCTCCGCGTTTTCGCCGATGCCGACTCGCGCGAGCAGATGGAAACGGCGTCCGGCGCAGCGCAGAATCGGCCAGGCGCCGGCCTTCCGCGCCAGCACCCCGGCTTGAACGCGGGCGGCCGTTGCCCGGAGACGCGCGGCTTCGACGCAGTACGGGCGGCGCGTGACCGTCGCCCCGCAGTACGGGCAGCTCACCGTCCGCCAGATCGCCTGTCTGGGCAGGCCTCCGCCGCATTGCGGGCAGGTCACGGCCGTCAGGGACATCGGTCAAGCCTCGGGATGAAGCGCGAGAAAGTGATCGAGCAGGTTGAAGTGGTCCTCGAAGAACTCGCCTTCCATGGCCTTGAGGTCGGCAATCGGAATCCATTTCGCCTGCGCCGCGTCGTCGTCGCCGGCGACTTCGGGCAGGCGGCAGTCGCCGAGATCAAACCAGTGCGCGTGGGTGATCGATCGCCCGCGCAGGCTGCGGTCGGGATGATCGAAGACGGCAACGCCCCTGAGCAGACTTTCGAGCGTCGCGGCGAGCAGCACCAGACCGGTTTCCTCGCGCAGTTCGCGGACCGCGCCCTGCAGGACGCGCTCGCGCGGCTCCAGGAAGCCGCCGGGAACGGCCCACAGTCCCTTCCCCGGCCCATCCGCGCGTTCGACGAGGAGGACATGCGCGGCAGCGGTGACCACCGCGTCTACGGTGACGAAAGGGCCGCTACCCCAGGTCTGCCGGTACTCTTCGAGCGCCAGGTGCTCGTCGCGCAGACGCGCATAGTGCGGCAGGTGGCGCCAGCCCTTGAGGTAGTCGACGATCGCGGGGGGCGCCAGGCCACCGAGCAGCGCCTGTGTCGCCGGCCAGCGGTCACTGTCGAAGTAGATGCGGCGCAGACTGGTTGCATCGAGGGAGTCGCACGCTGGTGCGGCAACGAAGTGCCAGCGCGGGAAGCGCTGCAGATACTCGCTCGAAGCGTCCTTGACGTGGCCGACGAGCGCGATGCGCGCGGTCGCCGCGGTGTGCGCCTGAACCGCGGTGGACACGGCGGCCCCCCAGCGCCGGTCGTCGTAATAGTCGCGCACGGGCAGGAAATGGACGCGTGCCCGCTCCGCCGCGTCGAGCGTGCTGCCGATCATCGCCGCGCGTTCTTCCCAGGTGAACGGGTTCTTCGCGTTGCGTGCGGCGTGCGCCGAGCCGAGCACGACCAACACCTGCCCGGCGGTCTGCAGCGCCAGCGCGAGCAGTTGCGCATGGGCGTTATGGAAAGGCTGGAAGCGGCCGATCAGAACCGCACTGTCGTAGGTCTGGCTCATCGTGAGTCTCCCGAGGGTAATCGTCGGTCAATCGTAGCGCGCGGCGATCGGCATCTGCCGGCCGCTGCCGAAGGCTCTGGCGCGCAGGCGCAGGATCGGCGGCGCCTGGCGCCGCTTGTATTCGTTGCGCGCCACGAGGCGCCGTATCGTGGCGATCAGGGTACGCCCGCCGGCGTCGGCGAGCAGTCGTGCGTAAGCTGCGTCGACCTCGGCGCGCTCGTCGGAAGCGAGTCGCTCGCCTTCGATCAGGTGCTTGAGGATCCTGTCCAGGAGCGGATACGGCGGCAGGCTGTCGCTGTCGCGCTGTCCGGGCGCGAGTTCGGCGGAGGGCTCCTTGTCGATGATGCTTGCCGGGATCAGGTCGCGCCCGGCGCAGCGATTCAGATGCCGGCAGAGCGCAAACACCTCGGTCTTGTAGAGATCGCCGATCAGGCCCAGACCGCCGTTGGTATCGCCGTAGAGCGTGCAGTAACCGACCGAAATCTCGCTCTTGTTGCCTGTGGTCAGCAGGAGATGGCCGTGACTGTTCGAGTACTCCATCAACACCGTCCCGCGTACCCGCGCTTGCAGGTTCTCCAGCGCAATTCCCTGCAAGGGAGTGGCGAAGGCGGCAGCGAAGGCGGCTTCGAACTGGCTGACGATATCGTGAATCGGATGCTCGACCAGTTCGATGCCAAGATTGCTGCACAGGCGGGCGGAATCGCTGACGCTGCCGGGCGTCGAGAAGCGCGACGGCATGGTGATGGCAACGACGTTTTCCGGCCCCAGCGCTTCGGCGGCGAGCGCCAGCGTCAGCGCGCTGTCGATGCCTCCCGAGGAGCCGACGACGACGCGGCTGAAGCCGCAACGCCGGGCATAGTCGCGCACACCGAGGACGATCTGGCGGCGGTAGAACTCCATCACCGGCAGGCCGGCGGCATCGACCGCCGGCAGCGGCCCGCCGTCGGCGGCCAGAAAGCGGCCGCCATCCCATTGCAGCGTGCTGATCGACTCGCTAAAGCGCGGCGCCTCGAAGACGACGCCAGCGGTCGGGCATACGGCGAACGACGCGCCGTCGAAGACCAGTTGATCGTGCCCGCCGATCTGGTTGACGTAGAGCAGCGGCAAGCCATGGCGTCGGCTCGCCGCGGCGAACAGGCGATGCCGCTGTTCGCGCTTGCCGACGTTCGACGGGCTGGCGTTGATCGAGACGACGAAATCGGGACTGGCGTCGGCCAGTCGCGTGAACGGATTCACCGCGTAGTCGCTGCCGGCGTCGTTCCAGCCGTCCTCGCAGATCAGGAAACCGATCTGCGTGCCGCCGAGGCGAAGCACGCGGGCCAGGTCGGGTCCCGGTTCGAAGTGTCGACGTTCGTCGAAGACGTCGTAGGTGGGCAGCAACTGTTTGGCGTAGCGAAGCACGACGGATCCGTCGCGGACGACGAGCAGGCTGTTTTCGAGCCGTTTGCCGGGGCCGCTGCGTGGGGTCGGCGCGCCGATCACCCAGCACAGTCCGGGAGTCGCGCGCGTCGCCGCGAGCACCCGTTCGAGTCCGTCGGCGACGCGGGCGTTGAACGCCGCTTCGTCGAGCAGGTCGCCGGGTGGATAGCCGGTCAGCGACAGTTCGGGAAAGACGACCATCTGCGCCTGCTCGCGCTGCGCCTGTGCGGCCGCGCGAAGGAGCAGGTCGATATTGCCGGCGATGTCGCCGACCGTTGGATTGATCTGCGCCAGCGTGACGCGAAAAGTATTCATTGCGTGACCACCGGATGCTTGAAGACCTGGCGCAGGTAGGCGAGAAAGGTCTGGTCCTCGCACAGGGTCTTGCCCGCCGAGTCGGAGAGCTTGGCGACCGGTTGCCCGTTGCACGACAGGATCTTCATCACCACGTTCAGCGCCGGGTGCGGCGTATCGTTCGAGAGGTCCGTGCCGATCCCGTAAGCGGTCAGCACGCGACCACGAAAGCGCCGGTAGAGATCGACCGCGCGCGGCAGATTGAGGCCGTCGGAGAAGACCAGACGCTTGCTCTTCGGATCGATGTGCAGCGTTTCGTAGTGACGCAAGGCCTTTTCCGCCCACACCACCGGGTCGCCCGAGTCGTGGCGCAGGCCATCGAAGAGCTTGGCGAAGTAGAGGTCGAAATCGGCGAGAAAGGCATCCATGCCGACGACGTCGGTGAGCGCGATGCCGAGATCGCCGCGGTACTCCTGCACCCAGCCTTCGAGCGCCGCCTTTTGAAAGTCACGCAGGCGGAAGCCGAAAGCCTGATACGCCTGCAGGTACTCGTGCGCCATCGTGCCGATCGGCGTCAGACCGAGCGTGCGCGCGAAATGGACGTTCGAAGTGCCGCGGAAGTGATCCGGAAGCTCGCGCGCCAGCGTGCGGACGACTTCCTCGTGCCAGGCGCCGGAATATCGGCGGCGCAGACCGAAATCGAAGAAGACGAAGGGCTCGCCGGTCGACGCCAGTGCCGCTCGTTCTGCTTGCAGGAAAGCGATCTTGGCTTGAAGCCGCTGGCGCGCCGTCGCCAGGATCGACGCGTCGGCCGGCAGACGCCGGAAATAGAGCTCGTTGACGATGTAGAGCACGAAAATCTCGAACGCCATGACGTGCACCAGTGGTCCGCTGGCGACGACGCGCAAGTGTTCACCGTCCACCTGCGTGCGGACGAAGCGGCGCTGAAAACGGAATACCGAAAGAAAATCGACGAAGTCGCTCTTCAGGAAGCGCAGGCCGCGCAGGTAGGCGAGTTCGTCTGTGCTGAAGGTGAGGGTGCACAGACGATCGAGTTCGGCATCCACCTCCGCTTGCAATTCGGCCAGCGGATACGCCGGCCGGTTGCGGCAGAAAAAGGCGTATTCGGCGTGTGCTCCGGGGTGACTGTGCAGCAGGGCCTGCCACATGGTGAACTTGTACAGATCGTTTTCCAGCAGGCTGCGGACGACGGGTTCGGCTGACATCGGGCGCGTCTCCAAGGCGGACGAAGGTTGAGCGGCAATCAACGGTTTTCCAGCAGCAGCGGCAGAACGTCAGCCGCCGTCGCGGTGCGCACGCCGAGGCGGCGCATGTCTTCGAGAAAGGTGTGGTATACCGCGGCGAAGCCTGACACCGGGCTCATGCAGTCGGTGAGCAAAATCAGCTTGCTGCGCTCGTCGGCAGGCAGTTGCTCGACGAGGTGCTCGGTCGTCGCCTTGACGCAATGGCTGCCCGCCTCGCCGCAGACGAGCACCCGGTCGGCGGCGCGCAGCTGTGTGATCAGGCGCACGTTGAGCTGGGTCGATTCGTCGTCAGCGTCGGGGACTTCGGCCTGGATCGCGCTGAAGTGCTCGGTCCATGGATTGCTTCCCTTGACCACCTTGTCGACGACGTCGACGCGCGCCTCCTCCCAGGCGTTGTACGCGTCGCGCACGGCGGCATGGACGTTGTGCCCCCAGGTGCCGATCTCGCAGTGCACGGGCCAGACCATGTGCGCGTGGCGCTCCGCTGCTTCCAGCGCGTCGAGGTAGGCGAGCACGCGCTCGCGCGCGCCCGTCAGGCGCGGCTGGTAGCGGCCGGCGCGCACGTCCTGCGCGCGGATCGGCGTGAATGGCAACACCGGGCCACCGTCTGCATCACACCAGAAGGTCGGGTGGGCGATGTCGACACGCTGGTGCGAATCGAGCGTGATCGTGATCGCGCTGAGGCCCTCGCCACCGGCGCGAATCAGCGCTGCCACGCGGTGCAGATCGGCGTCCGCGCCGCTCACCGGCAGTGCCGGCAGTTGCCGGGTGCCGGCAATTTCTGGACACTGTTCGGCGGGCAGATCGCAGAAGTCGTTCTGCGGATCGATGATCACGAGATGGATGCGTTTTCCGTTCATCTTTCTTCTCCTTCGCAGCGCCGCATTCCGTACGGCGTCTGACCCCTACTCTAGACCACTTCGTTGCACAATGCAACTAAGAAAGACTGAAAATTTTGAGCCGCGTGAAAAAATTCTCAAACCAGAAGATGTCCGAAGAGTGGCCAATTCGGCCTGAACGGGAATTTCCCGCGCTTCCCTGTTCATCATGTTCGTTTTGTTGTTATCCTAACTGCCGGGAACAATTCGCACGCACACGCTCACCCTCATGAACGCCATCATCTGCACCGTAGACGTGGTCCTGCTGACCTTGCAGGACGAAGCGCTGCACGTCGCCCTCCTGCAGCGTGATCACCCGCCGTTTGCCGGAGTGCTTGCCCTGCCAGGCGGCTACGTACATGCGGACGAGGACGTCGACACCGGCGACGCGGCGATGCGCATGCTCAGGGAGAAGACCGGGATCGAGAGTCCCTATCTCGAGCAACTGGCAACGTTTTCCGGGCGCGCGCGCGATCCACGCGGCTGGTCGATTTCGGTCGCCTACTACGCTCTGGTTCCCTGGCAGGTGATTGCCACCGCCAGGCATCCGGAACTCTCGCTGCTCGCGGTCGACCAGGTGCGCGCCTTGCCTTTCGATCATCAACAGATCATCGCCACCGCGGTCCGGCGCGTGCGCGACAAGAGCAGCTACTCGTCGCTGCCGGTCTATCTGTGCGCCGACCGGTTCACGCTGCCGCAACTGCAGAGCGTCTACGAAGCGATCCTCGGAACGCCGATCAACAAGGTGAGCTTTCGGCGCAAGATCGACGAACTCGACATTCTCGAGCCGGTCGCCGGCGCGCTCGAGACCGGCAAGGCGCACCGGCCGGCCCAGCTTTACCGCGTCAAGAAACGGTTTTACCGTCAGCTTTCGCTGAGCGACCGCGCGCTCTCGTCCAGATGAACTGCCGCGCGACCTTTCGTCACTCGCCCGTCACGCTTGCCGCCGCCGAGCGCACCGACACCGCCATTTCAGGAGCGCTGTTACCGAAGGCGACGACCGTCAGCCCCACCACCCGAGGCGAGATCGCACAAGACAGCGCCCGTCGCGAAGCGCCACGCAACAGCGACTGCGCGCCCGGAACTCGGGCAATCAGCCCGCAAACGAAGGCCAGCCGCGTGCAAGCGGTTCGTTTCCACGGGGCCTGGAGAGCAAGTCGCACACAGTTGTGCTCAGCGTCCGGCCAACTGCGGCGTGCATGCCGTCCACGCAAGACAGCAAGCTTACTGACGTGTCAAGGCGGCAAAGGGTTCCCCGGTGTTTGACGCAGTGTTTTCCATGGTATAAGCGCAGCGATGAACAGGATGCAGGCTTCTTCGTCGGCACCGTCGCGCGCCTACCGCTACTATGACCTGGTGATGGCGGCTTTCGTCGCCGTCTACCTATGCTCGAACCTGATCGGACCGGCCAAGGCGGCGCAGTTG
The DNA here is from genome assembly GCF_029255285.1 of Accumulibacter sp. Taxonomy (GTDB): domain Bacteria; phylum Pseudomonadota; class Gammaproteobacteria; order Burkholderiales; family Rhodocyclaceae; genus Accumulibacter. Next base: position 17,048 of record NZ_JAPUVI010000035.1, read on the forward strand.
ACCCTGCCCGTTGTCGGTGCCGTCACCTTTGGCGCCGGCGTCCTTTTTTTCCCCATTTCCTACATCTTTGGTGACATTCTGACCGAGGTGTACGGTTATGCCCGTGCGCGGCGGGTGATCTGGGCAGGTTTTGCCGCGATGTCCTTTGCTTCGCTGATGGCATGGGTGATCGTCGCCTTGCCACCGGCACCCGAGTGGCGGAACCAGCAGGCGTACGAGATTGCCTTCGGCTCGACCTGGCGCATCGTGCTCGCCTCGCTGATCGCCTTTTTTTGCGGCGAGTTCGTCAATTCCTTCGTGCTCGCCAAGATGAAAGTGCTTACCGAAGGGCGCTGGCTTTGGTCGCGGACGATCAGCTCGACGATTGTCGGCGAGGGCGTAGACTCGGCGCTCTTCTATCCCTTGGCGTTCTTCGATAGCGGTCTGATTCCGAACGAAATTCTGTTGCAGGTGATGCTTTCGCAGTTTGTCGCCAAAGTGTTGGTCGAAGTCGTGATGACGCCGCTCACTTACCGGATCGTTGGCGTGCTCAAGCGGGTCGAGGGCGAGGACTATTACGACCGGGAGACCGACTTCACTCCGTTCAGCCTGAAGGCCTGACGAACCCGGCGAGTGCTCGTCCAAAGGCTTGACCGCCAGGAGTGCGTTGCCTATTCTCTCTTGCCGAGGGTTGGACCGGCTAGTTCGCCGTGGAGGATGTCACGATGAAGAAGCAAAGCGCGTCTATCGTTTTTCTGGCCGTGATGCTGTCCGCCTTGCTGCAGACAGCGATCGCCGACTCGCAACCCATTGCCGGCAAACCCGACAAGCTGACGCCAGCACGCAGTCTGATCGACTCCGGGCAGTGGGCGGCGGCGGCGAGTGAGTTGTTGCGAGTCAACGACCCCGCCAGTGCCGACTGGAACAACCTCATGGGCTACGTGCAGCGCAGGCAGCCAACTCCCGACCTCGGCGCCGCCGAGCGCTATTACAACGAAGCGTTGCGCATCGACCCCAAACACCGCGGCGCGCTCGAGTACTCGGGTGAGCTCTACCTGATGAAAGGCGATCTGGCCGCCGCCGAACAACGTCTCGCCGCGCTCGACAAGGCGTGTTTCTTTGGTTGCGCGCAGTACACCGATCTGAAGAAGGCGATAGAGCGCTACAAGGCCGCCGGGAACCGATACGTCGCGCCGAAATGAGCGGGTCGCGGCGTGCTTGAGCCGGAAGAGGCCGAGACGATGGCGAACTGGGATCAGGGTGGGGGCTTCTCGATCGACGCCGGCGTGCGCGTCGAAGGGGCCGACCGCCGGAGCCTCGATCGATGAGTTTTTTCCGCTCGTCTGCCCACGCTGTGGCGGCGAGATGCGAATCGTCGCCTTCCTCACCGACGCCTGCACCGTGCGCGAGATCCTCTCGCCATTAGGCGAGCCGATGTCACCGCCGCCTATCGCGCCTGCCCGGGGCACGCCGCTGTGGGAGATCACCGATGCAAGGTTTTCCGGCTCCGTCGGCACGCTTTCCCCGAATCACGGCTGCTGTCAAGGTCTATCAGAGCCTGGAACACTGTTGGAAGTGGCGTTGGATATCCTACCCTTTAAAGTATGATGCAGATGGCGGTCTGCCCCGATGCCATCCACAGTCCAACCACAGGAGCATTTCCATGAAATCGTCTGTCATTGCCCTTTCTGCCGCAGCCCTGACATTTTCCATCAATACGTTTGCCGCACCGGATTGGAGCACGGTGTCCAAGCGCGATATTCAGGTATTCCATCCGGGTGTGGCATCGCACGAGTGGACAATGAAGAAGTCCAGTCATAGCGGTCGGGTAGGTTTGACCAAGGGCGACAGTTGCATTGCTTGCCACGAGGGCAAGACAGGTCTGCTGGACCTTGACATGAAAAAGCTTGCCAGCATGGAGCTGGAACCCGTTGGTGCGCCCAAGACCATGATTTTCCCCGTCTCCATTCAGGCCACCTTTGACGATACCAATCTATACATGCGTCTCACCTTCAGGGCACCGGCCGATGCGGCCGCCAACGCTCCCAGGGAAGAGGCATCGCCGAAGCACGATGTGAAAGTCGCCATCATGTTCGCCAGTCCCCAGATTGAGCACGCAGATCAGCAGGGCTGCTGGCTGGCCTGCCATAACGACGTCCGCTCCATGCCGGGTGCCGACCCCAAGAAAAAGAAGTTCGTTGAGCACGGTGATCTGGCCGGCGGCGTGTTCTACGACTACATCCAGTGGAAGAGTGGTGAGGCTGGAAATGGTGCCACACAGGTCGATGGCCACGTTGCCGCCGAGCGGGTCAACAAGGGCGGCAAGGCACTCGTCAAGGCCGAAGGCGAGGTCAAGGACGGTATCTACACCGTCACTTTCACGCGCAAATTGAGTGGCGGTGAGGGTGACCTTAAGTTTATGCCAGGCCAGACCATTCCTTTCGGTGTGGCGATTCATACCGACAAGACAGTATGGCGTTTCCACCACGTCTCGATGGGCTATACGCTGGGATTGCGCGCACCGGGGGATATCAAGGCAGTCAAGCAATAATCCCCGCCTCCCGCCTCCCAGGGTAGGGGAGTTTGACTGGCCATCCAGGGCTGAGTGACTTGAATGTGGGTGGAACCGCCATTGAGCATGAAAAGGTCATTGGTAGGCAATCAGTCTATAGTTGACTTGGCGATGGCAAACTCCAGTGGCCGTTGATGGCCGAAAGCGGCCGGCCAGCTAGCAACCTGAAGGCATTTCGCGCCCGCTTGACTGGCGTTGATGTTTCCACAGCCTACCAATGCCACAGCTCAACTGCTTGAACGGACCACATATAAGCGGTTGATTCGTAACGGTCGGTCTCGAGACGCCCGTGAACTTATTGCTCACGTCGCTCGACCTGATCGTGCGTCTGGCGGCGCTGATGCCGCCCCCGGGCCGTCATCGGCATCGCTACTACGGCGTACTGGCGCCCAACGCACCGCTACGCGCACAGGTCACTGCGCTTGTCAGCGTGCCAGAGAGTCCGACCGCGCCGCTTGTTACAGCGGCTGAGACGGAGACTGAGCCGGTCGCCGTGCAAGTCACCGCCCCAGGCGCGTCTTCCGACAGCGAGGAGCAGGCAGAGGCAGCGCTCCTGTGTCGCGTGGCCCGCTGTGGGAGATCATCGATGCCGAGCACGGCAAGTTCGACCCGCCAGCTCAACCGGCACCGGACTACCAGTTCGATCAGCGCATCGTCTGGTAAAGGCCGCACGAAGACGATCCGACCGGGCTCGTCGGGGAGCGCTTGCATCATGGTTCGCTGCGGCGGCTTTGTCGGCCACCGCGGCGATCCATGGCCATCCTGGTGCTGCGGTTGTGGCAAACGGTTATGCCGCCGGCCTTTCAGGAATACGATCGGTGTTTGGAGAGGCCGCCAACGCGGCTGTGCCGTTCCTAGACTAGGACCTCGGCCGGCTTGCCGAATTGGGCGCGCAGATGCCGTTCGACACTCCTTGCTTCCTCGGACCTGAATTCGACTTCAACCTCGAAGATACGAGCCTCGGCCTGAGTAACGGTGCGCACGACGAGCGTCGGCGCCACCGCCTGCAGCGCGCTCGGTAACGCGACGCTCTGCGTGTGGCGGGAGACGCGCCGCCAGCACGGCTTGTCCGCATTCGTCCACTGTGTGTCGCCCGAGGGACATTGCGCGAGCTGGCGTTCCAACGCTTCGCCAAGGCGAACGCCGAAGAACGTCCGGGCACTGGCATCATTGCCCATCGGCGCACCGACACGGCAGGCCATCAGCAACGCGGCGCACACCAGTCTTGCCCGAGGCGTCTATCGTTCGCTCATGCGACGTGCAACGAAGTCGCCCGCTGCGGCTGCCCAATGAACGATCGGGTTCACATCCGCACTGTCTTCCTCAATTCGGTCAGACGCACCATCAATTGCGTCGCCGGATCGATGATCGCCTTGCCCATCGGATCCTTGGAAAGTGCCTCGAAACTGCCGTATCCGAAGTGGAGACCACTAGGCGTCAGCATGTTCAGGCGCACGTTGCCGTTGGTCGGGGCCTCCGGCCGCGCCTGTTCCCAAGGGCCGATCCTCGATGCCACCTCATGACCCGCGGTCAACAAGGCCTGAATCTCAGCGTCCAGCGACGAATCGGGGCGTTCCCAGAATACGCCCGCACCGGTGTGGTGCAGATACCGGGCTGTGCCGTCGGCATACGCGGCGACGATATCCGCCCCTCCCGGCAAGCCGACCTCGACCACCACACCATGAACGACTTTCGCCTTGTCAGCGGGCGGCTTGACCTTCAAGAGACGAAGGAAATGCCATGCCTGCAAGTAGTGGCGTGATTCGAGCGAAGGCGTGGCGGCTATCCTCTCCAGTTCCGCCACCGCCAGATCGGTCTTTCCCGCCTGCCCATGCTTCCTGGCAGCTACGAAGGAAGCCCATGGTTCGGTAGTGGCCTGTTGGCCATCCTCACTCGGCCATTCGGAGGCAGGCAGGTCGCCGAACAACAGATCGCGCGTCGTGATCCTGGGTCGCTTCTTTTTGAACAGGTCGAACATGGTGCCTCCCTGGCAGGTATTGATTCACGCCGAGCGGTGTCGCACGCGTCCAGGCACTACCGCTGTCGGGTCACGGCTGGGGCGTTGCGCTCCTCGTCGGTGAAGGAGCAGAATTTCGTCGGTACTCGAAGTCGTGTCTCCTACCCTGATGAGGGCGGTCGATGCGGGATGCAACCGAGCCGATCCCGACTCCCATTCACCGTATGCTGGCCGCCATGCGGGCGATTTCCTCCCGCGTCGCCGCCAAGCCGTTCGGCGGCACAATGGAAATCAGGGCAATAAAGCCGCTCCCACCCTCGGCCAGCGCCGAGATGGCTCGCATGGGAACACTTTCTCCAACGATGACGAAACCCTCGTAGATGTTGAACTCGATGGGTTTGCCAGCCGTGGTCTTCAGGCCGGGTTCGCTGCTGATCGATCGTGCCTGTTGCAGAGAGCCCTTGACTGTCTTGTCGGCGATTTCACGCATCTGGGCATGGTCAAGCGCCAGACCGTCGGAGGAAAGGACGATCAGGGACGAGCCGCCTAAGGAGGCCGCCGAGTAGACGCCTGCCACGGGCCGGGTCGACGTCTGCTGGCCCGGTATCGGCGCCCAGGCGGCACCGAGGTCGAAAGTCGGCGCCGCCGTGGTCCGGACGGCACCCGGCGCAGCCATCGAGGACGCCGACGGCATCGTCAGCGTTCCAGACTCGGCAGCTTGTGGCGTACGCACACTGAAGAAGATGCGCTCGAATTCGGCAAACCTCTCCCGCATGTATTCGGGACTCACTCCGGTGGCGTAGGAAACCAGTCCAAGTCCCCCCTCGTTCAGCATGACCACGGCGCACATGCCACTCGCACCGATGTTCTGGCTGGAAAGATGTCCCGTGTAAATACCGAACCGGCGACGGATGCCGTCCCGGTTACTCTCCGTTTCCCGAGCCGCGGGTTGAGCGTCGGGCATCGCGACTTTCAGGAGGTTCAGCATGGGGTAATAGACATCCTCCGTTTCGGTGACGCCGGCGAAGTAGCGCACGAACAGAAGTTCTCCCTTGCGCCCCTGGAAAGTCAGGACTTTATCGGGAGTAGGCGCTCCGACTTGCCAGTTGTCCGGCACCGTCAGGGCAAACGTCTTCTCCAGAGAGACGAAGGATTGATCGCCCAAGCTGGCCACCGAAGCCAACGCCAATACCAGTCCCGCTGCCGTCGCGACGACTGATCCTGTTCGCACCCGAAGCATCTTGCCTCCCGTAAGTCATAATGACGTATCGCCGACTGATTATAGAATGGCGACGATGAGTCTGTACGCCGATCTGACGACGCAAAGGGACGACCGATGATGAGCAAGCTCGGGGCGGCGGCCTGCGGTCCGCTGTTGATCATCGCCCTCCTGTGCACGTTTGCGCCGCCACCTGTCCTTGGCGCAGGAGAGGAAGTGCGGCTGATGGCGATTCGGGATGCCATGGGTCGCCAGGATTGGAAGGCGGCACTGGTCGCGGTGCGGGAGGAAATCGCCGCTCCGGCGACGCGCGAGCCCGCCCATCTGATGAATCTTCGCCTCATCGCCATCGGTATTCTCGGTGATCATGTGCGCCAATTCGGCGCCACGGCTCAGGAAACCGGGGACGCAGACCGCTTTTTTGCCGAGGCCCTCGCCTACGCGGCCAACAGTCCGCTACAGAGGGCGCAGGTGCGCAAGGTGTACACCCTCTACTGCACGAAGATTGGACGGCCGGGGCGAGCCCTGCAATTGGCGAGGGAGGATCTGGACTATTGGCTGGGGACGGAGAATACCTACCAGCAGATTAGTGCCTACGACACCTTGGCGACGATCTACCAGGATGCGGGTCAGCTGGTTCCGGCGAGACATTTCCGTGAACAGGCTCTGGCGCAGGCGGGGAACTACTTCCGGGTCGGTGAGCGCCCGTCCGACCCCGGCCGCTGGCTCGGTTACGGCAAACTGCTGGAGAAACACCTGGACGACATTGCGAAGCCTGGTTCGGCCGATCAGGTCGCCAGGGTGTGGACCCTGTACGAACGGATCTCCGCTGTCTATTTCGGCAGCCAGACCCTGAGCTACCTGCTCGGCGCCGAGTCCTTCGCTCGTGCCGGAGATATTCTCCGGGCGCGACAACTGACCGACCGAGCCCGAACGGCTTGGGCGAGTGAGAAGTCGCGCCTGTCCGGCGAGATGGCGCAGCAGATCGAGCTCGACCTCCAGTCGCGTTCCGCGGCAGTGGAGTATTACGCCGGCGACGACCGGAAGGCGATCGCCGGATTCCTGGCGCTGTTCGAGACCGCCGCGCGTTTCGGCTGGAAGAGTGGCCTACCCAGCCAGCACCGTTTGCTCGGGGAAGCGTACGAACGCATGGGCGAGAGCGAGAAGGCGGCGGAATCCTACGGTGTGGCGGTCCGGGAGTACGAAGGTGGGCGCGAAAGCTTCAGTGTCGCAGAGCGGGCGGCTTTCTTCCGGTCGGCGGTGCGACTGCCCTATTGGGGGCTGATTCGCGTCTTGGCGCGGGAGCACGCCCGGTCGGGACAGGCGGCTGTCTTCGATCAGGCGCTGGCAGCCAGCGAACGGGTTCGCGGCCGGCAGTTGGGGGATCTGATCCAGGAGGGAGTCGACTTCACGCCGCAACGCGCGAACCAGTTTCGTGCGGCGCTGGATGCCGACGAGGCGGTACTGGCCTATACGCTCATGGACAAGGAAATCGTCATTCTGGCGTTTACCCGCAATCGACAACTGAGCATCGTGATCCCCTACGACGGACCTGCATTCCGCCGCCAGGTTCTCGATCTGGCGAAGGATCTGTCCGATTCCGACAGCGATGCCGTCGCCCTGCAGCGCCGATTGGCGGACCTCAGCCGGGTCCTCCTCGCCCCGGTGACGGAGCTTCTCGCCCACGGCAAGCGTATCGTTGTCCTCCCTGATGGCGTCATCAATGCGTTACCCTTTGACCTGCTCAGCCTCGACCAGGGCAGCTACCGGCCCCTGCTGGCGGACCGCATTGTCCGCCTGGCGCCGTCGCTGCGTGTCCTGCAGCGGGGTGCGTCGCGCCACAGCGTGGCCGGCGGGAGATTCCTCGGGATCGCCGATCCGATCTACACGAAGTCGCCCCAGGCGCCTGGGCTGACGCAAGAGGACATGAAAGCACTGTCGCGGGGCAACCGCTACCTGGCGTACTTCACTCCCCTGCCGGAAACGCGGCGCGAAGTGCAGGCGGCAGGCAAGTTGGTGGGGAGCGGCGAGCCGCGCCTTCTGGTCGGTTCCGAGGCGAGGGAATCGCGAGTCAAGCGACTCGACCTGCGGCCGTACCGTTACCTCCACTTCGCGACCCACGGCATTATCGGAGGGGAAGTGCCCGGGGTCGACGAGGCCGCCCTGGTACTCGGAGAGGAACGCGAAGAAGACGGCCTGTTGATGGCCAGCGAGGTGGCGGAACTGAAGCTTGACGCCGAACTGGTCGTGCTGTCGGCATGCAAGACCGGTGCCGGGGAATACTTCACCGGCGAGGGAGTGATGGGAATGAGCCGCAGCTTTCTGGCGGCGGGCGGACGCTCGACGGTGGTTTCCTTGTGGTCCGTCGACTCGCTGGCCACCGAAAGGCTAATGGTCGCCTTCTACCGTTATCTAAAGCAGGGGCTCAACCGTCCGGAGGCGCTGCGGGCGGCGAAACTGGAAGTCTCGGGGGGGGCTGGAAGTCAGGGGAAGTCCGGTACCAACTCCGAGTATTCCCATCCCTTCTTCTGGGCAGCGTTCCAGATCTACGGTTCCTGAATCCGCGACGACGGGCTCGCCGGCAGCCAGCGTGCCGCCTGCGCCGGGTGAGCGCCGTGTGGTTCAAGCCATTCCGTCATACACAACGCGATCGGCATAATTTGCCTGCCTGACGCGCGACCGCCAAATAGTTGACAAAATGCACTCGGTATACCCGTTTCTGCTGATCGATGACATCGAGGAAGGTCGTTTTGCCACTCGCGTTTGGCCCGACCAGCGCCTGCATCGGTGCCAGGGCCTGATCGACTGTCTTGAGGCTGCGGAAATAACGCGTCTGAATACGGGAAAACATCGCAGCTAGGGCAAGACCGGTGGTTGGCGATATTGCCGAGTTATAGGCGGCTTTCAGTTTGAAAAAACAGAAGGCGTTCCGTTCTCGGCAAGGAGTTGGTCCCGGTCAATCCCGAACGCGTTACCCAGCGCGGTTTTTTGACCGTCTCAGGGACAGGGACATCGCGCACAAGGGGAGGCTCCTGCCGGTCAGTCGCCGGCCTTGACACGCGACGAAGATTCGCCAATGCGATCACCTGAGGAATCATGCCCTGGCCAGCCGAAGCCAGGCCGGGAACCAGCGCCTCGCGGGTAGGAAGAGCGACGCCATTCGCCGTGCCCAGAGCGCCGTTCAATCCGCCTGCCGACCGCTCGCCAGATAACACGCCGGGTGACCTTTATCGGAGCTAGATTTCGTGGCGCACCGCGTCGGGAGTTGCCACTGCCAAATCTCACCTCCTGCCAGTGCCTGGTCGGGGGGACGTTTCCCAGTCTCGGCGACCGGTTTTTCCGAGACGGCCATAGCGACTTTGCGAGAAGCCGCGGTTGGCCGCCATGAGGCAACTCACTCCTGGAGGGGTCGTGAACATCGTTTCCAAACATGCCATCTGGTGGCTCTTGACGGCGGTCGGGGTATTCTCCCTCGGCACCGTGGCGCTATCGCGGGGCGAAACCATCAATGCCCTGTGGATAGTCACCGCGGCCGTTTCCATCTATCTCGTCGCTTACCGCTACTACAGTCTGTTCATCGCCGACAAGGTGATGCGACTCGACCCGACGCGCGCGACGCCGGCCGTTCGCCACAACGACGGCCTCGACTACGTGCCGACCAACAAGTACATCCTGTTCGGTCACCACTTCGCGGCCATCGCCGGCGCCGGTCCGCTGGTCGGCCCGGTGCTGGCCGCGCAGATGGGCTACCTGCCGGGTACGCTGTGGATCATCGTCGGCGTAGTTCTCGCTGGCGCCGTGCAGGACTTCATGGTCCTCTTCGTCTCGACGCGTCGTGACGGACGTTCGCTCGGCGACCTCGTCAAATCCGAACTCGGTTTCGTGCCGGGAATCATCGCCCTGTTCGGCACCTTCATGATCATGGTGATCATCCTCGCCGTGCTGGCGCTGATCGTCGTCAAGGCGCTGGCCGAAAGTCCGTGGGGAACTTTCACCGTCGCCGCGACGATTCCGATCGCCATGTTCATGGGCGTCTATAACCGCTTCATCCGTCCTGGACGCGTCGGCGAAATTTCGATCGTCGGCTTCGTGCTGCTGATCGCGGCGATCATCGCCGGCGGTCAGGTCGCGGAGAGCGCCACCTGGGCGCCGCTATTCACCTTCGACGGCAAGCAACTGACCTGGATGCTGATCATCTACGGCTTTGTCGCCTCGGTATTGCCGGTATGGCTGCTGCTCGCCCCGCGCGACTACCTGTCGACCTTCCTGAAGATCGGCACCATCGTCGGTCTGGCGCTGTGCCTGGTGTATGTCGCACCGAACCTGCGCATGCCGGCCGTCACCCAGTTCGTCGACGGCACCGGGCCGGCATGGTCGGGAAGCCTGTTTCCGTTCATCTTCATCACCATCGCCTGTGGTGCGGTTTCGGGCTTCCATGCGCTGATCTCGTCGGGCACGACACCCAAGCTGCTCGACAACGAGCAGAACGCGCGCATGATCGGCTACGGCGGTATGCTGATGGAGTCCTTCGTGGCGATCATGGCGATCGTCGCCGCTTCGGTCATCGATCCAGGCGTCTACTTCGCGATGAACAGCCCCCCCGCGATCATCGGCAAGACCGTCGAAGGCGCGGCCCAGGTGATTTCGCAGTGGGGCTTCGTGATCACTCCGGACGTGCTGACGCAGACCGCCAGGGATGTCGGCGAGAACAGCATCCTCTCGCGCGCCGGCGGCGCGCCGACGCTGGCCGTGGGAATGGCCCAGATCTTTTCGCAGGTCTTCGGCGGGCAGGCGATGATGGCCTTCTGGTACCACTTCGCGATTCTCTTCGAGGCGCTGTTCATCCTCACCGCCTGCGACGCCGGGACGCGGGCCGGACGCTTCATGCTGCAGGATCTTCTGGGCACCTTCGTTCCGGCCTTCAGGCGGATCAACTCCTGGCCGTCCAACCTGACGGCTACCGCTCTGTGCGTCGCCGCCTGGGGCTACATCCTCTACCAGGGCGTCGTCGACCCGCTCGGCGGCATCAACAGCCTGTGGCCGCTGTTCGGCATCTCCAACCAGATGTTGGCTGGCGTGGCGCTGATGCTATGCACTGTCGTGCTGTTCAAGATGAAGCGGCAGAAGCACGCCTGGGTGACCATCGTGCCGGCGGCCTGGCTGTTGGTGTGTACGCTGACGGCCGGGTGGCAGAAGGTCTTCCACGCCAACCCGAAGATCGGCTTTCTGGCGCTGGCCGACAAGTTCCAGGCCGCGCTCGACAGGGGCGAGCTTCTCGCGCCGGCGAAGAGCGTAGAACAGATGCAGCAGATCGTTTTCAACAACCATCTGGACGCCATGCTCGCGACCTTCTTCATCTTCGTCGTCGTCAGCATGCTCTTGTACACCATCATCGCGTGCCTGAAAGCCTGGCGCGAAGACCGGATCACGAGTTGCGAGATGCCGTACGAGGCCATTCCCAGTACCAAGGTGTGACCCCCTTGTTCAACGACCTTTCGAAGTTCGGCACGTATCTCGGGCAGGCCGCCAGATTGATGGTCGGCCTGCCCGATTACGGCACCTATGTCGCCCACATGCGAGCGACGCATCCCGACCTGCCGGTGATGAGCGAAACGGAGTTTTTCCGCAATCGCCAGGAAGCGAAGTATGGCTCCGGGCGTTCCGGCGGCTGTTGTTGATCCGGCCGCAAGGTCTGTCGGCTTGTCCCACGAAGGGGAGGCGCCAGGCACTACCTGCCTCTTTTTCGCTTTCTCTTGTGTATCGAACACTCATGAACCCAACCCTCGCCGCACCGCTCCCCGTCACTCTGCTTTCCGGCTTTCTCGGCGCCGGCAAGACCACGGTTCTCAACGCATTGCTCGATCATGCCGACGGCCGGCGTTTCGCCGTCGTGGAAAACGAGTTCGGCGCCGTCAACATCGACAGCCAGCTCGTTTCGCGCAGCCAGGGCGGCATCATCGAGCTGACCAACGGTTGTGTGTGCTGCACGGTCAACGCCGACCTGGTGCGTGGCCTGCAGGATCTGGCCGCGCAACGCGCTTCGGGCAGACTGGCTTTCGACTGGATCATCGTCGAGACAACCGGGCTTGCCGACCCCGGCGCCGTTGCCCAGACTTTCTTCGCCGCGCCCGAACTACGCGACGACTTCATGCTTGACGGCATCGTCGTCGTCGTCGATGCGCTGCACGCCGGCCAACAGCTCGATCAACATCTCGTCGTCCAGCGCCAGGTCGGCTTCGCGGACCGACTGCTGCTCGCCAAGTGCGATCTGGTAGATCCGGCCACGATTGTCGATCTGTCGGAGCGTCTGCGCGGCATCAACCCGCGCGCACCCCAGCAGTCACTCCAACAGGGTCGCGCCGAACCCGGTTCGCTGCTCGGCATCGGCGGCTTCAAGCTCGATGCCTCGCTGCTCGCCGCCGATGTCGGCATCCCATCTCCTGCCCGTTTCATACCGGTGGCCGGCCCGGCTGGCGTGCGCTGGTCGCGCCGACCGGCGCACGATGACGAAATCTCGTCCTTCCTGCTCGAAGCCGGGGAAGTCGATCTCGACGGAATCGCTGCGTTCGTGCAGTCGCTGATCGACGAACTGGGCGACCAGTTGCTGCGCTACAAGGGCATCCTGGCGGTCCCGGACGAAGACAGGAAGCTGATTTTTCAGGGTGTCCAGCGCGTCGCCGGCTTCGATTACGGTGCCGTCTGGGTGCCCGGGGAGGCGCGCCGCTCGCGCATCGTGCTGATCGGCAAACGGCTGCCGGAAGTGCGGCTGCGCGAGGAGTTTCGGCGCGTTGCCGAAGCGGCTGGCGTCGCTTCCCGCGCAGAAAGCGGTGCTGGACGACTCGGCTGACGGCAGTCCTGACATGCGCCAAGCGGTAGCGCCAAGTCGTGATTGGCAACGTCCTGGGAGTGGCCAGGGCGCGGCCTACCAGGGGGTTGACCGGAGCGAAGCCACGCAGGTGACGGCGGGACCCTGGGGCGAGCGGCTGCCGTTGGCAAGGCGGCTTCCCCGAGCGAGCGCCGCGCGAAACGACGCGCCGCCAAGGAGGGAAACGGGCAAAGCGAAGCCGCTGACCATGGCGCTAAGGTGTAAGCGACCAACGGATGATCTGAGTTCATTTCATGCTCCGTGTTTCGCAGAATGGTTCACGACTTCGCTGTCGCCGCCGGCGTATGCTCTAGCGCGTCCAGGATGGATTGGTAGTCGTAATTGTCCGCCAGATGGCCGAGCGTAGCGGCCAAGATGGGATGCGACTCGCCGATCTCCGTCAGTACCTCCCTGGTGCTGTCGAGGTCGAGATGGGTGATCGCCTTGGCAAGCGCTTGGCGCAGGGGTTCGGGCAGGACGGCGAGGGATTGCGGCGTCAGTCGGTGCGTGTCTTCGACCGCTTCCGGCGCGGCACGGACGAGTCTTACTCGCAGCAGTGACTCCATGCACTCGTGGATATCCGCGGACCGGAAAGGCTTGTGGACGATAGCGTCGAACCCCGACGCAAGCAGGATCGCGTCGTCCTGCTTGAATGAGGAGGCGGTGACCGCGGCGATTATCACCGTATCGCCGCCCGGCAGCATGCGAATCTGCCGAGTGGCTTCCAACCCGTCCATCACCGGCATTCGCCGGTCCATCCAGATGAAGTGGGGATTCCACTCCTGGAAGCACGACACCCCTTCGGCACCGTTTTCGGCCTCTCGCACAGCATAGCCGACACCCTCCAGCAATTGCTTGAGCAGGAGCCGGTTCTCCCGGTTGTCGTCGACTACCAGCACCTGAAACTCCGGCTGCCCTGCCTCCAGACCAATCACCTCGCCGCGTACGGGCGCCGTTTCGGGCAGGTTCTCCGGCCGCGCCTGTTGCAACGGCAGATCCACCCGGAAGACGCTGCCTTTGCCGACTTCACTGGCTAGAGTCAGCCGCCCTCCCATCAGCGCGATGAACTGCCGGGTAATGGCCAAGCCCAAGCCGGTGCCCTGCCATTTCCCCGAAGTACCGGACTGGACGAACGCTTCGAAAATCCTATCCTGATCTTCCGGAGCAATACCGATGCCCGTATCCTGCACCTCGAGGATCAAACGCTCGGCAGGACCAGGGGTGACGCTCAGGCGCAAGGCAATGCTGCCACGCTCGGTGGCCTTTACGGCGTTCGAGAGCAGGTTGAGGAGAATCTGGCGTAGCTTGGCCTGGTCGTCGATGACGTGGCGGGGAACCTCGGTGGCTTGATCGAACTGCAATTGCAGGCCTTTCTCCAGAGCGCGGAGGCGCATCATGTCCACGATGTCGGCGACCATGTTGGCCAAGTCGAAAGGCGCTCGCTCGATCTCGACCCGCCCGGCCTCGATCTTCGCGAGATCGAGCACGTCATTGATGAGGCCGAGCAGGTGGTCGCCGCTCTTGTGGATGACGGCCAGGTTCGTTTTCTGAGAATCGGACAAGCCCGGGCTGCGGCGCAGCAGTTCAGAGAAGCCGAGGATGGCGTTCAAAGGCGTGCGCAGTTCGTGCGACATGTTGGCAAGGAATACGGACTTGGCCTTGTTGGCGGCTTCGGCGGCATTTTTGGCGGTTTCAAGTTCCTTCGAAATCCGCTGGCTTTCGGTGATCGCATCCGCCAACACGACGTTGATATCCTGGTAGTAAGCGTTATCCAATCGGCTCTTGAATTGGAGGTTTTTGTAACGCCAAATCAGACTTTGCGTCTCTTCGTCGGACAAGGCCAACCTTTCTCCGGGCTGAAGACCAGCGATGCGTCGTTCCAAATCGATGTAGCGTTCTTTGTTTTTCTTGCGAAACCGGATCGTAAGGATGACTCGCAAAAACAGCGGGTTAGGGGCGTAGATATCGTGAGATTCTTCGATATCGAAGAACTCCATGTCGTCAAAAATGAGACATCCGCCATAGAATATCCCCTTGACGAAATCGGGGGACTGTGGCGATACATTTTCCTGGACGAGAATTCCAGCTTCCTCGTCGAGGAGCAAGGTAGCGCTGTAACCAATTTCTTCCGGTGAGCCACCGCGCATCACCGAATTGTAGCCTTCGCTATGCTTGTTCAAGCGCAGCCAGTCCATGGTCGAGTGAATCATTTTTTTTCCCGGACCTTGTTCGTACCAGATGCGCAGGAAGTTAATGCCACCACGAAATAGCAGACTGGGAGCCCCCGGGATCGCTCGCTCGATGGTTTGCAGGATATCCACCCACATGGAATAGGGATACCACTTTTCCGGATCGATATCGGCGATATCCAGTTTTAGTCCACCCTGCGGGAGGACTCTGAGATCATAGAATGCGGCGATAATACCGAGGATGTGCGTACCGGCGACTTCGCCTTTGGCCTTCTTCATCGCTTCGGGCAAGGTTTTTTTGTGATCGTGGTCAGACGGTTGAGCGTGTGAATGAGTGTCGATCATGGCGATTTCCCTAATAAGAAGAAAGAAGAACCCCCTTCGTAAGCGTCCAGCGCCCCCACCCCCAGGGTTCAGATCCTATCGAGGCGGCAACTAGTCTGACACAGGGGGCCCGGCACCAGGCGCGGCACGGCGCCTCGTCCATCGCCGCTGTCGCAATCACCGCCTGCCGCCGCGCCGCCGCTGTCCAGGCCCGCGCGCGAGCGGGCCTGGACAGCGCCTCTGCCCGCCAACGCTCGAGCGTGTCCACCGAAATTCCAACCTCTCGCGACACCTCTTCGATCGCCGTGCTCTCCGGCGGCAGCAGCCTCCCCAGAACACGATCCTTCATCGCTTGTCCGTATCTCGCCATCCGTATCTTCTCCCTATCGCCCTCTGTTTCGGATCCTAGCGAGGCGACAACTAGTCTGACACAGAAGGGGGGTTTCGGCGCGCCCGCCACTTCGGGTTCCTGCACGCCAATGGCAAGCGCTTGATCGGCTTGCGGCATCTGTTGCTCAAGTTCGATCCCGGCCGTTTCACGCCACCGCGCAAGGAACGACCGC
>NZ_JAPUVI010000036.1 GCF_029255285.1 Accumulibacter sp.
CGGCGGTGCTGCGGTCAGTCGGCCTTGAGCCGACGAAGCTGTCGCAGCGCGTGCAGATGCACTTCATCGCTCGTCTCGCGGCACTGGTCGAGCCGAACTACAACTACATCGAGCTGGGCCCACGCTGCACAGGCAAGTCGTACTTCTTCAGTGAGTTTTCGCCCTACGCGACCCTGATTTCAGGCGGACAGGCCACCAAGGCCACGCTGTTCTACAACAACGCGCGTCGCAAGGTCGGCTTGGTGGGCTACTGGGACACAGTGGCCTTTGACGAGGTGGGCGGGATCAAGGTTCGCGATCCGGACACCATCCAGATCATGAAGGACTTCATGGCGAACGGGCGCTTCTCGCGCGGCGCCGAGGTCATCGCAGACGCCAGCCTGAGCTTCGTCGGCAATATTGACGTCTCCGTGCAGCAGGTCGTCAACTCCAACGAGCACGACCTTTTTCAGCCGCTACCACCGGAACTCGACCTGGCCGTAATGGACCGTTTCGCGGCGTACATCCCAGGCTGGGAGATGCCTAAGAACAGCAGCGAGTTTCTGACCAGCCAGTATGGGTTCATCACTGACTACCTGGCCGAGGCATTCCACTATCAGTTCAAGCATACGAACCGGTATGAGGAGGTCAGCAAGCGCATTCGACTCGGCAAGGCGATTGAGGGTCGTGACGAGAAGGGCATTAAGAAGACGGTCTGCGCGTTCTTGAAGATCCTGCACCCCAACGGCCCGCCGACCGACGCCGAGTTCGAGGAATACGTGGCCTACGCGACCGAATGCCGGCGCCGCATCAAGGAGCAGATGAACAAGCGCAAGCCCGACGATGAGTTTGCACGGATTGGCCTGTCGTATTTCAAGGCAAGCGGAGATGAGGTTGTCGTCTTTTGTCCTGAGTCCAAGGACGCCATTGCCACGCAGGAGCCGGCGCGCCGGAAGCTGCGGCAGTCGGAAGCGCAGCCGATAGAACCGGCTGAGCCGCCGCCCGTGGCGCAACCCATACCACCAGCCCCGGTTGAGTCTGCAGTTCCAGAGGCACCCGTGCCGGTCACGCCGGCCGCAGCCCCCGCTCCGCCAGTTGGACTGAAGGAGCAGCACTTCACCATCCTCTACGGAGATATAGGCTACAGCTACGAGTCCATCATGGGCCCGTATCTGCAGGGCGCGAAGGCTGTGGTCATTGAGGATCCGTACATCCGGCTGCAGCACCAGATTCAGAACTTTGTCCGCTTCTGCGAGACGGTTCTCAAGGCTGGCACCGTCAAGCGGATCACGCTGATCACGTGGCATGACGACAAGACACCTCTGGCAGAAATGGCTGAGAAGCTGGAAGAGCTCAAGCAAAGTCTGCTGGAGCTGGACGTCGAGTTGGAGGTGAAGCTCAACCCCAACATCCACGACCGCGAGATCCGTCTAGACAACGGTTGGATCATCAAGATCGGGCGGGGTCTGGACTTTTACCAAAAGCCAGCCAGCTGGTTCGAAGTTGGGGCGCACGACCTGAATCTGCGCAAGTGTCTGGAGACGAAGGTTGACATCTTCGAGGCTGCGGGAAGCGAATGAAGCAGGAAATTTCTGAACGCTTTGCTCTGAATATTGCCCGTGTTCGTAATTCTACTTTGTCAGATTCCCTGTCAATCTGATGCTGAGAGCATGGCGGCTTGCTTTCGATAGGCGGATTCCATGGCTTGGCGCCGCCGTCGATGCCTGTCGATGATGGATGCCGCGAGGTCTTCGTGGGTGGCGATGTTGGTGGGCAAGCGATGGCGCCTGATCTCCACCAGGTGGCGGCAGGAGAGCAGATTAGCCGTCTCGCGATGGGCCATGCGCTCCTTGGCCAGGAACATGGTCGCAATCATGACCAGGGCCATGTGATGGTGCCACGCCTGCCAGCGGCGGACCTGATACTCGGCCATGCCGCAGGCGCTCTTGGCCTCCCGGAAGGACTGCTCGACGAAATGGCGCGCTCCCGGCATTTCCGCCAGGCGATGCAAGGAAGCCCCAAGCTTGGCATTGGACAGGCCGAACTTGAGTTTCGTCCCATCGATTTCCCGTCGTACCAGGAGATGCCAGCGGCTCGCCGACGGCGCCTCGCCGTCCCAGACCCATACCCGCTGGGTGAGATAGTCGGCCATCACCTCGCCCTTCTCGCCGTCACGGATCGACAGGCGCCCCCAGGCGGATGCCGACGGCGCGGCTGCCCACTCCGCCACCGTCAGGGACACCGCTGAGGTCTGCCGCCGACGGGGCGCTCGACCCTTTGGCGAACAACGAGCCACCACGGTGGGTACGGGATCCTGGAGATAGATCGCCTGATCCGAATGCACCTCAGCGAAGAAGATCTCTCCCTCGCCATCCAGTTCCCCGAGCAGCCAAGGCAAGTGCCCGTAGCCGCCATCAAAGGCGACGAAAGAAAAGTGCAAGCCTTCCCGCCGCAGGCGCATCACCATGTCCAGGGCGATCTCGCCTTTGGTGCGGAACGCCTGTGCTTCCTCAGGCCCCCCCACCGCCTCGCAACGGGTCGCATCTTTGGTCCACGTTTCCGGCAGATACAAGTCGGCATCGACCACGCTCGCCACGCCGTCTCGTGTCACCGCCGCGAAGACGCCGACCTGACAGTTGTCGACCTTCCCCAGGCGACCGTTCCACTGCCGCGCCACGCCCGCGGACAGGTTCCCCTTCTTCCCGAACGCGCTTTCGTCCAGGAGCAGAGCGCTGGGATAGCCGAAGTGGGCGTTGGCATCGACCACCAGTTGCCGACGCACCGCGCGCCGATCCCAATTCGATTCGCTCAGCATATGAGGCAGTGGCTGATAGCGGCTGTCGGCTACGGTTTCCGCCATGCACTCCAGGTTGCGCCGGGAACCCTGGAACAGCCCATACAGGTACTGGCGTGCCGTGTCTTCTACCGAACGGGTCCGGCTTTGAAAGCAATGGAGATACGGCGTGAAGTGCGAATCGAAGTGCTCTAGTGCCGAAGCGACCAGGAAAGATATGCTATCGACGTATTGGAGTTGGCATCGTCATTTACAACTCAATGAATAGATTGAACAATCACGACATACAGCATTCTACCACATGACAAACGCAGATCGCGCAAGAGTGAAAACGAATCTGACAAAGTAGAACTAGGCAATGCCGTTATCCAACTGCTTGAACGGTCAGCGCGTAACTGCTTGTTCCCACTAGACGCCGACAGAAAGCTTTGTGGACTTCGGCCATTTGGCGGGCGGCAAGGCGGGAGAGAAAAACGGCGCCGAGAGAGCAAAATGTCGCCCGCCGCCGGAGAGACGACCGGGGAAGGAAGTCCACACGGATTCGCTGGAACCCGCGTAGGCACGCGGGAGTGCGCAAGAAAAAAGGCCAACCGAGAACGGTTGACCTTTTGGTATTGGTGGTGTAGTTCCCCACTAGAGGAAACCGCCCTGCTGTAGAAGCAGGGATACCGTGGGCGTGATTGTACACCACGCGGAAGTCCGAGGGGAAACGAGCGCCCCCGCACACTTCCTCGCTGGTTCGGGCTGCGACGGTCTGCGGTTCGATCTCCAAAATGGGAACCAAACACGGCTGCATGAAGCTGTTCCTGTTTTTCGTCGAAATCTTGCATTGGACGAATAAACGGAACATACTCCCACCATGCTCGCCGACACCCACACCCAGCGCGTCCTCGATCTGGCCAACCAGAAGGGGCTGCTGCGCGCCAGCGATCTGGACGCCATCGATGCGCCCCGGGTCGTCCTGACGCGCCTGACCGCCGCTGGCGTTCTGGAAAGGGTCGGACGCGGGCTGTACCGCCTGCCGGATGCACAGGGATCGGAATTCGAAAGTCTCGCGACCGTCGCCACCAAGGTGCCGCAGGCCGTGTTCTGCCTGCTCACGGCGCTGCAATTCCACGAGCTGACCACACAACTGCCGCGCCAGATCTGGATCGCCATGCCGCGCGGCAGCCACGTGCCCCGGATCGACTATCCGCCGGTCAAGATGGTTCAGATGACCGGTGACGTCTACACGGCGGGCGTCGAGGAGCACCTGCGCGACGGCGTGAAGCTGCGGGTGTACGGCGCGGCCAAGACGGTCGTGGACTGCTTCAAGCACCGCAACAAGATCGGCCTGGACGTGGCGCTGGAGGCGCTGAAGGACGTTCGCGCCAAGCGCAAGGCAACGGCGGACGACCTGTGGCGCTACGCGAAGGTCTGCCGCGTGGCCAACGTGATGCGCCCCTACCTGGAGGCCGTCGAATGAGCAACGTCGCGGCTTCCGTGCGCGCCCGCCTGCTCAACGTCGCCAAGGCGCAGGGCGTGGACTTCAATCAGGTGCTGGTGCGTTTCGCGCTGGAGCGCATCCTCTATCGCCTGAGCCAGTCCGAGCATGCGGATCGTTTTCTGCTCAAAGGTGCGCTGCTGTTCACGCTCTGGTACGACATGCCCCACCGGGCCACGCGCGATGCCGACCTGCTGGGCTTCGGCGCGAGCGATCTGGAATCCGTGGCCCAGACCTTCCGCGACATCGCCAGCGTCGCCGTGGACGACGGCATCGTGTTCGACCCGGCCTCGGTCGTCGCCGAAGAAATTCGCAAGGACGCCGGATACGCCGGGGCGCGAATCCTCATCGGTGGCGAGCTGGCCAAGGCGCGATGCAAGACGCAGATCGACGTCGGCTTCGGCGATGCGGTCACACCGGCTCCGGTGGACTCGGTCTATCCGGTGTTGCTGGATGACCTGCCTGCTCCTCGCCTGCGCACCTATCCCGTCTACACCGTCATCGCGGAAAAGCTCCACGCCATCGCACTGCTGGGCATGACCAACAGCCGGATGAAGGATTACCTCGACCTGTCGGTGCTGCTGGAGCGCGAATCCCTGGACATCGATCTGCTGGCGCAAGCGGTGAAGGCCACTTTCGAGCGACGCGGCATGGCCGTGCCAGCCGCACTGCCGGTCGGCATGACCGACGAGTTCGCGCACGACACATCACGGCAGGCAATGTGGCAGGCATTCCTCAAGAAGAACGAACTCGCCCCCGAACCCCTGGCTGCCATCGTGGTTCGACTGCGAGCGGCCTTGGAACCGGCGTTGCACCAGGCTGCTCAATGACGGCTGCCCCATAGGCGCAACGAGCACGCGCCCAACGCCACGGTCGGTCGCGGCTTCCATGCGGATTTTGCATGGAGACCCCGACGATGACCCAACACTGCGCCTGCTGCGGCAGATCTTTCGAACCCCGCCCGCAAGTTCCCGATCAAGCCTACTGTTCAGCGCCGGACTGCCAGCGTGCCCGCAAGCGCCAGTGGCAACGGGCCAAGCTCCAGTCCGATCCCGACTACCGGATCAACCAGCGCGCCGCCCAGCAGGCGTGGTCACAGCGCAATCAAGACTACTGGCGCAATTACCGCGACGACCGGCCCGAGTACGCGCAGCGCAATCGCGAGCAGCAGCGGCAGCGTGATGCCAATGGGGCAGATGTCGATCTTGCAAAGATGGACGTGTGCGACTTGCCGACCGGCCTGTACCGAATCACGCGGCACCCCGCATTTCCGAGGGAAAACGGCGATTCCTGGGTCGTCGAGATCACACCAGTCTGCTCGACGTGTCCGTGCAAGATAGACGCGTCAAGAGAGGACTTGATCGACACCCTGGCGATCCGCCCGTAACTTCGACCCCAAACAGGCTCTCGAATGTTCTGCATGGCAACGATTCCGACCGTGTGTGCTGCCGCCGTGGCGCGGCGTCGCATTCATTGAAAGGAGTGGCAGACCCGAGAGCACCAACTACAGAGTGACCGGGCCTATGCAAGAAATCGAACCTCCTCCACACCCGCCGGGGTCGGACCCGGTGTTTCGGGCCGCGCAATACGTGCGGATGTCGACCGAGCACCAGCAGTATTCGACGGAGAACCAGGGCGACAAGATCCGCGAGTACGCGGCCCGGCGCAACATCGAGATCGTCCGCACCTACGCCGACGAGGGCAAGAGCGGGCTGCGCATCGACGGGCGGCAAGCACTCCAGCAACTGATCGCCGACGTGCAGGCGGGCACAACCGATTTCCAGATCATCCTCGTCTACGACGTGAGCCGCTGGGGTCGGTTCCAGGACGCGGACGAAAGCGCCTACTACGAATACATCTGCCGCCGCGCCGGAATTCAGGTCGCCTACTGCGCCGAGCAGTTCGAGAACGACGGCTCGCCCGTGTCCACCATCGTCAAGGGCGTCAAACGGGCGATGGCGGGCGAATACAGCCGTGAGCTGTCGGCCAAGGTGTTCGCGGGCCAGTGCCGACTGATCGAACTCGGCTTCCGCCAAGGCGGGCCTGCAGGCTACGGCCTGCGCCGTGTGTTGATCGACCAGTCCGGTTCGGTGAAGGGGCAGCTTTCGCGCGGCGAGCACAAGAGCCTGCAGACCGACCGCGTGATCTTGCAGCCCGGCCCGGACGCGGAAGTCGCCATCGTCAACCAGATATACCGCTGGTTCGTCGAGGACGGCCTGTTCGAGTCGGAAATCGCAGACCGGCTCAACACCAAAGGCATCCTCACCGATCTGGGCCGAGCGTGGACTCGAGCCACCGTTCGCGAGGTGCTGTCCAACGAAAAGTACATCGGCAACAACGTCTACAACCGACGCTCCTTCAAGCTCAAGAAGACACGGGTGGTGAACAACCCGGAGATGTGGATCAAGAAGGAAGGTGCGTTCGAAGGCGTCGTGCCGCCGGAACTGTTCTACACCGCCCAGGGCATCCTGCGCGAGCGTGCGCACCGCTTCAGCAACGAGGAGCTGATCGAGAAGCTGCGGCGGCTTTTCCAGCAGCACGGCTACCTCTCCGGCCTGATCATCGACGAGGCCGAAGGGATGCCCTCGGCGGCGGCTTACGCGCACCGCTTCGGCAGCCTGATCCGCGCCTACCAAACTGTGGGCTTCACACCGGATCGGGACTACCAGTATCTGGAGGTCAACCAGTTTTTACGCCGCCTGCACCCGGAGATCGTCGGCCAGACCGAACGCATGATCGCCGAGGTTGGCGGCGCGGTCGTGCGTGATCCGGCGACCGACCTGCTGACGGTCAACCGCGAGTTCACCGTCTCGCTGGTGCTCTCGCGCTGCCAGTTGCTGGATGACGCCCGGCGTCGCTGGAAAGTGCGCTTCGACACCAGCCTGACGCCCGACATCACGGTGGCCGTTCGGCTCGACGAGACCAACCAGGCCGCGCTGGACTACTACCTGCTGCCCCGGTTGGACTTCGGGAAGTCGGGCATCCATCTGGCCGATCACAACGGCCTCGAATTCGAGAGCTACCGCTTCGACAGCCTGGACTATCTCTACGGCATGGCCGAGCGCAGCCGCATCCGGAGGGCCGCATGACCAAGCCACACCACGCCACCGACCTGCAAATGATTCCGGTCGATCAGATCGCCGTGCTCAACCCGCGCGACCGCAACGGCCGCGTGTTCGAGGAGATCGTCGGCAACATCAAGAGCCTCGGCTTGAAGAAACCGGTCACGGTCACGCCACGCGACGATCTGGAGGATGGCAAACGCTACCTGCTGATCTGCGGCGAAGGCCGGCTCAAGGCGTTCAAGTCGCTCGGCGAGAAGGAAATTCCGGCGCTGGTCGTCACGGTCAACGACGAAGACGCCTTCATCATGAGTCTGACCGAGAACATCGCCCGCAGGAAGTACAGCGCACTGGAACTTCTGATGAGCATCCAGCAGTTGAGCCAGCAGGGTTACGACAGACGCGTCATCGCCCAGAAGACCGGCCTGAGCCTCGACTACATCAAAGGCATCCTGCTCCTGTTCGAGAAAGGCGAGGAACGTCTGCTCGCTGCCGTCGAGTCCGGAAGGGTTCCGCTCAATGTCGCCATCACCATCGCGGGTGCCAGCGACGAAGAATCGGTGCAAGCCGCGCTGCAAGATGCCTACGAAAGCGGCCAACTGCGTGGCGGGCAGCTGATGCAGGCGCGGCGCGTGCTGCAGCGGCGCAGCGCACTGGGCAAGACGCTGGCCCACCGGCCTGCGCGCAAAGGCGCGTCCGTCACGACCTCCAGCCTGGTACGCAACTACCAGCACGAGGTCGAACGGCAGAAACTGATGGTCAAGAAGGCCGAGTTCGCGCAGCAGCGCCTGTTGTTCGTAATCGAAGCGCTGCGTCAGTTGCTGGCCGACGAGCATTTCTCCAACCTGCTGCGCGCCGAAGGCCTGGACACCTTGCCCAAGCAACTGGCCGAGCGGGTTTGGGCCGGAGGCCACGCGGCATGAGTCGGCCGCCGCTGGGGTTCATTCCCGATCCGCTGACGCTTCCGCTGGATCGCATCCTGCCGTCACGCAAGACGCCGGAGGGCCTGCATACCTCGCGCAAGTTCAAACAGATCATGGCCTCGATGGAGGCAGTCGGACTGATCGAGCCCCTGAGCGTGGGCAAGGCCGACAAGGTGACTGGCCAGCACATCCTGCTCGACGGGCACATGCGGTTGCTGGCGCTGCGACAGCTCGGCTACGCCGACGCGCCGTGCCTGGTCGCCACCGACGACGAAAGCTACACCTACAACAACCGGATCAACCGCATCTCGTCCATTCAGGAGCACCACATGCTTCGGCGCGCGGTCGAGCGCGGCGTCACGCCCGATCGGCTGGCCAAGGCGCTGAACGTGGACGTCAGCCATATCCACAAGAAGGTGAATCTGCTCGACGGCATCTGCCCGGAGGCGGTCGAGATGCTGAAGGATCTGCACTTCGCCGCCAATCTGGGTTCGGTGCTGCGCAAGATGAAACCCACGCGGCAGGTCGAGTGCATCGAACTGATGCTCACTGCCAACAACATGACGGTCGCCTACGCCGAGGCCTTGCTCGCGGCCACGCCGCCGCCACTGCTGGTCGGCGAAACCAAACCACGGAAGCTGCGGGGCGTCACCGCCGATCAGATGGCGAAAATGGAGCGCGAAATGGGAAACCTGCAAGGGCAACTGAAGCTGGTCGAGAAGTCCTACGGGCAGGACGTGCTGCTGCTCGTGCTGGCGCGGGGCTACCTCGCCAAGCTGATCGACAACAAGGCGGTGTTCCGCTTCCTGTCGCAACGCCAGCCCGACGTGTTGGCCGAATTCGAGAACATCGTCCAGACGGTGACGCTGGACGGCAAATGAATGCGCCGTGTCTCCGATGCCAGTTCGCCATCGCACGCAGCATCTGCACTCGACGACGAGCACGACGAGGCGGCGATGGCCGCACACCGCAATGCGCCACAGCCTGATCCTGTCTGCCTCTACGGCTTGATCGGCGACGTCGCCCGCGCGGGCAGCGACGGCACGGAAACCAACCCCTACGCCATCGCCGCCAACTTCATGGCCTATCTTTCCTGTGCGGTCGGACGCGGGGTGTACCTGCCCATCGGCAACACGTGGCACCATGTCCGGTTGTTCTGTCTGCACGTCGGGCGTTCGGGGCGTGGCCGCAAAGGCGATGCGGTGTCGCTGACACTGCGCATCGATCAGGCGCTGCGAGCGATGGACGAAGCCTTCGCGCCGCAGATTCATCGCGGCGGCCTTTCCACGCGTGAAGGTCTAGTTGCCCTGATCCACGACGGCTACCGGCAAGGTCGACAGGATGCTCCCGCCATCGAGGACAAGCGGTTGTGGGTGGTCGAATCCGAGTTCGCCAATGTGCTGCATCAGGGGCGACGCGACGGCAACACGCTGTCGGCGGCACTGCGTGACTGTTGGGATGGCGTCGATCTCAAGCCTGCCACCAAGTCGAACCGGCTCTACGCCAGTGATCCGCACGTCTGCCTGAGTGGAGCGATCTCACCCGGCGAGCTGACCGGCCTGATGACCACGCGCGAACTCACCAACGGCTTCGCCAACCGTTTCCTGATGATCTGGGCCGAGCGGTCTCGGATGCTGCCGTTTCCGAAGGAAACGCCGCAGGCGACGGTCGAGCTGTTGGCTGCGCGAACGCAAAAGGTGCTGGCCTTCGTCCGCGCCGACCGGTACGACGAGCGTGATCACCTTCGGATGGAGCTGTCGCCCCAGGCGCAGTGGCGCTACGCCCAGCTCTACCGGGGCGAACTGCACGATGGCATCGACGATGGTGCGATTGGGGCGTTACTGGAGCGTCGCGCGCCCATGCTGCTCCGGCTGGCCATGCTGATGGCACTGACCGATCTGCAAGCCCGCATCGATGTCCCGCACATCGACGCCGCGATGGCGTGGATTCGGCACGCCACGGCGTCCGTGCGCTTCGTGTTCGTCAGCTCAGCTGAAGATGCAAAGCTCGCGCAGGTGCTGGAACTGGCGAACCGTGTGTTGGCCTTCCTGCACGAACGCGGTCAGGCCACGCGCAGCCAAATCAGCGCCGAATGTTTCCGGGGCAAGGTGCCGAAGGCGCGGATCGACGCCGGCCTGGAGCATCTATTGGCGGCCGCGCCGCCCAAGATCAGCGTGCAGTGGGTCGAGCGCCCCGTTGATGCCCCTGGTACGCCGACACGGATGTACCGGCCCGCGTAGCACGGAAGCTCATTTCGCTCGTTTCGCCGCGTCGGATCGCCCGCAAGTGCTTGTCGAGCCTCTCATTTCGCTGATTTCGCTCATTTCGCCGCCACCTCTTGGAGAGGCCAGCGACCGCTGACCCTCATTCCAGATCGAACTCGGATCGCCGTGGCGTTGGTACAGTCGCATATCATCATCATTTTGATCCTGATAACGCTTCATTTTGCTACTTATTGACGAACTGTTTTGATTCCATTATGCTACGCCAAAAGATAGGAAAACTCCCGCGCCGCCATGTCCAGTGACCGCCTCTCAGGAATGTCTCAAGCGCAACGCGACCGACTCGCGTTCGTTGAGCTGCGTCTGCGCTTCATGGGCGAAATCCGCCGTCAGGACTTGGTCGCGCGCTTCGATATCCAGGCAGCGGCAGCCACGCGGGACATTGCCCAGTACAAGGAACTGGCACCGGGCAACATGGAGTACGACACCAAAGGCAAGGTCTACGTGCGGGCCGAGTGGTTCCGGCCCTTGTTCGACTTCCCGGTCGAGCGCATCTTCACCTGGCTGTCCCAAGGCTACGGTGACGCTGAGCCTGCACGCTTTCGGGGTGTCATCGCCACCGAAGGCACCAGCCTGCCTGGCCGGGTCGATCTGGAATTGCTTTCGACCCTGACGCGCGCCATCCACCGTGGCGCAGCCGTCAAAATCTCCTACCGCGCTTTGTCCAGCGGGCTGACCACGCGCGAGATCGTGCCTTTCGCGCTGGCCGACAGCGGTCTGCGCTGGCACCTGCGGGCCTTCGACCGGCGCAGCGGCGAGTTCCGCGACTTCGTGTTCGGCCGCTTTGACGACGCCAGCATCTTGCCGGGCGAGGTCGCCGACCACGAAAAGCCCGCTCAGGACATCCAGTGGAACCGGATCACCGAGCTGGAACTCGTGCCGCATCCGGCCAACGTGCAGCACCCCGACACCATCGAGGCCGAGTACGACATGGAAGGCGGTGTGCTCAAGGTGCGCACGCGTGCAGCGATGGCGGGCTACCTGCTGCGCCGCTGGAACGTGGACTGCACCGAAGACCACAGCCTCAAGGGCGGCGAGCACCACTTGTGGCTGCGCAACCGGCAGGCGCTCTACGGAGTCACCAACCTCGTCCTCGCGCCGGGATATGGCGAAGCCAGCAAGGAGTGGTGATGAACACGGCCATTTTCTTCACCCGCCTCATCCACGTTCATGGCCGAAAGGAGTTCCACCATGGCTAAGTCCCCCTCCAATCACGGCAAGCAATGGACGCCTGCCGACGTTTCGCAGCTCAAGCAGCTCGCCAAACAGAACACCCCTACGCGCGTGATCGGCATCAAGATGGGCCGCACCGAAGATGCCGTGCGCAACAAGGCCAGCGAGAACGACGTTTCCCTCAAGCCCACGAATCAGTCGCCCTATAACCGGCGCAAGCCCTGAGCGACAGCCGGAATAAAGACGAAGGGGCGCACCGTGCTGAAGCTCGAACAGATCCAGAAGAACGCAGCCATCTCGGGCTTGGAGCCCGGGCAGGTGGTGCGCATCGTCACGACCGAGCCTGTCGGCGACAACGCCCTGACCGTTTACTACAAGACCGCCGACGGCACGCTGCGCGAGCGGATGCTGTTCCGCACCGACGAGGCGAACCTGTCGCTGGCCGAGTCGGGTCGCCCGTGGGCCTTCGACGCGCCGGGCGACGCCTTTAAGCTCGCCGCCGAGGCCTACCGGATCAATCTGGCCCACTTGTTCGATCCGATGATGGCTGTCCACACCTCAAACGTGGAGCCGCTGCCGCACCAGATCACGGCGGTCTATGAATCCATGCTGCCGCGCCAGCCGTTGCGATACGTGCTGGCTGACGACCCCGGCGCGGGCAAGACCATCATGGCCGGGCTGTTCATCCGTGAGTTGCTGATGCGCGCCGACGCCAAGCGCGTGCTCATCGTTGCGCCCGGGAGCCTCGTCGAGCAGTGGCAAGACGAAATGTTCGAGAAGTTCGGCCTCTCGTTCACGCTATTCTCGCGTGAGCAGGTCGAGCAGTCCCGCAGCGGCAACCCCTTCGACGACATCGACCTGCTGGTCGCCCGTGTCGATCAACTGGCGCGCGCCGAAGACCTGCAAGAAAAGCTCATGCTCACGCAGTGGGACTTGGTCGTCGTAGACGAGGCCCACAAGCTCTCGGCCAGCTACTTCGGCAACAAGATCAACAAGACCAAGCGGTTCTTGCTCGGCGAGACACTGGGGTCGATCACCCGCCACTTCCTGCTGATGACGGCCACACCGCACAACGGCAAGGAAGAGGACTTCCAGCTTTTCATGTCGCTGCTGGACGCCGACCGCTTCTATGGCAAGTTCCGCGACGGTGCGCACAAGGTGGACGTGGCCGACCTGATGCGCCGCATGGTCAAGGAAGATCTGCTCAAGTTCGACGGCACACCGCTGTTCCCCGAACGGCGTGCCTACACCGTCAACTACAAGCTCTCCGATCCCGAAGCTGCCCTGTATGCAGCGGTCACGGACTACGTGAAGACCGAGTTCGCCCGCGCCGACCAGTTGGCCGATGGCGGTCGCAAGGGCACAGTGGGCTTTGCCCTGACCGCGTTGCAACGGCGCCTCGCCTCCAGCCCTGAGGCCATCTACCAGTCCCTCAAACGCCGCCGCAACAAGCTCAAGCGCCGTGTCGAGGACGAAAAGTTGCGCCAGCGCGGCCAACTCGTCAGCAAAGATGGGCTGGCGGAAACCATCGCCACCAAGAACGGTAGCGGCAACGGCTCGACCGAAGACATCTGGGAATCCGCAGACGACCTGTCGCCCGAAGCCTACGAGGATTTCGAGGAAGAACTGGTCGATCAAGCCACGGCGGCGCAGACCATCCAGGAACTCGAGGCCGAAATCATCATCCTCGAAGGGCTGGAAGAACAGGCCAGACAGGTCGTGCATTCTGGTCAAGACCGCAAGTGGGATGAGCTCTCCCGTCTTCTGCAAGACACGCCGGAGATGCACGACGAAGCGGGCCGTCAACGCAAGCTCATCATCTTCACCGAACACCGCGACACGCTGAACTACCTCGCGGTGAAGATTCGCGGACTTATCGGCAGTGAGGAAGCCGTGGTGATGATCCACGGTGGCGTCAAGCGCGAAGAGCGGCGCAAGGTGCAAGAGCTGTTCCGCAACGACCCGGCCGCGCGCGTGCTGCTCGCCACCGACGCTGCGGGCGAAGGCGTGAACCTGCAAAACGCCAACCTGATGGTCAACTACGACCTGCCGTGGAACCCCAACCGGCTGGAGCAACGCTTCGGCCGCATCCACCGCATCGGCCAAACTGAGGTCTGCCACCTCTGGAACATGGTCGCCTCCGAAACCCGCGAGGGCGACGTCTTCCAGCGTCTGTTCGAGAAGCTCGAAGTGGAACGCGCAGCGCTCGGCGGTCGCGTGTTCGACATCCTCGGCGAGGTGTTTGAGGACAGGAGCCTGAAGGACTTGCTGATCGAGGCCATCCGCTACGGGGCTGACCCCGAGGTGCGCGCTCGCCTGCTGAAGAAGGTAGAAGGCGCACTCGATACCCAGCACCTCGAAAACATCATCAAGCGCAATGCCCTGTGCGAAGAGGTGATGGATGAGAAGCGCCTGTTCGCCGTGAAGGAAGAAATGGAGAAAGCTGAAGCCCGCAAGCTCCAGCCCTTCTTCATCCGCGCCTTCTTCAGCCAAGCCTTCGCGGCCTTGGGCGGCGAACTGCGGCCCCGCGAGCAAGGCCGCTTTGAGATCACCAACGTCCCCGCCATCATTCGCGAGCGCGACCGCCAGATCACGGGCCGGGATCGCCGCAACGCTGACCCGGTGCTGCGCCGCTACGAGCGGGTCTGCTTCGAGAAGCAGTACGTGCGCCTCGCCGACCGCGTGGGAGCGCCGATGGCCAGCCTGCTGCATCCGGGCCACCCCTTGATGCAATCGGTCACCGACATCGTGCTGGAGCAGCACCGCAACAAGCTCAAGCAAGGCGCGGTGCTGGTTGACCCAAGCGACATGGGCGTCACGCCAAAAGTGATGTTCATCATCGATCACTCGGTCAAGGAAGGCTCAGACCCCAACCGCGTCGCCTCACGACGCATGCAATTCGTCGAGATCGACGCCTCGGGCCAGACCATCAACGCGGGTTGGGCACCACATCTGGATTTGGAGCCGCTCGCCGCAGAAGACATGGCGCTAATCCAAGACGTGTTGGCCGCGCCGTGGATCGCCAAAGGTCTGGAACACGCGGCGCTCGCCCATGCGGGTAGCCATCTGGTGCCGGAACACTTCGACGAAGTGCGCTCGCGGCGCGAGAAATCGGTGGACAAGACATTGGCCGCCGTCCACGAACGGCTGGTCAAGGAGATTAACTTCTGGTCAGACCGCTACATCAAGCTGCAAGACGACCTGGCCGCAGGCAAGGATGTGCGCCTGACGCTGGAGAACGTCCGCCGCACCATCGACGACCTGACGGCACGCCGTCAATCGCGCGAGAAGGAACTACTGGCCATGCGCCATGTGGTTTCTGCCACGCCAGTTGTGCTGGGCGGCGCGCTCGTCATCCCGGCAGGACTGCTGATGCAGCGCAAGGGTGTCCCCGCCGAACAAGGCGGCTGGTCAGCGGACGCTGCCGCCCGCGCCCGCGTCGAGCAGATGGCCATGCGCGCGGTCATGGAGGCCGAACGTGCCCTCGGTCACGACGTCATCGACGTGTCGGCGCAGAAGTGCGGCTGGGACGTGACCAGCCAGCCCAAGCCCGTGGATGGCCGTCTGACGACCTCGCGCCACATCGAGGTGAAGGGCCGCGCCAAGGGCCAGTCCACGATCACGGTCACCCGCAACGAAATCCTCTACGGCCTGAACCAAGCAGACAAGTTCATCCTTGCCATCGTGCTGGTGGACGGCGACAGGCACGAGGGCCCGTTCTACGTTCGCCAGCCCTTCACGCAGGAGCCAGACTGGGCGGAAACCAGCAAGAACCTCGATCTGGGTCAGTTGCTGGCCAAGGCCGTCGCACCGGGAGCGTCGCAGTGAAGGGCTTCCAGACGTGCCAAGAAAAACGCTTCCGCTTGGGAGGCGTCGGGCCAAGGCTGCTCGCCTTGGCGGGGCACAAAGGAAAACGCCTCCACAAGGGAGGCGTTGGGCCGGAGATGCGATCTCCGGTGGGGTTTATGGTGCGAATCCTACCCGCAATCCGCGTCTCCGTCAAGGTGGATTTGGCCTATCGGGAGCAACGCCGATGAGTCGAGTCGTCGCCTATGTGGATGGATTCAACCTCTATTTCGGCCTGCGCAGCAAGGGCTGGAAGAAGTATTACTGGCTGGACTTGTGCGCCTTGGCGACCACGCTGCTGAAGCCCGGCCAAACGCTGGAGGGCGTCCACTACTTCACCTCGCGTATCCGGGCGAACGGGCGCAACGTCTCCGACATGCAGCGCCAGACTGCTTACCTCGAGGCGCTGGGCAGCTTGCCCAAGCTCCGGTCGCACTTCGGCCACTACCTCGAAAAGCCCAAGCAGTGCCGCCAGTGCGGCGCGCAGTGGATGGACTACGAGGAAAAGATGACCGACGTGAACATCGCCATGCAACTGCTGGCTGATGCCTACGAAGACCGCTTCGACACCGCCTTACTGATTTCTGCCGACAGCGATCTCACCACGCCGGTCAGTGCCGCCCGCGCCAAATTCCCCGGCAAGAACATCATCGTCGCCTTGCCACCGAACCGCCGCTCGCACCAGCTCACACAGGCTGCCAGCGGCAGCTTCATCATCAACGAAACCGCTTACCGCCACAGCCAGCTACCGGCTCAAGTGCAGCGCGCGGACGGCTTCGTGCTCCAGCGCCCTGCGCATTGGCGATAGGAGGATGTCATGACCCACCACGACATCTTCGACTCGCTGACCCGCAACGCCTTCGACTTTTTGGAGCGCGGTATCGCGGAGTTCGACAAGTCTCCCAAGTATTCCGTCATCCACTTCTGCGCGGCAGTCGAGATGCTGCTCAAGGCGCGACTGATGAAGGAGCACTGGTCGTTGATCGTCTCCAAGCCCGATCAGGCCAACCTCACCAAGTTCATGGCCGGGGACTTCATCTCAGTCACGCTGGAGGATTGCAGGGCACGGATTCGTGATGTCGCTGGCGAGGACATCGGCGACGACGCCTACAACAGCTTCCGCGCGCTGGCGAACCATCGCAACAAAATGGTTCACTTCTTCCACCAAGGGCTGGACAGCGACGAAAAGGCCAAGGCACAGATCGTCGCCGAGCATTGCCGCTCGTGGTTTCACCTCCACCGCCTGTTGAACCGGTGGGGCGGCTACTTCCACGACTTCGGCAGCGAGATCGCCCACGCGGATCGGGCGATGAAGGGGCACCGGAAATACTTGGCCGCGAAGTTCAAGGCGCTCAAGCCCGAGCTGGACGCCGCCCGCAAGGCAGGCAGCGCGCCGAAAGCATGCAGCGCCTGTGGCTTCAAGGCTGCTATCCCTGATGCCCTCGACGACCAGATCGCGTCGCTGCGCTGTCTGGTGTGCGATCACACCGAAACCCAGGTCGAACTCGAATGCCCGCATTGCGGCGAATCCGTCGTCCTTGCGAACGAGGGCTATGCGACGTGTGATCACTGCGGTGGCTCAATCGAACCCGAGCACTTGGTTGATGTTTTGACCAAGGATGTGGTCGGCACGAAGGATTACTTTGAGACGGGACTACCGGCCAACTGCGGTACCTGCGAGGGGTATCACACCGTCGTCGAGCGCGACGATATGTACTTCTGCGCCAACTGCTTCGAACTGAGCGATCACGTCGAGCAGTGCGAGTGGTGCAACGAGCTGAACACCGGCGATATGGAACACAGTTACTCGGTCGGCTGTAGCCATTGCGATGGCAAGGTCGGCTGGGAGAAGGACGACGACTAAATGAACAACAACATCAAAACACCCAAAAAGCTTATCGAAGTCGCCCTGCCGCTCGATGCCATCAATGTCGCCGCAGCACGCGAGAAGAGCATCCGCCACGGCCACCCCAGCACGCTGCACCTGTGGTGGGCGCGGCGTCCGCTGGCGGCTGCGCGGGCGGTCATCTTTGCGCAGATGGTCAACGACCCTGGCTATCAGCAGGGCGGCGGGTTTCGCTACGGCGTCAACAAAGAAAAGGCGCAGGCCGAGCGCGAGCGGTTGTTCAAGATCATCGAAGACCTCGTGCAGTGGGAGAACACCAACAACGAGGAAGTCTTGGACCGCGCCCGCGCCGAAATCCGTCGCTCGTGGCGTGAAGTCTGCGAACTGAACAAGGGCCACCCCCAGGCTGCCGAACTGTTCAACCCCGACAAGCTGCCCGGCTTTCACGACCCCTTCGCGGGCGGCGGTGCGCTGCCGCTGGAAGCGCAGCGTCTGGGGTTGGAGAGCTACGCCTCCGACCTCAACCCCGTGGCCGTCACCATCAACAAGGCCATGATCGAAATTCCGCCGCGCTTCGCGGGCCGTGCGCCGGTGGGTCCGGTGCCATCGGGCGAGAAGCAGGCGAAGCTGCATAACGACTGGAGTGGAGCGAAGGGTTTGGCTGAGGACGTGCGCCGCTACGGCGCGTGGATGCGCTCCGAGGCCGAAAAGCGCATCGGCCATCTTTACCCGAAGGCGGAGATCACCGTCGAGATCGTGAAGGAGCGGCCTGACCTCAAGCCGCTGCTGGGCCAGAAGCTCACAGTGATCGCCTGGCTGTGGGCCCGCACGGTGAAAAGTCCCAACCCGGCGTTCAGCCACGTGGACGTGCCGCTGGCCTCGAACTTCATCCTCTCCGGCAAGGCGGGCAAGGAAAGCTATGTGCAACCCGTGGTCGAGGGCAGCAAGTACTGCTTCACCGTGAAAGTGGGCGAGCCACCAGAGGAAGCGAAGGAAGGCACCAAAGCTGCAGGTCGTGGTGCGAACTTCCGCTGCGTACTCTCTGACGCGCCCATCAGCGGTGACTACATCAAGGCCGAGGGGCAGGCCGGACGCATGGGCGCAAAGCTGATGGCCATCGTCGCCGAAGGCGCGCGTGGTCGCGTCTATCTGACACCGACTCAAGAACATGAGGATGCTGTCCGACAGGCGCAGCCCACTTGGAAGCCCTCCGGCAATGTGCCCGCCCGCCTCACGGGCGGTACATGCGTTCCCTATGGCTTGACCGAATGGGGCGATCTCTTCACGCCGCGCCAATTGGCTGCACTGACCCTGTTCTCCGATCTGGTGGGCGAAACCATTGCTAAGGTCAAAACCGACGCTCTAGCCGCCGGCCTGCCCGATGATGACGAACATCTCGCAGGAGTCGGCGCAGGCGCGACGGCGTATGCAGAGGCCGTTGGCGTTTACTTGTCCTTTGCCATCGACCGGCTTGCAATGACTGGTAACAACTTGGTCAGATGGAACAGCGTTGGGGAGAAGGCGCAGCACAGTTTTGGAAGACAAGCTTTTCCAATGCTGTGGGACTTCGCCGAACCCAACTTTCTAGCTGACGCCACAGGCAGCTTATCCGCCGGTGTCTTCTATAGCTATGACCCATTGCCGCTACTGCCAACTGACACGGCAGGCATCGCAACGCAACTCGATGCGCAGTCCCAAACGATAAGCAAGAACAAGGTCGTTTCTACAGATCCTCCCTACTACAACAATATCGCCTACGCTGACCTGTCCGACTTTTTCTACGTCTGGCTACGCAAGCCACTACGTGCAATCTTCCCTGAGTTGTACGCCACATTGGCTGTACCTAAGGCCGAAGAGTTGGTTGCTACGCCTTACCGGCACGGTGGCAGGGAGCAGGCGGAGAAGTTCTTCCTCGATGGGATGACGGCCGCAATGCACAACCTTGCAGAGCAGGCGCATTCTGCTTTTCCCGTCACCATCTACTACGCCTTCAAGCAGTCCGAGACAAAAGACGAAGCGGGAACCTCCAGCACGGGGTGGGAAACTTTCTTGCAAGCAGTACTGGATGCGGGCTTCGCAATTACAGGTACGTGGCCGGTTCGGACGGAGATGAGAACCCGGCAAGTTGCGATGGATTCGAACGCTCTCGCCTCAAGCATCATCCTCGTCTGTCGCCAGCGTCCCGTCGACGCACTCACCGTTTCGCGCCGTGAGTTCATCCGCGAACTCAATGCCACGCTGCCTGAAGCTCTGGACGAAATGACCCGCGGTGGCGTGAACAGCCCAGTCGCTCCCGTCGATCTGTCGCAGGCCATCATCGGCCCCGGCATGGCCATCTTCAGCCAATACGCCGCTGTGCTTGAAGCTGACGGCACGCCGATGAGCGTGCGCACCGCGCTGCAATTGATTAACCGCTTTCTCGCCGAAGACGACTTCGACCATGACACGCAGTTCTGCCTGCACTGGTTCGAGAACTTTGGTTGGGCAACGGGCAAGTTCGGCGATGCCAATACGCTCGCGCAGGCAAAGGGCACGGCGGTGGCGGCATTGGTGACAGCGGGCGTGCTGGATTCCAGTAAGGGCGACGCACGCTTGCTCAAGTGGAGCGAGATGCCAAGCGACTGGTCGCCCGAGACTGATGCCCGCCTGCCTGTGTGGGAGGCGCTACACCAATTGATCCGTGCACTGAACCAAGACGGTGAATCCGGTGCAGGCAGCTTGCTCGCCCGCATGCCCGCCCGCGCCGAACCCATTCGCGCGCTCGCCTACCGCCTCTACACCCTGTGCGAACGCAAGGGTTGGGCCGAGGAAGCCCGCGCCTACAACGAACTGGTCACCGCGTGGAGTGCCATCGAACAGGCCGCTGGCGAGGCGGGTGTGCTCGGCTCGCAAGCTCAACTGGATATTTAAGGACACGAACATGGCACTGAAACCTTGGCGCGAGATCGCGGAGCCGCATTCCGATGTGCGGGAAGGCAAATTCCAGCAGGCCGAATTCGCCGCCGACCTGTCGCGCGTACATGCGGGCACGGCCAACGCGGAATACCAGAACCCGGCGCTGTTCTTCCAGCGCACCTTCATTACCGAAGGCATGCGGCTGTTGCTGGACTCGGTGGTCAAGCGCCTTGCGGGCCAAGGCGGCGATCCGGTCATCCAGCTGCAAACCGCCTTCGGTGGCGGCAAGACGCACACCATGCTTGCCGTCTATCACCTCGCCAAGGGCGAAGCACCGGCCAGTGACCTGCAAGGCGTACCAGCCATCCTCGATGCGGCGGGCGTGACGGAACTGCCCAAGGCGCACATTGCCGTGCTCGACGGCATCA
The DNA here is from genome assembly GCF_029255285.1 of Accumulibacter sp. Taxonomy (GTDB): domain Bacteria; phylum Pseudomonadota; class Gammaproteobacteria; order Burkholderiales; family Rhodocyclaceae; genus Accumulibacter. Next base: position 20,712 of record NZ_JAPUVI010000036.1, read on the forward strand.
AGTCCTCGCCCAACCAGCCGGTGATGAAGGATGGACAGAGCATCCGCACGCTATGGGGTGATTTGGCATGGCAACTGGGCAAGGCTGAGGGCTACGCGCTGGTGGCTGAGGCCGATGCTTCAGGCACGTCGCCGGGCAAAGATGTGCTGGCCGACCTGCTGGGCCGCTACGCGCCCTGCGTCATCCTCATCGACGAGCTGGTGGCCTATGTGCGCCAGTTCGAGGAAGGCAAGGCGCTGTCTGGCGGCACCTTCGATTCCAACCTCAGCTTCGTGCAGGCGTTGACGGAAGCTCTGAAGGCCGTGCCGACGGCGGTGCTGCTCGCCTCGCTGCCGGAGTCCGTCAAGGAGGCAGGCAGTCAACGCGGGGAAAAGGCTCTGGCTTCACTTTCGCACTACTTTGGCCGGATTCAGGCGCTGTGGAAACCGGTGGCCACCGAAGAAGCGTTCGAGATTGTGCGCCGCCGCCTGTTCAGCAACATCAACGATAAGCTGGCGATGGAGTCGGTCTGCCGATCGTTCGCGGACTACTACATCGAGAACCGCGACGACTTTCCGCAAGAGACGCAAGACAGCAAGTATCTGGAGCGGTTAACGCACGCCTACCCGATCCACCCCGAGGTGTTCGACCGCTTGTACGAGGACTGGTCAACGCTGGACAACTTCCAGCGTACGCGCGGCGTGCTGAAGCTGATGGCGAAGGTCATCCACCGCCTGTGGAAGGACGGCAATAACGACCCGCTGATCATGCCCGGCAGCTTTCCGCTGATGGATGCCGACACGTTGAACGAGGTGCTTTACTACCTGCCGCAAGGCTGGACACCAGTGATCGAGCGCGACGTGGACGGCGAGCGTTCGGAGACCTGGGAGATCGAGAACAAGGACACCCGCTTCGGCAGCGTGCAAGCCTGCCGCCGCGCCGCGCGCGCCATCTTTCTGGGCAGCGCGCCCAGCACATCCAATCAGGGCGTGCGCGGCCTGGAACTGGAGCGCGTAATCCTGGGTGTGGCTCAGCCGGGGCAGCAACCCAACCTGTTCAAGGACGCGCTACGACGCCTGGGCGACCGGCTGCACTACCTGAACGCCGCCAACAACCGTTTCTGGCTGGACACGCGCCCGAACCTGCGGCGCGAAATGGAAGAACGCAAGCGGCGCTTTCAGGACAGGGAGGACGTGTTCCCCTCGATCCGCGAGCGCGTGCAGCGCAGCTTTGCCAGCGGCGTGTTCGGCGGCATCCACATCTTCACCGGTAGCGGCGACGTGCCCGACGACTGGGCGCTGCGGCTGGTGGTGCTGCCGCCGGACGCGGCTTTCAGTAAGAGCGGTCAGAGCCTCGCCATCGAGCGCGCGACCGAGATTTTGAAGAAGCGCGGCGACCAGCCCCGCTTCAAGCAGAACCGGCTGATCTTCGTGGCGGCGGACTACGACAGCGTGAGTCGCCTGAAGGATCACGTTCGCTCGCACCTCGCGTGGCGCAGCATCGTCGGCGACTACAAGGACAACCGCATCGTCCTCGACAACCTGATGGCCAAGCAGGCGCAGGCCAGTCTGGATCAAGCCGAGGAAACGGTGCGGCGCATGATCCGCGAGAC
>NZ_JAPUVI010000037.1 GCF_029255285.1 Accumulibacter sp.
ACGATGACCAGGTTCTTCGGCAGCCAGGCGCTGACGTCGTAGTAGTACTTCACCTGTTCCCAGACCTTGCTGTCGTAGCCGGTGGCGCCGGAAGTCATGAAGGTGTTGACGGTGCCGGTGGCCAGCGCCTGGGTCAGTTCGGCGGCCTGCACGGTGACCGGCTGGGCGCCGACGAGTTGGGCGATGCGACTGGTGTTCGGGTTGTAGGCACGCCACTTGGCGCCCTTCAGGTCGGCCGCCGAATCGATCGGCTTGGCGCTGAAAATGCCTTGCGGTGGCCAGGGAACGGCGTAAAGGACCTTCAGACCCTGCTTGGCGAGGAGCGCTTCCGTGGCCGCCTTGGTGGCCTTCCACAGCTTCTCGGATTCCGCATAGCTGGTGGCGAGGAAAGGAATGGAGTCCACCCCGAACAGGACGTTCTCGTTGGAGTAGCCGGAAATGATGATTTCACCGATCTGAGCCTGCCCGCCCTGAACCGAGCGCTTGATTTCGTTGGCCTTGAACAACGAGCCGTTGTCGTGGATGGTCAAGGTCAGCTTGCCGCCGGTGGCCTTCTCGACGTCCTTGGCGAAGAGCTGGATGTTGGCGGTGTGGAAGTTCGATGTCGGGTAGCCGGTCGGCATGTCCCATTTCTGCTGGGCGACCGCGACGGCGGACGAAAACGTCAGGGCGGTACCGATGCCGAGGGCGGCGAAGGTTTTCAGCACGGAAGTCTCCTCGTTGTGGTGTGGATGAACGCCATATCAGGCATCGGATGGCTCTGCGCGGGAGCGGACGAAGCGGTTCGCGACCTTGATGGGAATGGCGACGTAACGTTAAGAATTCGTCGACAAAAAGTCAACATGATATTCGCTATAATCTCCGTCGAATTCTGGGAGAAAAAACATGTCCAGCCATCCGGAAGCCAATGAACAAGCCGCCGCGGTGCCCGTTCCCCCGGTCGGGCAGCGCATCGTTTCCTCTTCGCACCTGGTGTCCGAAAAGTCGCCGGAGCTCTCCGAGCTCGAGTTCGGCCTGATCATCGCCACCCACGCCTTCAACCGCTGGCTGATCCGCTGCATGGGCGCGGCCGGCGTCAAGGACATGGCGCCGGTGGATGTGCTGGTCCTGCACCACATCAATCACCGGCGGACGGAAAAGCGTCTGGCCGATATCTGTTTCGTCCTCAACATCGAGGATACGCATGTGGTCAGTTATTCGGTCAAGAAGCTCTCGGCGATGGGCTTGCTGAGCAGCAGCAAGCGTGGCAAGGAGGTGTTCTTTGCCACGACGGAAGAAGGGAATGCCCTGTGCCAGCGCTACCGCGCGGTGCGGGAAGCCTGCCTGATGCCCGGCTTTTCGGGGCAGGAAGAGGAAAACGCCCGTCTGGGCGACCTGGCGCGGATACTGCGCCAACTGTCGGGCCGCTACGACCAGGCGGCGCGGGCGGCGACCGTCTACTGACGGGTTGCCCTCGTTCGCCGCGGCCGATGCCGCGCGCCGCGTTCCGGCGGCGGGCGCGTCGAGGCGAGCACCGACCCGAGGGTCGGCGACGGGGCCGGTGGGCGAACGGGAAGCCTGGCGGACGCCATGGCGGCGGGAGGTTGCGCCTTGCGGCAGCGGGTTGGCGGCAAGGTCGCGCTCATCCATCCCATGGCACACGCGGCTCATCAGGGCGACAAGAAAGGCGAGACAGTCAAGCGGCTTCGGTCAAGAGTCAGACACGCGCGCCGACAGGGCATGCCGGCGGCCTTGCTGAAAGATCCGTTATTCCGCCTGATGGGAATCGATGCGGAGGCGGCACCCGCCATCCGGCGGGCCCCGGAAAACAGGAAGGCGGGAGGGGAAGTACTCCTGACTATCCCAGATCGGTTTCGGCACGGGCGCCTGTAGCGTTTAATCCTGTCCGGCGCCGCTTGATTCGCCCCTGACACCCTGGCAGCCGCTGTGTTCGGTATCGCCCCGGCCAGCGCCGCGACCATCGACGTCATGGGTTGGAAGTCGGATACGCTTGCGTTTAGCTCGTGCTTCTCTGGTTACGCCATCAGTGTTCATTCCTGCCGCGCGGCTTGCGGGTGCCTCGAAAAGCCATTCCGCCGGCCGGAAAAAAATCGAATTCGGGGCAATTTGCAGCCGGCTTTTCGCAAGGGCACCCTCAGCCAGCGACCCAGTTTTCGAGCATCAGCCCCGGCACCCGCTCGAATTCCCGCTGCTTGTTGGTGACCAGGGCCAAGCCGTGGGCGCGCGCCTGAGCGGCAATGTGCAAGTCATTGACGCCGATGGGCTGGCCCCGCTTTTCCAGCGCGGCGCGGATGCCGCCGTAGTGGTAGGCTTCCCGCTCGCCAGGGGGCAGGACGCTCAGGCGGCTGCGGAAATCCTCGACCACGGAAGGGTTGCGCGCGGGGTCGCGGCTTCTCTCGGCACCATGGACCAGCTCGGCAGACGGCCAAGCGGCCGTAGTGGCGGTTGAAGGACGCCAAAGCCTCGATCGGACGCCGCTTGACGACGTAAATGACGAAGTGGGTATCGAGCCGGTGGGTCAGCACGGATCAAAGGCTTTCCCGATCCGGCTGCTCCTGGGTGGCCCGGTCCGGCAGCAAATCGTCGGTCACGGTGCTTTCGCCCAGGAAAAAACTGTCCCAGGCCGCTTCGACGGGGGCAATGATGCGTTCCTGGCCGACGGCCCGCACATCGACCTTCTTGATCGAATCCGGAAAGCGCCGCTCGGCAGGCAGGCGAACCGCCTGGGAGCGGTTGTTGGTGAAGACGGTGCTGGAGGCCATGGTCGGCCTCCGGGAGGCTATATACACGAGCGATATACCATTCGCGCCGAGGTCGAGAATCAAGCGCCGGGTTGGCGGCGGTGCCGGCTTCCCCGATTCCCCGGTTGACCTGCGGGTGACCTGGCTCGAACCGGAAAACCGGTCCCGCATCGCCCGGCGATCGGGCGCCGCGGTAACGGCCGATGCCGCGGCTGACGCGTCCCGAAAACGTTCGCTCCGCCAAAGACCTTCTACCGGGCCGGCTTGCGCCAGACGCTGGCGAGCCAGGGCTGCTGCGCCCGCGGCAGTCCGGGCGGTCGGTAGTAGTGCTCGAGTTCGGTAAAACCGGCGGCGGACAGGAAGGCGCGCCAACTGGCGAGCGAGAGGTAGGCCGCGTAGCGTTCGCCGTTCCAGCCTTCCTCGTCGCCGCCGTGCGGGTTGGAAGTGAAAAGCACGCCACCGGGTCTGAGCGCGTGCCGCAGCGTGTGCAGCACGTGCGGCAATTCCTGCGTCGGCACGTGGAAAAGCGAGGCGTTGGCGAAGATGCCGTCGAAGTGTGAGGCGGGGAGGTCGAGCGCGAGGAAATCCTGGACCAGCACGTCGCAGCCACTGTGCTCGCGCGCCATGCAGGCAAAGCTGGGCGAGCCGTCGAGTCCGGTGACATGGTGGCCGAGGGCGGACAGCGCCTTGAGATCGCGTCCCGGCCCGCAGCCGAAGTCGAGCAGCCGGTACGGCGCCTCGCCGGTGATGTGCCGGAGCAGCGCGTCGATGTTCTGGCTGACGTCGTGGTGGCACGTCCCGGCCCAGAAGTCGGCGGCATGGTGCTCGTAATGCGCGAGCGTCCGGGTCGAGATCGTCGTCAGTTCTTCCTGCTTCAACGGCATCGTGCAAACTCCTTACCGAGAGACTGACAGGGCCCCGCGACCGCCGTTTACCGCGGGTCTGGCCGGAACTCCGACGGCAACGGGGTTTGCCCCCTCTGTTGCAACGACGATACCTTCGGGGCGACGGGAAAGGCAAGCACGACGGATCTTCCTTCGGCGTGCCGCGCTCACCCCTTCGACTCCAGCTCGCGCAGCACTTCGCTCGCGAGCACCCTGATTTCTGCCGACGCGCCGTCGAGCGCCTCCATCGAGCCCGCGCCGGCCGCGCTGAGCGCCAGTGCGAACGGCGCGAGGAAGTCCGCAAGCGGGCTCGCTTGCATCAAGTCCGCCAGCCGCTGCCCGATGCCCATGCGGTGGCACTCGGACACCTGCGCGCGAAGTCGCGAGAAGGACGCGGCGTCGCCGCCTTCGGCCCGGGCGGCCAGATCTTGCAGCGCCGTTTGCGCCAAATCGCGGTTGTTCAACCAAAGGTGCGCCTGCAGCCGCAACTGCGGATCGCCGGCTTCGCCCTCAGGCGGGTAAGTTCCGAGAAGCTCGACGGCTCGCCGGAAGCCGGCGTCGGCCTCCTCCTTGCGCCCAAGGCCGGCGAGCAGGCGAGCGTGATTCGTCCAGATTACTGGCTCTTCCGGCGCCAGCTTCTGCGCAACGAGAAACGCCGCTTCGGCCTCGGCGCAGCGCTGCAGCCGGTCCAGATAGAGGATGCCCAGGTTGTACCAGGGCCAGGCGTTGGTCGCGTCGAGGGCGATGGCCTGGCGATACGCGGCTTCGGCCTCGTCGTAGCGCTTGAGGTGGTTGTGCAGCAGGTGGCCCAGGCCGAACCAGGGCGCAGCGAAGTTTTCGTCGAGGGCAATGGCCTGGCGGTACGCGGCTTCGGCCCGCTCTGCGTCGACCGGCGGGTAGCTCCAGGTCAGACCGGCGACGAGATGGCTGAGAGCGGTCGCTACGGCTTCCTGCGCACACGCGGCGTCGGCGAGCCGGCGTGCCGCGGCGAGATCGGTGTCGATCGCCGCGAGTGCCAGGAGGCGCGCGCGATCGGGCTGCCCGGCCCATTGTTGTGCAAGTTCAGCGACCAGCGAGGCGGCGCACGTTCCCCCCGAACACCCGACGAAGAGCGTCAAGGCCAGGTCCGCGGCGGCGGAATGCGCAGGCAGCGTGCCGGCAAGCTGTTTGCGGAAGAAGTCGAGGTCGGCGCAATCGGGCAACAGGTCGCCGCTCGAAAGCAGCGCCGAGACGGTCTCCCGCGCCTCGGCGGCGAAGGCTGCGGCGATCAGCCGCCGGCGTAAGTCGCGATGCGGGAACGGCCACGGGCGCTGCGCGAGCGCGCGCGTCAGCCGTGGCGTCGACCGCGCCAGCGCCAGCTTCTCGGCCAGGCTGGCGTCGAGCGAGCCCAACACGCGGCGCACCCAACGATCGCGATCGGCATCGTCGTCGGCGGGAATGGCCGCGAGCGCCTGTTGCACCTGCACGAAGCGCTTGTGGCAGGCGTCGCCCGAGAGGTAGGCTCGGTCGTCGCCCTGCAGGTCGAAGAGATCGGGATAGACGTCGCCGATGCGCTGCTGCAAGGCCTCGGCGCGATCGCGCGCTTGCCGGCAGACCGCGTAGTCGAGCCGCTCGCGCGCGAGCTGGCCGGCGGGCATCGTGCGCGCCAACGCGCGGGAGAATTCGGCCTGCTCTGGCGACAGCACAGCGCGCCGCTGGTGCCAAGAGGCGCGATGCAGTGCGATTTCCTGCAGTTCCTCGCCCCGGTACCAGAGGCGCATGAACTCGATCAGCCAGGTCAGCCTTTGGCGCAGGCGGCGGGCGGCGTGGCGCATCAGGAACCAGATGTTGAAGAAACGCTCGGTCACCTGAAACCCGCTGCGCGCGACGCCGGCCAGCGGCACCTTCTGCACCAGACCCTCGTGCTCGAGGCGCACGAGCTGCGCGCTGACCGTGGTCACCGCAATACCGGAGGCCTGGGCGAGATCGCGCGCCGAGACCGGGTCCCAGGCCTCCATGACGTGCGCCAGGATCTTGCGCGGCTGTTCGGCGAGCTGCTCCATGCGCGACTTGTACAGCGGCGTCATGAGATCCAGCAGCGCACGCAGATCGCCATGCAGGTCGCCATCCGCGCCGGCGGCGAAGAGTTCGTAAAGGATGGCCGTGGTGCGCGGGTTGCCGCCGGTCAGCGTGCGCAGCGCGCGCAGGCGTTCGGGACGCGCCGACAATTCTCCGCGCATCGCGGCCTCGGCTTCGGCCGGGTCGGTGATTCCCCGCATGCCGAAGCGTCGGGCGAGGGCGACCAGCGCTTCCTGCATGTCGTTGAGACTGAGCGGGGAGAGCTCGATCAAATCGAAGAAATCGTGAAAGGCGTCGGCGTAGGCGTAATGGGACTCCAGCGACTGGTAGGTGGCGCCGATCCACATCAGGCATCGGGTCTGCAGCAGCACCTTGCGCAACTGCCAGAGCGCGGTGTCGTCTTTGTTCCTTGCCGCCGCCGACCCGCGGCCGGGTTTCGCCTTTCTGGCCGGCGCCGAAGAGGCGCGGCGAATGCCTTCGAGCAGCAGATCGGTGCTGTCGATGAGCAGCAGCAACCGCTTTTGATGAGTGTCACACCAGGTGGTGATCAACGACAGCGCCGATGCCGCCTGCTCTTCGCGTCCCACTTGGGTGAGTTCGTGCGCGCGACGGTCGAGTTCGGCGACTTCGGACTTCGACGCGCCCGATTGTTCGAGCGCGTCGATCAGGGCGTCGAGCACATTGCGCCAAAGTTCGGCCAGGCTCGACACCGTGTACTGTTCCTCGGGAAAGGTGAGCGGCAGCCAGCGCGACGCCAGCGCGGGGTCTTCGCGCACCGCCAGCGCCAAGCGCCGCAGCAGCGTGGTCTTGCCCATGCCGCGGGCGCCCACGAGCAGGGTCGCCTGCGGCACGATTTCCGCGGGCGTGGAACGCACCCGATCGAGCAGATCGTTCAGACGTGTCTGGCGGACGACGAAGACGTCGCGCAGCTCGTCGTCGCTCCACAGGTGCGGGTTGTACTTGACGGCCGCCCGCATGGGCCGCGGGTGCGGGTCAACGGCCATGGTTGCGTTGCCAGTAGTCGCGCAGCAGGAACGATGGGAAGCTCACGCGGTCCGCCTCGGTGGTCAGGTAGCCGTCTTCTTCCAGGTGCCACAGCACTTCGTCGAAGCGGCGTGCGCGCGCGTCGGGGTCGGGTTCGACGGTGGCGAGCCGGGCAACGAGTTGTCTGCGCGTGAGGCCGTCCGTTCTCGCAGCGACGGCGGCCAGAACGCGCAGGGCCACGGTCAGTGCGTCCTTTGCCAGATCGCGCTCCAGACGCTGCGACCAATGCACGAAGCGAGAGCGGACCGCGAGCAGCCTTTCGTAACCGTCGTCCACGTCGTTCGTCGTCAGCGGTGTGCCGCTGACGCCGGCTTCGGCCTGACGATCGCGCGCCGCGCGCAGGGCTTCGACGAGAAGCAGATTGACGTAAAAGGGCGACAGCCACCCGACGCGGTCGCAGATGTGGCCGGGGACATCCGGCGCATGCGGCCAGCCTTCTCCGCGCAGTTCGGCTTCCAGCATGGCGATGGCCTCCCGGCGCGAAAAGGCCTGCAGCCGGAAGTCGTAGCAATCGTTGAAGCAGGTGATCAGATGGTGTCGGGTGAGCAGCGTATTCAGGCCGACCGAGCCGGAAAAGACGAAGCGGCATTGCACCTGCGAGGCGAGGCGCCAGGTTCGCAGCCAGCCGACCAGAAGCTCGGCGACTGCGCGATCGTGGCTGATCAGCTTTTCGAGAAAGACCGAGAATTCGTCGAACAGGATCAGGACGGGCTGTGGGGCCAGCCGTGACTGGATGCGCTGGGCCTGCGGCGCCCACGCCGCGGCGGGCGGCGCCTGCAGGTCGATCGACCCGCCCAAGCCGCCAGGCAGCCTGAGTTCGAGCTTGCGCAGCCGGTCAGCGGCGCGGCCGGCGCCTTTCCTGGCCGTTTCAAGCCAACGTTTGATCGCCGGTTCGGGCAAGGCGCGGTCGATCTCCGCAAGCATTTCTTCCGCCGTGCCATGGCCTTGCAGGTCGATCAGCACGGCATGCCAGCCATGCGACGGCGCGTCGTCGGCCAGCCTTTGCAGGATCGACGACTTGCCGAGACGTCGCGGCCCGCTGAGCAGGACGTTGTTGGACTCGAACAGATCCCACAGGTCGCTCAGCTCACGCTGACGACCATGGAACTGCCCGCCTTCCGCTTTCGATCCAACCGGTATTGACACGACATTGCATTGCTACAAAAACGAAGTGCTGCAATTTTGTAGTAGTGATCGGCACGAGTCAACACCCGCCGCGATATGGATCACTCTGTGCTAGTCTCGCCCGCGTTCGAATGGCCACAGGACGCCGACTTGCCGCGCCGCTGGGCTCACCGCGCTCGACCGTTCGGCCGGGCACGGCGCACGGCAGCGGATTCCCGCCGGCGCGCACGGCGTGGCGCCGGCCCTGAAGGCCGCCGCTCAGGCCAGCAGCCGCTGACGGAAGAAGGCCAGGATCTCGTCGCGCGCCGCCAGCGTCGGCTGGCCCGCCTGGTCGATCAGATGCGTGGTCAGCACACTGTGCGGGGTGACCACGTGCCGGGCGACGAAGGGCGGCACCTCGGGATTGGCCGCACTGTCGGGCAAGACGCGGCCGACGAAGCGGTCGCCGAGCGCCGCGGCGTAGGCCGCGAAGCGCTCGGCGCGGCAAAATCGGTCGCCCGCGAAGCGATAGGCGAGCACCGTGAGATCCTCGCCTTCGAGGCGCTGGCGGACCGCCTGCAGTTCGTCGGCCGCCATCTCGATGCCGCCAGGGTCGTCGAGCGGCAGCGACGGCTGCGCCAGCACCGGTGCCAGCAACGCCGGTTCGAGCATCATCGACAAGGCGAAGTTGCCTGTGAAGCACATGCCGATGGCGCCGACACCGCGTCCGCCGCACTCTCCATGCGCCAGCCTGGCCAGGGCTCTGAGCCACTGTGTGACGGGACTCGACGCGTTGGCGGCGAAGGCGCGAAACTCGGCGCTGACACAGGCTTGCCGGAAGACCTGCGCGCCTTCGTCGGCGCTCGCCACGGCGCCGTCGCGGCCGAAGAGCGACGGCAGATAGACGGTCAGTCCGGCGTCGCGCACCCAGCGGCCGAAACGCGCCACCTGTGGGCTGATGCCCGGCATCTCGGCCATGACGATCACCGCCGGCCCGGCGCCGGCCACGTACACCTTCCTGGTCACGCCGTCGAGCGCGATCTGGCGCGCGGCGAAGTCTTCGAGCGCGTCGTCCTCATTCATGTTGCGTCCGGTCATCGACTGCCTCCGCTGGTCCGTGTCATCGAGGGCTTCGGCGATCTCTTGCCGAAGCGTCGTCCGTCCGGTCGCCCCGAGCCGCCGACGCGTCGCTCGCCGGTGGGCGCTTCGGCTCGGCACCTGGGCAAGAAACGACAGGCTGGCCAGCGGACGAGCCTTATTAGACTCGTCCGACGCCCCGGTTTCGAGTGTCCATTCAGACATTTTCTAGGTGTTTTCAGTCGATGACCGGAGGCGCGTCGAGTTCAAGTCGGCGCCCGACGGCGCGTCATATGCGGCCGCTTCCGGCCAGCAAGGCCACCAGTTCCGCCTGGCGGCGGCAACCCGTCTTGTCGAAGACACTCTTCAACTGGCAGCGCGCGGTTTCGTAGCTGATGCCACGCAGCGCGGCGACGGCGCCGAGAGCGAATCCCTGCGCCAACAGACAAGCCAGGAGCGCTTCGGCGTGGCTGAGATCGTGCAATTGTTGCAGCGCTTCCGGTTCCAGCAGGCCGCGGGCGACGGGGTCGCGAACGAAGACGATGGCCGCCGCGCGACCCGGCACGTCGAACAGTCCGGCATCGGACGGCAGCGGGTGGGCGAAACAGGCATAGGAGGGTCGTCCCGAGCGTCGCGCGAGGCGATGCAGGTGGATGGCCGGCGCCCGGCCGGGCGGCGCCAACAGCCCCGCCAGGAAAGCGTGCAGACGAGTCGTCTCACGTTCCAGCACGCCGACCAGCACACCATGGCGCAACGCCAGACCGTCGGCGTCAGCGAACAGACCTTCGGCGGCCCGGTTGGCGAACAGCAGTCGCGCTTCCCGGTCGACCAGCAGCACGGCCGTCGCCAGCGCGTCGAGAGCCGCCTCGCTCAGATCCTGCGTTCGCCGCTGGGCTCCCAGCAGGCGCCAGGTGTCGAAGGCCGCCTGCACATGGGGAATCAGGCGGCGCATCAGATCCTGCTGCGGCTCGTCGAAGCCCGGCTCGCGCATCGGCTTGAAGATGCTGAGCAGCAGCCCGCCGGCAATCGCCGTACTGTCCGACGGATGCACGACACCGCACACCAGACGGCCGATCGCCAACGGCTTCAGAAAGTCGGTGTAAAACTCGCTGCGCCGCATCGAGACGGGATCGATCAGTTCGTCGTCGGCAATCAGGCGCCTCGCGACACGATACAGATCGGGCCGCGAATGGCGCCAGACGTCCTTTGTGCCGTAGTGCGCGGCATAGGTTTCCATGTGCGGCGGCAGGATCGAGTGCGACGCCCAGAACCCGCCGCCGGACGGCGGCAGCTCCGGTGAAAAGAGTATGCCCTCGCTGCCGCCGGTCGCCGCGACGATGGCGGAAACGACCGCATCCCAGCGGTTTGGCGCCAGCGGCGCCTCCTGCAGCAGGTGCACCAGACGGCTGAAGCGTGCGAGTTGATCCATGGCGGCGGCTCCCCGGACACCGGCGATGCGGTTCGGCCGTACTTGCGCCCTCTCCTCCAGTCGTTCCGGGAACGGCAAGCGGCCAATAGTCATGCTACGGCAGAAATCGCCAACCAGCCACTGTCTTGGTTTGGCGGCCGGCCGCCAGCGCGACCTGTCTCTACCGCGCGCTCCCGCACGCCATCGGAGCGGCGGCCCGCCCATCCCCCGTTTGGGTGATGCGAAGCGGTTCGCCGAAGGCCATACTCGTGGCCAAGCTTGCCAATCGGCATGCTCTCGAGGAGGGAAAAGTCAATGCGTCTTCATCACAGCGTGATAACGGTTTCCCTGGCCGGCATCTCGGCCGCTTGCTCGCCTTACCTGTACAAGCCGGAAATCGACGCCTTCTCGAAGGGCGTCAATCAACTCGCCGAAGCCACCCGGCTCAGTGTCGCAAGCGAAAACGCCGCCAATGTCACTCGCCATCGCTGGCGCTGGATCGACGAGCGCCCGGAGTTGGCCCTGTCGGAGCGCTGCCCCAGCGGCGACCCACCCCGACGACCGGACAATCGAGGGGACACGAGCCCGCAGGCGAATCTCGGCGACCGGAAAACGGAGGGTATCGAGAGAGATACCTGCGGTCTGCGGCATAAGCCACTCGAGGATTGGGACTTATCGGCACTACCGTTCGACGAGAACGTCAGGCTCATGCCCTACGTGAAGACGCTGCAGAAGTATTCCGGCTCGCTCGCGGCCATCACCAACGCCGCCGACCTCGACGCCCTGCGCGCGGCTCAGGTCAAGCTCGCCGGCGCGGTTGGTGAACTCGTGGCCGTAGCCGGCGGCGAGGGTTCCAGCACCGCGCGCGAGGTGGCGCCGGCCGGACCGTTCATCGGACTGCTCAACTACATCACGACCGCCATCCTGGACTGGCGCCGCTATTGCGAATTGCGCAAAGCCGTACTCCGTGCCCGCCAGTCGGTCGCCGTTGTGGGAACAGAGCTCGGCAAGATCCTGGAGGAGTTGAGGGGCGAGCAACTGGTGGCGCTCAAAGCGACCGAGGCTCGGCTGGCGTCGAAACTGAATCCTGACAAGACGAGGGTGCGCAACGCGGCGGCCAGGACCTCGTGCGCCTCCTGCCCGGCAGATCGGCGATCGACGGTCGGCGCCATCGAGCAATTGCTCGACGAGCAGGCTTATGCGTCGCGCCTCGATGCCCTGCAATCGACCGCCATGACTCTCGAGAAGCTGCGTTCCAGCGACCCCAGTGCGGCCGCCGACGAGATGGTCAAGGCCCACGAAGCGCTGGCCAAGGCACTCGAAGACGATACGCGGCGCCAGGAACAGGCGGTCATCGAAGCCACCGTCGCCTTCCTGGAGAAAGCCGAGGCGCTCAGGGCCAGCATGGCGGCGTTGCGGCGGCCTTGAGCGAAGTCGCGGCGAAGCGCCCGACGATCGGCGACCGGAACGGCTTCCCGCTTCCGAGTCGCCGATCCCGAGGCGCTTGCCGGACGCGTGGCGAATCGTCACTCCGACAGGCGGCCGCGACTGCCGGAGGCTGGTCGACGCGGCCATTGCTGCCAGAGGAGAAAAACCATGCCAAGCAAGGAACTGGGAAAAGCGGAGTATCGGGCGATTCGCAACGGGCATGTGGTGAAGGTCATCGCGACCGGCACCGTGCCGGGAATGAACGTCAAGGTGGATATCGAACAACTGCCCTTCCTCATCCTGCCGCCCGTGTTTGCGCTGTATTTCATCCGGCCGGAGATCGTTCTGCCGGCCACCCGTCCGTTCGTCTATGAGGAAGACGTGGTCTTTCCCAAAACGGCGGAAAGGCTGACCATCACTGACGCGGACGGCAGGCACCACGTGCCCGTCGAGGAAGGCGCCGCGGCAGCCGAAGGACCGTCGGCCCCCTCGCCGACCGACCCCGGCTATTGCGTTTTTTCGTGGATCGGCACCGACCAGTTGAAGGTCGCCAAATGCGATGCGTTGCTGCCCGCCGTCTACCGGCGTGTCTTCGGTCCCGACACCTTCGCCGAATGCCAGGGTTATGTTCTGAGGGAGCAATTGGACGAGGCGGAACGGACCTTGGGTCGATTGCTGGACAGGCTGCGCGAACTGATGCCGCAAGCCTCCGCTGGCGACAGGCCAGCCCTGATGGCGCGGTATGATGAAATCGCCGACCGGAAACGAGAGCTCAAGGACGCGAAGATCGACCTGATCCTGTCCTCGCAGAAGATGCTCGATGCTCAGGCCAACATCGAGCGCAGCATCGCCGGCCTCAACGAGGCAAGCCAAGAGATGGTCGACGTCAGCACGGCCTTGGCGAGAGTGGCCGGAGTACTCAAACTGGTGACCGGAGTCATCGGGCTGTTCGCGGTGTGAGCCGAGCGCCGCCGGCGCTGCGCTGGACAAGGCACAAAAAAAGGAAGAGCCCGCAGGCTCTTCCCTATACTACTTTGCGCCGTCCGGCGACTCGATTCACTCGGCGCTTATCGGGTCAGGCGCCCGGGCCGGACACCAGTTCCGACCCCGGTCCCGTCAATCTTACTTGGCCGCCTTGCGTACCCGACCGGCACCCAGCCCGAGCAGGGCGAGACCGACGAGAGCGATGGAACCCGGCTCCGGAGCGCGGTTCAGCGTGAAGTCGACATTGTCGAAGATGTCGTAC
>NZ_JAPUVI010000038.1 GCF_029255285.1 Accumulibacter sp.
CGGTCGATCAGGGTGCCCAAGGGCACGTCGAACAGCATGCTGTAGTGGCGACGGGGCAGATCCTCGCGGCGCAGCCCCAGAAGCTCGAGGGCGGACTGGTCGGCGCCGAGCAGATCGCCGTCGGGGCCGATTGCCAGCATGGCCTCGCAGAGACTGCCGACATGGTCGGGCCGTACATGAAAACCGATCAGGCCTTGATGGGCAAACTCGGATTCGAACAAACGCTTTTCGATGATTCGCGACGACATTTTGACTAGACCGAGAGAATGGCGCTGGTATGCGCGGTAGTCGCTGGAAATATCCAGCACGCCCATCAGACGCCCTTGGGCATCCTGAATCGGCGCGGCACTGCAGGTGAGGAAGGCGTTGCCTTCGAAAAAGTGTTCGGAGCCGAAGACATTCACGGCGTTGCGCTCGGCCAGCGCCGTGCCGATGGCGTTGGTTCCGCGTTCGGATTCGTGCCAGTTGGCGCCCGGACGCAGCGCGACTTGCTCGGCCTGACACAGAAAATCGGGATCGCCATAGCTCTGCAGCAGCATGCCCCGCGAATCGGCAAGCACAACCATGCTATGGGAGTTACGGATCTGCTCGAAGAGGTGCTCCAGAACCGGCTGGGCGTGGGACAGTAGCGTGCGATTACGTTCGCGGGCTTCGGCCACCACCCGCTGGTCGGGCTCGCCGCCACCCTTGCGGGCCGGATCGAGACCAGCCTGACGGCACCGTTCCCACGAACGTAACACATTGTTGTCGAGCAAGGCGGCCGGCAGCTCACCCCGACCAAAGAACAGCGAGCGCGCCTCAAGAAGGCTGACCGAACGGGCTTCGGTATTGAATGGAACCTGCATTTGTCTTCCCCCTTCCGCCGATGCGGAATATCAGCCGGGATCGAGCCCGGTTTTTGTATGTGCTCCAAAATGTAGCAGCCGAATCATATTTCAGCAATGTGACTGCTCCACCGTGCATCTCCCTGAGCAAATCCCGCGCCAGTTTATCGCCCCATAAACAGAACATATAAACTCGGCTGCCACTGCACGCAAGCGCAAGGTTCGCGCTTTCGATCAAACTTGGCACGCCCCTTGCTGCTTGCTCACCGCCACGGCGATACGCCTCAGGGCGAAGCGCTCGACGAATTCCAATCATGACCAAAGGTGACCCAGGTGACAGTTCGCAATTTCTCCCTCATCCGTACCCTCTCCGCCGCAGCCCTGACGCTCGCCGCCGGCCTCGTGTTCGCCCACGGCGACGTGACTCCGCAGGCAGTCGACACCTCGACGCTGAAGTCGGTCGGCAAGGAATGGCTGGCCAAGAACCCCTACCTTGGCGACAAGGAAGCGATCCGCATCGGCAGCTCCGCCTTCAATCAGAACTGCGCCCGCTGTCACGGCCTCGGCGCGGTATCCGGCGGCATCGCCCCTGACCTGCGCTACCTGCCGACCGGCCAGGAAGGCGACGAAATCTTCCTGCAGCGCATCCGCCACGGCGCCACCCGCGACGGTCGCGTGTATATGCCCCCGTTCGAAGGCATCCTCTCCCAGGAAGCCATGTGGACCATCCGCGCCTGGCTGGAGACCGTCCGTGAAGACTGATCGTCGTCGCTTCCTGCTGGCCGCCGGCGCCGTGGCGCTGACCGCCAGCCTCCCGGCCCGCGCCCAAGGCGTCGCCAGCCCGCTCGCCGACATTCGCCAGCGCGGCCACCTGAAAGTCGCGGTGTACAACGACTTCGCCCCGTGGTCGCTGAAGGGCAAAGGCATCGACGTGGAGCTTGCCGAAGCGCTCGGCAAGCAGCTCAAGCTGACGGCCCAGGTGGTCGGCTACACCGCCGACGAGGACATGGACGACGACCTGCGCAACATGGTCTGGAAGGGCCATTACCTGGGCACTGCGCCGTCCGACGTGATGATGCACGTACCGGTCGATTCCTACCTGCAGGGCAAGAACGACAAGGTGAAGATCTTCGGCCCCTACCATCTGGAAACCGTCGCCGTCGCCCGCGTGCAGCGCATCGGCCAGATCCGCGGCTCGGCGGCCACGGCACTGGAAGTATTCACCCGCGAGAAGATCGGCGTCGAAGGCCGCAGCCTGGCCGACGCCTTCCTGCTCGGCGTGCTGAGCGGCCGGCTGCGCGAAAACGTGGTCCATTTCGGCAGCATCGCCGCCGCCGTCGAGAAGCTGAAGGCCGGCGACCTTGCGGCCGTGATGGGCCCACGCTCGGAGATCGAAGCGGCGCTCGGCAAGGACAGCCGTTTCGTTGTCGAAGTCGTGCAGATGCCCGAACTGAAGATCAACAGCTGGCCGCTCGGGATGGCCGTCAAGGCCGACGAAGGCGAACTCGCCGACGCGCTCGCCGACGCACTCCACGCGCTGCAGAAAGATGGTACGGTGGCCGCGATCTTCGCCCGCCACGGCGTCACCTATGTCCAGCCTACGCTGTAATCGAGACCAACAATGAGCCGTGTCACCGCGCTTCACAGCCTTCTCGCCGCTTGCGCGCTGCTACCGGGCGCGGCGTTTGCCGCGCCTTTTGCCTACGTGCCGAACGAGAGATCGGCCACCGTATCGGTGATCGACACCGCCACCGATACGGTGGTCCGCACCCTGCCCGGCGGTCAGCGCCCGCGCGGCATCGCCACCGATGGCAGGCGCCTTTACATCAGCGAGGCGCCCGCCGACGGGCTGGCAATCGTCGACACCGCCGCCGAAGAGCCGATCCGCCGGATTGCCCTCGGCAAATCGCCGGAAGGCATCAGCGTCTCGAGCGACCGCAAGCTGGTCGCCGCGGCGGTGGAAGAATCCAATAGCGTGGTCCTGATCGAAGCGGCTACGGGGCGCAAGCTCGCCGACATCAAGGTGCGCGGCAAAAACCCGGAGCACGCGGTGTTCAGCCCCGACGGCCGCTGGCTGCTGGTCAGCGCCGAAGAGGCCGAGCAGGTGGATCTCATCGATGTGAAGGCCCGCCGGCAGGTGGCGCAGATTCCCGTCGGCAAGCGTCCGCGGGGCATCGGCTTCACACCGGACGGTCGCCGCGCCTACGTGGCCTGCGAACTGGCAAGCACCGTCTACGCCATCGATATGGGGCGCCGCCAGGTGATGGCCACGATCAAGGCCGGCAGCTTCTCCAACGGCGTCACCGTCGCCCCCGACGGCAGCCGCGTCTA
>NZ_JAPUVI010000039.1 GCF_029255285.1 Accumulibacter sp.
GACTGGGTAACGAACAGCCAGAGCACGGGCTGGAGTCAATGGGAGTCGCTCAAGCAGGATCTTTCTCCTACAGACAAGGGAGTGTTCGGCACGCTGGCTGAGCTTGCAAACATCAGCCACCTCCATTTCACCGGCCAATCCCTTGGCGGTGCCTTGGCGCAGTATGCGGCGTATGAGTACGTCAGGCGAGAATCGGCGTCACTAGGCGAAGATGAGGAGCCGGGCCGGTTTGACAAATCGACGGTGACCCTCACGACATTCAATGGGCTTGGCGCGAAGTGGGGCCTTTCGGCCAATGGGGGATATGACGAAACAGTTCTTGCCGGTATCGGTTCCGCCACCCATTACGTCGTAGCCAACGACCTGGTTCCCCGGCTGGGCGGCGGGCATCTTGGCGCCGACGGCGACATCGTCTATCTTGACTGGAAGTACTTGGCGGGCGAATCGGTCGGTCTTCCGTTGGACGTTGTCGATGCCCACCGTATCGAAACCGCGTTCTACACCCACCTTGACGCCGCGGCCAGTCAGTTGGCGGGAACAGCAGTCAATGAACGCCGGCTGACCGTCGCCAATCGGGACGAAACCAGGACATCGCCTTTCCTGCTCGACGTTCCGGGCGCCGTGCAACTGGCGGGCGCCTTCGGCCACTTCCTCAACGACGAAAAGCTCTCCGGCCCCGAAGCCCTGTTTCGCCTGATTGCCGGCCTTTCTGGCGCCAATCTCCTGTCCAATCCGAACGACCTCGACGCCGTCGTGCAAGCCGCCTTCGAAGCGCAGCACCGGGCCGGCAAGATGAGCGACGTCACCTACGGCGTCCTCAGCCAACTCAACATCGGCTGGCTCGGCAAGGCGGTGGTCTTCAACAAGGTGGGCTTGAGTCTGACGGTGGGCGCCATGCTCGGGGCCGCGATCGTGCAGACGGTCGGCCAGATCGGCAGCACGCTCGCTTCCGCCTTCAACTGGCTGGGGCGGACCTTTGGCTTTACTGGCACGCCGACGGCGCCCGCGGAAGTCACCAGCCAGGACGACATGGCGCTGCGCCTGCAGACCGAACTGCTGTCCGGCCAGATTCCGGAAGCCGACAAGATCCTCAAGGAACCGTCCGATCGCGAAGCACTCGACAAAATTCGCGCCTATTTGTCAGGCGACGACGCCTACACCTCTGCCCAGGCGATCGTGTTGGCGGCGGGCGGGGCATGGGTCGAAGCCGGGCTCCTGTCGATGGCCAAGCAAATCACCCGCGCGCCGGATTACGCGGCGCTCTCGGCACGACAAAAAGCCACCGTGCTGGCCGAGGCCATCCGTGCCTACCAGTTCTCCCTGCTGGACAGTGCGCGAGGAAGCCAAGAGCTGCAAGACAAGATCACCTCGGAAATCAAGCACTTCAGCCGGGCCGACCTGGCCCAGGCGATCGCCGCGATCCACCCCGACTTTCTCGATCAGCCCGGTGGCGACTGGTCGTTGCAACTGGAGGCTGGACGGAGCTACGAGGACAGGAAGGGCGCGACAGACAGCTTTCTCTCATTACTCCAGGATCTCGCCGAAACGGCCCTCCGCTTCCTCTCCAGCGAGGCGCAGGCGGCCGAAGTCGCCGAGGACTATCAACGGGTACAGGCCGACATTCGGCAGATGGCCCAAACCCTCATCCTCACCCCCGAAAAGAGTAACCCCTTCGCCCCCGGCGCCGCCCCCGACCCCGACGCGGTGGCGAGTGGCGAGACGCGCGAAGGCCGGGCGAGCAGTTTCACGCTGTATCTGCCCTACGCCGCCGGCGACGAAGGGCAGAAGGTCAAGCTGACGCTCGCCGGCGGCAGCACGGAAGCCTTCACCGTCCTCGCCGACGGCAAGGTGATCGACCTGGGCGGCGATGGTCGGTTCGAACTGACCGTCGCCGCCGGCGAGCGGCAGACCGCTTTCGCCCTGTGGGCGGCAGACGACGTCGATGGCGATCAAGCGCTCAGCCTGAAAGCGCAGCTCGTCGACGCCGAAGGTCAGCCGACGCACGCCGAGCACGCCGAACTCACGCTCACCCTCGACGCCGAAGACGAACCCGAACCCCCCGAGATGCCCCCCGCCACCCAGACGCTCGTCGGCGATCTCGAGCCGATCGACTTCGATCCGGGAACCGACGGCGTTCAGGTGCGCTACGACTATCTGGGCAATCTCCAGACCGATCCGGCACGCCCGGCGCCCGAACGCCCCGACACGCTGTACGACAGCTTCGAGGCCGATTTCATCGCCACTGCCGGCGGTGACGATCTCGTCGTTCGCAAGCGTGGTGGCGACGACATCGTCGAACTCGGCGAAGGGGATGACGATTTGGAGACCGTGCTGGGAAGCGGTCGTGTTCAGGCCAAGGGAGGGAGCGGCCGCGACTACCTCGGTGGAGGGCCGGACAACGACATCCTGCAAGGCAACGAAGGAGCCGACGACCTCTATGGCGCGGGTGGCGACGACATCCTCTACGGCGATGCCCCAGGCGAAGCCGCCGAGTTCATTCGCACCGGCGCCACCCAGAGCGGCTCGGGCGAAACGGGCGACATGGTCGATACCGAAGGCGGCAACGACCAGGTGTTCACTGGCGCGGGCAACGACGCCATCGCCACCGGAGGCGATGATGACCTTATCGCCTCCGGTGGCGGCGACGACTGGATCTGGAGTGACGGAAATCTTTGGTCCTACGAGCCCTGGCGCGAGTGGGCGATTAGCGAGAAAGCGGAAGCCACAGGCAGCGGTACGGTTTACTCGTATGAGATCAAGGCGAATGGCTATCAAGTCGGGGCTGGATCAGGAAGCGACAGGGTTTATGCCGGCGCCGGGAACGACGTGGTGTTCTCGGCAAACGACGACGATTTCCTCCTGCTCGAAGACGGCGACGATCGCGCCTGGGGCGGTAGCGGCGCCGATTTCCTGGTCGGCGGGGGCGGCCGGGACTTCCTGGTCGGCGATGGCCGTGCCGACGAAACGGGCGACGACACCCTCGACGGCGGCGACGAGGATGACGTTCTGTTCGGAGGCGCCGGAGAAGACGTGCTGCTCGGGGGAGCCGGGAACGACCACCTGTGGGGAGACGGTGGCAGCGGCTTCGCCCTGGGCGCGTGGACCGTGACCCGTCAGATCAAGGAAAAGGCGGGCATCACCTACTACGACGCGGCGTTCGAGAGCGCCAACTATTTCGTCGAAGCGGGAGAAAACGACCTGCTCTTTGGCGGTACCGGCGACGACTGGCTGTTCGGCAATGCCGGTAGCGACCTGCTCGACGGCGGTGCCGGCGACGACGTCGGCTTTGGCGATAGTGGCGACGACGAACTCGTCGGCGGCGAGGGGAACGACATTCTGTCGGGCGACAGCGTCGCCGATCCCGAGGATCCGGACGGCGACGCCTCCGGCCGCTGGCACGGAGACGACTTCCTCGATGGCGGGAAAGGCGATGACAAGCTCTGGGGTAACGGCGGCGACGATATCCTGATCGGCGGCGACGGTAACGACCTCCTCGGCGGCGACGACGCCAAAACCCCTGGCGAATACCATGGTCAGGATGTCGTCGACGGCGGCGCCGGCGACGATAGGCTATGGGGTGGCGGCGAGGATGACGAACTCCTGGGCGGCAGCGGTAACGACGCCCTCGACGGCGAAGCTGGCGACGACCGTCTCGCCGGCGGTAGCGGCGACGACAAGCTGGTCGGTGGCGAAGGCCAGGACAGCCTCACCGGGGGCGGCGGTACGGATTTCCTCGACGGCGGTGCCGGCGACGACCGCTTCCTCTTCGCCAACGGCGACAGCCCGTTGAATGCGCTGGGCCAGAGCGAGACCGTCGACGACTCGGCGGGCCGCAACACGGTCGTCTTCGGCGGCGCGACGCTCGACCGGATCAATCTGCGCGTCGGCGACGACAGTTCCTATCTCGTGATCGACGCCGGCGGCGGCGACCAGATCCTGGTCCAGGGCGGCGTCGACGGCACGGTGGCGACCTATGAGTTCGCCGATGGCGAGCGCCTGGACTATCGCGAACTGCTGGGCCGCCGGGCCGCGGGCTCCTGGTATCGTTCCGGGGCGGGCGAGGTCTCGGCGATCGGCGGCCTGGGCGACGACACCCTCGAGGCGCCCGACGGCGGCACGGTCGTCTCGGGTGGCCGCGGCGACGACCGCGTCGTCAGCGGCGGCGGCGGCAACACTTTTCTCTACAGTCTCGGCGACGGCTTCGACCTCATCATCGAGACCAGCAAAGCGTCCGGCTTTCTGGCCGCCAACACCCTGCGCTTTGGCGCCTGCATCCGCCCGGCCGACATCGTGCTGCGGCTCGGCTCGCTGATCCTCCAGGTCGGCGACGACCCGGCCAGCGGCGTCCACCTCGCCGGCGTCGATCCCGAGTATCTCCTCGACCAGCCGCCGATCGACCGTTTCGAATTCGCCGACGGCACGGTCCTGACGTATGAGCAACTCCTGGCGCGCGGCTTCGATCTCGCCGGCAGCGACGGCGACGACGCCGTGCGCGGCACCAGCGTCGACGACCGGATCAGCGGCGGCCCCGGCAACGACGAACTCATCGGTGGCACCGGCAGCGACACCTACCGCTACCAGCCCGGCGACGGTATCGACCGGATTCGCGAGGGCCTGGCCGCTGACGGCGAGCACGACGTCCTGCAGCTTGGCGCCGGCCTGGTGGCCGGCGGATTCGACATCACCCGCGACTACCACGATCTGCGTCTGAGCTTTGCCGACGGCGGCGAAGTGCTCCTGCCGGGCCAGCTCGATGGCGGCGGGCAGGGAATCGAACAGCTCGCTTTCGCCGACGGAACGGTGTGGAGCGCCGACGAACTGGCGGCCGCGGCGAGCTTCGTCGAGCCCGAGCCCAGGTTGTTCTTCGGCACCGACGGCTCCGACGATCCCTTGACCGATGGCGATGGCCCGGACACGGTGTGGGGACTGTTCGGCAACGACCGGATCGTCGCCGACCGCGGCAGCGACCAGTTGTTCGGCGCTTACGACTACGACGCCCCCTGGGCGGGCGACGAGCTTTACGGCGAGGACGCCGGCCGGCTGTTTGCCGACGACGACGAAATTTTCGGCGGCGCCGGCGACGACTGGATCGACGGCGGCTTTCGCGCCGACCGCGACCACTTCCACGGCGGCGACGGCAACGATACCTACGTCTTCCGGCGTGGTTCCGGCAACGATACGGTTCATGAATACAACGAAATCGGCAACAGCGATCGGGTCTGGCTCGAATCGCTGCGTCCGGAGCAGGTGCGCTTTCGGCGCCAGGGCGACGACCTGCGCCTCGAAATCGTCGACGCCGACGACACGCTGACGATTGCCAATTTCTTTGTTGACGAGACGGCGGTCATCGAGCGATTCATCTTTACCGAAAATTACGCCATCGTCGCCGAGTGGACGGTCGACGACGTCCGCCGGAGCGCGCTGATCGGGGGCGCCGGCGACGACGTGCTGTCGGGAACGGCCGCCGACGACACGCTGGCCGGGCGCGGCGGCGACGACGCGCTCGACGGCGGCGACGGCAGCGATACCTACGAGTTCGCGCGCGGCGATGGGCGGGATACGCTGTTCGACAGCGGCGCCAGCGGCATCGACCGCATCCGTCTGGGCGCCGGAATCGCCCCCTCGGACCTCGCCGTCACGCGCACGGAAAACGATCTGCTACTGATCCTGCGCGACAGCGGCGAACGACTGACGATTACCGGCTGGTACGGCGCCGACGGTCCGACGATCGAAGCCGTCGACTTCGCCGACGGAACGACCTGGAGCGCCGCCGACCTCGAAAGCCTGGCCGCGACACCGGCGGCGGCCGGCGAAGGGGCCGACTTCCTCGCCGGAACGGCGGCTGGCGAGGCGCTGTCCGGTCTGGGCGGCAACGATGAACTGTATGGTCTGGCGGGCGACGACACGCTCGATGGCGGGGCCGGCGACGATCTGCTGGCCGGCGGCAGCGGCGACGACAGTTACCGCTACGCGCCGGGCGACGGTGCCGACCGGATCGACGATGGCGGCGCCGACGATCACGATGTTCTCGAACTGGCGGCCGGGATCGGGCCGGACGACGTGCGGGTGACGCGCAACGCCAGCGATCTCTTCCTGTTCCTGCCCGATGGCGGCCGTCTCACGGTTGCCGGAGCTTACCGTTCCGAAGCCAACCGGCTGGCGGCGGTGCGCTTTGCCGACGGCGGCGAATGGCTGGCCGACGACCTTGCGCGGCTGGCGGCGCAGCCGAGCGACAGCGCCGACTACCTGGTGGGCAGCGAGGCGGATGACGTGCTGCACGCGCTGGCCGGCGACGACGAACTGCAGGCCGGGGACGGCAACGACGAACTCGCGGGCGGGCCGGGCAACGATGCGCTCGACGGCGGCGCCGGCGACGATGTCTATCTGTTCCAGGCCGGCGACGGCGCCGACCGGATAAGCGATGCGGCGGGCACCGACACGCTCCGTTTCGGGGCCGGCATGCGGCCGGAAGACTGGCAGATCTTCGCCGACGAGAGTACCGGCGAAATCCTTTTGCAGCGCCATGGCAGCGGCGACCGCCTGCACATACCGGCGAGCTTTCGCGAGCCCTGGGGCGGCGCGGTGGTGAAACCGGTGCTCGAACACGTCGAATTCGCCGACGGAACGGTGTGGAGCGGCAGAGATTTCGCGACCTATGCCATGCCGCTGCCGAGCAGCGGCCCGGACCACCTCGTCGGGTCGCCGCGCGCGGAGATTCTCGATGGCCTGGGCGGCGGCGACGAGGCCGCCGGCGGCGCCGGCGACGACCGCTACGTGTTCCGGCCGGGGTACGGAACGCTGACCATCCGGGATGAAGACTCCCGGGCAGGAAACGTCGATACCGTCCTGTTCGGTGAAGGTCTGTCGCCGGCCGACGTCATCGTTCGTGCCGAGTCGCCCGACCTGATCGTCGAATTCGGCGGCGGCACCGATCGGCTGCGCGTCCGGGGATTTTTCGACCACTCGCCGGATGGCGAGAAGTATCGCGTCGAACGCTTCGAATTTGCCGATGGCACGGTGTGGGGAGCCGAGGATGTCGAGGCGCGCCTGCGGGTGTCGCCGGGGACGAACGCCGGCGAGATCATCATCGGTTCCGGCCGGGCCGACGAGATCTTCGGACTGGCCGGCTACGATGAACTGTACGGCGGCGACGGCGACGATCGGCTCGATGGCGGCACCGGCAGTGACCGTCTTTTCGGCGGCGGCGGCGACGACACGCTGAGCAGCGGGGAATCGGACGCCGCGGACCGCGACTCCGAGTGGCGATTCGATCAGGGGTGGGATTTCGTCGGCTATTCCTTCGACCGGATGGCCGGTGGCGCGGGCAACGACAGCTATCTGATCGACGCCGGCAGCGGTTACGACCTGATCGACGACAGCGAAGGCAGCAATCGCATCGTTCTCGGCGAGGGGCTGTCGGCCGAAAACGTGATCGTCTCGGCAGGGACATTCCCCGGGCATGTCGGACAGACGAGGATCGACTTTGGTCCCGGCGCCGTGTATCTCGATCCGGGAACCCGCATCGAGCGGATCGAGTCGGCCGACGGCGTGGTCGTCACGGCCGACGACTTGCCGGCTTATTTCGAGAGATCGATCACCGGCAGCGCCGTCGCGGACGACATCAGCGGGACGCGCGGGCCGGACGAGATTCGGGGCGAAGGAGGCACCGATCGAATTCACGGTGGCGGCGGGCGGGACAGCCTCGAAGGCGGCGAAGGCCTCGACCTGATTTTCGGGGATTCGGGCAACGATACGCTGCGCGACGCCGACGGGGACAACCTTCTCTTCGGAGGGGACGGGAACGACAGCCTTGTCGGACGTGGCTATCTTTCCGGAGGCGCCGGAGACGACAGGCTGGAAGGCGACGGGATCCTGGACGGCGGCGCCGGCGACGACGCCTATCAGGTCCATGAAGCCGGCACCGTCGTCTTCGGGCCAGGCAGTGGTCGAGATGTCGTGCTCAATGGCCACGTCACTTCGGCGAACTACGTGCTCCGTGTCCGCGCGCAACCGGCGGAGGTGGAACTGATCGGCGGCGCACTGGATGGCATCGCCCACCCGCTGGTGCTGCGGATTCCCGCTTCCGGCGACGAGCTTTCCGGAATCGGCGGTGCGGCAGGCATCGTCTTTTCCGACGGCACGATCTGGTCCCGGGCCGAAATCCTGGCCCACGCCCGCCGGCCGGAACAGTTTGTCTCCGCTGGCAACGACGTTCTGCTCGGCAGCGAGGCTGCGGACGTGCTTGCCGCTCAGGCGGGCGACGACCGGCTGGCCGGCGGACCGGGCAACGATGTGCTCGATGGCGGCGACGGGAACGACATTTTGCGCGCCGGTTCGGGTGACGATCTGCTGGACGGCGGCGAAGGAAGCGACCAGCTTGCTGGTGGCGATGGCGACGACACGATCCATGGTGGCGCCGGTGGCGACACGCTTGACGGCGAGGCCGGTCATGACCGGCTGTTCGGCGGCGCCGGCAACGACACCCTGCGCGCCGGCGCCGGCGACGATCTGCTCGACGGCGGCGCCGATAACGATCTCTACCAGGTGGCGGGCGGGACCAACACCATCCGCTTCGGCCGCGGGTCGGCGGTGGATCAGGTGACCTGGTTGCCTGGAGCGGCAACCCCGGCACGGCTGCTGATCGAACTGAGCGGCGATCTGCGCCCCGACGAGGTGCTCCTGGAGAGTGATTCGGGCAACCTGCGCGTCTCGATCCGGGACACTTCCGATGCCTTGATCGTCGACTCCTGGTTCCGGTCGGGGCCGCTCGGTCGACAACTCGAATTGCACTTTGCCGACGGCAGCGTGTGGACGAATGCCGAGGTGCTGGCCAAAGCGGTTCCGCGCAACCCCGCGGTCGGCGATTTCCGGGACGACGTGCTGACCGGTGAGGCTGGCAACGACCAACTGTCCGGCCTGGGTGGCGACGACACGCTCGACGGCCGGCAAGGCGACGACGCGCTCGACGGCGGCGAAGGTGAGGACGGACTGCTTGGTGGCCCCGGCAACGACAGCCTGGGCGGCGGAATCGGCGACGACGACCTGCGCGGTGGCGACGGTAACGACAGCCTTGCCGGCGGCCCTGGCAGCGACGTCCTCGATGGCGGTGCCGGCAACGACCGGCTCGACGCGGGGGAAGGCGGCTCGGGCGGCACCCCGGATCGGTCGGCGGACAGCGTCGTTTTCGGCTACGGCAGCGGTGCCGACCTGCTGATCGGCGGCGACGAGCGGGACGTGATCCAACTGTCGGCCGGCGTCCACGCCGGCGATCTCCGGATCGCGGTGGAAGCCAGCGATCTGCTCATTCGCCTGAATGGCAGCGATGATTCGCTGCGCCTGCGCGGCTGGGCGTCGTCGAGCCGTCGGCCGACGATCGTTCGCCTGTCCGACGGCAGCCAACTCGATCTGGGCGAGCCGCCGGCGGGCGTCACGATCGGCGGCGACGGCGCCGACGTGATCAGCGAGAGCGAAGCCAGTCCGTTCGACGACCGCCTCTACGGCCAGGGTGGCGACGATACGCTGCACGGCGGGATGGGGGACGATGTGCTGATCGGCGGTGCGGGTTCGGATTTTCTCGCCGGAGGAGCCGGCGCCGACCTGCTCGACGGCGGCCAGGGCAACGACAGCTATCATTTTGCAGACGACAACGACACGCTCGTTTTCGGCTTTGCTTCCGGCAGCGACAGCTTCTATGAAAATGCCGACGATTCCGGAATGTTGCACCGGGCGCCAGCGACGGTTCGCTTCGCCGACGACGTGACGCCCGACGACGTCGAGATCGTCATCGACAGCTTGTCGGCAAGGCATGGGAGGATGTCGATCCGCCTCGAGGGGTCCACGGCCAGGCTGGACGGCTTCCTGATCCGGGTGGACCCGGAAAGCGGACCCCGCGTCGCCAGCCGATTCGTTTTTGGCGACGGAACGACGATCGGCGGCGGCGACGTTTTCGAGCAATGGTTGCGCACCAGGCCGTCGGACGGCAATGACGCTTTGATCGGGCGTGCGGCAGCGGAGACGATCGACGCCGGCCGGGGCGACGACGCGGTGCACGCGGGCGCCGGCGATGACCGTCTGTCCGGCGGCAGTGGCAACGACGTCCTCGACGGCGGGAGCGGCAACGACCGGGTCGAAGGTAACGGCGGCAACGATCAGCTCGCCGGCGGCAGCGGCGACGACGTTCTCGACGGCGGTTCCGGCAACGACGCCCTGCGCGGTGACGCCGGTGCCGACCTCTATCGCTTCGACGAGGGTTTCGGTTCGGACAGGATTCTCGGCCTCGGGGAGTCGAGTGTCGACGATGCCATCGAATTCGGCCCGGGCATCCGTCCGGAAGAGATCACGATCCGCTTGTCCCCCGCATCGCGGTCGTCTCTGCTGCTCGGGACAACGCTTCCGGGCAGCGAGATCTGGCTCGAAAACGGCTGGCTGCCCGGAAATGGCGAGGTCGGCAGCCGGCTGGCGCTGAAGGAAATCCGCTTTGCCGACGGCACGCGGTGGACGTCGGCCGATGTCGCCGCCCGACTGCAACCGGCAAGCGAGAGTGACGATCGGCTGTCGGGCAGCGACGCCGGCGACCACCTTTCCGGCCTGGGCGGCAACGACAGTCTGTTCGGCGCCGAAGGCGACGACGCGTTGTCCGGCGGCAACGGCAACGACCGCCTCGAAGGCGGCGCCGGTCTCGACATTCTGTCGGGGGACGACGGCGACGACACGCTGGCCGGGGGGAGCGGCAGCGACCGGCTGTTCGGCGGCGCGGGCAACGACTTGCTGGTCGGCGGCGACGGCGGCGACGTCTATCGCTTCGAACGCGGCGGCGGGCAGGATCTGCTGGCGGATTTCGGCGCCGACATCAAAGAGGTCGATACGCTGCACTTCGGAGCGGGGATCGCGCTGGCCGACGTGACGCACCGGGTCGTCGATGGGCAGTTGGTGCTCGACGTCGCCGGCGGCGAAGATCGCGTGACGATCGTCGCCTACGATCAGCCGGGCTTCGGGATCGATCGCCTGCGCTTCGCCGACGGGACGGTGATCGACCCGCTCACCTGGAGCGAGCGGAAGCGCGACGTCGCGTTGAACGCCGGCGCGGGCGAGCAGGTGTTGGCGCGCGGCGCGCGGCTGGACACGCTGCTCCTCGGCACCGGGCTGTCGCCCTCGTCGATGGCGTTGCGCCGGGAGGGAGCCGACCTGGTGGTCGCCGGCGCCGCCGAGTCGATGCGCTTGAGCGGCTGGTTCGACGATCCGGCGACCCAGCCGGTGTTGCAGATGCGTTTCGCGGACGGTGCCTTGTGGGACGCGGCCGAAATGTCGCGCCGGGCATCGACGCAGGCCGGCACGGCGGCGGACGATCGCTTGTCGCCAGCGGCGCTGGTCAGGGCTTTCCCGCTTCGCCTCGACGGCGGCGACGGCGACGACCGGATCACCGGCGGCGATGCCGACGACGAACTGATCGGTGGCCGCGGCGACGACCGCCTGGCTGGCGGTTTCGGTGCGGACGTGCTGATCGGCAGCGATGGCGACGATGTCTATGAAGTAGACGATGCCGACACGGTGATCGAGCTGGCCGACGGCGGCAGCGATACGATCCGCATGGCGGTGACGGAAAACGTCGTCCTCGCGGGCGAGATCGAGAATTTTGAGGCTCTCGGCAGCGCAGCGGTCGCGCTGACCGGCAATGCCCGGGACAACCGGCTCGTCGGCACCAGCGGCGTCAATCGTCTCGACGGCGGCGACGGCGACGACCTGCTCGATGGCGGCGGCGCCGCCGACACGCTGATCGGCGGCCGCGGTAATGATATTTTCGTCGTCGACGACGCGGCCGATACGATCGTCGAACGGGCCGGTGAAGGAGTCGATACGGTGCGTTCGTCGCTGAGCTACGCCCTTGCGGCGGACAGCCAGCTCGAAAACGTCGAACTCCTGGGAACGGCGAACCTCAACGCCGCCGGCGACGGCGGCGACAATGTCCTGCTCGGCAACGCCGGCCAAAACCTGTTGCGCGGCTTCGCCGGCGACGACACGCTCGACGGCGGCGCTGCCGCGGACGTGCTGCAGGGTGGTGCTGGCGACGACCTCTACCGGGTCGACGAGGCGGCGGACCGGATCGACGAATCGGCCGGCGAAGGGCACGACCGCGTTCTGGCGTCAGCAAGTTTCGAGCTTCCCGCCGAGGTCGAGGATCTGGCGCTGGTCGGCGAGCACGATCTCGATGCCTCGGGCAACGCCGGAAACAACGCGCTCACCGGCAACGCCGGGGCGAATACGCTGCGCGGCGGCGAAGGCGACGATGTGCTCGACGGCCAGGGTGGCAACGATGTCCTGATCGGCGGCGCGGGCGCCGATACCTACCGTTTCGGAAGAGGGCACGGACACGATCGGATCAGCGACGGCGATTCCTCGTCCGCGGCCGACGCGCTCGAATTCGCCGCCGGGATCGCTCCGACCGATCTGCTGCTGCGGCGCACGGGCGACGATCTCGTGCTGTCCCTGCGCGATTCGCCGGATCGCTTGACGGTGCAAGGCTACTGGACGGCAGCCGGGGCGCTGGCGACGATCCGCTTCGCCGACGGAACGCAGTGGGACGAAAGCGAGGTGACGGCACGGGCGATGGCGTCGGTCAACACGCTGCCGCTGGTCGTGGCGGCTCCCGGACATCAGGTGGCCGATGTCGGCGGCCGCTTCGTCCTCGGCACAGCGGCCGTGTTCGCCGACGCCGACGCCGGCGACCGTCTGCTGCCGACGGCGACGCAACTCGACGGCGATCCGCTGCCGACCTGGCTGCGCTTCGATGCGGCCTCCTGGACCTTCAGCGGTCAGCCGCGTGACGGCGACGTCGGGACACTGGCCATCCGCTTGACCGCCAGCGACAGCGCCAACGCGTCCGTTTCGACCAGTTTCGAGCTGACGGTTCGCAACCCGAACGACACCTCGCCGGTGGTCGCCGAAGCGCTGGCGGACCTTACCGTGTCGCAAGGCGAGAGGCTGGCGCTCGCCGTTCCCGCGACGACCTTCGGCGACGCCGATGTCGGCGACTACCTGAGCTTGTCGGCCAGCCTGGCCAACGGCGACGCCTTGCCGCGCTGGCTGGTCTTCAATCCGGCGACGGCCAGTTTTTCAGGCGTTGCGGGCCGCAACGACGTCGGTGTGTGGAGCATCGCCGTTGCCGCCAGGGACCGCCACGGCCGCGTGGCGACCGACGTTTTCGACCTCACGGTGGCCGACACCAACGACGCGCCGCGCGTCCATCGCCTGGTGAGCGACGTCGTTCTCTGGCAGGGGCAGCCGATCGACCTCGCGCTGCCCGCGGACCTCTTCGTCGATGCCGAGGGCGACGCGTTCTCGACCGCGGTTCGCCTGGCCGACGGCCGTCCGCTGCCGGACTGGCTGGCGTGGGACGCGACCGCGCGGCGTCTCGTCGGCCACACGCCGGCCGCTTCGGTCGGCGTGACGACGGTGAGAATCTCGGCCACCGACGCCCACGGTGCGGTCTCGAAACAAGACTTCGACATCGTGGTCGGCAATGTCAATGATGCCCCGGTGGCGACTCATTCGCTGCCGCTGACGACGCTCGAGGAAGGCGATCTGGCGCGCATCGCTCTGCCGGCCGACCTGTTCGTCGATCCGGACAAGGGTGACGATCTGACGTACTCGATGTCGGTCGTTTCGCGCCCCGAGCACGCCACCTCGTCTTTCCGCTTGGTCGAGCCCGACGGCGCGTGGACGCTGGAATCCGTCGTGAACACCAACGCCCCGGGGACGAGGTTCGCCTATAGCGGGCTGACGCCAGGCGACGCGAGCAAGCAGGGTGGACTCGACTACTGGGATATCGGCGCCTGGACTTTCCGTCTGACGGCGACCGACCGGCTCGGTCTGCAAGCCAGTACCGAAGTGTCGCTGGTCGTCGATCCGGCCGGCGTCAATCATCTGCCGGTGCCCGGCTCCGGGCCGGTCGGCGGGCAGGTATGGCGGGGCCTTTGGCAGTGGAGCCAGGCCGGGCTGGAGAACCTGGTCGTTTCGATGGCTGACGACATCGCGGTGAAGCTTCCTGATTTCCACGACGTCGATGGCGACGATCTGAGCTTTTCGGTGGTCGCGGCCAATCCGGAGGATCGCCTGCAGTGGCGTTACGACGCGGCAACGAATTCACTGCGTTACGTGGGCACGGGCGCGCCGCCGCGCCGAGCCGCCTTCCACGTCATCGCGGACGATGGCCGGGGCGGGTCGTCGTTCGTCGTCGAGGAGGTGATCGCCAACCGGCCGCCCGAGCTCGGCTACCCCGCAATCGTCGTGCGAGAGGATCAGGAAACGACGATTCGACTGCCCGCCGATGCCGTTTCCGATCCCGACGGCGACGCAGTCCGGCTGAGCGACGCCGAATTGAGGTCTTACAACCCGTTGACGGGTAACGATGACGTGTGGGCCACGTTCGATTCGGCCACCCGGCAGATTCGTCTGCGTCCGGGGAATTTTTCGGTCGGGACGCACGACTTGCCGATCCATGTCTATGACTCCTTCCGCAACCTTCGCTCCGAGGAGCCCGATGGCGAATCCGGTCGCTGGGTCTCGGATGTGCAAACCCTTCGGATCACCGTTGTCAACGAATACGATGCGCCCATCCTGCGCGTCCCGCTGGCCGACCTGACCGTCGAGGAAGACCGCGCGCTTTCTCTTGCCACGGCAAACGCCTTCCTGGCGCTCGATCCCGGTCAGACGCTGGCCTACGCCGCGACGCTGGCCAACGGTTCACCCTTGCCGTCGTGGCTCGCGTTCGACTCGACGAGCGGCGTCCTGAGCGGGACACCGGGCGCCGACGAGATCGGAAACTATACGATTCGCGTCGTCGCCAGCGACGGACTGGGCGGCACGGCGGTGGACGAATTCGCCTTGTCGGTAACCCTGGCGCCGGGCAACCATGCGCCGCGCTTGGCCAACCCCGTGGTCGACCAGGTCTACCGGCAGAAGCAGGAGTTCAGCTTCCCCTTGCCGCGGGATACCTTCGTCGATACGGATGGCGACGCGCTGACGTATTCGGCATCGCTGGAAAACGGCAGCCCGTTGCCGGCCTGGATTCAGTTCGACGCCGCGACGCTGACCTTCAGCGGAGAAGTTCCCGAGGGCCAGCGCGCACCGACCGAAATCCGGCTGACCGCGACAGACGGCCACGGGGCGAGCGCCATCGACACCTTTTCGCTCGGCATCGACGAGGCGTCGGCGCCACCGCTGCTGGTGACCGCCGCCGCCGACCAGGTGGCGGTCGAGGACAGCGCATTCGTTTACGTGCTGCCCGAAAACGAATTCCGCGACGACACCCCGAGCGGACCGCTGGCGCTGACCGCCACGCTGGCCAACGGGGAGGGTCTGCCCGGCTGGCTGCATTTCGATCCGGCCGCGCGGCGGTTTTCGGGTACGCCCGACAACTCGGACATCGGGAGCCTCGAGATTCGGGTGAGCGCGACGGAACCCGACGGCGGCGCGGCGGCCGACGTGTTCGCCGTCACCGTCCTCAACAGCAACGATGCGCCGGTGGTCGACAGCGCGCCGGAAGCCCTGCGCGCCAGCGAAGATTCGCCTTTCGAGTTCACCTTGCCGGCCAACGTCTTCCGCGACGTCGATCCCGGCGACGCTCTGACCCTGAGCGCCCATCTGGAGAACGGCGACCCTTTGCCGTCGTGGCTCGCGTTCGATGCGCGTGCCGGGCGTTTCAGCGGAACGCCCGCCAACGGCGACGTCGGAGACTGGCGGCTGCGCTTGACGGCGACCGATCTGGCTGGCGCCGCGGCGACGACCTCGATGACCTTGAACGTGGCCAACGTCAATGACGCTCCGGAGGTCGGCTTCACCCTGGCCGGTCAGCGAGCGACGCAAGGAGAAGCGTTTGCCCTGACCCTGCCGCCCGATACCTTCTCCGACGTCGACGCGGGCGATGCCCTGACTTTCGCCGCGACGCGCGAAGACGGCGGCTCCTTGCCGGCCTGGCTGTCGTTCGATGCCACGACGCGGACGTTTTCCGGAACGCCGGCCAA
>NZ_JAPUVI010000040.1 GCF_029255285.1 Accumulibacter sp.
GACCAGCTGGGCCTGACCGGCTGGGTGGGTCTGTTGGCAGGAGCGTCGCTTGCGACGGTCCTGCGCGGACTGGCTCTGGTATTCGATTGGCGGCTGCCGCAATGGCGGGCCGATTGACGGAAAAATCGGGCAAACGCCACGTTGGCGTCGCCCGATCCTGATGATTCCGCCAAGTGCGGCGGACTGGCTCAGCTAGACAGCTTGTTGGCGGTCTCGGCCATCAGCTTCCCCTGGACCGCGCGTCATCGAGTTCGTTTACGCTCGGCTAACGCTGGCCCTGTCCGCCGGCAATTGTCATCGCGCCGTACGGGCTGCCGCCAGCGACTTCGTCAATCGTGACCTGACCCTGGTAGCTCCCAAAACCTGACCACACTCGCGCCCGACATAGTGGACGGCATCCTGGATGAGAGCTTGCCGCATCACCTCA
Organism: Accumulibacter sp.; assembly: GCF_029255285.1. Lineage (GTDB taxonomy): Bacteria > Pseudomonadota > Gammaproteobacteria > Burkholderiales > Rhodocyclaceae > Accumulibacter. The sequence continues at coordinate 428 of NZ_JAPUVI010000040.1, forward strand.
CCGTGCATGATCTGGCCATCAGTCCGCCGGTGTTGTGGGAGGAGCAGAGGGCAAGGATTGGTGTTGGTGGCGAGAGCCTAAAGGACTGATGGGCCGCATCCGGGTCCATGCGGCGTGGTTATCGTATGCAGCCCCATGTGGACTGTCGACCAGTCCGGTGTCGACTTGCAAGGTTCGGCCTCGGGGGCGGTTGCGGGAAACGCTGGAAATTTGCCTACGTCCGCTTTGCGGATGCAGGCACCAACGAGTACCATCGGCCATGAGGAGACCGTGGCGATTCACCATCAAAGCCGACGCTCGCAATTTCAGGATAATATCGAGGATGTCATTTGATTGTCGTAAAGCATCTCGATTTCAATTCGAAGCTGACCCCAATAGCACTAGTTTCAAGCCGACAGGAGGGCCCAGTACCATGCAGAATACGAAGATCTTCTTGGCTTCTTCATCGGAACTGAAAAAGGACCGAAGCGAATTCGAGAGCTTCATCAACCGCAAGAACAAGGCCTGGGTTGCGCAAGGCGCCTTTCTCGAACTCATCCTCTGGGAGGACTTCCTCGACACCGTTTCGCAGACCCGGCTGCAGGACGAGTACAACAGGGCGGTTCGCGAATGTGACATCTTCGTCATGTTGTTCTGTACCAAAGTCGGCCGTTACACCGAAGAAGAGTTCAAGACCGCCTTCGGGCAGTTCAAGGAAACCAGCAAGCCTTTGATCTTCGCCTATTTCAAAGATGCACCGACGACCATCGGCAGCGTCAGCAGAGAGGACATGCAGAGTCTGTGGGCATTCCAGGACGAGCTCAAAGCACTGGGGCACTTTCACACCGTCTACGAGAACATTGACGCACTGAAACTCCATTTCAATCTCCAACTCGACAGGCTGGCTGCGAGCGGATTGATCGAACTGAAGGCCAATCAGGCCGAGGGCCACAGGTACGATGTTCTCGTGAGTTATCGGTGGGTCTCTCCCGACCAGGAGTGGGTCCGCGAGGAACTGCTTCCCGCACTAAGATCTGCCGGACTTTCGGTTTTTCTCGACATCGAGGATTTCGTTCCGGGGAGAAACGTGCTTCTCGAAATGACCAGGGCTGGACAAGGGAGCCGGAAGGTGATCTGTGTGCTTAGCCCGGAATACTTCGAAGGGGGGCGGATGGCCTATTTCGAATCGCTTGCCGCCCGAGCTTCCGACTCTTCGGGGGCTGACTCTCGGTTGATCCCCCTAGTCTATCGATCGACCACGTTGCCAATCTGGCTTAGTCACCTTGTTTCGGTGGACTGGACTGAGGCGAGCGATCGTCCAACCGAGTGGCAAAGGCTCTTGCGGGTGCTCGGCGTAGGCCGTGCACACTGGAATCGCGCGAACGTAGGTTCCAGATTGCCGTCGATGGCGCCTCACCACCCAATCCCAAACAACCTTCCTCGCCTGCAATACTTCGTCGGGCGCGATAAAGAGCTGGCAATCGTCGCCAAGGCCATCGCTGTCGAGTCGCGCGGATGGGGGGCGCTTATTGATGGTCCCGGAGGAATCGGCAAGACCGCCCTCGCCATACGCGCTGCGGAGCTCGCACCTCCGCGCTTCGAGCGAATAATCTTTCTCTCCGCGAAACGTCACGAACTCACGGCGGACGGTAGGCTCTCGCTTGAAAGTTTCGTGTTGCCCGGATACCTGGAAATGCTGAATGCCATTGCCAGAAAGATCGGACGACCAGAGCTCGCGCAAGCAAAGGAAGGCGAGCGCGCAGACCTTGTCCAATGCGAGTTGGAGACGCGCAAGATTCTTCTGATTCTGGATAACCTAGAGGAGTTTACCCGGGATGATCGCAATAATTTGTTCCAATTCCTCAACTTCTTGCCAAAGAGCTGTAGCGCGATCGTGACCAGCCGCCGCCGCGCCGATGCGAGTGCCATCATTCTACGTCTGGACCAACTTAACGAGCAGGATGCGAACGACCTGATGGACAAGCTGTCCGGCAACAATCAACTTCTCCGGCAGGCAAGCGAAGCAGAACGTGGAGGTCTCTACCGGCAAACCGCCGGCAATCCTCTGCTCATCCGCTGGGTGGTGGGACAACTTGGTCGCGGACACTGCCGTACGATAGGTTCCGCCCTGGATTTTCTCAGAAGTGCTCCGCCTGGCAACGACCCTCTCGAATTCATCTTCGGCGATTTGCTGGAGGAGATGAACGAGAGCGAGAGCCGAGTCTTGGCTGTGCTTAGTCATTTCACCGCAGCAGTGGGAAGCCAATTGGTCGCTGTTCTCGCCGGCATCAACGAACAAGCCGCACAGTTTAATCTCACCAGCCTTTCGAACAGGGCCTTGGTGATCCCTGATGTTGAGGAGCGTCGCTTTGCCCTCGCGCCGATGGTCGGAGAGTTCCTCCGACGAAAGCGTTCCGACATGGTCGAGCAGATGGGCGGACGCCTGGAAGCACGCGCCGCTGAGCTAATCGTGACAAACGGTTACCACGAGCATCATCGCTACCCAGAGCTCGAGGCGGCGTGGCCTATGGTGGCCGCAGCTTTGCCCCTTTTCCTCGCGGGACCGAATAGACGCCTCCAGGAGGTTTGCGATGCCCTCCATGTATTCCTCGATTTCACTGGCCATTGGGATGAATGGCTGTCCCTCAACGAGAAAGCGGAGCAAAGAGCGATTGCCGAGGGAGATTATTACGAGGCCGGGTGGCGTGCATGGCAGGCGGGACGAGTCCATCGCCTGCGCTATCAGGCCGGAGCTGTTCTAGCCTGCGCGGACCGGGCTGAAGAGCACTGGCGTAAGACGCAAACACCCGACTACCCGGGAGTTAGAGCCGGTACCAGAGAAGAGGGCAATGCGCATACGTTGCACGGCAAAGCACATTTCCTGAGAGAGGATTTCTCCTTAGCCATTGAGTGCTTTACAGTCGCATGCGACGTCTTGAGACCTGCATACCATGCCAGCTACCACGCTAGCCGCGACTATGCGAGTGCGCTCAATGGCTTGGCCGAAGCCGTTCGGTCCTCTAAAGACCTCGATGGGGCAGAGAGACATTACCGCGACGCACTAGCCATTGCTCAGAGTATCCGCTCGAGGCATGACGTGGCCGTCTACACTGGCAACATGGCTGCGCTCGCACTAGATCGCAAGGATTTCCGTGGCGCCGAGGAGTTGGCGCTCGACGCGTTGAGCAAGGCGAGGCAGGTCGGTCGCCAAGAGTTGATCGCCGCCAGTTGCCGTCGCCTCAGTGAAGCATATGTAGGGCAGGGCAGGCGCGAGGAAGGTCGAACATACGCCCTTCAGGCCGCGGAAATCTACGCTCGACTCGGATCGCCTTACCTCGAAATTGCTCACTCAATGCTGAGTGAGTTTCCAACGTGAGCGCCAGCGACCTTAAATTTGTCTCATAGGCCACGACAGCGACACGAGCGCTGGCAAACACGCACAAGCGGAGTCTCAGAGATTTTGCCAGAGATTGGGACTGGTTGGTCTGTGGCTCCAACACATGAACTTAAATTCCTCTGTTAGTGTCAGCGATCGCCACATTGGAGCCATTTGAAGATCGGCGTAGAGGATCCAGTGCATGATCGGCGTAATGGAGCCAGGCCATGATCGGCCTATAGGATCCACGCGCTGATCGCCGTATTGGCGCC
>NZ_JAPUVI010000041.1 GCF_029255285.1 Accumulibacter sp.
GCGTCTGCGGCAGGATCGCCTCGATTTTTTCGACCAGCGGATCGCCTTCCACCTTGAACTTGATCGACGCATAACCGAGCGCCGCGCCCAGGACGATGGCGCCGAGTGCCATGATCGCCAAGGTAATGATCATTGATACTTGTCGAGTCCGACGAAACCCATGAAAGCCAGGCTCATGAGCCCCGCGGTGACCATCGCGATCGCGGTTCCGCGGAAGTGAACCGGTACGTCGGCGCCTTCGACGCGCTCGCGGATACCCGCGAAGAGGACGAGGACCAGCGAGAAACCGATCGCGCTAGCGGCACCGAACAGCAGCGACTCGACGAAGTCGTGCTTGTTGGCGACGTTCAGCAGGGGCACGCCGAGAACGGCGCAATTGGTCGTGATCAGCGGCAGGTAAATGCCCAACACCTGGTGCAGCAACGGACTGGTCTTCTGAATAACCATCTCGGTGAGCTGGACGATCGCCGCAATGGTGACGATGAAGGACAAGGTGCGCAGGTACTCCAGCCCGAAGGGCATCAACAGGTAGTGGTCGATGATGTAACTGGCGCCGGTAGCGACGGTCAGCACAAAGGTGGTTGCTGCGCCCATGCCGAAAGCGGTTTCGAGTTTCCGGGACACCCCCATGAAGGGGCAGAGGCCGAGGATCTTGACCAGCACGACGTTATTGACGAGGACCGCGCCAACGATGATGAACAGGTAGTGAGTCATAGTTTGCATGGGCGATGGGCAGCGCGCTCCGCGGCCCGGCGATTATCCTGCGGCGAGTGAGACCATGCAACCACGTTATCGACGACGCCATCCAGGCTCAGGCGCGACGCAGCCCGGCAATCGCCGCCGCGGCCTCGGCGATCAGTTGCGGACCGCGATAGATAAAGCCGGTATAGCACTGGACGAGACTGGCGCCGGCAGCGATCTTGGCCGCCGCATCGGCACCACTCAAGATACCGCCGACGCCGATGACCGGCAACTCGCCGGCCAGCGCCGCCGCCAGTCGACGAACAACCGCCGTCGACCGCGCCGTGAGCGGCGCACCCGAAAGCCCGCCGGTCTGTTCGGCATTTGGCAATCCCTCGACGCCGACGCGCGAAACGGTGGTGTTGGTCGCGATGACGCCGTCCATCCGATGCCGTCGCAAGAGGTCGGCAATCGCCTGAATCTGTTCGTCTTCGAGGTCGGGAGCGATTTTCAGCGCCAGCGGAACGTACTTGCCGTGGCGATCGGCGAGCCCGGCTTGCGCCGCCTTGAGACGACCGAGCAGCGCATCGAGCGCGTCGTCGTTCTGCAGGTCGCGCAGGTTTCTCGTGTTCGGACTCGAAATATTGACTGTGACGTAGCTCGCCGCCGCATAGACGCGGTCGAGGCAGACCAGGTAATCGTCCGCCGCCTTTTCGATCGGCGTATCGAAATTCTTGCCGATATTGATCCCGAGAACGCCGCCACGACGTGTGAACTGCGCGCCGACGACATTGGCCAGCAACTTGTCGACGCCATCGTTGTTGAACCCCATGCGATTGACGATAGCCTGCTGCGCGGGAATGCGAAACAGACGTGGCTTGGGATTCCCCGGCTGCGGACGCGGCGTGACGGTGCCCACCTCGATGAAGCCAAAACCCAACGCCGCCAAAGCGTTGACGTGTTCGCCGTTCTTGTCGAGGCCGGCGGCCAGACCAACCGGGTTGGGAAAGTCGATCCCCATCACACGCCGTGGGTCGCGCGGCACCGGCGAGGCCAACAGGCAGGTGACTCCGGCCGCATCGAGAAAGTCGATGCCAGCCATGCCAACGCTATGCGCGGTCTCGGCGTCCAAGGAAAAGAAGAGATGTCGCAGCAGCGGATAGATCATCCGCGCATTTTACCGCATCGCAACATGCCGGCGTGAGCGGACTGCTCCCCAGCCGAGAATTGCCGGGCGCAGAACGTAAGCGCGCGCCGCAAGCTCATTGCCCCTGGCAAGCCTTTAGCAGGTGACGTGGAACAGCCCGACCGTGCCACCTTTCGCCATGTTGTAGGTCTTGATGGCCTCCGAAGTCGGCTGCAGAATCACGCGACAGTGGCGTTCGGCAAAGAACTCGGCGGCTTCCGACGACAGGTGCACGTTGCCATACTGGCCAGCGCCCAATACCAGCGTTTCGCAACCGTTCTCATGGACAAACTCCGCTTCGTCCCGGGAAATGGTGTGCGAGGTGCCATAGTGCTGTTTCGACAGCCGCTTTCTGCGCCTCACCACCTCGCCGGACAAGCGGATCAGTACATCGTGCGCATAGATTACGCCGTCTACGGTGATGCTGCCAAACGCGGTCGAATCGATTTTCATGGCGCGCCCTCCAGACTGAAACGCACCTTCTATCACTCGTCGCGCAACATTTCAAGGCGCCGGCGGGCGTTCGAGCGCCGAATCAGCCTTCTGGAACCGATAGCACAACGGGTCTGCCTCAGCCACCCGAAAGACGGAGATCCGCCCGCAAACTCAGCTTCGCGGCGCTCGACCTCCCGGCGCGCACAAAGTCAGCGCCAGTTTCCAAAACGCGTCGGGCGGCAAGACGGCGGATTCAGCGTGCCAGGCGAATTTCTGGCACCTCGACGATGGCCAAGGTCGTTGCCGGGGGTTCCTCGATGGCACGAAGCAGCGCCTGCGTCATCTGTTCCAGGGTGACGAGCCCCAGGCGACCGAGCGCCGGACGCCAGCGCGGAACGCACGCCGCCAAGGTATAGAGCGGTGCCAGAATGATCGGCCAGCGGTGCCCTGGGCCGATGACGTACCAGGGACGCAGGATGGTCGCGCGCACGCCGCTGCGCGCGATCGCCTCCTCGCCGGCGGCCCGGGCGGCGACATAGGCGCGCATTACCGGCGCCGGCTGCGCGACGCTGACGTATACCAGGTGAGCTACCGACAGGCGCGACGCCGCGCTCACGGCGGCGCGAATCGAAGCGAGATCGACCGCCTCGAATTCTGCCGCTTTTCTCGGGTTGGGGTGCGGCGTACCGACCAGGTGGACGAGGGTGTCGCCTGGCTGCAAGACAGTGGCGATCGACTCGCAATCGAGCGCGTTACCAACCACGGCCTCGGCCCCGGGAGCAACGCGTCCGCTTGCCGAGCGGCGCACCAGAAGTCTGACCCGGTGCCCGCGCGTCAGCAATCGCTCGACCAGACGCGTACCGAGGTAACCCGTTCCCCCGGTCACCACCACCGTCCCTCTCGTCACCGCCATGGCCGGTCGCCGTCCGGGAGCGCGATCAGCGCCCAACGATATCGCCCTTCAAGCCCGAAACGGCCGTCAGGACTTCCTTTCGCTCGATAGTGGGAACCTTGAACTTGTCGAGCGTGGCGCTCAAGGCCTTGACCGAGATGTCCCAGTCCTCATCGGTGATTTTCAGCCCCCCGTGCGCTGTTTTCATGTCGCGGCCGCTGTAGGAACAAGGCCCCTTGCTGATCACGCACAAGAAGTCGATGATCTCGCCGCGAATGCGATTGAGCGAATCGCTGCTATGTCCGACGAAGAACCGACCGAGTTTCGGGTCGGGCAACAGCCGACCGAGAAAATCGTCGGTCACCGCCGCCAGAGCGTCGTAACCGCCCAGGCGTTTGTACAACGTTGGCGATTCTTCGCTCAGTGCCGGTGTGCTAAACGCGGTCGCCAGAAGAGCAGCGAGTAGGGAGTGAGTCAGTTTCATCGGTAAATCCTCCGTGGGTGAATAGGCGTCGTCCGATGGTCGCCGCGGAGGACGACCACCTAGCCACCGTACGCGTCACGCCCACCTTTGGATGCAGAGGCCCTTGTCCGGGTGGCAGAACAGCGGCCCTGTCGATGGCCCCCACATGCGGATCGCTCAGCTACCCATGCCGCTGACGCTGCTGGCGCCTTTCTTGCGTAGCGCGTGGATCTTGGCCAGACCGCCGCGTGCCGTCTCCCGATAACTTACCTTCATGTCGCAGCCGGTTTCCCACATGGTACGGACCACCTCGTCGAATGAAACGATGTGGTGGCCGTCCGAAAGCAGGGCGTAGGCAGCGCAGTCGACGGCGCGGACGGCAGCCACCGCATTGCGCTCGATGCAGGGAATCTGCACATAGCCGCCAATGGGGTCACAGGTCAGGCCGAGATGATGCTCCAGCCCCATCTCTGCCGCATACTCGATCTGCCGCACCGACCCCCCCAGGAGTTGCGTCGCGGCGCCGGCCGCCATCGCACAGGCGGTTCCGACTTCGCCCTGGCAGCCGACTTCGGCCCCCGAAATCGACGCATTGCGCTTGACGATGTTACCGATCATCCCGGCCGTCGCCAGCGCGCGGCAAATCTTTTCGTCCGACAAGCGCGCGTGCCCTTGCAGAAAGAACAACACCGCGGGGAGCACGCCGCAGGCGCCGCAGGTCGGCGCGGTCACCACCTCGCCACCGGCCGCATTCTCTTCCGATACGGCCAGTGCATAGGCAAACTGCAAGGCCGTTTGGCCGAAGTAGCCGGCGAGGCTCTGCGCACGGGCGTGATAGGCCGAAGCCTTGCGCGACACGTTCAGCGTCCCCGGCAGACGTCCTTCGGCGTTCAGACCGGTCGCGATAGTCTTCTGCATGCTCTTCCAGACGCGGCACAGATAGTGCCAGATGGCCGGCCCTTCGTGGCGTTCGACGATTTCCCAGATGCCCATCCCCTCGCGTTCAGCCTGTTCGAGAACCTCCAGCATGCCGGCATAGGGATACACCTCGTCGCCGCCGTCAGGCTGGCCGTTCTCGTCGAGCAGCGCGCCGCCACCCACCGAGTAAACGACGCGTCTCGTCAGAACACTGCCCATGGCGTCGAGCGCCTCGAACTGCATTCCATTAGGGTGAAGAGGCAGGGATCGATCGGGCAGCCAAACGATGTCCACCGGTGTCGGGAAGAACGGCACGCTGACCGCCAGATCAGTGAGGTGACCGCGGCCGGTGGCAGCCAGGGCTCCGTAGAGCGTGACGCGCAGGCGTGCCGCCAGCGGGTTGGCGGTCTTGAACGCGATGGCGGCAAAACGCGGCCCCATGGTGTGGCTGCTCGAGGGGCCAAGACCGATACGGTAGAGTTCCTGCAGGGATTTCATGGGCTGGCTGCGCCTCGCGAATGGTCAAGAAATCGTCGATGAAGTCAGCTTGCCAAACCGCCGCCTGCCGACCGCCTTGCCGGGATGTATCGACATTCGCTGGAGTATAAGCCTACCCCTCGCCCACCGGGCGGGATATTGCAGGTGCCGAGCGTCGGCAGAAATGGCCGGAAAATGCCGCGACGCTGATGGACGCCAGACCAGACGTCTCGACACTGAGCCGCCTGAAAAGCGCGCGCAGGAGACAAGGCGGGCGTCCAAGTCCGATAGGTCGCTAGGCGACGATCGCCAGTGTCAACAGGAGTGCGAAGAACAACTGCAAGCGCGCCGTGGCGGCCAACATCTGGTTGAAAACCGGCCCCGTCGCCGCACGCCGGAAACGGTCTATCTGCAGCAGCGCGAGGGGCAGCAGCAACGCTGGCCAAGTCAGGCGGGCGCCGTGCCCGACGAGCACCGCCAAGCCGGGCAGCAACGCAAAGGGAAGCAGAACTTCGACACCGTAGATCCACGTCGCGGCCCGCCGGCCAAGAATGACCGCCAGCGTGCGTCGGCCAGCGCTGGCGTCGGACTGGATGTCGCGCGTGTTGTTGACGGTGATCACCGCTGCCCCGAACAGCCCGGCCATGGCCCCGGCAAGCAGCGCGGCCGGCGCGATCGACAAGGTCTGCAGGTAATAGCTGCCACCGACGGCCGCCAAGCCGAAGAACAGTACGACGAAACCCTCGCCGAGCGGCGAATAGGCGATCGGTCGCGGCCCGCCGGTGTAGGCCCAGCCGGCGAGCAGTGAAGCCAGGCCGATGGCGATGATCGGCCAGCCACCGAACCAGGCGAGATAGATGCCGAAGTTGAAGGCCAGGGCAAAAGCGGTCCACGCGGCCCGCCTGACGGCAGATCCCGGCAGCCAGCCCATGGCCGTGGCGCGCGGTGGCCCGAGCCGCCTCGGGGTATCGCCACCGCGCTCAAAATCGGAAACGTCGTTGTGCAGATTGGTGCCGATCTGAATCGACAGCGCGGCCAGCAAGGTTACCAACGCCAACCAGATATCCAGGAAGCCCCGCTCTGACCAGGCAAGCGCGTTTCCGATCAGCACCGGGACCGCGGAGACGCTCAGTGTCTTCGGCCGAATGGCCAGCCACCAGACGCCGCTCGGACTTGGTCGCTCGATCCCCGTGCTCACGGACGAAGTCCTTCGCAAGCCGCCGACATACCTGGCCAGCGCCGAGCAGGCACAGCCAACGACTGTCGACCGTGCCGGGAAGAGAAGTCATCCCGAGTCATCCAGACTGATTATACGATGAGCCAACGATCTTCCTGGCGCCGCTCCAACCCACCGCGAGTGCGACGACGAGTTGGGTCAGTGTCATTCGCCGTCGTGTGCCTCCGGAGCTGGCGGCTTGGAATGGGACAGGCGACGCACCCGAATGCTCGCCGTCTGATGATCACCGCCGACGCCTGCGGCGGCAACGCCTACCGCGCGCCTCGATGGCGAACGGACCGACAGGCCAGTACCTCGGAACAATGATGAAAAGCTGTTGATTCTATAGTTTAATCGATTCTTTCTTGCGCCATGAAGCGCCACCAGCATAGGCCATCGAAATCGGAAAATCCGACCGTGGCGGAGATGTGCCGTGACAACCCCCGGGGGCCGAAAACGGCGGCTTTGCCTGCCCGCTCGCGCGGCCGATTGGGCGACCGAATCAAACGCATTGCGCAGAACCTGTGATGACCAACGAAAACTTTGTCGCCCTGCTCGACCGGCTCGAGCCGCAGGCGCGCCGCGACCCGGCCGCGTATCGGACCAAGGTCGTTCTGCTCGCTCTGCTCGGTAACGCCTACCTGGTGCTGCTCCTGTTGTCGCGCCTCGCCGTGTTGGGCTGGCTGGTCGCTGCGGTGCTGATGCTCAAGGCGATGGCGGTAAAGCTGGCCATCGTCGTCGGCGTGTTTCTGTGGATCGTCGCCAAGGCGCTGTGCGTGCGCATCGACCCCCCGGCCGGACGGGCAATCGCGGCGACGCAGGCGCCCGAGCTGTTTACGCTGGTCGATCGCCTGCGCCGGAAATTGGGTGCGCGGCCTATCGATCGCTTGCTGATCACTGCCGATCTCAATGCCGGGGTTGTGCCGGTGCCACGGCTAGGTATTTTCGGATGGCCACGCCGCTAGCTGCTTGTCGGTCTGCCGCTTCTGAAGGCACTCGGCGTGGAACAAGTTGGCCGCGGTGCTGGCACACGAGTTGGGGCACCTGGCGCGCGATCACGGACGAACGTCGAATTGGGTATACCTCCAGAAACTGCGCTGGGGTCGTCTACAGACCGCGCTCGAGGCGAGACAAAGCCGTGGCGGCTTCCCATTCAAGCCTTTTCTGAACTGGTTCGCACCCTACTTCAACGCTTTCTCGTTTCCGATGGCACGGGCAAACGAGTACGAGGCGGACGCAGCCGCCGTTCGTTTGACCTCGCCACAAGCGGCGGCCATGGCGCTGACGACGGTCGAAGCAGTCAGCCGCTTCCTGGCGGAACGCCATTGGCCGCGGATGCTTTCCCTCCAGTCGTGCCAGCGCGCTTCGCGCGCGGCAAGCCGGGCGGCCGCCCTCGCGAGGTCTACCACGGCAAAGCGATTCGTCGCGCCGGGGCGGCAATGCAATGACACCCGGTGCCACGCCATCCGAGACGATATTGGCACTGTCGGCGTCGTGATGGGCAAGTGCCGGTCCAGCGAGACGAATGCCCAAGCGATCGCTTTCCACGCTCATCGTGTAGGGCTACTTGGCAAACAGTGGATCGACCGCCCGCGCTTTTTCGAGGGCCGCGCCCAAGCCCATCACCCGAGCGTGGATCGACGGGTCGATACGCTCGCCGAACTCGACCGTCCACGCGCTGTCGCCGAGTGGCAGGAGGCGCGGCGGAAAGCGCTGGTTGCTGCTTGGCACGGCACGCGTCAACCCGCAAGCTTACGTGACAGCCAGGCAATCACTTACCGGCCAGGGAATCGCTCCAGGTTTCGTCGAAACCATCGGCCCAGGCGCTGACCATCGAACCCGCCATCCCGGCGAGGAACGCCGGTTCGGCCGCCTCGACGGCCTGCCAAGAGGCGAGGCGGCAAAGCATTTCGGTCTTGTTCAGGCCGTCGCTCATCGTGGCCAAGGCATTGCCACGCCCCGGAGAAGCGCCGCAAGCGACAAGCGAAGGATCCTGGCAGGCGGCCAACACCCGCCACGGCGAACCAGCAGTCAATAGATCACGGAGGCGGCCGGGCTGATGATCGCCAGAACTTCCATCGCCTGCAACCGGGCTTCCAGAATCACGTCGGCCACCACTGTCTCGTCCAGCCCGAGCGATGCCCAGGCGACGGCGTCACAAGCGGCGCTACCGGTCTGGCCGTTTGTTCCTTTCAGCGTCGGCGATACGCCGGCCGCCAAAACGTTGGCCACGTGCAGCAAGGCGGCCTCACGCGGGAACGCGGTGGCTTGGTCAGGTTGTAGCTGGCAGGCGACGAGAACCTGCAGAATCGCCGGCAAGTTCCATGCTCTGAGCAATTCCGCGCCCAGCACCGCATAGTCAAAGCCGAAGACGCGCCGTTCGGCGGCGGCCAGCAAAGTCTCGTCCGTCGGTTTCTCGGCCACCAGCAGGGCACGGTATTCATCGGGCAGACAGGTGTAGAAGACGAGCCGGCCAACCGCGTGCAGCAATCCGGCAAGGAACAACTGTTCGGTCTGGCGAAAGCGGCAGCGACGACCGAGAAGCCGGGCAATCACCCCGCAGGTCACACTGTTGTCCCAAAAGCTGGCCATGTCCACCAGGTCGGCGGGCAAGCCCTTGAAGGTCGTGGTCACCGACGTCGCCATGGCCATCACCTGCAGTTCCCCTTCACCGATCACGGCGATCGCCCGAGGAAGGCTATCGACCCGAGCCTTCAGCCCATAGTAGGCGCTGTTGGCCAGCTTCAGCAGCGCCGCGACCAGACCCGGATCGAGTTCCACCACCTCGACCAACTCCTGGGTCGTGGAATCCGGCGAAGCGATCAGTTCGTTCAGGCGGACCGCCACTTCGGGCAGGGTAAAGAGCTGGCTGACTTCCTGGACCAAGTGTTGTGGCGTCATGACGCAAACCTCGCGAAAAAAATAAAGCATACCCCGATTCGCGAAGCAGAACTCATGCGGTCTCAGCAAAATGCCTTCCGCGTACCGGGCGCTGGGGCATCGATTTTGGTGGCCGGGCGCCGCCCTGCCATCAACCGCGTGGATCGGGAGTGAAACCGCCGGGAAACGGGTTGGCGACCGGCGGCTGGGGCTTGGCGCGCGGAATGATGCCCTGGGCCAGAAGGTTGGTGCGACTGTCGTAATGGATGGCGACGATCTCGGAAGGCAGCTCCGTGGCACGGCGAAAATCGGTGTATTGGGTCGGAGCGCTGATGCGCTCGCCGTGGCCGGTACCCAGACGCGACTCCGCAAGCCGGCCCCCCACTTCGTCACGCGCCGTTGCCGCTGTCTTCGCTTCAGCGGTCGACGCGGCCGGGGCGGCGGCCCGCTCGTGTTCGCGCGCCTGCCTGCTCACCGGTGGCGTGACGGCCAGGGTCGCCTCACGGTAGACGGCGACGCCGATCACGCCGACGTTTTCGGGCCGGTCGGTGCGCCCCGCGTAGCTATCGGCCAGGCTGGTGAAATAGAAAGCGGCGACATCATCCATGCTCTTCCGCCAACCGCCGATCTCCGCCGACTGCCAGGGCGACAGGACATAACCCGACTGCGAGCTGGCCGCCGTCTGCCCACTCAGCGCGTTGATACCGTCGACCGATACCACGGTCAACAGCCGTCCTGCACTCTTGTTGCGCAGCAGGACAACGTAGCGCTTGCCGGGGGTACCGGCGACATACAGGCGCCCTTGATGGCGATAGACTTCGAGCGTCTGACCACTGCTGCGGTCGATGACGCTGATGTCAACCAGCGCACCGGCGTCAGCGATACCAACACAGGCGGCCAGCGACAGGGCGGCGAACAGGGTGGGGATATTTTTCATGACGGTCTCCTTGGTTGAAGTGAGTAGGTGACCGTGTAAACGCTAACGACCGGCAAACGGGGTCGAGTCAGCGGCGAAGATCGTCTGGCAGAGGGTAGTCTGGATGGGCACGTCGGAATTCGCGCAGTTGCCGCGCAGCTTCCTCGATCTGCCCGGCGCGCCGCAGTGCCCGAATTTCGTCGAGCCAGACGGCCGGAGAGCGAGCCTGGTCGACGCTCGACTCCGCGGGGGCAGGCGAGGTGTCACGGAGGACCGAAGACGAGCGGGCGGCCGTGGGGCGCGCGGTTTCGCCACGCTCCTTCACCCCGGCGGTACTCTCGACCGGGGCTGGCCACGGGCTCTCACGCTTCGCCTCGGCAGACGTCGCGGCGGGGGCCGCCGGCCACACCTGACGTTCGTCTTGCTTCGGCGAAGCGGACTCGGCGGTCGATCGGGCAGCGGCGGGCGCCTCGTTCTCGCTAGCCCCAGCGGGCGAAGATGGTGCGATCTTCCCGCTGGCCGCCGACGGCTTCTGCAACGCCGCCGCTGGTACTGCCGAAACAGTAGCGGGTGTCGGTCCGGCTCGCTCAGCCAGAGGATCGCTCGGTGCATCGCGCCGTACCTCGGGCAGCGTCGGCTCGCTAGTAGGTGGCGTCGATCGATACGCCGGCTGCCGTTCGTGCAGCAGGGCCAGAGTTAGACTCAACACGAGCGTCGTCGCCAGGGCTAGTGAGGTGCGCCAGCGCGACCACCAGCTGCCACGCAGCGGCACACGATGATCGGCCAGCGCTGCCCGCGCTGCGGCCAGAACACGCTGGTCCAGCGCGGCCGATGGCTCGGCCACCGAGAACTGCCGGTACAGAGCGGAGAGTTTTGGATCTCTCGGCGAATCCCGGAGCGGCTCGCTCATAGCAAGTCCCGCAGCGAATGTCTCAATTTGCCCAGCGCGTAGCGCAGGCGGCTCTTCGCCGTTTCGCGCCCCGTCTCGGTCGCGGCGGCGATTTCGTCTAGGGTCAATCCACCCTCCTCGGCGAGCAAAAAAACATCACGCTGGGCGACTGGCAGGTCGGCCAAGGCCAAGCTGATGCGCTCTGCGGTCGTCCGACGTTCGAGCAGAGCGTGCGGCGTCTCGTGATCGGCAGCGGGCAACTGGTCGATCAACTCGTCCACGGGGTCGAGCTCATCGTTCATGCCGAGCGGCGCGAAGCTGGCCGCCAACCGGGGCGCTTGTTGCCGATAATGATCGATGAGACGGTGACGCGCAATCCGGAAAACCCATGTCGAGAAGCGTGCCAGCGGTTCGTAGCCGGCGCGCGCGTTGATGACTTTGATCCAGACCTCCTGAAAAAGCTCCTCGGCAAGCGCCGTGTTCCCGCAATGCCGGTCGAGATAACGATAGAGTGAGCCTCGATAGCGACGGTAAAGCGTTGTGAACGCCTCGGCGTCACCAGCACGGTAGGCCAGCATCAATCGCTCGTCGCTCCACTCTCCTCGCATTCGCGCAGTCTAGCGGCTGGCTGAGCAAACGCAAGCAAGCACCGCTAGCCAAAGCCGAAGCCACCGCGCCGGGTGTTAGAATCATCTCCCTTCGTCATCGGAGACCGCTAATGACCTGGCATCGTGTGTGCGCTATTTTAGGCGGCTGTCTGCCGGCCATGATCCTGCCGGCACAGACATCGGCCGCCGGCCCGAAAGCTGAGGCAATCGTCGACCGCGTGCAAACGCCCGCCTGGATCGAGCGACACGGCATGCGGCAAAAGCTTTCGACGGGGCTGGTGCTGCGCAATCGCGATCACCTGATTACAGGGCCCGGCGCCCGCCTACGGATTCAGCTCGGCGATGGCAGCGTCGTCGGACTCGGCGCCGACAGCCGCCTCGAATTGAATGCGCTGGGCGTACGCGAGCGAGATGTCTTCACGGCGGCTCTCGACCTGCGACAAGGCACGCTGCGTTTCAGCACCGGCGCCCTGGCCAGAAGTGTTCGGCAGCGGGCCGTCAATCTGCGCGTTGGCTCAATCACCGCGACCATTCGGGGAACGGACCTTTGGGGCTCTGCCGATCAGGATGGAGACCGCATCTGCCTGCTCGAGGGCGGCATCACCGTCGTTCACCCGCAGGCCGAGGCGCAGCAGATGGACCAGCCGCTGCGCTGTTACAACGCACCAAAAGGGGAGGCGCCACTGACGCTCGAGATAGCCAGCCAGCAGCAACTGTCCGCGTGGACGGCGCAAACCGATCCGCCTTTTGACCGCCGCTCAGATCCTCGGCAAAACAAATGGGGGGTAGAAGTGGCTACCGTAGATAGTGAGTCCGCAGCACTCGCCCTTTACGACCGTCTTCGCGACGCTGGCTACGAGGCCCGGATCAAGCCACAACCGGCCGCCGGTGGGACTTATCGTTACTCCGTTCGCCTTACCCGGTTGACGACCGGGAATGAAGCGGCCGAACTGGCGAAACAGTTCGCCCCCTCGCTCCCGATCCCTTCACCAACGGCTATCGGTCGCTGACGCCGAGTGCCGAGTCTAACCGTCTCGGCCGCCTGTCTTGCGTTCACGTGGCCTGATGGTAAAGGCGAAAACACTCGTTCCATTTTACTTGCCACAACCGAGCGAGGCTCTGTGCAGTAATCAAATTCAGCTTCGAGAGACGGTTCTGGTGCCGCCATAGCCACGAGAAGCATGTCCTCGCTCCGGCCGCCTGGCGGACGACGCTACGGCCACCTTCAGCCTCCGCAAAGTCTATGAAACGCTCCACCGCGACGCGATAGTAATCCGAACTGTCGCAGCAACCGGTCATCACTTCGGCTTCACCGGCCGCGCGGCGCCAAAGCTTGAGCGCGAGTTCTTCACTAATACCGGTCTTGTGGGCAATCCACGGCAGGATTTTAGGTGCTTTCATGCTATTACTCCTCAGGTACTGGCCATGCCAGACACTTCAAATTCGGACGGAAGTCTCGTGAACCTCACGCTTTGTTGCAGTGCAGCATCATTATAGGGATTCTGCACAGAAAAAGTAAGGATATTCACCTAATTCTCGACTTCAATGAGGGCGGCAAACTTGTTCTTACAAGCGCCGAGGATCCGCCGGATGGAAGCCATCCATGCTGCACAACAATGTCAGCGGCCCCTCAACTGGCTACCACGTTAGCACTAGCCGCCGCGTCGCGCCGTGACTTAACGCACAAGACCCAGCCTATGCATCGCGCGGGATGGCCGGGTGCGCGAGAAAATCCACACATGGTGCCGCCCTCTTCCGATCCGTGGCGCTTCGACAGAACACCGCACTCAGCTTCCCGCAGCGCGCTCGAAGAGCGCAATCGACTCGACGTGCGAAGTGTTGGGGAACATGTTGACCACACCCGCCCCGCGCAAACGGTAGCCCTTCTGACTTACCAGGATGGCTGCATCCCGCGCCAAGGTCGCCGGGCTGCACGAGATGTAGACGATGCGCAGAGGACTCTCGGAACCGAGCGACTTGACGAGTTCCAGCGCGCCTTCGCGCGGCGGATCGATCAGCATCTTGTCGAAACGCCCGAGATCGCTCAGGGTGTCGTCGGTCGCCGCGAAGAGGTTCGCCACCCGATACTCTACGCGATCTTGCAAGCCATTGGTCGCCGCATTCTCGACCGCCCGGCGCACCAGTTCCGGACTTCCCTCGACGCCGAGGACGCTGGCACCCGAACGGGCGATCGGCAGCGTAAAGTTCCCGAGACCGCAGAACATATCGGCAATGTGCTCACCGGGGCGAGGATCGAGCAGGCGAAGCGCACGGCGGACGAGGACACGATTGACCGGGTGGTTGACCTGAGTGAACTCGGTCGGCGAAAAGAAATGCTCGACGGCAAAGTCCGGCAAGACGTAGGACAGGCGTGGACCCTCGAGCGGATAGAAGCGATAGGCGGTGGCCGGCCCAGCCGGCTGCAGGTAGAAAACAACGCCATGGCGGTCGGCAAACTCGCGCAACAACACTTCGTCGACCGTCGTAAGCGAATCCAGAATGCGCAGGACCAGCGCCGTCATTCGTTCGCCAACGGCGACCTCGATCTGCGGCAGGCGGTCCCGGATCGTCATCCGGCCAACCAACTCGCGCAGGGGCAGCAGCATCGCCGACAGATGGAAAGGCAGAATCTCGCACTGCTGCATGTCGGCAACGTAACTGCTCTTCCTCTCGTGAAATCCAACGAGCACACCGCCCTTCTTGGCGACGAAGCGGACCGACAAGCGGGCACGATAGCGGTACGACCAGGGCTGGCCGTAGATCGGCGCGTACAGTTGCTCGGCGGTGAGGCGCCCGAGATGTCGGAGATTGTCCTCCAACAGCCGCTGTTTGGCCGCCACCTGCGCCAATGGGTCGAGGTGTTGCATGCTGCAACCACCGCAGACGCCGAAGTGTGGGCAGCGCGGCGACACGCGATCCGGTGAGGCTTTCAGAATATGCAGCGCGCGCGCCACTTCGTAACTCGGCTTGCGGCGATAGCTGGCATACTCGACCGTTTCGCCAGGCAAGGCGCCCTCCACGAAAACCGTCTTGCCATCGAGCCGGGTGACTCCTCGCGCCTCGTGATCTAGCGATTCGATGATTCCTTCTGGCATTCGTTTCGTCCACCGGTAAAGCGCGCGATGTTATCTCGAACGCCGGTTGCACAGCGCAGTCGTCAGCCTGAATCCTCGCCGCGTTTTGATGAGCGCTCGGCGAAAGCGTTCCGCCTGCAGGCACGACATCAGCCCGCGACGGCCGAAATCAATCGCCAGCCGCTGGAACGATCCGCTGCCGGTAGTTGATCGAGAGAGCCGTGAGCAAGGGATGCTCGGCCAGTCGCCTGGCGAACTCGTTTTCTGCCCGACTCAAGGTGGCGATGTCCGCCAGCGCCTCGTGAGGCAAATAGACCTCGGCCTCGACACGCCCATTGAGATAGTGCAGGACGACTCGTTGCGGTTCGGGCAAGCCCGCCAGAACCGGTGCCAGATGGCTCATCAGTTCGTGCCGATCCAGCATCGCCTGCGTGCTGCTGTCGTGGTCCAGATCATCCTCCACGTCGACATGGACGAGCACGTCCGACACCGAGGGGTGGCTCTCGAGCACCCGCTTGCGGGTCGTCTCGGCGATGCGATGGCCTTCCGAAACGCTGATCCGCGGGTCGACGCAGACGTGCGCGTCAACCAGCGAGCGATGCGCCATGCGCCGGGTACGCAGTTCGTGCAGACTGCTCACGCCAGGGGTGTCAATGATCACCTGGCGGATGCTGGCGACTTCTTCGGTCGACAAACCGGTGTCGATCAACTCCTGGATCGCCTCCCACGAGAAAACGACGCCCATGCGCACGATCATGAAACCCACGATGATAGCTGCCACGGAGTCGGCAAAGTTGAAGCCCATCAGGTTGCCGACGATGCCGACGGCCACGACCAGGGAAGAGGCGGCATCCGAACGGGCGTGCCAGGCGTTGGCGATCATCATCGGCGAACGCAGGCGCTCGCCGACACGAAGCATGTAGCGAAACAATCCCTCCTTCGCCGCCAGCGCCAGGATCGCCGTCCACAACGCCAGCGACGCGACGGGCGGCAGATCGTCAAGGTTTTGCAGCTTCACCCCGGCCCCCCAGATGATTCCGGCGCCCGTTACCGCGAGGATCGCCCCAAGCGCAAACGACGCCGCTGTTTCGACGCGGGCGTGGCCATAGGGGTGGCTCTCGTCGGCAGGATCTTTGCTGTGATGAGCGGCAAACAGAACCAGAAAGTCGCACACAAGATCGGACAACGAATGCAGTCCGTCAGCGATCAAACCCTGCGAATGCGCCAGAATGCCGACGATGACCTGTACCGCGGTGAGGAAAACGTTGACCATGACGCTGATCCAGGTGCAGCGCTGAGTCATACCGTGCCGCCCCGGATCATCAAAGGACACTTCGGGAATGTCTTTGTAGGCACTCATGGGCTTCCTCGCCTCCGGAGAAAAAGGGAAAGAATTATAGGTCAGTCCGGTAACGGTGCGAACAAGGCGGCGATATCGTCACGACCGAACTTGGCGTCAACGCTACGGTCTTCGGACAGAATCTGCGCCGCCAGTTCAGCCTTGCGCTCCTGCAACGCGAGGATTTTCTCCTCGATGCTGCCGGCAACGATCAGCTTGTAGACGAAGACTGGCCTATCCTGGCCAAGGCGATGTGCACGATCCGTAGCCTGGTTTTCGGCCGCCGGGTTCCACCACGGATCGTAATGGATCACGGTATCGGCAGCCGTCAGATTGAGGCCGACGCCACCGGTTTTCAGGCTGATCAGGAAGACCGGCACTTCACCCGACTGAAAGCGCTGGACCTGCGCTTCGCGATCCCGGGTATCGCCGGTCAGCAGCACATAGTCGATACCCGCCACCTTGAGTTCCTTTTCGATCAGCGCCAGCATGCTGGTGAACTGCGAAAACAGGAGGATGCGCCGACCCTCGTCGACCTGTTCTGGCAGCATCGTCATCAACAGATCGAGTTTGGCCCGCTCCTTGACTTTCTGCGCCGACCTGGCTTTCAACAAACGCGGGTCGCAACACACTTGTCGCAACTTCAGAAGGGCGTCGAGAATGACGATCTGACTGCGGTTGAACCCCTTGCTGGCGATCTCTTCGCGCACTTTCTCGTCCATCGCCACGCGCACCGTCTCGTAGAGGTCGCGCTGGCTACCGGTGAGTTCGACTTTGCGCACGATGATCGTTTTCGGAGGCAACTCGCGCGCCACCTCCTCCTTCTTGCGGCGCAGGATGAACGGCCGCACGCGGCGGGCCAGGAGATCGCGGCGTTGCGCGTCACCCTGCTTTTCGATCGGTGCCCGCCAGTGCTTGGTGAAGCTCTGATTGCTGCCGAGAAAACCCGGCAGCAGGAAATCGAACTGACTCCAGAGCTCGCCGAGATGGTTTTCCAGTGGTGTGCCCGTCAGGCACAGACGATGCCGGGCGGAAATCTTGCGTACCACTTCGGCACCCTGGCTGCGTGCATTCTTGACTGTCTGCGCTTCGTCGAGAATCAGCAGGTGATAGTTGTTCCGGGTCAACTCGGCAGCATCGCGCCAGAGCAGCGGGTAAGTCGTCAGCACAGCGTCGTGCCGCGGGATGTCGGCAAAGCGACTCTTGCGCTCCGGCCCGTGTAGCGAGAGGATCGAAAGGCCGGGGGCAAAGCGTGCCGCTTCGTTCTTCCAGTTGAAGATCAGCGAGGTCGGCAGGACGATCAAGGCCGGGCGATCAAGTCGGCCGGACTCTTTCTCCAACAGCAAATGCGCCAAGGTCTGCGCCGTCTTGCCCAGCCCCATGTCGTCGGCGAGAATCCCGGCCAGGTTCTGTTGGCGAAGGAACTGCAGCCAGGCCAGGCCTTCGGTCTGGTAGTGGCGCAGTTCGAGTCCAAGGCCGCGCGGCGGATCGATGTGGCTGATTCCCTGCGCCGCGGCGAGCTGATCGGCCAGCGCCAGGACGTCGCTTTGGCCCCGGAAGCGCCAGCGGCTGCTATCGTTGAACTCGGCCAGGCGCGGCGCGTCGAAGCGCGACAAGCGCAGGGAACTACCGCCGGAAAATCCGTCGAATAGATCGATCAGCGTTCCCGCCAGCGGCTTCAGGCGCCAAGCCGGGGCACGTATACGTTGACCGGCTGGGGTGACCAGTTCGATCAGCTCAGCGTCCTCGATCTGCGCCAGCAAAGCGGCGTCCAGCCATCGCCCATCGCGTCGGAACAGCGCCGCGAGCAGCGGCGCCAAAGGCAAACGCTCGCCCTCGACGATGACGCCCATGTCCAGCTCGAACCAGCCATTCTCGCCGGCGACGAGATCCGCATCCCAAGCCTCGACCTCGAGAAAACGGTGACGAAAGTCGGCGGCGAACTCAACGCGCCAGCCCGCCGTGCGCAGGCGAGCCAGCTCGTCGCGCATCAAGACAGGCCAGCCGCCTTCGCAGGCCAGTCCGTAGGCATTGTCCGGCGGCTTGCCGAAAGTCTGCAGTACGTAACCGGGAATTTTCTCGAAACCTGCCGCCGCCAGTTCATCCATCAATTGCTCTTCGCGCCGGCTCTGGCGGACAACCCGGACCATCTCGCCATTCTCTACGATCGCGTAGTCACGAACGTCGTCGGCCGTTAGCTCGACCTCGCCATAATGGAAAACCGGCCGCGCGACGTCGAAAGGACCACCGCCATAGCTCGTCAAATAGTCACGCCAGCTACGATTACCATGTGTATTCAGTGTCTCGAACTGAAGTACCGGCTGGAGATCGGCCGCAATGCACCGCGTGCTGGCACCGCCATCGTCCGGCTCGTTGGGCAGTTCTCGGCTGCTCTCTGCGAGTGCTTCACCAACCAGGGCAGCGGCGGTGGCCGACAAGGGAGGCAAGGAGAACAGGCGAGCAACCACGGCCGGATTGCCGCGTACCCGCAAAAGTCCGATCTGCCGCTTGTCGAGATCGAGGTACCATGGCGCACGCAGGGGAATGATCAGCCTGGCCGGAGGCTCCGGCCGGAGCAACGGGACTCGCCGCCCGTCGGGATTGATCTGCCAACCGAGCGTCGCCGGTCGCGATGCCGACAAGGTCAAGGGCGAGAAGTCGTCCTTGCGACACAGCCGGCCGGTCTGCGCCATCAGCTCGAGCACTTCGCCGCCGTGCCGAGGCCCAAGCCCGAAGGCACGCAGCCCGGTAGCGAACGAACGTTCGGCCCATAGCAGACGCAGGATCGGCCGATCTTCCTCAGCGACAAAACGGGGCGGCTTGCTCAGCAGACGATCAATGCTCCACAGCGCTTCTGCACCTTCCGGATCGCGCCCCTTGTGCACGCTGACGCCAAAGCCGCGGGCATCGGTCGTCCAGTGCAGCAGATAGTAGAGCTGTTGACGGCCAGTCGCGGAATGGCGATCTTTCTTACTAACCGCCACGGCCACACGGCGCAGTTCCTCAGTCCATGACAGGACGCCGAGTTCGCCGTGCTCAGCCGCCGGCAGCGCTTTGACAGGCTTATCCAGCGTCATACTCTCGCCAGGCGATCTCGCCTGCCGGCAGTCAACGGCGAGGAGGCGGCAGACGTCCTCGAGGTCCGACTAGACGAGGGAACGGTCATTGGTTGCCCACTTTGTCGGGACGCGACACATGACGCTCCAGGTAAGCACCAGCCACGTACCGTAGCACACCCTGGCACGCCGCAACAAGATGACGCTTGGCCAGCGCCACTCGCCGCAGGTCGCCGCCATCAGTCGCGAAAGTTGCCGTACTTGATCGGAAAATCACTGATTTCCCGGGTGATCAAGGCGATGCAGGATTGCAGATCGTCACGCTTGGCGCCGCTGACGCGCACGGCGTCGCCCTGGATCGATGCCTGGACCTTGAGTTTCGAATCCTTGATCAGCTTGACGATCTTTTTTGCCAGTTCCGACTCGATCCCGAGGCGGATCTTCAGATCCTGCTTCACCTTGTTACCGGAAACGCGTTGCACGGGCTGACTGTCGAGGCGTTTGGTGCTTTCCTTCTCCTTCTTTTCCATCGCCGGGAAGAGCAGATCCTTGATCTGCTCGAGTTGGAAATCGGAATCGCCGTACAAGGTGATCAGCTTGTCCTTTTCGTTCAACTCGACCTTGGCACTGGTCGCCTTGAAGTCGTAACGATTGTCGATCGCCCGCCGGGTCACGTCGACCGCATTGTTCAACGCGGCCATATCGGCTTCTGAGGAAAAATCGAATGACGGCATGGTTACATTCTCCAAAATTTCTCGAGGACCGTCTTGGTGATGAAGCCGATCATGCCGAAGGCGAGTACGAAGAACAAGACGATCGTGCCGGTCTTGCCGGCCTTCGCTTTCCAGGCAATTTCCCCGATGATGAACAGCATGAAGAGCATGAAAGCGGCAATCCCGAAGGTCATGCCGAAGTCCGAAATCTGCTCTTCCGTCAACCCGAACATCGACGGATCCTCCCGCGCTCAGCTCCTGCGCCGCGCCAGATTGGCTGCGATACGTAGACGTAGCGCGTTCAGCTTGATGAAGCCGCCAGCGTCCTTCTGGTCGTAGGCGCCGGCATCGTCCTCGAATGTCGCGATGGTCGAATCGAACAGCGAGTCGCTCTTCGAATCGCGGCCGACGACGATGACATTGCCCTTGTAGAGTTTGACCCGCACCCAGCCATTCACCACGCACTGCGTGTGGTCGATCAGCGTCTGCAAAGCGAGGCGCTCCGGACTCCACCAGTAGCCGTTGTAGATCAGGCTGGCGTAGCGCGGCATCAGGTCGTCCTTCAGGTGGGCAACTTCGCGATCGAGCGTGATCGACTCGATCGCCCGGTGGGCCGGCAGCAAGATCGTGCCACCCGGCGTCTCGTAACAACCGCGCGACTTCATGCCGACGTAACGGTTCTCGACCAGGTCGATTCGACCGACGCCGTGCTTGCCACCCAGGCGGTTCAACAACGCCAGCAACTCGGCAGCCGGCTGGCGCGTACCGTTGATCGCCACCAAGTCACCTTTCTCGAATTCGAGGTCGACATATTCGGCCGCCTCGGGCGCCGCCTCGGGCGCTACCGTCCAGCGCCACATCGACTCTTCGGCCTCGGCCGCCGGGTCTTCGAGGTGGCGTCCTTCGTAGCTGATGTGCAGGAGGTTGGCGTCCATCGAGTACGGCGACCCCCCTTGGCGATGCTTCATCTCGACCGGAATGCCGTGGCGCTCCGCGTAGGCCAGGAGTTTCTCGCGCGACGACAGATCCCATTCGCGCCAAGGCGCGATGATCCGGATGTCCGGGCACAGTGCGTAGGCGCCAAGCTCGAAGCGCACTTGGTCGTTGCCCTTGCCCGTCGCCCCGTGGGCGATCGCCTCGGCACCAGTCAGCCGGGCGATCTCGACCAGGCGCTTGGCAATCAGCGGCCGAGCGATCGACGTGCCCAGCAGGTACTCGCCCTCGTATACGGTATTGGCGCGGAACATCGGAAAGACGAAGTCGCGAACGAACTCCTCGCGCAGGTCTTCGATGTAGATGTTCTCCGGCACGATGCCGAAGCGAAGCGCCTTGGGACGCGCCGCCTCGAGTTCGTCGCCCTGACCGAGGTCGGCGGTGAAAGTTACTACTTCACAGTGATAGGTATCCTGCAGCCACTTCAGAATCACCGAAGTGTCGAGGCCGCCCGAGTAGGCGAGTACGGCTTTCTTGATGTCGCTCATTTGGATTCCTTGCGCCGGTCCGCTCGGCCGCGGACCGCGGAGTTGGAGTAAGGTCAGGCAGTGTCGACCCTGCCGAGCAAGAGATACTCGAGCAGCGCTTTCTGCGTATGCATACGGTTTTCGGCTTCGTCCCAGACGACGCTTTGCGGACCGTCGATGACGGCGGCGGCGACTTCCTCGCCGCGATGCACCGGAAGACAGTGCATGAACAGCGCCTGCGGACGTGCGGCTCGCATCATCTCGACGTCAACCTGCCAGTCGGCGAAGTCGCGCCGGCGTTCGTCGTTCTCGGCCTCGAAACCCATCGACGTCCACACGTCAGTGGTCACCAGGTCGGCGGCGCGCGCGGCGTCCATCGGATCGGCAAACTGCTCGAAGTGGCCGGTGCCGTGCAGCCCAGCGCGCGCTGCTTCGACTTCGTAACCTGGCGGGGTCGATACACGTACCCGGAAATCGAGTACCTCGGCGGCTTGCAGCCAGGTATTGCAGACGTTGTTCGAATCACCGATCCAGGCCACCGTCTTGCCCTGTATCGGTCCGCGATGCTCCATAAAGGTGAAGATGTCGGCCAGTATCTGGCACGGGTGATACTCGTTGGTCAAGCCATTGATCACCGGCACGCGCGAATGGGCAGCGAAACGCTCGATCATCGCCTGCTCGAAGGTCCGGATCATCACGACGTCGCTCATACGCGAAATTACCTGGGCGGCGTCCTCGATCGATTCGCCGCGCTGCAGTTGCGAATCGCGACTATTGAGGTAGATCGCCGAACCGCCAAGCTGCTGCATGCCGGCTTCGAAAGACAGGCGCGTGCGCGTGCTCGCCTTCTCGAAAATCATCACCAGCGTACGGTCGCAAAGTGGCCAGTACTTGCGGTAAGCCTTGAATTCGGCTTTGATCCAGCGCGCCCGCTCGAATAGGTGTTCGTACTCGGCACGCGTGCAGTCCCTGAATTGAAGAAAATGTTTTACGCTGTCCATCGTGTGTCCCTACCGGGCGGCGAGAAAATCGCCGATCAGCCTCGCCAGGCGTGCCACCAGTTCACGCGCCTCGTCGGCACTAAAGGTCAGCGGCGGCAGCAAGCGAACGACTTTGTCGGCCGTGACATTGATCAGTAGACCGATGGCCAGGGCGCGCGTCACCAGTTCGCCGCACGGGCGGTCGAGCTCGATGCCGATCATCAGACCCTGGCCGCGAATGTCGACGACACCTTTGCTGCCGGCCAGCGCCAGCGCCAAACCGTCGCGGATCAGCTGACCGACGGCAAGCGCGTTGTCGATCAGACGATCCTTTTCGATCACGCCCAGGGTGGTCAACGCCGCGGTCGCCGCCAGTTGGTTGCCGCCAAATGTCGAGCCGTGGTTGCCCGGCTGGAACAAGCCCGCCGCCTTGCCTGCGGCCAGACAGGCGCCGATCGGCACGCCGCCGCCCAAGCCCTTGGCCAGCGTGACCACGTCGGGACGGATACCGGAATGCTGAAAAGCGAACCAGCGGCCGGTGCGGCCGGTGCCGCACTGCACCTCGTCGCAGATCAGCAACCAGTCATGATCGTCGCACAGGGCGCGCAAACCACGCTGGAAACCGATGTCGGCGATGTTGACGCCACCCTCGCCCTGGACGATCTCGAGCATTACCGCGACGATATTCTTGTTGCTGTTGGCGATCGCCTTTATCGCCTCGATGTCGTTGTAGCGAACACGCACGAAGCCCGAGACGAGCGGCTCGAAACCCGCCTGCGCCTTGCGGTTGCCGGTCGCCGACAGCGTCGCCATGGTGCGACCGTGGAAAGCCTTCTCCATAACGATGATTGCTGGGCTATCGATGCCCAGCCGGTGGCCGTAAAGCCGCGCCAGCTTGATGGCCGCTTCGTTGGCCTCGCAACCCGAGTTGCAGAAGAAGACTTCGTCCATACTGGCCAAGGCGGCCAGCTTGTCGGCCAGTTCTTCCTGTTGCGTGACTCGGTAAAGGTTGGACGAGTGCAGGATTCGTCCGGCTTGCGCAGCGATCGCCGCGACCAGCGTGGGGTGATTGTGGCCGAGCGTATTGACGGCGATTCCCGACAGCGCGTCGAGATAGCATTTCCCATCGGTATCGGTCAGCCAGCTGCCCTCGCCATAGCTGAAGGCGATCGGCAGACGGGCATAGGTATTCATCAGGTGTGACATGGACCACCTATTGCGGAGGCTTTGAAACTGAAACGGCGGCTTGCGCCGCCGGATAACGAGACACGCTCTCAGACCACAGATCATTCTCGCCAAGCAAAGCCATCAGCGCTTTGTATGGCGGAAGACAAGGTGAAGATTCTACGGGAAAAAAAAAACGATGTATAGGAAAGGCAGGACACCGCCCAGGGCAAACTCGCCCGATCCACGGCGCGCGGCAGCGCTTCGCCAGCAAGCAGTTAACGCGCTCCCACGACATGACCTCCGCACGTCTCGTGAACTCGCCACGCCAGGACGAACCCGGCTCGTCGAGCCGACCCTGACGGTCCGGCCATTCGCCGGTTTGACGTCCGGCGGTGCAGGCGCGGCGCTAGCCGCCAAAGGAAGCTGACGCTCAGGTAAAGCGACAGGCTCCCGGACCATCAGGATGGCCGCAGCTTCCGCAGGGACCGGGATCGCCGTCACGGGCCAGCGAACCGGACACGGCGGCAAAGGCCGACAGCTTCTTGCGCAGATCGACGCTGTGGCAATCCGGGCACTCGGGCGTCGGCGAAGATTGGCGTACGAGCTTTTCGAATTCCCTGCCGCAGGCGGCGCATGCGTACTCATAAATGGGCATGATGTCGACCCTCCCTGTACTCTCTGTCTTCGGCCTTCTTCACAAGACTCCCTGGCGGTCCAAGCCGCTTGCCCACCATAACGCGCCGCGGCCGTCCATCTCAGTAACCGCGCTTCTCCTGCTGCTGCTTGCCCTTGATATTGCCAACGGTTCCACCGACGACTCCGCCGATCGCTGCGCCAGTCCACCCACTGCCGCCCGAGATGGCGGCAATGCCGGCTCCCGCCGCGGCGCCGATCGCCGCCCCGCTGACGGTTCCCTGCTGCTGCGACGTCATATTGGTACACCCGATGGCCACCAAGGCGACGGCAAGGGATATTGCCAATCCAGTCTTTTTCATCTCTCGTCTCCCTTACTTGCTCTGGCGAAGTGCTGGCACGACCATCTCAAACCAGATCGTTTCCACCACGGGCCTCTGCAATTGTTCCGGGTGATCGGCATACCATTTATCCAGCGCCTCGAGTACGCTGGCCAGCGTCTGACCCTTCATTCCTCTGGCAACGCGCGGCGAGAAGCCGCTTTCGTTGAGCGCCGGATTGTCGGCGTAGTACGTCGCCTCGACCTGAACGAGATTGGCCAGACCAATCAGGTAGGCCTTCTTGACTTCGTCGCTGGACCGGGTCCAGTGCGTACCGTCAACCAGAGGAACTTCGGCCGCACCAACTCCTCCACAGGTCAGCAACAACACCATAAAGGCGGCCGGCACGGCATGCCTCAGGGTACGAAAACTCGCTACGGTGATCATCTTCTCCGACTCCAAAACGGGAAATCGGAGACTATCACGTCACTATCGAGGATTGAAGTCAACCGAATCTCCCTACAAATCAAGCCAACGGTGGAAGGACGCGAAACGCGGCCGCCCCCGCGCCGTCAGATCGCGATAGCGAAAAACAAGCTGGGAGCCGAGCGGCGGCGGATTGCGACGCACCGCATCACTCAGTCCAGTGCCCAGCATGAACTCGACACCGTCGGTTGTACGCACACGCAGCGCACCGAGCATGCCGAGGTACCTGCCCTGCCCGGGCTGATAACCGACTACCGTCGCTTCCGCGTCACGCCAGCGCTTGACTTTGAGCAAGACATCGCTGCGCCCGGTGACGTAAGCCGCATCGGCGCGGTGCAGCATCAGCCCCTCGCCGCCAGAATGCAGGACTTCGTCCAGTTTTCGTTCGAGCGCTTGCCGGCTGGCGATTTCGAATTGCTCGACGACCTGCAGCCAGGGCACGCCGCTACGGTTCACGAGTTCCTGCAAGGACTGCACTCGCTGGCGAAAACTGCCTGGCGCCTGGGGCAACTCGAAAACCATATAACGAACGTCGCGCCACGCCGCGTCGTCGACCGTCTGCCGGCGAACCAGTCCCGACAGCCGTTCGAATTCACGGCGCCCGATCCACAGTTCGCCGTCCAGTGCTTGCTTCGGGAAATTCGCGATAAACCAGTCGGGAGCCGGAATCGGATGAGCATTACGGGTGAGCAGGCGCTGCCCATCCCAAAACGCTCGCACCCCGTCGAGTTTTTCGCTGACCAGGTACCGTTTGACGTCCGACTGGCCCTCCTCGGTTGCGGCCAACAGCAAGGTCAAGGGCTCACCAAGGACCGGCCAGCCGATACCGGCTAAAGCAAGCAGCGTCAACGCGTTTGTCGCCGTATTCCAGCGCATCGGCACCCCTCCTACAAGACCTTGACTCGCGCCGGTCGACCGGCACGGGGAAAATCTTAGGCGACCAGCGGCAAAAATGGAATCGGTCGCGCAGACTTCATTGGCTCGCGCCGGGCGATTGCTTCCCGTACCAAAGGCCACGCCCAGCGCGAGGCGCTGGCTGGCCCATCAGATTATCGGCGCGATCGCCAGATGCGGGGCTTGAAGCGGACAGAGGGCTTGGGGGCAAGCCGCCGGCCGGTAGTGGAACTCTCGTCGCAGGAAGCCATTCGTACAGGAATCCGAGGCTGTCCATACCCCCGGCTAGGCGCCAAAAACAAGTCATCAGGCGGAGAACTGGCGGCGTGTGCTAAAGTGAAAAATAGCCAGCCAAGAAGCCAGACGCACAGAGGAGAACTTCCGCCCCCAAACGGCAATACCGCCTGCGGACAATCGGCAAATCATGCGCCCGACGTCGAAACCCTTGCTTACTTGATTTTCTGGTGCCCAAGAGAGGAATCGAACCTCCACGGTGTTGCCACCACTAGGACCTGAACCTAGCGCGTCTACCAATTTCGCCACCTGGGCATCTCCAGCGAAGGCCGGATTTTATAGGAACATGAACAAATGTCAATAAAGAAGCTGTCCGCTATCCGCCGTAGCGATCCGTGGCTGGAGCGCGAACTGAAAAGGTACGAACAGCCACTGCCGTCACGCGAATATCTCCTGCAGATCCTCGAGGAGCAAGGCAAACCGGTCAGCTTCGAGTCACTGTGCGCGCTGCTCGACATTCGGGATCACGAATTGGAAGCGTTCCAACGCCGCCTGCGCGCGATGGAACGGGAGGCACAGTTGCTGCGCAACCGCAAGGGCTCGTACATTCTGCCGGAACGCGCCAGCCTCATCGCCGGGCGCGTCGAAGGACACCAGGACGGCTATGGCTTCCTGGTCCCGGATGACGCTGGCGAGGACTTGTTTCTCGAAGCACGGCAGATGTCTAAGGTTCTGCACGGTGATCGTGCGCTGGTGCGGGTAGTTGGCGTCGACCGCCGCGGGCGCCGCGAGGGAGTGATTGTCGAAGTTCTCGAACGTGCCAACAGCAAGGTCGTTGGCCGCGTACTGGTCGAACACGGGATTACCTTGGTCGTTCCGGAGAACCGGCGCATCAACCAGGACATCCTGGTAGCGCCGGGAGGTGCACATCAGGTCAGATCGGGTGAGGTAGTAACGGTCGAAATCATCGAACAACCCGACCGGCATTCGAAGCCGATCGGCCGCATCGTCGAAGTGCTCGGCACTTACGCCGACCCGGGGATGGAAATCGAGATCGCGTTACGCAAGCACGAGTTGCCTTTCGAGTTCTCGAGCGCAGCGCTCGCGGAAGCCGCGGCGCTGCCAGATGCGCTGCTTCGCTCGGACTGGGAAGGACGCAGCGACTTGCGCGCTCTGCCATTGGTCACCATCGACGGCGACACAGCGAGGGACTTCGACGACGCCGTCTTCGCCGAATCGAAGGAGCATGGCTGGCGGCTCGTCGTGGCGATCGCCGACGTCAGCCACTATGTGCAACCCGGGACGGCGCTCGATCGCGAAGCGCGGCAACGCGGCAATTCGGTCTATTTTCCTCGCCGGGTAATTCCGATGTTGCCGGAGAAGCTTTCCAACGGGCTGTGCTCACTTAATCCGGAGGTCGATCGCCTGGCCATGGTATGCGACATGGAGATCGACCAGTGCGGTGAAATCAACGACTATCGGTTCTATCCAGCGGTTTTTCGCTCGCAGGCACGACTGACCTATGATCAGGTGTGGCAGTGGCTTAGCGGGGCCGCGTCACCGAGCAACGATCACGAACGTGCGCTGCAGCCGCGGTTGCAAGCGCTCTACACGCTGTTTCAGGTGCTCGCAGAGGCGCGCGCCAAACGCGGAGCGATCGACTTCGAGACGCTTGAGACGACCATGCTATTCAATGAACAGGGCAAGATCGAGAGAATCATCCCCACCCACCGCAACGACGCGCACCGCTTGATCGAGGAGTGCATGCTGGCGGCTAACGTCTGTGCGTCGTCTTTTCTTCAGGCCAAGCGCCAACCGTGCCTTTATCGAATACACGAAGGGCCGACAGCCGAAAAACTCGACGCGCTGCGTAGTTTTCTCAGGGAGTTCGGTTTCAGCCTCGGTGGTGGCGACGATCCGGTAGCCAGGGACTACGCCGAACTACTGGACAGCGTCAGAGCTCGTCCTGACGCTCAGCTACTGCAGACGGTGATGCTCCGCTCGCTTCGCCAAGCGACTTACAGCCCCGACAACGTCGGCCACTTCGGCCTGTCGTACGAGCATTACACCCATTTCACTTCGCCTATCCGGCGCTACCCCGACCTGCTGGTTCATCGCTCGCTCAAAGCGATCCTGGCCTCCAGCCAGTACTCGCCGGGCAACTGGGAAGAGGTGGGAATGCATTGCTCGATGACCGAGCGGCGCGCCGACGAGGCGACACGCGACGTGACCAACTGGCTCAAATGCTATTACATGCGCGACCGGCTCGGAGAAGAATTCGCCGGCACGATTGCCGCGGTGGTGCCTTTTGGTGTATTCGTCGCACTCGACGAAGTCTATGTCGAAGGTTTGGTACATGTCTCAGAACTCGGCGAGGACTATTTTCAATACGACATGGTCAAGCACCAGATGCTCGGCGAGCGAACGGGAAAGCGCTTTCGCCTAGGCGATCGTCTGAACGTGAAGCTTGTCCGGGCGGACCTGGAAACCGGGCGGATTGACTTTATCCTCGCCGAAACGGCGTGAGCCGGGAGTTCCCGCGAGCATTTCTCGCCAACCCGCCGCGTGCCGTGCGCGGCTGCGCGGCCACTCTGGTAAGCTTTGGGCTCGCGAGTCAGGCTCGAACCTGCTGGAGAAGGCGGCATACATCATGATGAGTAAACATCGTTATCCGGCGGCGGACATCGCCGTTGTCGAGCGTGTCATCCGCGAACGACGCGACATCCGGCACTTCGTCGCCGGGCGACTACCCGACGGCCTGCTCGATCGCCTGCTTGAAGCGGCTCATCTTGGACCATCGGTTGGCTACATGCAGCCGTGGCGCTTCGTACGCATCGTCAGCAATGAAACGCGAATGGCGCTGTGGGGAATCGTCGACGCGGAAAGGGTGGCCACCGCTGCCAGTCTGCCAACACGCGCCGCCGATTTCCTGAAGCTGAAGATCGACGGTATCCGCGAGGCTGCCGAAGTACTGGTCGTGGCCCTGATGCCTGGCCGAGAAGCACACCTTTTCGGCCGGCGGACACTGCCTGAAATGGACCTCGCCTCCACCGCCTGCGCCATTCAGAACATGTGGTTGCTGGCACGGGCCGAAGGCATCGGCCTGGGTTGGGTTTCCTTCTTCGACCCCGAGGCGGTCGGCGAATTGCTGGAGATGCCTCCCGGCAGTCGCCCGATCGCGATTCTGTGCCTCGGACCGGTTGCCGAGTTTCCGGCGGCACCGGTTCTCGAGTCGCAGGGTTGGGGGCGTCGCCTGCCGATGGACGAGGTGGTCTTCGAGGACCGCTGGAAGGCCGGCGCCGGCGGAACACCAACCGCTTATTGAGGGTAGGGTCATGCGGAGGCGCCGTGACTGACCGGGTTAGCCGACGTGATTTCCTGCGCGCACTCGGCTCGACGCGCAAGCGGCCGCTGCGTCCGCCCTGGGCGGTCGACGAGGAAGCTTTTGTCGAGGCTTGTACGCGTTGCGGCGATTGCAGAACGGCATGTCCGACAGGGATCGTCGTTCTTGATCGCGACGCGAATGCCTATCCAGCGCTCGACTTCCACCTTGGCGAATGCACTTTCTGCACTGGCTGTGTCAGCGCCTGTCACAGCGGTGCCTTGCGCAAGCAACCCAAGCAGGCCGCTTGGCAGTTGCGGGCCGCCGTTGGCCAAGCCTGCCTGGCACAACATCGAGTCGAGTGCCGGATTTGCGGTGACTTGTGCCTCTCGGGTGCCATCCGCTTCGCGTCGCGAGCCGGCGGCATGGCCACGCCGCTGGTCGACGCGGCTCGCTGCACGGGCTGCGGCGCCTGCGTCGCGCCGTGTCCGACGAGAGCCATCGATGTTCGCTGAGATGACGACGCCTGGCTCGATCTCGCCTTTTCGCACGCGGCACGACTACCGCCAGGCCTGTCCTCGATGAGCGCACAGCTGGGTAGTGCGGGGCAGGCAGCGGCACCCGTCGACGTTTCGGCAAGACTGTTGCGCGTCGTTTCGACGATGGTCGAAGAAACCCGTCCGGGACGCAGCGGGCGGGTGAGCCTGGCCAGCCATCTCGAGCGAGATCTCGGTCTGGACAGCCTGGCCCGCGTCGAGCTCCTGATGCGTGTAGGCAGCGAGTTCGGCCACGCACTGGCCGAATCGGCACTGACCGAAGCCGAAACGCCGCAGGACTTGTTACGATTCATTGCGCAGGCGAGTGCCGACGGCCTCTCGAGTGAACTCGTCGAGCTCGAGACGGCCACCAGTCTGAGCAGCGTTCCGACGCTGGCGGCGACCTTGGTCGAGGTTCTCGAATGGCATGTCGAACGCCATCCTCGACGAACGCACGTGTTGCTCTACGCCGATGGCGCTAGCCGGCAGGGAGAGTCCCGGGCCGAGATCATCACTTACGGCCGATTGCTCGAGCAATCGCGTCGCATCGCCGCCGGTCTGGTGGGTCGTGGCTTGTTGCCGCGGCAGGCGGTTGCCCTGATGCTGCCAACCGGGAGCGACTACTTGACGAGTTTCTTCGGCGTGATGCTCGCCGGAGGCATTCCCGTACCGATCTATCCGCCCGCCCGTCTGGCGCAGCTCGACGATCATTTGCGCCGGCACGCGCGCATCCTGGCCAACGCCAAGGCGGTGTTCATCATCACGGTGCCACAGGCGAAAGGGGTGGCGGCCTTGTTGCGCGCCGAGGCGCCAGACTTGAGTGAAGTCCTTACTCCGGCCGAACTCGACCACGAACCAATGAGCCTGCTCTACCGCGCAGCGCCCGACGACATCGCTTTTCTCCAATATACCTCGGGCAGTACCGGCGACCCCAAGGGCGTCATGCTGAGCCACGCCAATCTGCTGGCCAATCTGCGCGCCATGGGCGAGGCGGTTGCGGTGAGCAGCGAAGATGTCTTCGTATCCTGGCTGCCGCTTTATCATGACATGGGATTGATTGGCGCGTGGTTCGGGTCGCTCTACTTTGGCATGCAACTGGTGCTCATGTCGCCGTTGGCTTTTCTTTCTCGGCCGGTGCGCTGGCTGCGCGCAATCTCGCATCATCGAGGCACGCTCTCGCCGGCGCCCAACTTCGCTTACGATTTATGTGCCCGAAGGTTGGCCGACGCCGACCTTCAGGGGCTCGATCTGTCATCGTGGCGCTTAGCGCTGAACGGTGCCGAGCCGGTGAGTCCGGCGACCCTGCAGGCGTTCAGCGAGCGTTTTGCACCCTATGGCCTGCGCGGTGAGGCGATCACCCCGGTCTATGGGCTGGCTGAGTGCTCGGTGGGACTGGCGTTCCCGCCGCTCGGGCGCGGCCCGCGCATCGACCGGGTGCAGCGTGATGCACTGCTCCGCAATAAGTGCGCGCTGCCGACGGCCTGTGGCGACACGGACGTGCTGTGCGTGCCGGCCTGCGGTCGGGCTTTGCCGGGACACGAGATCCGCGTCGTCGACGATCAGGGCAGCGAACTGCCTGACCGACGCGTCGGCTGCCTGCAGTTTCGCGGGCCGTCGGCCACGGCCGGCTACTATCGCAATCCCGCTGCGACGCAGGCGCTTTGGCGAGATGGCTGGCTCGACTCTGGGGATTTTGCGTATACGGTCGACGGCGAGATCTATCTTACTGGCCGGGTCAAGGACCTGATTATCCGCGGTGGGCGCAACATCTACCCCTATGAACTCGAACAAGCGGTCGGCAACCTTGCGGGTGTGCGCCGGGGGTGTGTCGCCGTTTTCGCCAGCAAGGATCCGGTCAATGCCAGTGAACGGCTGGTCGTCATGGCTGAAACACGGGAAGAGGATCCGACACGACGCGAGGCACTGCGCCACAGGATCAACGACGTGGCTGTCGAGACGGTCGGCATGCCGGCTGACGAAATCGTTTTGGCACCACTCAATTCGGTACTCAAGACTTCCAGTGGCAAGATCCGTCGAAGCGCGTCGCGCGACGCCTTCGAGAGTGGTTTGATCGGTAACCGGGCCGTGCCGGTCCGATGGCAGATGTTTCGGCTGACGATGGCGACGTTACGTGCGCGCCTGGCCAACCTGGCGCAAGGCATCGCTCGGCGGACTTACGGCGCCTGGTGCTGGATGGTGTTCGTTCTCCTCGCCCTTCCGGTGGCGACGCTGGTCATTGCCCTGCGGTCGCCGGCGATCGGGCGCCACATCGTACATCGTGCGGCGCGCCTCTTCTTAAGCCTGGCAGGCATACCCCTGCGCGCGACGCCAGTCGCTGCCCTGCCCGCGTCACCCCACCTCTTGCTGGTCAACCATTGCAGTTACACAGACGCGCTGGTGCTGTGCGCAAGCTTGCCGCCAGCCCTCGCCTACAGCTTCGTCGCCAAACGCGAGTTCGTGGACCAGCCGCTGGTCCATGTCTTCCTGCGTTCGCTGGGCACGCTGTTTGTCGAGC
Organism: Accumulibacter sp.; assembly: GCF_029255285.1. Taxonomy (GTDB): domain Bacteria; phylum Pseudomonadota; class Gammaproteobacteria; order Burkholderiales; family Rhodocyclaceae; genus Accumulibacter. The sequence continues at coordinate 32,291 of NZ_JAPUVI010000041.1, forward strand.
GCTTCGAGGCATCGAAGAGCGTCCAGGATGTAGACGAGATCGTCGCCGCGCTCGGACGGGGCGAGAGCTTGGTGATCTTTCCGGAAGGCACTTTCTCGCGTGAGGCAGGCCTCAAACCGTTTCGGATGGGCGCTTTCGTTAGCGCCGTCCGAGCGCAGGCACCCGTACTGGTCTGTGGTCTGACAGGGACGCGCCTTGTCCTGCGCGAAGGCACGTGGCTGCCACGACACGCGAATGTGGCGCTGGCCATCGGGCCGCTGCTCGTCCCAAGCGCCGCCGATTGGGCGGCAGCCGTACGGCTGCGCGATGCGACGCGCCGGGAAATGCTCGCCCTCTGCGGCGAGCACGATCTGGAGCGCTGATCTCCGTCTGCCGCGTTCGCCGGGGCGATGCGGCAGCGCCAAGCGCTCCTGTCCGGGCGGCCTGTCTTTCCTTGCCGACTCTGTGACCTATTCCCTAACACTCCGCTAGCGGATTCCCTATTCTTCTCTTCATCGCGGCGCAACGGCGCCGGGGCATTGAGCAAGGAGTCCGAAGTGGCTGACAGCGGTTTCAACAATTGCGAGCTTTGCGGCTCACCCGGTGGTGAGGTGGTCTGGGAGAGCGCCCTCTGCCGAGTGGTAATGGTCGCCGATGCGGACTATCCGGGTTACTGCCGGATCATTTTGCATAAGCACTTGCGCGAAATGACCGATCTGCCCGAAAAAGAGAGGATGCAACTGATGAGCGTCGTGTTCGCCGTCGAGAGTGCGGTTCGTGGCCTGTATCAACCGGACAAAGTCAATCTCGCGAGCCTCGGCAACATGACGCCGCATGTCCACTGGCACCTGATTCCGCGCTGGCGCGACGACAGGCACTTTCCGCATCCGGTGTGGGCCGCGGCGCAGCGAGCAAGCGCCCCGCGCCGCAGTCCGGTCGATGGACGACAACTGGGCGAGCGCATCATCGCCGCCCTGCGTAGCACCTAAACAGCCGCCGTGAAACGCGGTCATCGAGGAGTACTAGACATGAGCACAGCCCTTGCCAAAGCGCCGGCAAGTCTCCGGATTACTGACCTGCAGACCGGCTTTCAGCTCCTTTCGCGTCTTCCTCTGGCCGATTCACAGCAAGCCGAGCTGGACATGAACGAGTTTCTCGATTCCCTCCTGCAGGCCCCACCAGCCGCCGACGTCTATCTGCAACTGCTCGAGCAGACACGGATATCGCTCTGCTTCATCGAGGAGGACTTGGCCCGGCGCTATGCCAACAAGCCGTTGCCGCTGGGCGACATCGAAGAGCAGGCTTTCCAGCAGGTTATAGGCACCTGGCTGAAGGCTGCCCGCTCGTATTCGCACTGCGCGCAGTTGCAAAGCCCGGAGGACGGCACCGCGCATGCTGAGCGACTGGCGTTGATCCTGCATCGTTGCATCTACTACACCGGGATGGCGATCATCGAGCACCATCGTGCGCGCCGACAACTACCGGCCGGATTGTGGTTGGACCTGCACGGCTTTTACGCCAGTGCCGAGGAGTGGGGTGTCGCGACGGTCTCGGTTCCCGATCCACTCGATGCGCTCGGTCGAAGCACGCACTGCACGGCAGCCTTCGTTGGCCTGCTGCTGACCGAGTTGGCCGGGCCCTACAGCCTGTCCGCACGGGAGCTGGGGCTGGTTCGGCGCTGGGCAAACCAATGGTCGCCGCTCGTCAGTATCCGCCCGGCGGTACCGGGCGAAGCGCTGCCGCAATACGTCGTTGACCTGATGCAGGATTCGGGTTTGTGCGCCTCGGCCGAATGCTTGCAGACCGAGAATCTGCGCCGCCTGGACACTTCCCGTTTGGCAATGCAACTCAATCAGTTGTTGCAGCAGCTGCAACAGAAAATTGCGCCGGTTCAGCTTGGCCTTGGCGAGGATTGCACAGCGACACAGTCTTATCGATTGATCAAGCGTCTCTTCCGGCCATGGACCTTGGTGCGTGCGGGAAGGAAGTTTCGCCGCCACCGGGCGGCGGGAATCGCCAAAGTATGCTCGGGCTTTGCCGGAATGCACTACTACATTTCCGGTAAAGAATTCAACCAACCTGAACATGCCCGCATCTATTCGCGCCAAGAGTTCGACAGCCTGTTCGCGTTTCGCCATATGGTCGATCCAACGCAGCAACTGACAGTTCGCCAGGCGCAACTCGGCTTTGCCCTGGACGACTGGGAGGTTCTCGATCAATCCGCCAATGGTTTCCGGCTCCTGCGCTCGACCGCTGGCAGACGGCTCGAACCAGGGCAATTGCTGTCGCTGTGCCCACACGACGGCAGCTCGCACTTGCTGGCGCAAGTCGTGTGGTTGAGGCAAGAACAGAGCGGTGGCCTGGTGGCCGGCGTCACGGCGCTCCCTGGTCGACCACAGGCAGCCGCCGCGCGCCCACTGCCCCAGATCCCCGGACATGGCGAGCATTACAGCCGGGTTTTCATCCTGCCGGCGGTGCCGGCAATCGGCGCGGAGCAGACACTCGTCCTCCCTTCGGGTTGGTATCATCCTGAGCGCTTGGTCGAGATCTACAGTGACCAGCCTTGGCGAGTGAAGTTGCAGCGCCTGCTGACCGAGGGTTCTGACTTCGAACGGGTGGCTTTCGTCGTAGCTTGAGGGACAGCCATCCGGCGGCCGGTTCTGGCGGCCGGATTTTGCGCTATGATAAGCGTCCGAATTATAATCAGGAACGCCCATGGCCGGCCTGGACGAGACCACCAAGACACCGACCGAGATCAGGCTGCATCAGAAGTCGCGTATTCTCGAGCTGACCTTCGATGATGGTCAGCGCTTCGAACTGAGCTACGAGTTCCTTCGGGTCTACACCCCTTCCGCCGAGGCACGCGGTCACGCACCCGGTCAGGAAGTCCTGCCGGTCGGCAAACGTGACGTCTGTATCGAACGCGTCGAGGCGGTAGGCAACTACGCCATCAGGCCTGTCTTCTCGGACGGCCACGAGAGCGGGTTGTACTCGTGGGATCTTTTGTACAACCTGGGCGCTCACCGGGATGAACTATGGCAGGCGTACGTCGACCGACTGCAGCGGGAAGGCGGCAGCCGCGATCCGGCAGCCTGCCCGACGCCCTTGGTCAAAACATCAAGCGGTTGCGGCAATCGCTGATCGTCATGGCCGCCCGGAACTCCCTTGGCGTTGAACCATGAACGACCGTAAGCGCACTCATTTCGGCTTTCAGGAGGTGGATGAAGGCGATAAATCGCAGCGCGTCGCCGACGTCTTCGATTCCGTCGCTCAGCGCTACGACGTGATGAACGATGTCATGTCCGGCGGCCTCCACCGACTGTGGAAAGCGCTTACGATTGCCAGAAGTGGCGTGCGGCCGGGCGCGCGCGTGCTTGACGTGGCAGGAGGCACCGGCGACTTGGCTCTGGCTTTCGCCAAAAAGGTCGGCGAAAGCGGCGAGATATGGTTGACCGACATCAACCGGGCGATGCTTACCCGCGGTCGCGATCGGCTGAGCGACAAGGGTTACATCCTTCCGGTGGCGCAGTGTGACGCCGAGAAACTCCCATTTCCCGACGACTACTTCGACTGTGTAAGCGTCGCCTTCGGGCTGCGCAACATGACACACAAAGATCTGGCGCTGGCCGAAATGCGGCGCGTTCTTCGCCCAGGAGGACGTCTTCTGGTGCTCGAGTTCTCGCAGATCTGGAAGCCGCTCGCGCCGGTTTACGACTTCTACTCGTTCAAGGTAATTCCCCGCCTCGGTCGGCTGATTACCGATGATGAGGAGAGTTACCGCTATCTGGCCGAGTCGATCCGGGTTCATCCGGATCAGGCGGCGCTTAAGTTGCTGATGGAACAAGCCGGCCTCGAGCAGGTCGATTACGAGAACATGGCATTGGGCATCGTCGCTCTGCATCGTGGATTCAAGTTCTGACAGAAGAGGATTGCAACATGAAAAGAGTTTTCATGGCACTCGGTGTTTGCCTGCTTTCTCTTGGTCTCGCGGTCGGAGACGCCGAAGCCAAGCGACTGGGTGGTGGCAAATCGACTGGGATGCAAAGGGATTCGGTCACACAAAAGCAGGCGACACCACCAGCCCAGAACAGCATCACGCCCTCTGCCCCGGCGGCGGCTCCAGCGGCAGCGACAGCGCCAAAACGAAACTGGCTAGGCCCGCTGGCGGGACTCGCCGCCGGCCTGGGAATTGCCGCGCTGCTGTCTCATCTTGGCATGGGTGAGGGTTTGGCGAATGCACTAATGATTGGGCTCCTGGTGGTGGCGGTGGTGCTCGTCTTCAAGCTGCTGTTTCGCCGCAAGGCGCCGCCGCTGTCCGGTGAAGCGATGGAATACGCCGGCGTCGGTGGGCCCGGCATGGCGCCATCGTCGAGCTTCGAGGCCGCTCAGAGCGGATCGTCGTCAGCCACCGGCGACGTCGAGAGGAAACTCCAGTGCCTTGACCGTACCGAGCATGAGGTGCCAGCGGACTTCGACAGCGAAGGATTTCTACGCGTCGCCAAACTTAACTTCCTCCGTCTGCAAGCGGCCAACGACGCGGGAAATCTTGAAGACATTCGCGAGTTTGTTAGCCCGGAACTTTTCGCCGAGATCCGGCTGCAATTCGACGAAAGGAACAAGGCGCCACAACAGACCGACGTCGTCATTTTGAACGCCCAGTTGCTGGATCTGGCGACGGAGACCGGCCGACACGTGGCCAGCGTTCGCTTCAGCGGGATGATTCGCGAAGAAGCCGAGGCAGCGGCGGAGCCTTTCGACGAGGTTTGGAACCTCACCAAGCCGATCGAGGGCGGCAAAGGCTGGGTAGTGGCCGGCATTCAGCAACTGGCCGGTTTCTGATGGTCTTCGAAGGCGCCCTGCGCCTGCTCAATCACGTTCTGGCCGGCGAAAGCTGGGCGCGCGATCGATTGCTGCCGTTTGCCGGGCAAACGGCACGGCTGGAGTGCGGCGGGCTCGCCTGGGTGGTCAGAATAACGGAAGCCGGGCAGTTCGCAGCCGACGACACGGGACTCCCGCCGGCAGTCAGCATTCGTTTGCCTAATGATGCGCTGCTGCGCGCGGCGCTTGACCGGGGAGCACTTTTTTCTTCAGCGACCATTGCCGGTTCAGTCGATTTGGCGGAGACACTGGGATTCGTCTTTCGCAATATCGCTTGGGACGTCGAGCACGATCTGTCGCAACTGTGTGGCGATGTCCTTGCGCACCGCGCGCTGCGCGTTGCCAAAAGCGTGGGCGATTGGCATAGGCAGGGCCTAAGGAGCCTGGCTCAGGCCGCGGCCGAGTATTTCAGTGAAGAGGACGCCGCGATCGCACATCGCCGTGATGTCGAGCGCTTCTGTTCGGAGGTCGATGCTTTGCGTGATGACTTTGCGCGTTTCGAGAAACGACTCGCTCGCTTCGAAGTTCCTTGAGAGATTTGTAGATTCGATGCTCCGAGCGACAAAAAAGGCAGCTTGCGAGCTGCCTTTTTTGTCGCCGGGGAGAACCCCCTCCTGCGCCAACATCCTTGGTCGTTGTTAGTGACGACTGCGCAGCTTCTTGATCGCCTGTAGTTGGGCAACGGCCTGCGCCAGTTCGGCCTCTGCTGTGGCCAGCCCAACGTCTGAAGAACGATTTCTGAGGGCTTCTTCGGCCCGCTTCTTGGCTTCCATCGCCTTGGCTTCGTCGAGATCGTGGGCGCGAATCGCTGTGTCGGCGAGAACCGTGATCAAAGCAGGCTGGACTTCGAGCATGCCGCCCGAGACGTAGACGAGTTCATACTCGTCACGGTCAGGGATTTTCAGCCGAACTGTTCCCGGTTTAATACGGGTCAGCAGCGGGGCATGCCGCGGGTAGATGCCGAGTTCGCCGGCTTCGCCAGGAAATACCGCGAAGTCGGTCTGGCCGGAAAAAATCAACTCTTCGGCGCTGACAACGTCTACATGGACTCTGATGGACATGATTTCCTTCCTTGCTGGAGTTCGTTTCCACACCGCTCGCGGTGCGGAAACGACGTTCTCTGAAGCCGCCTAGAGTGTCTTGGCCTTCTCGAACACTTCCTCGATACCGCCAACCATGTAGAAAGCCTGCTCGGGGATGTTGTCGCACTCGCCCTCGACGATCATCTTGAACCCCTTGATCGTATCCTTGAGCGGTACGTACTTGCCTGGCGAGCCGGTGAAGACTTCTGCCACACTGAATGGTTGCGACAGGAAGCGCTGAATCTTGCGCGCCCGATAGACGGCCAGCTTGTCTTCCGGAGACAGTTCGTCCATACCGAGAATGGCGATGATGTCTCGCAACTCCTTGTACTTCTGGAGGGTCATCTGTACCGCGCGGGCGACGCTATAGTGCTCCTCGCCGACCACCTGTGGGTCGAGCTGGCGCGAAGTCGAGTCGAGCGGGTCGACAGCCGGATAGATGCCGAGCGACGCAATGTCGCGCGACAACACGACGGTCGAGTCCAGATGCAGGAAGGTCGTCGCCGGCGAAGGGTCGGTAAGGTCGTCGGCCGGTACATACACGGCTTGAATCGAGGTGATTGAGCCGACCTTGGTAGACGTGATCCGCTCCTGGAGGCGGCCCATTTCTTCGGCCAGTGTGGGCTGGTAACCAACCGCGGAAGGCATTCGGCCGAGTAGCGCCGAAACCTCGGTACCCGCCAGCGTGTAACGATAGATGTTGTCTACGAAGAAGAGGATGTCGCGCCCGTCGTCACGGAAACGCTCGGCCATCGTCAGCCCGGTCAGCGCCACGCGCAGACGGTTGCCCGGCGGCTCGTTCATCTGGCCGAAAACCATGGCAACCTTGTCGAGAACGTTGGACTCCTTCATCTCGTGGTAGAAGTCGTTGCCCTCACGCGTCCGCTCACCGACCCCGGCAAAAACCGACAGGCCGGAGTGTTGCTTGGCAATGTTGTTGATCAGTTCCATCATGTTGACGGTCTTGCCAACGCCGGCGCCCCCGAACAGGCCCACCTTGCCGCCTTTGGCGAATGGGCAGACGAGATCGATAACCTTGATCCCGGTTTCCAGCAGGTCGACCGAAGGCGACAGTTCGTCGAATTTCGGCGCCAACTGGTGAATTTCGCGGCGTTCGTCGGTGGCAATCGGACCGGCTTCGTCAATCGGTCGGCCAAGAACGTTCATAATGCGGCCAATCGTTGCGTTGCCAACCGGTACCGAAATGCCGGCGCCGGTATTGTTGACCTTCATGCCGCGGCGAAGTCCGTCGGAAGACCCCATGGCAATCGTGCGCACGACACCATCCCCCAGTTGCTGCTGGACTTCGAACATCAACTCGGCTTCGCACATGTCGGATTCCTCCGCCTTGTCGAGCAGGAGCGCGTCGTAGATCCTGGGCATTGCGTCGCGCGGGAACTGGATGTCCACCACGGCACCGATACACTGAACAATGTTTCCTTGACTCATCGTCGTATCCCTAATCAATAAACTAACTATTCCGTGGTCAGACGGCCGCCGCGCCGGCGACGATCTCCGACAGTTCCTTGGTGATCGCTGCCTGGCGAGCCTTGTTGTAAACCAGTTTGAGCTCGCCGATGACGTTCTTCGCGTTGTCCGAGGCCGACTTCATGGCGACCATCCGCGCGCTCTGCTCGGAAGCCATGTTCTCGGCGACGGACTGGTAGATCATCGCCTCGACGTAGCGCACCAGCAGGTCGTCGATAACCGTCTTGGCATCAGGTTCGTAGAGGTAATCCCAACGGTTGCTCTCTCCCCCTACGAGCTCGCCAGACAAGGGTAGCAACTGATAGAGCGTCGGTTCCTGCTTCATCGTGTTAATAAAGCGTGTAAAGGCAATGTAGAGAACGTCCGTCTCGCCTTTCATGTACGCATCGAGTTGCACCTTGACCGGACCGATAAGCTTCTCGAGGTGCGGTGTGTCGCCGAGCCCAGTGAGTTGCGATACGACATTGGCACCGGCACGCTGCATGAACCCCAAGCCTTTGTTGCCGATCGCGGTGACCCGCAGTTTCTTTCCCTCGGCATCCCACTCCCTCATTTTGCTCAGCGCGAGACGAAGGACGTTGGTGTTCAAACCGCCGCAGAGTCCCTTGTCGGAGGTGACGGTGATCAAGCCGATCGCCTTGACCTGTGGGCGTACGGTCAAAAAGGGATGACGATAATCGGTCAGGGCGTGCGAAAGATTGCCGGCTACCTGCCGGATCTTTTCGCCGTAGGGGCGGGCCGCCCGCATCCTGTCCTGCGCTTTGCGCATTTTGGAGGCCGCCACCATCTCCATGGCCTTGGTGATCTTGCGCGTACTCTCGACGCTCTTGATCTTGTTGCGGATTTCCTTGCCGCTAGGCATGGCAATCTCCTCGATCGATCAGGCCAGGGTGGCCTTGAACTCCTCAATCGCCTTGGTGAGCTTCTGCTCAGCGTCGGCGTCAAGATCTTTGGTGGTTTCGATCTTGCTGATGAGGTCGGCATACTTCTGCTTGACGAAGCCGTGCATCTGCTTCTCGACAACCAAAGCCTTCTTCACCGCGACATCGTCGAACAGTCCCTTATTCACCGCGTGCAGAGTGATCGCCATTTCGGAAACGGACAGCGGCGAGTACTGCGGCTGCTTCATCAGTTCGGTGACCAGACGACCGCGATCGAGCTGCTTGCGGGTCGCTTCGTCGAGGTCCGACGCGAACTGAGCAAAAGCGGCCAGCTCACGGTACTGGGCAAGCGCCAGGCGCACGCCACCGCCGAGCTTCTTGATGACTTTGGTCTGAGCGGCACCGCCGACACGCGAAACCGAAATGCCGGCGTCGATCGCCGGGCGGACACCGGCATTGAAGAGGTCGGTATCGAGGAAGATCTGACCGTCGGTGATCGAGATGACGTTTGTCGGCACGAAGGCGGAGACGTCGCCAGCCTGCGTCTCGATGACCGGCAGCGCGGTCAGCGAGCCAGTCTTGCCCTTGACTTCGCCGTTCGTGAACTTCTCGACCCATTCCTCGGAAACGCGCGCCGCGCGTTCGAGCAGGCGCGAGTGCAGGTAGAACACGTCGCCCGGATAGGCTTCGCGCCCGGGCGGGCGACGCAACAACAGGGAAACCTGACGGTAGGCCCAGGCCTGTTTGGTCAGATCGTCGTAGATGATCAGCGCATCCTGGCCGCGATCACGGAAGTATTCTCCCATCGTGCACCCGGAGTAGGGCGCGATGTATTGCAGCGCCGCCGATTCGGAAGCGGTGGCCGCGACGACGATGGTGTAGGCCATGGCGCCGTTCTCTTCAAGCCTGCGTACGACGTTGGCAACGGTGGAAGCCTTCTGACCGACCGCGACGTAGATGCAGATCAGGTTTTGGCCTTTTTGATTGATGATCGTGTCGACGGCGACCGCGGTTTTGCCGGTCTGCCGGTCGCCGATGATCAGTTCGCGCTGGCCGCGCCCGATCGGCACCATCGCATCGATCGACTTCAGACCGGTCTGCACCGGCTGCGAGACAGACTTGCGCCAGATCACCCCAGGGGCTACTTTTTCGATCTTGTCGGTCAGCTTGTGGTTCAGAGGACCCTTGCCGTCGATCGGCTGGCCCAGCGAGTTAACCACGCGACCGAGCAGTTCAGGGCCGATCGGCACCTCGAGAATACGGCCGGTAGTCTTGACGGTGTCGCCTTCGCTGATTTGGTCATATTCGCCGAGAACCACCGCGCCAACCGAGTCGCGGTCGAGGTTCAAGGCCATGCCAAAGGTGTTACCGGGAAACTCGAGCATTTCTCCCTGCATGACGTCGGTCAGACCATACACGCGGCAGATACCGTCGGTCACCGAAACGACGGTGCCCTGGGTACGGAGATCGGCGCTGATCGCAAGATTCTCGATCTTGCTCTTGATCAGTTCGCTGATTTCGGAAGGATTCAACTGCATGGAAATTCTCCTAGTTGTTGAGCGCCAACCTCAGGCCCTCGAGTTTTCCGCGTACGGAGGTATCGAGAACCTGGTCGCCAACGACAATCTTTACGCCGCCGATCAGCGATTGATCGACGACTACTTCGGCAGTTAGCCGGGTCTTGAAGCGCGCTTCCAGATCTTCGATCAGCGCCGTGCGCTGCGCCTCGTCAAGCGGAAAGGCACTGTAGATCGTCGCTTCTTTGACGCCTTCCTGGGCCGACCTGAGCGCCTCGAAAAGACTGGCAATTTCCGGCAGGGCGGACAGCCGTTCGTTGGCGGCGAGAACGTCGATCAGATTGGCCTCGCCTCCGTCCACCGTCCGCCCGACCAGCGACTTGAAGAGCGCGCTCTTCTGGGTGGCGGACAGTTCCGGGTTGCCGATGCACGAATGCATCCGTTCATCCCCGGCAATGGCGGAAAGCAGCGACAACCGCTCGGACCAGGCCGCTAGCGCCTTGTTTTCCAGCGCGATGCGGAAAACCGCTTCAGCGTAGGGACGGGCGATGGTAACGAGTTCGGCCATGATTTTAGAGTTCCTGCTTGAGCGCGGCCAGCATCTCGGCGTGCGCCCTGGCGTCGACTTCGCGCTTCAGGATGCGCTCGGCACCAGCGACAGCCAAGTCGGCGAGACGGCCACGCAGTTCGGCGCGAGCGTGTTCGACCTGTTGCGCGATTTCGGCCTTGGCGGCGGCGACCACTTTGTCGGCTTCGACCTTGGCGGTCTGTTTTGCTTCTTCGACCATCTGCGCGGCGCGCTTTTCGGCCGCTGTGACGATCTCGGCGGACTTCGCCTTGGCATCACGCAGGGCGTCGGCGGAACGTTTGCCGGCGAGCTCCAGCTCGTGCTTGGCGCGCTCGCCGGCGGCGAGTCCGTCGGCGATCATTTTTTGGCGATCAGCCATGGCCTTTTGCAGCGGTGGCCAGACGTACTTCATGGTGATCCAGATGAAGACACCGAACCAGATCGCTTCGCCAAACAGCGTTGCGTTGATGTTCACGCTAACCTCCTGTCAAGAGTTGATCCAATAGGAGAAAAGCGGTTAGCCAGCGGCCTTGACGACGGCGATGAAGGGATTGGCAAACAGCATGAAGAGCGCGATACCGACACCGATCATGGTAACCGCGTCAAGCAAACCGGCAACGATGAACATCTTGACCTGGAGAGTCGGGATCATTTCCGGCTGGCGAGCGGCTCCTTCGAGGAATCGGCCACCGAGGATACCAAATCCGATGGCGGTCCCGAGAGCACCCGCACCGATCAGGATGGCGACGGCGATGGCGGTATTACCAAGCAACATAGACAGAGCGGCTTCCATTACTTTCTCCTAGTAAGACATGCTAGACGGGTTAAACAGGGACAACGTGAATCAAACTGAGACAAGACTCGGCGTTTCCGTCCACTAGCCGTGGGACTCACTGGCCATTGACAGGTAGACAATGGTCAGCATCATGAAAACGAAAGCCTGCAAGGTGATGATCAAGATGTGGAACAGGGCCCAAGGCAAGGCCAGAGGGAGCTGCCAGATGCCCATCAGGGCGATCAGGATGAACACCATTTCGCCAGCGTACATGTTGCCGAACAGGCGCAGCGACAGTGAGATCGGCTTCGCGACATCCTCGATGATACGGAACAGAAGGTTCAGCGGCGCGAGCTTGGCACCGAAGGGCACGGTAAAGACTTCATGCAGGAAACCCCCGACACCCTTTACCTTGACGCCCATCACCAGCATGATGGCAAACACGGTCAGCGACATGGCGAAGGTAAGGTTCGGGTCGGTGGTCGGCACAGCCTTGAAATAATGAACACCGGCAAAACCGAGGAGCACCGGCAGGAAATCGACCGGGATGAGGTCCATCGCGTTCATCAGGAAAACCCAGATGAAGATGGTGATCGCCAGCGGTGTCACCAGCGGACTGCGGCCATGATAGGTATCCTTCGCCTGCTGGTCGACGAAGGACACGATCAGTTCGACCAAGGTCTGCATCTTGCCGGGGTTGGTGACGCTCGCCCGGGAGGCGAGTTTCGCCATGCCAACGAAGGCGAAAAGGCCGAGGAGTCCCGAGACGATCAGGCTATCCAGGTGAAAGGTCCAGAAGCCCTGTCCGACCGACAGATTGGTCAGGTGATGAACAATGTAACCGCTCGTCGTTAATGCCTCGCCCGAAGCCATATTTTTCCCCTGTTTGACTATTGCTGCCGGAGCAGCGCCATCCAATAAACGACAACCGTTGCAACATAGGCCAGGAAGAGCGGCAAGGCGGCGAGCTGTGCGTAGCTCTTGAAAACCAGGGCGAACAACAACAGGGTAACAGCGAACTTGTAGGCTTCGCCGGCGACCTGAGCATTGAATGCCTTCTTCGCATCAGCAGCTGCCGTGCTCGGCTGCCGCAAAGCCCGCCAGGCGTAAGCGAGGGCACTGGCCATCGCGATACCCCCGCCAAGCAGGGCGGAAACAGCCGCGTTAACCCCAAGTACCAGCCCGGCCACCAAGGCCACCGCCAGCGTCACGCCCAACTGGCGGCGCAACACCCAGCGAACTTGAGGATGCACGACTAACCCCTCCAAAACGTTGGCAGGATACCAGACTCGCATAGAGGAATCAAACCGCACATGCAAAAAAGTTGTCTTTGCTCGATAAAACCTGCCTTACAGCCAAATTCGAGCAGCTCTCGACAGGCGTAATTGGTGCGACGCGTCAATGACGTAGGCGCTGCAGAATTCCTTCCAGTTGGTCGAGGTCGCCGAACTCGACCATGAGCCTGCCGGCACCGGCCTTATTGGCCCGAATCGTTACCTGCGCCCCCAACAGGTCGGCCAGTTCGTCCTGCAACCGCAGAAGATCGCGATCAGGTTTCCTGGGCGCCGTTTCCTTGGGCGGCCGCAGGGCATACTGAACGAGGCGTTCGGTTTCGCGCACCGACAGACCTTTCTGTACGACGCGTTGCGCCAGTTGAACCTGCAGCGCGCCAGCGAGCGGAAGCAGCGCTCGGGCGTGACCCATGTCGATCTCGCCACACATCAGGAGTTCTTGTGCCGGAGCCGCCAATTGCAGCAGGCGCAGCAGGTTCGACGCCGCCGGCCGCGAGCGCCCGACGGCGTCGGCCGCCTGCTGGTGAGTCATCGCAAACTCGTCGATCAGACGCTGCAGACCAAGGGCTTCTTCGAGCGGATTGAGGTTTTCGCGCTGAATGTTCTCGATCAAGGCCATCGCCAGCGCGGCCTCATCCGGGATCTCGCGGATGAGCGTCGACACCTCGGTCAGCCCGGCCATCTGCGCCGCTCGCCAGCGCCGTTCGCCGGCGATGATTTCATAACGGTCGTCGCCGACCGGGCGCACCAGAATTGGCTGCATCAGCCCTTGTACCCTGATCGAAGCCGCCAGTTCCTCGAGCGACGCGGCGTCCATACGGGTCCGCGGCTGATACTTGCCGGGCTGGATGTGGCCCACCGGCAGCAGCCGTTGCTGCTCCCTGTTCGACGCTTCATTGCCGGCCAGCAAGGCGTCGAGTCCACGTCCCAAACCTTTCGATTTCATGGTTCGGCTCCTGGTGCGACACGGCTGGCGCTGGCTCGTCCGGCACCTCCGCGCCGATCGAGAATCTCTTGCGCCAGCAGCAGGTAGGCCTGGGCGCCTTTGGAACTGCGGTCGAAAGCGATCACCGGCTTGCCGTAGGACGGAGCCTCCGCAAGGCGAACGTTGCGTGGAATGATCGTTCGGTAGACCTTGCTTCCGAAATGCCCTTCGAGTTCGCGCGACACCTGCTGCGTCAGTGTCGAACGTGGGTCAAACATGGTTCGCAACAGCCCTTCGATCTCGAGCACCGTATTGAGATTGGCACGCACTTTCTTCAGTGTTGCGACAAGGTCGGTCAAACCCTCGAGCGCGTAATATTCGCACTGCATCGGGATCATGACCGCATCGGCGGCGACCAGCCCATTGACGGTCAGCATGTTCAACGCTGGCGGACAATCCAGGAGGACGAAATCATGGCTCCCCTGGAGATCGGCGAGCGCATCGCGCAAGCGGTATTCGCGCTGACCGAGATCGATCAGGTCAATCTCGGCGCCCGCCAGCTCGCGATTTGCGGGTAAGAGATCGAAGCCGAATTCGGTCCGCAATCGCGTATCGGCGACCGTCGAGCGACCAATCAGAACCTCGTAAACCGTCGGCATCGCGACCCGCTTGACGACGCCGCACCCGGTGGTCGCGTTGCCCTGCGGGTCGAGATCGATCAGCAGCACGCGCTGGCCGAGTTCGGCAAGGCAGGCCGAGAGATTGACTGCGGTCGTCGTCTTGCCGACCCCGCCCTTCTGATTGGTTACCGCGAGTATTTTTGCCAAATCAACCATCCCCCGAATGCTCAGCGTGCTTCTTGCTCATCACCACCAGATGCCGTTCGCCATCGACGCCGGGCACCACCAGCCGATGTATCCCGTTGACCCGCAGGTCCGCCGGCAAGCAAGCGATCTCGTCCCGTGGCCAGGCACCTTTCATGGCTAGCCAGTGACCGCCCTCGCCCAGCAAATGACGCGACAGTTTCACGAGCTCGCTCAGCGGCGAAAAGGCACGCGCCGTGATCGTCGCGAAGTCGGCGCACGGCCGATAGTCCTCGACCCGACCGCAGTGTACGGCAATATTCGCCAAGCCAAGCTCGATTGCCACTTGGCGCATGAAGGCCGCTTTCTTCGAATTGCTATCGAGCAGTACCACGTCCAGCGTCGGCCGGGCGATCGCCAAGGGTATGCCCGGCATACCACCCCCGCTGCCAACATCGAGCAGCGGTGGCGCGCCGACGAAAGGCAGTACCGCGAGCGAATCGAGCAAGTGATGACTGACGGTCTGTGACGGATCGCTCAGCCCAGTCAGGCGGTAGGTCTTGTTCCACTTGCTGAGCAGTGCCGCATAGTCGAGCAGTTGCCGTTGCGCGGTGGTCGGCAGATCGATGCCCGCCGCCAGCAAGCCCTGGGCAAGCTGAGCCGCCGGCGTCATTGCACGCCGGTTCTCTCGTTCGCTCGGCCCGCTTCGCCACGCTTCAGGTGGACCAACAGGATCGAGACCGCCGCCGGCGTCATTCCCTGAATGCGCGACGCCTGGCCGAGAGTCTGCGGTCGCTGGGCCGCCAACTTCTGCTGGACCTCTTTCGACAAACCGCTGATCCCGCCAAAATCGAAGTCTTTCGGGAAGCGCGTTGCCTCGTTCGCCAGGTTCTTTGCCACTTCGTCCTGCTGCCTCTCGATGTAGCCCTGATAGCGCGCCTGAATCTCGACCTGCTCGACGACCTGCGCGTCGCGCAAACCGGCGTCGACCGATACGTCCTTCGCGTCCAAGGTCATCAGCGCGGCATAGCCGACGTCCGGGCGGCGCAGCAATTCGTACAGACTGTATTCGTGCTCCAGTGGCTTGCCGAAGACTCGTGTCGCCTGATCGTCGCCGACCGTTCGGGGGTTGACCCAGGTCGACTTCAGGCGCTCCTGTTCGCGGGCAATTGCCGCCTGCTTGTCGGAAAACGCTCGCCAGCGCCGGTCGTCCACCAGACCGAGTCGCCGACCCGCCTCGGTCAGCCGCAGGTCGGCATTGTCTTCGCGCAGCGATAAACGATACTCGGCGCGGCTGGTGAACATCCGGTAGGGCTCCGACACGCCGCGCGTAATCAGATCGTCGACCAGCACTCCCAGGTAGGCTTCGTCACGGCGCGGGGTCCAGGCGTCCCGCTCGCCTGCCCATAGTGCGGCATTGGCACCCGCCAGCAGGCCTTGTGCGGCGGCCTCCTCGTAGCCCGTCGTACCATTGATCTGGCCGGCAAAAAAGAGGCCGCCGATAGCCCGGGTCTCGAGCGAGGACTTGAGCGCTCGAGGGTCGAAGTAATCGTACTCGATGGCATAGCCGGGGCGCAGGATGTGGCAATTCTCCAGCCCGCGGATCGAACGTACGATCGCCAGTTGAACATCGAAAGGCAGGCTGGTGGAAATGCCGTTAGGGTAGACCTCGTGAGTCGCCAAGCCTTCCGGCTCGAGAAATACGTTGTGGCTGTTCTTGGCCGCGAAACGATGAATCTTGTCCTCGATCGAAGGGCAGTAACGGGGCCCGACACCCTCGATCAAACCCGTATACATTGGCGAGCGATCGAGATTGGCGCGAATGATATCGTGCGTGCGCGGATTGGTGCTGGTAATCCAGCACGGCCGCTGCGGCGGATGCTGCGCCGCGTCGCCGAGAAAAGAAAACACCGGTAGCGGATCGTCTGAGTGCTGCTCGGCCATAACCGAAAAGTCTATCGTTCGACCGTCGAGCCGCGGTGGCGTACCGGTCTTCAGGCGGCCGGCTGGCAACTCCAGGTCGCGCAGGCGCGCGGCCAGCGAAGTGGCCGGAGGATCTCCCATGCGTCCGCCAGTGTAATTCGACAAACCGACGTGAATCAGGCCGTTGAGAAAGGTTCCCGTGGTCAGGACGACGGCCCGGGCAGAAAAACGCACGCCCAGCTGAGTCACCACGCCAGCGACGCGATCACCGTCGAGGATCAGATCGTCACAAGCCTGGGCAAAGGTCATCAGATTCGGCTGGCGCTCGAGACGGCACCGAATGGCTTGCCGGTACAACACGCGATCCGCCTGCGCACGAGTTGCGCGCACGGCCGGGCCCTTGCTCGAGTTGAGAATCCGGAACTGAATGCCGGCTTCGTCCGCCGCCTCGGCCATCACTCCACCGAGGGCATCGATCTCCTTCACCAGGTGGCCCTTGCCGATCCCGCCGATCGAAGGGTTGCAGCTCATGGCACCGAGGGTTTCCAGGTTGTGCGTCAGCAGCAGGGTCTTCATTCCCATGCGTGCGGCAGCCAGCGCCGCCTCGCTGCCGGCATGGCCGCCACCGACTACGATGACATCAAAACGTTCAGGGAAAAGCATGGGCGATTGCCATCTGGCGCGCGGCGGACCGACGGGAAAGAACGGGATTCTACGCCAGTTCGCTGAAACATAACAGGTTTCAGGTGTCTCAAAGAGGCATTAGAATGGCTTTTGGGGTCGGCCGGACCCGTTCATTAGCGCAGGGCCAGGCAAAGGAAATCTGCCGCTGCCAGGGCCGGTCTAGCGCCAAAGAACAGGAATCGATAGCGCCTGGCTATGATTTAGATTACTAGAATCAATTGGAACAATTCTGGTGACTCCACTACCATTCGTCCGTCGTTTCTTTTATCCACCGAACTCGAAGGAGAGCTCAAGATGTCCTTGATCAATACCGAAGTCAAACCGTTCAAAGCCACCGCGTTCCACAACGGCAAGTTTGGTCCCGTTTCCGACGCCGACCTGAAGGGAAAATGGTCAGTGGTCGTCTTTTACCCGGCTGATTTCACCTTCGTCTGCCCGACCGAACTGGGCGACCTGGCCGACGAATACGATTCGTTTCAGAAAATCGGCGTCGAAGTGTACGCGGTGTCCACGGACACCCACTTTACGCACAAGGCTTGGCACGATGCCTCCGACACCATCAAGAAGATCCGCTATCCGATGATCGGCGACCCGACCGGTACGATCACCCGCAACTTCGGCGTGATGATCGAGGAAGAGGGCTTGGCACTGCGCGGCACCTTCGTCATCAATCCCGAAGGCGTCATCAAAGTCTGCGAGATTCACGACCTGGGCATTGGCCGTGACGCCAAGGAGTTGCTGCGCAAGGTACAAGCGGCGCAATACGTGGCCAGCCATCCGGGTGAAGTCTGCCCGGCCAAGTGGACGCCGGGCGACGCCACGCTTTCGCCGTCGCTCGACCTGGTCGGCAAGATCTAATACACGAAAGCCGGTGGCCGGGTTTCGCCGCCGCGGTGGCGAAACTGGCGGGTTCCAGCGCAAAGGGGCTGCAGGGCTAGCTGCTTGGCGGCCCCTTTTCCATGACACCCGACGCGAGAGAAATCACATGCTAGACGCCAACATCAAGACTCAGCTCAAGGCCTACCTCGAGAAAATCCGCCAGCCGATCGAACTCGTCGCCTCGCTCGACGACAGCGCAAAGGGGCGCGAGATGTGGGCTTTGCTCCTGGAGATCGCCGAACTTTCCGACAAGGTCAGCGCCAGGCAGGACGGCGAGGCTTCACGCAAGCCCTCGTTCGCCATTGGCCGTGCCGGAGAACAGCCGCGCATCAGCTTTGCCGGGATCCCGATGGGCCACGAGTTCACTTCGCTGATTCTTGCCCTGCTGCAGGTCGGCGGTCATCCGCCGAAGGCGGAAGCGGCGACCATGGACGACATTCGCGCGATTGCCGGCGAGTTCCATTTCGAAACCTTCATTTCGCTGTCCTGCCACAACTGTCCCGATGTTGTCCAGGCCCTCAACCTGATGGCCGTGCTCAACCCCGGCATCAGTCACCAGATGATCGACGGTGCGCTTTTCCAGGACGAGGTGACGCGCCGTCAGATCATGGGAGTACCGACGGTCTACCTGAACGGCGAACATTTCGGTCAGGGCCGCATGCTGCTTGAGGAAATCGTCGGGCGGATCGATACCGGCGCCCGGCAGCGCGAAGCCGAGAAGATATCGGCCCGCGAACCCTTCGACGTGCTCATCGTCGGTGGCGGACCGGCCGGTGCCGCCGCCGCGATCTACGCGGCACGCAAGGGAATCCGTACCGGAGTCGTCAGCGAACGCTTCGGTGGACAGGTACTCGACACCCTGGCGATCGAGAACTTCATCTCGGTCAGTCAGACCGACGGGCCCAAGCTCGCTGCCGGACTCGAGCAGCATGTCCGGGAGTACGAGGTCGACGTCATGGATCTGCAGCGTGCCGAAGTGCTGCTCCCCGGTGGTGGCACCGGGCTCAGTGAAGTTCGGCTGGCCAGCGGCGCGACACTCAGGAGCAAGACGGTGATCATTGCCACCGGGGCGCGCTGGCGCGAAATGAATGTGCCAGGCGAAAATGAGTATCGCGGCCACGGGGTGGCCTACTGTCCGCATTGCGACGGCCCCTTGTTCAAAGGCAAGCGAGTCGCCGTCATTGGCGGCGGCAACTCCGGCGTCGAGGCGGCGATCGACCTGGCCGGCGTCGTTGCGCACGTCACCTTGCTCGAATTCGACAACCAACTGCGAGCCGACGCCGTGCTGCAAAAGAAACTCTTCAGTCTGGCCAACGTCCAGGTGATCACCAGCGCACTGACCACGGAAGTGACCGGCGACGGCAAGCGGGTCAACGGGCTGGTGTACACCGATCGCCGCAGCGGCGAAGCAAATCGCGTCGAGCTCGAAGGTATTTTCGTGCAGATCGGCCTGCTGCCCAACACCGAGTGGCTGGCAGGAACGGTCGCCCTGTCGGCGCGCGGCGAGATCGAAATCAACCCTCGCGGCGAAACCTCGGTACCCGGCGTCTTCGCCGCCGGCGACGTCACGACGGTACCATTCAAGCAGATCGTCATCGCCCTTGGCGAAGGCGCGAAGGCTTCGCTCAGCGCTTTCGATTACTTGATCCGCCAATCGGTCGCCTGAGGCGCTTTCGGAGGTCGGCACGGACCGCCTCTGCCCGTGCCGACACCCGGCCCGGACGGCTGCCGTGTCATGCCGCCCGTGTCATCGGTCGGCGATCGAGCGCTTGATCGACAGAGAACTCTCGCGTAATGTTTCAGCATGAAAACGCCCGAAAGCACCGAGGAGCTGCGTCACAAGCTCAGCCGGGAACTGGCCAGCAAGCGAGCGCTGCTGATCGATCGCCACCCCAACGCCCGGAACTCTCTTCGCATCATGCTTTCGGCGCTGGGGGTTACGGCGGTGCATAATGCCGGCAGCTCGGCGGAAGTGCTGCGGCAGGTCAAAGGGCATCATTTCGACATCATCCTGTCGGACTACCAGCTCGAAGACGGGCGCGACGGCCAGCAACTGCTCGAAGAACTCCGTCAGCAGCACCTGGTGGCCCTGAGCACCGTATTCATCATTATCACCAGCGAGCGCGGCTACCACAACGTCGTTTCGGTCGCCGAGCTGGCGCCGGACGACTACCTGATCAAACCCTTCACGGCCGACGAGCTGCACGGCCGGCTGATTCGCGCCCTCTACAAGAAGAGTTTTTTCGCGCAACTCTACGAGCAACTCGACAACGGCGCCTTTACCGAAGCCCTGGCCACCTGCGAAAAGCTGCTCGGGCAAGAGAGCGCTTTCCTGTTCGATGCCTTGCGTCTGAAGGGAGAAATCCTCAATGCCCTGGGCCGTCATGCCGACGCGCAGCTCGTTTACGAGCAGGTGCTCAAACAGCGTGTCGTGCCGTGGGCGAAAATGGGTCTGGCCATGGCGCTGCGCGGACAGCAGCAACTGGCCGAAGCGGAAGCTGTCGGACAGGCCTTGGTTGACGACTTCCCCGAGTTCACAGCGGCCTACGACTTTCTCGCCGAAGTGCAGGACGACATGGGCAAGGCGACGGAGGCGCAGGAGATCCTGCAGCGTGCGGCACTGATCTCGCCCAACAACTCGAACCGGCAGCGCCTGGTGGGTGACGTCGCGGCACGCAACAACGATCTTCAGATGGCCGAAAAGGCCTACGGCAAGGTGCTGGAGCGCCGTCGCGGGTCATCGTTGAAGAACATCGACGACTACACCAATCTGTCGCGCGTCATGGTGCAACGCGGTCATACCGAAGGCGCCAGAAAAGTGACCGATGAACTCCGCCGCGACTGGCGAGGCAACAAGCACGGGGAATTGGCCGCGCTCGTCATGGAGGGTCTATGCGCCGAAAAGGAAGGGGATCCCGCCAAAGCCAAGCGCGCCGTCGAGCAGGCGGTTTTACTACACCAGTCCTTGCAGGACGAAGGCGCCGCGACACCTGTGTCGCAGAAACTGACACTCGACTTGGCGCAAGCCTGCCTGGCGACCGGCAACGAGGCCATGGCGCAGGAACTCGTCCGCAAGGTCGCCGCGGAGAACCACGAAAACCGCGCCATGATTGCGCAGGTCCAAAACATGTATACGCGGGCCGGGAAAGAGGAAAGCGGCCAGGAGCTTCTTGCGCAGGTCGGGCGGGAAATCGTCGAACTCAACAACCGCGGTGTGATGGCAGCGCGTAGCGGCGACGTTCAGGGCTCCGTACAGTTGCTGATGGAAGCGGCTGAACGCGTACCGAATCTGCAGTTCCTGGTCAATGCGACGAAAGCGATTTTCACCCTGCTCGACATCAAGGGCTGGGACGCGACGCTGGCGAAACGTGGCCTGCGCTACCTGGAAATGGCCCAGACCAAGGACATGCGCAACCCGCGGGTGATTTCGGCGAGAGAGATGTACCAGCGCGTTGCTCGCAAGTACGGCGTGTCGATCGTCCCTTTCAGCGGCGCGCGAAACCAAGGCGACAAAGCTGCCGGCTGAGCGCAGGCGGCGCTTTTGGCTCGACACGGCGGTTTCTTCGGGCGGCGACATGGCCGGCCGCTAGCTGGACCCGATGGCGGGTCTCGCGTCCCGATCTTCGGCCCTCGCCCCCTGCAACAGATGGTCGAGGAAAGCCTGCGCCGGCAAGGACAGGGCCTTCGACTTCAGGTGCACGGCACGCCAATGCTTGCGTAGGGGAAACCCCTTGACGTCGAGAATGCACAGTCCCTGCGTGACTGGATCCACCGGCAAGGCGTGCCGGGACAGAACTGCCGGTCCCATGCCGCTGGCAACGAGGTCACAAATCGCCTCATTGCTGTTCAACGTCAGTCTGACGTCGAGTTTCAGTCCCGCCTGCGAGAGATGGGTATCTATCGTCCGGCGCGAGCCGGAACCCGTCTCGCGCAGAATGAAGCGCTCGCTGGCCAACGCGCCGAGCTCGATCCGCTGTCCAGCCGCCCAATGACCTGCCGCCGCGATGACCACCAGTTCATTGTCGAGAAATGGGTAGCTAACCAACTCAAGGTCTTCCGGCGGATAGACCATGATGTAGAGATCATCCTGATTGCCGCGTAGCCGCGAGACGACCCGTTCGCGGTCGGCGATTTCCATTTCGACGTCGATTTCCGGGTAGCGCCGGCAAAAGTCGCCCAGCATGCGCGGCAGGAAGGAGCGCGCCGTGGGTACCAGTGCCACCCTCAGGCGGCCGCGTTTCAAACCCTTGAGGTCGTCGATCGCCGACTCGAGGCGGTTCCAGACGTCGTCCAGTGCCTTTACCGTTTTCGACATTTCCTCGCCAGCTTCGGTCAGGAGCACCTCTCGCCCCTGCTGTTCAAACAACGGTAAGCCGAGGACCTCGACCATTTGCTTCACCTGCAGCGAAACTGCTGGCTGCGTCAAATGCAATGCCGCGGCGGCTTTCGTGAAGCTGCGGTGCGCAGCGACCGCGGCAAAGGCTTCCAGTTGGCGGAACGTGATTCGGCGACGTGGCATGTATAAGCCTTATCAAATTACTATTCTAAATTTTCTCATTTGATTTTATCGCTTTGCGCTCGCATAGTGGGGCTGTCGAGCAAACGATGGCCGACAAAACCCAAACCGATTCTTCTTGGAGAAAGCATATGCGGCACTACGATTCGGACAGCGCTGAAGCCAGGGCGCGTTTCGTCTCTCTCGCCCTTCTCGCCGATGGCGGGCTGGACAACAGCGAACTGAACCTGCTGCAAAAACAGGATCTTCTCGACCGGCTGGGCATCACGTCCGACACTTTCGATCGAGTGATTCACGAATTCTGCGACGACGTTCGGCTGTCGACGCGCGCTCCCGGTTTTGGGCAGATCGAGATCGACAGCGAAACGATCGACCATTTGCTCGACGACATTCGCTCACCCGAACTGCAAAAGGGAACTCTGCGGGTGCTTCTCGACATCGTCGCCGCCGATGGTTGCCTCAACGGAGGCGAAGCCCTTTTGGTGGCGCAAGCCATGCGGCGCTGGGGACTCGAGCTGCACGATGTCTCGCATGACGCGCAGCGCCTGGGGGTTCGTCGCGAACTGCGCATCGAATGCGAGTAAGTGGGATTGGTCGAACGTGAACTCCGCACCGAGAAACAGCAGATCTAATGCCGGCCGCCCAGCCCCAGGTAGCTTTCGACGACCCGTTGGTCGGTAAGGAGCTCGCGGCTGCGCCCTTCCAACGACAACTCGCCGGTTTCGAGAACGTAGCCATAGTCGGCGATCTGCAACGCCGCTCGGGCGTTCTGTTCGACGAGCAAAATCGCCACGCCCAGCTTCTTGAGTTGGCTGATGGTGCGGAAAATCTCCCGGATGACCAGTGGCGCAAGCCCCAGGCTGGGTTCGTCGAGCAGCAACAGCCGGGGTTTGGCCATCAGCGCGCGGCCCATGGCCAGCATCTGGCGCTCGCCGCCGGACAGGGTACCGGCCATCTGCTGACGACGCTCCATCAGGCGTGGAAAGATGTCGTACACTTGGTCGATGGTTTCCAACTGGTCACGATGGCCGACCCGATACCGATCGAAGGCACCCAGCAGGAGATTGTCCTCGACGCTCATTTCGGCAAACAGTTCGCGTTTCTCGGGCACCAGTGTCATCCCTTGGCGCACCAGTTTCTCGACGCTACGCCCGGCGTCCTGACGCTCGCCGAGATAGACGATATCACCGCGTACCGGCAGCAGACCGATCAGCGCGCAAAGCAGGGTGGTCTTGCCGGCACCGTTCGGACCGATGACAGTGACGATTTCGCCACGGTGCACTCGGAGTGCTATCCCGTGCAAGGCATCGACCTTGCCATAGCTGACCGACAGTCCGCGCACTTGGAGGACCACGGTTTGCCCGTCGTCGCCGTCGTCGTCCAGAACCCTCATTCGACACCTCCCAGATAGGCTTCGACCACCGCCGGATTCCGCTGGATCTCGGCCGGCAGGCCGGTAGCCAGTTGGCGCCCGAACTCCATGACCAGCACGCGGTCGGCCAAGCCCATCACGAAGTCCATGTCGTGTTCGACGAGCAGGATGCCGATCCCTTCGGCACGCAACCGGCGCAGCAGATCGGCGAGTGCCTGCTTCTCCAGGTAGCGCAGACCGGCGGCCGGTTCGTCGAGCAGCAGCAGACAAGGGTCGGCAGCCAGCGCGCGGGCAATCTCGACCAGCCGCTGCTTGCCGAGCGGCAGGCTGCCGGCAGCATCATGCATTTGCTCGGCAAGACCGCAGCGCTCGATCTGCCACGCCGCTTCGTCGAACAGGCGTGCTTCCTCGGCCCGATCGGCACGGCAGGCGGCAGCGAGAAAACCCTTTTCACCGCGCAGATGCGCGCCGATAGCGACGTTTTCGATGACGCTCATGCCGGTCAGCAGACGAACATGCTGAAAGGTCCGGCTCATGCCGAGGCGGGCGATGTCGCGCGCCGGCAGGGATTCGACACGTTGACCACGAAAGGAGACGCCGCCCGACGTCAGTGGGTCGACACCGGAGATGCCGTTGAACATGGTGCTCTTGCCCGCGCCATTCGGACCGATCAGCGCCATCACCTCGCCTGCGCGAACCGTGAAGCTGACGTTGTCGTTCGCTACCAAGCCACCGAAACGCTTACTTGCCCGAGTGACTTCGAGCAATAGCGAGCCGGATTCCGGCCGCGGACGCCGCGCCAAGGGGAGGCGAGGCGGCGACTCGGTCTCCGCAACAGACGTCGGCGCTGACCGCCGCCGCGCCGGCGGCGGGAACAGGCGCGTTACGATTGGCCACACGCCGTCGCGCGCGCGATGCAGGACGAAGATCATCAGTAGTCCGAAGACGATGACCTCGAAGTTGCCACTCTGCCCGAGCACGATGGGCAACCAGTCCTGCAACCACTGTTTCAGAATGGTGATCAGCCCAGCACCGACGATCGCTCCCCAGACGTGCGCGACACCACCGACGACAGCCATGAAAAGATACTCGATGCCTTGCGTCAGCGAAAAGGGCGTCGGATTCACGAAGCGCTGCAGGTGGGCGTAGAGCCAGCCGGAAACACTCGCATAGAGAGCGGCGACGGTAAAGATGACGATCTTCGCGCGCGGCGTGTCGACACCCATCGCCTCCGCCATCAGCGAGCCGCCGCGCAAGGCACGAATGGCGCGTCCCTCGCGCGAGTCGAGCAGGTTGCGCGTGCCGAGGACGACGACCAGCAGGACAGCCCAGATCAGATAGAAAAACTCGCGTCCCGACTTGATCTCACGGTCCAGGATCTGCAATGGCGGGATGCCGCTGATGCCGGTGTGGCCGCCCAGTACCTCGAGATTACCGAACAGATAGTAGAGGCTGATGCCCCAGGCGATCGTCCCCAGAGGCAGGAAATGCCCCGACAGGCGCAGCGTCACCAAGCCGAGCGAAACGGCGACGACGGCGGTCACCAGCAGGCCGGCGGGCAGCGTCAGCCAGGGCGAAAGCCCGTGCACGGTCGTCAGGTAGGCAGACGTGTACGCGCCGAGCCCGACGAAAGCCGCCTGCCCGAACGAAGTCAGTCCGCCGACGCCGGTCAGCATGACCAGTCCCAAGGCGACGATCGCGTAGAGACCGATGTAGTTGAGCAGGGTGACGTAGAATTCCGGCAGCAGCAGCGGGGCGACCGCGAGTGCGGCGACGAACGGCAAGAGGTAGGCCGCGGCGCGCGTGGAGTCCTTCATTCCTCTTCCACGTGGCGCGCCTTCAGCGAACGCCAGAGCAGGACCGGGATGATCAGCGTGAAAACGATCACCTCCTTGAAGGCGCTGGCCCAGAACGAAGAATACGATTCGAGCAAGCCGACCAAAACGGCGCCAGCCGCCGCGACCGGATAACTTGCCAAGCCACCGATGATCGCGCCGACGAATCCCTTAAGGCCGATCACGAAGCCCGAGTCGTAGTAAATCGTCGTGATCGGCGAAATCAGGATGCCGGAAAAGGCACCGATCGAAGCGGCCAGAGTAAACGACAGCAGGCCGGCCAGCGATCCCGAAATACCCATCAGGCGGGCACCGGTACGATTCATGGCCGTCGCCCGCAAGGCCTTGCCATAGATCGTCCGTTCGAAGAAAAAATAGAGGGCTACGATCAAGACGACACTGGCGACCACCACCAGGATCGTTTGTCCCTGCAACAGGGCATCGCCGATTTCCAAGCTGACGTCGGTAAACGGCGGCGTGCGCGAACCCTCGGCACCAAAGAACAGCAGGCCGATTCCGATCAGGGTCACGTGCACTGCCACCGAGACAATCAGCAGAACAAGCACCGAGGCTTCGGCGACTGGCTGATAGGCCAAACGATAGATCATCGGGCCGAGCGGAACGACCAGCATCAAGGCCAGCAGCACCTGCACCGGCAATGGCAAGGTGGCCGCCGAAACGGCGAGCAACGCGCCGACAAGCAGCAGCGGGACACCGCAACTGAGCAGCACGATCCACGGCAGTCGCTTGAACTGCCGGGCACGTATCGCCAGCGAGCCGTCAACCACGGCAATCACGGCGCCGAGCGCCAGCAGCAGCCAGACCGTTCCCGGCAGCCTGCCGGCCTGCAGGCTGGCCAGTGTCAGCGCGCCGTAGGCCACGAATTCGCCCTGCGGGATGAAAATCACTCGCGTGACCGCAAAAACCAGAACCAGAGCCAGAGCCAGCAGCGCGTAAATGGCACCGTTGGTCAAACCGTCCTGCCCCAGCAGCAAGGCAATCTGCAAATCCATCGAAGCCCTTCCAGTCGCGACCGGCAAGCCGCCGGGCCGTCAGCCATACTCATCAGGGCCCGGCTGTCCGACGGCGCCAACCATCCTCGCGGCCGACCACCACGGCGATCGCCGCCATGGGCGCCCAACAGCCGGCCAACCGTCTAGTGCACGAGCTTCCAGTTGCCGCCTTCAATCTTGACCATGACGCGTGCACGTTGGTCGAAACCGAGATGATCCTGCGGGTTCATGTTGAAAACACCGTGCGTCACGGTGAGGTTCTTCGTTTTCTCGAGCGCCTCGCGCAGCGCCTTGCGGAACTCGGCCGTCCCCGGCTGAGCCTTCCTGAGGGCTTCGGGGATGGCGTTGGCGAGCAGCTTGGTGGCGTCCCAGGCGTGGGCGCCGAAGGTCGATACCGTTCCCTTGCCGTTCGCCGCCTCGTACTTGACAACGTATTCGAGCGCCGCTTTCTTGATCGGATTGCTGTCCGGCAGTTGTGTCGCGACGAGTACCGGACCCGCCGGCAGGAACGTTCCCTCGCAATCCTTGCCGCAAACGCGCAGGAAATCGGCGTTCGCCACGCCGTGCGTCTGATACATGATTCCCTTGTAGCCCTTTTCCTTGAGCGCCTTCTGTGGCAAAGCGGCTGGCGTGCCGGCGCCACCGACGAGAACGGCATCCGGCTTGGCGGCCAGGATTTTCAGTACCTGACCAGTAACCGACGTATCCGTACGATTGAAGCGCTCGTTGCCGACGATCTCGATCTTGCGCACCTCGGCGATCTTCGAAAACTCGTTCCACCAGCCTTCGCCATAAGCGTCGGCAAAACCGATGTAGGCCACCGTTTTCACGTTGTGGTTGGTCATGTGCTCGACGATCGCCGTCGCCATCTGCGCATCGTTCTGCGGCGTCTTGAAAACCCAGGCGCGCTTGGCGTCCATCGGCTCGATGATGCGCGCCGACGCGGCCATGGCGATCATTGGCGTTTCGGCCTCGGCGACCACGTCGATCATGGCCAGCGAGTTGGGCGACGTCGTCGAACCGATGACCACATCGACCTTGTTCTCGGCGATCAGCTTGCGCGTGTTCTTGACCGCCGTGGTGGTATCCGAGGCATCGTCGAGCACGATGTAATTGATCTTCTGGCCGCTGATCGTGGTCGGCGCCAAGGCGAAGGTGTTCTTCTCGGGAATGCCGAGCGATGCCGCCGGCCCGGTGGCCGACAGCGTCACGCCAACGTTGATGTCGGCTTGCACGGCGGCGGCAAAGGCGACGCCCAGGACGGCCAGCAGCCGGGCAATGGATGATTTTGTTTTCATGGTCTCCCCCAACGCGATTGAGCGGTTCGATGGCCGCGCGACGGACGCACGGCAGAATGCCATTGTGCGGCCAGTGGATTGGCGAGACAAGCCTAAATGAAAGTATCGAGCGCAAACTTGACGACAAAAGCGCTGACCACGCACAAAAAGGCCCAGCGAACGAATCCGCTGCCGTGACGCAGCGCGAGATGGGTGCCAAACAGCGAACCAAGAACGTTGCAGACCGCCATCAACAGCGCCAGAAGCGGCAGGAAATGGCCGTGCGGGACGAAGAAGCCAAGCGCCGCCAGATTGGTCGCCACGTTGACCACTTTCGCCGCCGCCGAAGCGTGCAGAAAATCGAAACCGAAAAAACGGACGAACAGGAAGATCAGGAAGCTGCCGGTCCCTGGCCCGAAGAAACCATCGTAAAAGCCGATCGCGCCACCGACGACGAGTGCGTAGGCCAGCTCGCGGCGTCCCTGGTGCTGGGGCCGGTGAAACGCTCCGAAATCGGGGCGTGCGAAGGTATAGACGGCGGCAGCGATCAACAGCAGCAGGATCAGGGGACGCAACAGCGCCGGCGGCAACCAGGCGACGGTCATCGCGCCGCCGTACGAACAAGCAAAGGCAGCCACCGCCGCTGGCAGGGTCGTGCGCCAGGGCATGCGAACGCGACGCGCATAACGCCAAGCGGCGTTACTGGTGCCGAAAACGCTGGCGAACTTGTTCGTGCCGAATAGCGTGGCTGGCCTCTCGTTCGGCAGGGCGTTGAACAGCGCTGGGATCTGGATCAATCCGCCGCCGCCCACGGCCGCATCGATGAAGCCGGCAAGAGTCGCTGCCGCGGCCAGTGCCAGCAGCACCGACTGATCGACGCCGGCCATCGCCGCTCAGCGCTGCGCGATCAGGAAAATGCGCTTGAACGGGAAAAGCGTGTGACCATCCGGGCGTCGTGGATAGGCGACGGCCAGCCGTGCGCGATAGGCGGCCAGGAAGTGCTTGGCGGTCTTCATGTCGAGACGGGCCAGGTAGGGTACCAAAGTCGTTCCCTTCATCCACTCGACAACCGCGTCGTCGCCGCTGAGCGCCTGCCAGTAGGTCGTCTCCCACACCTCCAAGCGCTGGCTGAGCGGCGTCAACAAGTCATGATACTCGGCGGCGGGCAGCACGGCGCCCATGCGCACCCCCTCGAAAGCCTCCTGCCAGCCGGGATCACCGGCCAGTTCAAGGAGAATCCGATGCGAAGGTGCGTTGAAGTTCGCCGGCATCTGTACCGCCAGGACACCGCCCGGAGCCAATTGCCCGATCAAGCTAGGCAACAGGCGCCGGTGATCGTCCAGCCAGTGCAAAGCGGCATTCGAAAAGATCAGATCCGGCGCGTCTGTAGCTTGCCACGTGGCAATGTCGGCCTGCCGCCACTCGATCGGCGGCGACGCCGTAGCGGAAGCTTTCTCGAGCATCGCCTGATCGCTGTCGATGCCGACGATCCGCGCCGCCGGCCAGTGCTCGGCCAGCAGTTGTGTGATATTGCCGGTACCGCAACCAAGATCGACAATGGACGCCGCCGACTTGCCGCCCATTCTGACCAAGAGGTCCAGCGCCGGCCGTCGACGGGCCTCGACGAATTTGAGGTACTGCTCCGGATCCCAGTTCATCCTCATTCCCTTTCGCCGTCCCGGCTGGAAGCGTGGCCGGGACAGTCCACATTCCGGCCACGGCCAGTTCACAAAAAAGCCTTGCCCAGTGCGGCTGGCCAAGCGGTCGACAGCTCAGCGGCGGCGGCCATCCTGCCGCTCTTCGTCGCCTGCCGCGTCGATCGGGATGGGCGACGCACCACCAACAAGTCCCCGGGCCGCCAGAGTATCGCAGGTTTCCTCGCTCATGCCGAGCATTGCGCGCGGGACCGCTCACCACGCGTCCATTGGGTCTCGAAGACGGAGGAAACGGCAGATGTCCGTTCGCAATAACGAGTGCGCTAGCGATTCCCGCCAGTTGCTCCGTATTTTTCGCTGCGTCGGGTCGACGGCGGGCCTTCAACATGGCCGATCACACCACCGACGACCCTGGTTTGTTAGAGCAGCGCACCGAGGAAACACGCTTCGCGGTGTGGTAGCGGGGCGGGATGACTATCGAAAACAGGCAATTGGCTCTTGGATTCTCGGCAGCACTGTGTTTATAATGTGCGGCTAAACTGTGATGTGATCTTTTTGACCTTGGGATGAGTCGATGCCTGCAATCCGCGTTAAGGAAAATGAGCCGTTCGAAGTTGCGATTCGCCGTTTCAAGCGCACCGTTGAGAAAACCGGTCTGTTGACCGAGCTCAGAGCGCGCGAGTTCTACGAGAAGCCCACCGCCGAACGCAAGCGCAAGCTGGCCGCCGCGGTCAAACGGCACCACAAACGGATGCGCAGCCAGACCTTGCCGCCCAAGCTCTACTAGCCACAGCCGCTTGCTTCTCTCTGGACAGCCGTCCGTCTGAAGATGGGCGGCTGTTGGCGTTTCTGGAATTGCCGGAAAACCGCCTGATCGACATTGAAGAGTGGCTTCGCCTCGCTTCACCACCCGCCCGAGGAAGCTCTGGATGATCCCGGACTCCTTCATTCAGGAACTGCTTTACCGCATTGATGTCGTCGACCTGATCGACGCTTACGTGCCACTGAAGAAGGCGGGCGCCAACTTTGCCGCATGCTGCCCCTTCCACAGCGAGAAGTCGCCGTCCTTCACGGTCAGTCCGAGCAAGCAGTTCTACCACTGCTTCGGCTGCGGCGCCCACGGCACGGCGATCGGCTTTGTGATGGAGTATACCGGGGTCGGCTTCGTCGAAGCGATTCGGGAACTCGCCGCTCGCGTCGGCCTGCCGCTTCCTGACCAACCGAGCCTGACGGCGCAGAGCGAACCGCCATCGCGAGCGCTCAGCGCGCTCATGGCACGGGCCGCAAAGTTCTACTACGAGCAGCTCAAAGCTTCGGAAAAGGCGGTGTCCTACCTCAAGGCGCGCGGAGTGCGCGGGGAAATCGCCCGCCGTTTCGGCCTCGGCTACGCGCCGGAAGGATGGCAGAACCTGGCAGTGGCCTTTGACGACTATGCCGATCGCGATTTGCAGCTCGCCGGTCTGGTCGTCAGGAACGAGCAGGGACGGCTCTACGATCGCTTCCGCGACCGGGTGATGTTTCCGATCGTCAATCAGAAGGGCGAGGTGATCGCCTTCGGTGGCCGCGTTCTCGAGCAAGGCGAGCCGAAGTACTTGAACTCGCCCGAGACGCCGCTTTTCGAAAAGGGTCGCGAGGTCTTCGGCCTGCCGCAGGCGCGCGCCGCGATTCGCGAAAGCGGGGTGGCGATCGTCGTCGAGGGCTATATGGACGTCATCGCACTGGCCGAGCATGGCGTCGGCAACGCCATCGCTACGCTCGGCACGGCGACCACGCCGACGCACGTGCAGAAGCTGCTGCGCCAGGCCGAGCGCTTGGTTTTCTGCTTTGACGGTGACGCTGCGGGACGTAAAGCCGCTTGGCGCGCACTGGAAAATAGCCTGGAAGCGCTCCCAGAACAGAAGAGCATCGGTTTTGCCTTCCTGCCCGATGGCGAGGACCCGGACAGCTTCGTCCGACAGCGCGGTAGTGAGGGCTTTCAGCGGCTGCTCGCCGAAGCGATGCCACTATCGGATTTTCTGCTGCGCGAACTCGCCGGGCGCTGCGACCTCGGCACGGCGGAGGGTCGTGCGCGCTTGGTAAGCGAGAGCAAGCCACTACTCGGCCGCCTGCGGGCGCCACTGCTGAGACTGCAACTGGTGAAACGCCTGACCGAGGCCAGCGGTTTTTCGCAGGCCGAAGTCGAGCGGCTGTGCGAGCTGCGCCCGGTCGCCCGGCCAGCGCCCGCACGCGTGCCACGTCAGGCGCCCTCGCTGTTGCGGCCCTTGTTACGTCTGCTGCTCCAGAAACCTCAGCTCGCTTCGCGCCTGCCGCTCGAATTGCTACCGGACGACTCCGCGGAAAGCCGGGCGGTGCGCCTGTTGTGCGACACGATCGGGGTCGGCGAAGCGGCAACGCTGGCCTATCCGACTTTGTTGGAAAAGCTTCGAGGCAACGAGTACGAGCAGCTTCTGCAGACGGCGGCGGCTGAACTAATGCAGCAGCCATTTGCCGAAAGCGAGATCGACGACGAGTTTGCCGGCACGCTCAAACAACTGGCCGGTAGCGAACAACGACGCGCTTTCGCGCGTTTGCAGGAAAAAATTCAGCGACTTGGCGTCAAGGGCTTGTCGAGCGAAGAGAAGGAGCAGTACCTGCAGGTGCTGGCAGCACGCGAGCGTGGGCAGCCGTGCCCATGAAGTGTGCTAGAATTTAGGGTTTACCAGTTCAACGCTATCCGGGAAATGGCCATGGCAAGGGAAAAGGCGGTAACGACGAAGGCGGCGAAGGCAAAGGCAGCGGCCGATCTCCTGGCGCAGGTCGGTACGCAACCGACGCCGGTGGACGACGAGACGCGCAAGATGCGTCTCAAGACGCTGATCAAGCTGGGCAAGGAGCGCGGCTTTCTGACCTACGCCGAAATCAACGACCATCTGCCGGACGATGTCGTCGATGCCGAGCAGATCGAAAGCATCATCAGCACTTTCAACGACATGGGAATCCAGGTCTACGACGAGGCTCCCGACGCGGAAACGCTGTTGATGTCGGATGCCGCGCCGGCTGCCGGGGCCGACGATGCCGACGTCGAGGAACAGGCCGAGCAGGCGTTGTCAACCGTGGACTCGGAGTTCGGTCGGACTACCGACCCGGTGCGTATGTACATGCGCGAGATGGGTTCGGTTGAGCTGCTGACCCGAGAAGGTGAAATCGAAATCGCCAAGCGTATCGAAGACGGCCTGAAGCACATGATTCAGGCGATTTCTGCCTGCCCGACGACCATCGCCGAGATTCTCAACTGCGCCGACCGCATCGCGCGCGACGAAATGCGCATCGATGAGTTGATCGACGGGCTGATCGACCCAGATACCAGCGGCTCGCTTGAGGAGCTTGCCGAGGAACTGGCGAGCGAAGCCGAGGAGGAGGACGAAGAAACGGCGGAAGCGGTGGAAGGGGCGGCAGCGGCGGCATCGCTGCTGAAGCTCAAAACCGAGGGGCTGGAAAGACTGGAAGCGATCCGGACCGGCTACACCAAGGCGCATGCTTTGCTGCTCCGGAAAGGTTCGCAGGACAAGGGCTACCTGCAGATCCAGCAGGAGATCTCGGAAGAGATGATGGGCATCCGCTTTACCTCGAAGACCATCGAGCGCCTGTGCGATTCGGTACGCGCGATGGTCGAGGAAGCGCGTGCCTGTGAGCGCAAGATCCAGCGCATCTGCGTCGACACGGTTCGTATGCCGCGCGCGCATTTCATCAAGGTATTCCCGGGCAACGAACTCAACATCGACTGGGTGGACGCCGAGATCGCCACGGCCGGCAAGACCTATGGCGCGATTCTTTCGCGCAATGCACCGAACATCAAGGAAGAACAGAGAAAGTTGCTGGCTCTGCAGGACCGCATCGGCATTCCCTTGCGCGAACTGAAGGACATCAACAAGCAGATGTCGACCGGCGAAGCGAAAGCTCGCCGCGCCAAGCGGGAAATGACCGAAGCGAATCTTCGGCTGGTAATCTCGATCGCCAAGAAGTATACCAACCGCGGCCTGCAGTTTCTCGATCTGATCCAGGAAGGCAACATAGGCCTGATGAAAGCGGTCGATAAGTTCGAGTATCGGCGCGGTTATAAGTTCTCGACCTACGCCACGTGGTGGATTCGGCAGGCCATCACACGCTCGATTGCCGATCAAGCGCGGACGATTCGCATCCCGGTGCACATGATCGAAACGATCAACAAAATGAACCGCATCTCACGGCAGATTCTCCAGGAGACCGGTCTCGAAGCGGATCCGGCGACGCTGGCGAAGAAGATGGAGATGCCTGAAGAGAAGATTCGCAAGATCCTGAAGATCAGCAAGG
This sequence comes from Accumulibacter sp., assembly GCF_029255285.1. Lineage (GTDB taxonomy): Bacteria > Pseudomonadota > Gammaproteobacteria > Burkholderiales > Rhodocyclaceae > Accumulibacter. The sequence goes on from NZ_JAPUVI010000041.1 coordinate 65,962, forward strand.
AGCCGATCTCGATGGAAACGCCGATCGGTGACGACGATGACTCGCACCTGGGAGATTTCATCGAGGATCACGCGACGCTGGCGCCGACCGAAGCCGCTCTTTACTCCAGCCTGCGCTTCATTACCAAGGATGTGCTCGACACGCTCACTCCGCGTGAAGCCAAGGTGCTGCGCATGCGCTTCGGCATCGAAATGAATACCGACCACACGCTCGAGGAGGTCGGCAAGCAGTTCGACGTTACCCGCGAACGCATACGTCAGATCGAAGCCAAAGCGCTGCGCAAGCTTCGCCACCCGTCACGTTCCGACAAACTGCGCAGCTTCCTCGACAGCGGCAATAGCTGACGGGGCGACCATCCGGTAGCGCTAGAAGAAGGGGGCGCGAGGCCCCCCTGCAGGCGACAGAGACTGGCTGCGCGGTTCAACCCGGCGCGATTTCCTTGCCACGGCGGCTCACCAGTCCGCAGAAACCCAGTCCCATCAAGGCCAGCGTCGCCGGCTCCGGGACGATGCCCGGTGGGTCGACGAAAATACTGTCGTTGGCGCAGTTCTCGGTCCAGTGGATGTCGAAGGCCTCGCCATCGTGCCAGCCTCCGGATCTCAAGAGGGCCAGATCGACGCTCATTTCGTAGAAGTAATGTCGGTCCCCGGGGTTCGCACCGTAGCCCGGCTGGCCGCTAGTGGTATAGGCCAGCGTCGCCAGCCCCACCGCCGTACCGGCGAGCAGATGCGTCGGGTGAGCCATGTCGGGAGCGTAGCGAGCGGACTCCGGCGACGTGTGGTGGCCATTCTTGTCCCACAGCCCATAGGCCCAGGTCGGGTCCTTGTATACGCCTCCTTCGACACCGAAAGACTCGAAAACGGGAGCACCGCCGCGGGCGACGCTGTTGACCTGCTTGATGTTGATGCCAAGGTCGAAGGTTCCGTCTTTCCTGAAATCGATCGCGAAATCGCCGGCACCATAGCTGTTGGCGCCAGGGTTGTTCACCGTTCGCGGGTTGTGACCAGTCGCCAGGGCGATGTACAGCCGGCCGTCCGCGATCTTGGCATACAGCGCCTCCGCGTCGTAGGCTTGTCCACCCCAGCCCGGATTCAGATAATAGGCGCCGGCTCCCACTTGGTCGTCAATCGCGTATTCGATGCCGGGGGATGGAACCCAGGTTGTGTGGTTTACTCCCCAGTCGACGAGATTTCCGTCGATCGTAAAGGCCGCCGTCGGCAGGCTGCCGGTCGCGGCAAGGGTGGCAATAGCGAGGGCGATAGTCCTTTTCATGGGGATACTTTCTCTAATCCGCTTGTGGTTGAGGTTATCGAGCCGACGCGCCTCACGGGGTAATGGCACGGCTCGTCTACGCCATGCAGTGTCTCGCCAAGCGGCCACCGACGGCTATGAACTACTGCACAGCACGCCGATACGGTGTCTATAATGGATCTGAATACCCGCTTTACCCTTACCGGCATCTCCCGAGTCCCACACGGCAACAACCCCGCCTCCCGTGGCACATCCCGGCGACCCATTGAGTGCGTCCAACCAACTATCGATTCGCAACGCGTTGCAATGATGTGCGAGCAAGACCAGGATCCGGCCTTTGGCTACTCCCTGATCGCCGCGACAAGTCGGGCCGGCGCTCGGCTCCGTGGTCGAAAGGTCATCGATGTTGAGTGAACTGACAAGCAAGGTCGTTTTTTCCCGTGCCACGCTGACCAACGATTTTTGGGGTGGGCTGGCGGCGATGCTCGTCGCTCTGCCTTCGGCAATTGCGTTTGGCGTCACCATTCTGGCGCCTTTGGGTGGCACCCTGGCGGCACAGGGTGCGCTCGCCGGAATCCTCGGCGCCACCGCACTAGCGCTGGTGGCGCCTTCGTTTGGCGGCAGCAGCCGGCTGATTACCGCCCCCTGTGCGCCGGCGGCGGCGGTTCTGTCGGCGCTGGCGCTGACCTTTTCGCAGCAAGGCACGCCGGCCGAAACGATTCTGCTGATGCTCGGCTTGATCGGTCTGCTGTCGGGAGCCATCCAGATCGGCCTCGGTCTGGCGGGCATCGGCCGTCTGATCAAGTTCATCCCCTTTCCGGTAGTCAGCGGCTATTTGAGCGGCGTCGGCCTGATCATCATTGGCAGCCAGATCCCCAAGTTTCTCGGCGTAGCGAATGGCACGGCGCTGGTCGACGCCGTTTCGTCACCCGGCATTTGGTCATGGCCGGGAGTGGTTGTCGGTGCCGTGGCCATGGCCACCATGGTTTTGACGCCACGTCTGACGCGTACCATCCCGGCGGCGATTCTCGCCCTGGTGGCGGGTGTCGCCTGCTACCAGTTGCTCGGGGCGATGGACCCCGAACTACTGACGACGCAGGGCAACCCGCTGCTCGTCGGAAGCTTGAACACGGGCGACGTCGGCCTTGCCGATTCGATGATTCAACACTGGAAGGCCTTCCGGGTGCTCAACGTCGAGACGGTGAGCAAGGTTCTCGTGCCCTCACTGACGCTGGCGGTTCTGCTTTCGATCGACACGCTCAAGACCTGCGTGGTGATCGACGCCATGACCAAGACGCACCACGACTCGAACCGCGAACTGGTCGGGCAGGGTTTGGGCAATATCGCTTCGTCGATGATTGGCGGCGTTCCGGGCGCCGGAACCATGGGGGCTTCGCTGATCAACATTTCCAGCGGTGGCACGAGCCGCGCTTCCGGATTGATGTGCGGCGTCTTCTCGCTGGTTGCCTTTCTGCTCCTCGCACCGCTTATCGCCTGGATACCGGTTGCCGCGCTGGCCGCTATTCTGATGGTCATCGGTTACCGCATGATCGACCAGCACAGTCTGCATTTCTTCTTTACCCCGACGACACGTCTCGATTTCGTGGTGATCGTGGCAGTGATTCTGGTGGCGATTTTCGTCAACCTGATTGCCGCTTCGGGGGTCGGCGTTGCGCTCGCCATGATGCTGTTCATCCGCGAGCAGACGCGCAGTTCCGTCGTCAGAAATCGCATCGACGGACCGGAAATCTTCTCCAAACACGCCTATAAGCTGCGCGACACCGGGCAAGCGCTGGAACAAGCCAGGCAGGCGGTGGTCTTCGAACTCCAGGGAAGTCTGTTCTTCGGCACAGCCAGCCAACTGCAGGCGGCGCTGGAGCCGGAAATCGGAGCCCGTACCTACGTCATCCTCAGCATGCGACGCGTGCAGTCACTCGACGTGACGGCGACGCACGTGCTCGAGCAGATCAAGGATCGGCTGGAAGAACACAACGCGTATCTGGTGTTTTGCGACATTCCCAAGGGCCTGCCCAGCGGCTTGAAGATGAAACGCTTTCTCAAGGAAACCGGCGTGGTCCGACCGACCAACAAAGCCTTCGCCTTCCGCCAACTGGACGAGGCACTCGAATGGGTCGAAACCAACGGCGGCGCCAACGCCGTCACCCAAGACACCGTCCTGCCCGCGATGGCTCTCGCGGACTCCCCTCTCCTGCGAGGAATCTCGTCCGATGGAGTGCGCGCGTTGAGTGCCGCTGTCAGCACGCGTCCGGTGCGTGCCGGCGACTTCGTCTTCAAGGTCCACGAGGACGACAATTCGCTGTTCATCGTACGCAGCGGGTCGGTCAAGGTGACGGTGCCGATCGACCGGAAGGAAAGTTATCATCTGGCTACGATCGGCCCCGGCGAACTCATCGGAGGCATGGGTTTCCTGGAGTCCAGTGGTCACGTGACCGATGCGCTGGCGCTCACCGATGTCGAGGTCTACGTCTTGGCACACGAGGATTTCGACCTCCTCGCCAAGCAACACGGCGACCTTGCGCTGTCCATCGTGCACAACGTGGCGCTCAATCTATCGATGCGCTTACGGGTCACCATCGGCGAGTTACAGGCTCTGCGCGGCTGAACGCTTCGTCGGCAGCGCGCTCCGCGGAACGCCTGACAAGCGAGGAATCGCGGCCACAGCCGGCAGACACTTCACGAGCCGAATCCGGGGTTTCTCGTCGCCCCGTATAAGTCGCGTGTCGCTGGCCGCCTCAGCCGCCGTCCGATACCACCCGCTGTGCGGGCGGCGAACTCGGCTTCGCCGCCAAGTCGGCCAACTCGGCCTCGCCAAACACCCGCGAGCGCGTGTGAAACGCTTTTCCTTCCGGCCCTTCGAGCGAGAACGTGCCGCCGTGGCCGTCGATCACGTCGATGATCAGTTGCGTGTGTCGCCAGTACTCGTACTGCGACTTGCCGATGTAGAACGGGCAGCCGCCGATCTCACCGAGAAAAACGTCGCCGGCGCCGATCGTGATCTCGCCAGGCAGGTAACAGTTGGCGGCGCTGTTGTCACAACAGCCGCCGGACTGGTGGAACATCAATGGACCGTGCTTGCGCTTCAGAAACTCGATCAGTTCGAGCGCCGCTTCGGTAGCAATGACTTTTTCAACCATGTCGATCTCCATGCGCCGGGGCGCCTGTCCGCCCCGGCGCGTGCTTTCCTGCCGAGTAGTGACAAGTGAATCAGAAGAAGCCGAGCTTCCGCTCACTGTAGCTGACCAGCAAGTTCTTCGTCTGCTGGTAATGGTCGAGCATCACTTTGTGCGTTTCGCGGCCAATGCCGGATTCCTTGTAGCCGCCGAAGGCGGCGTGCGCCGGGTAGGCGTGATAGCAGTTGGTCCACACGCGACCGGCCTTGATCGCCCGGCCCATGCGGTAGGCGACATTGCCGTCGCGACTCCAGACGCCGGCACCGAGGCCGTACAACGTGTCGTTGGCGATCTCCAGCGCTTCCGCCTCATCCTTGAAGGTGGTAACCGCGAGTATCGGGCCGAAGATCTCCTCCTGGAAGATGCGCATCTTGTTGTGGCCCTTGAACAGCGTCGGCTGGACATAGTAGCCGTCGGCCAGTTCGCCGCCGAGTTGGGCCTGCACACCGCCAATCAGCACTTCGGCCCCCTCCTGCCGACCGAGATCGAGGTAGGACAGGATCTTGGTCATCTGCTCCTGCGAGGCCTGTGCGCCCATCATCGTATCGGTGTCGAGCGGGTCACCCAGTTTGATCGCCGCAACGCGCGGCAAGACGCGCGCCATGAACTGTTCGTAGATCGACTCGTGAATCAGGGCGCGCGACGGGCAGGTACACACCTCGCCCTGGTTGAAGGCGAACAACACGAGGCCTTCGATGGCTTTGTCGAAGAAGCTGTCGTCGGCCTGGGCGACGTCGGCAAAGAAAATGTTCGGCGACTTGCCTCCCAGTTCCAGCGTCGCCGGAATCAGGTTGTTGGCCGCCGCCTGGGCAATCAGGCGGCCGGTGGTGGTCGACCCGGTGAAAGCGATCTTGGCGATGCGGCGGCTGGTGGCGAGCGGCATGCCGGCTTCGCGACCATAACCGTTGACGATGTTGAGTACGCCCGGCGGCAGCAGGTCGGCGATCATCTCGGCCATGATCAGGATGCTGATCGGCGTCGACTCGGCAGGTTTGAGCACCACGCAGTTGCCAGCACCGATCGCTGGGGCCAGTTTCCAGGCGGCCATCAGGATCGGGAAGTTCCAGGGGATGATCTGGCCGACAACGCCGAGCGGCTCATGGAAATGGTAGGCGACGGTGTTTTCGTCGATCTCGCTGATGCCACCCTCCTGGGCACGCAGGCAGCCGGCAAAGTAGCGGAAATGGTCTATGGTCAACGGGATGTCAGCGTTCAACGTCTCGCGCATCGGCTTACCGTTGTCCACCGTCTCGGCGTAGGCGAGCGTTTCGAGCTTGGACTCCAGGCGGTCGGCAATCCGCAGCAGCACGTTGGCCCGCTCGGCCGGCGGCGTGCGTCCCCACTTGTCGGCGGCGGCATGCGCCGCGTCGAGCGCCAGTTCGATGTCCTCGGCAGTCGAACGGGCGACCTGAGTATAGGGCTTGCCGCTGATCGGTGTAACGACGTCGAAGTACTGACCCTTGACCGGGGCAAGCCAACTGCCGCCGATAAAGTTGTCGTAGCGGGCCTGGTAGGCGATCTTGGCACCGGGAGTGCCGGGAGTGGCGTAGCGCATGTCTTGTCTCCTCATTAAGGTATATCCGCGACAGCGTGCTCTGTGCGAGACAGTTCTGCGATCGTTGGTTCGCTTTCGCACTGGCACCCTGACCGATTATAGTCTTGATGCAAAGCCACTTTCATTCGATCGGCGGGGCTCGGACAAGAGGCGGCGCATCGTCGATGCCGCAGCCCAGGGAACGGCCGCCGTGCCTTGCGCCGTGTGGTCGCGGCCGGGGTTTGCTCGGCGAGCGACGAGGCGGCATAATCGATCACGCAAAAACGCTGAAACCGATGGTGCGCGGCGCCTGAAAAGGCAACTGGTAAGCCGCGAGTGCGCTGCTGACAGGCGGCCCGCGATCCGTCGCGTTCACCGCACTCCCTTCGCTGGCCAGTTTCTGCCGGGCCGCAGTTTCCATCCTGGTCGCCAGTGCCGCCACTCGACGGTCCTGCGACGACGGATCGGCCGGCGCCAGCGCCGCGGCACGAATCTGCTCCGCGCGGGCGATCGTTTCTTCCGCATCGCGGCCTTCCGAAACGTCGATACTGACCTCGCCGGCCACCGCGTAGCGCTGCTTGTCAGGGCCAACCTGGTAGCTGAACGAAGCCGCGCCGACCAGCCCGCCACCGACCGCGACATGCGCCAACTCGTGCGCACGCACCTTGCGGTCGACGGCGCGCAAGGCGTCGACCTGCCGCTGCTGGTCGACCGACAGGCCGTTCTGCATGTCGCTTCGCTGCTCGCTGCCGAGCGAGCGACCGCTGCCCCGCTCGACCGACGGGGAAAACGCAGTTTGCCAAGGCGAGAGACTGCTGATCATGGACACCTCAAACGGCAGACGCTCATATGCAAACTGCACTATAGATCTCGCGACGGAAGTTTTCCAGCCGCTGCCTGGAGGCGGCGCGAACCACAGTGAAACCATGACGCTCGCCGACCGGCCTTGCCTATCGTCAAAATCAGGTAGTGATCTACCAGACTGTCCAGGCCATCGGCGTCATACCGCCAAAAGTACCGTCGGAACGTCCGTTCGCACCCCCCAACACGGTGAAGAGATGTTGGCAACAAATAGATCTGTCCGGTTTTGTAGCAAATGAATTGTCCGCTTTGACCGGGGCGGGGCAAGCGGTGGAGGGCGTAGCCCGGAACCGATTGCCCCGCCCCGGGCGGCCGCGGCG
>NZ_JAPUVI010000042.1 GCF_029255285.1 Accumulibacter sp.
CTGGCTCACCGAGACCCTCGAAAAGCTCCCAAATTGGCCGAACAGCCGCATCGACGAACTGCTGCCACTGAAGACGACAGCCTGAGCGCGTCGCCCCCGAGGGGTGGCTGTGTCGGACGCTTACGAATGGCCTAATCCGGATCATCTTTATTGGCGCCAACTCGATGTGGATCTGTCAGTCGAGTCCATTCGCCATCCCGAACGCTTCCCTCTCATTTCAAAGGCGTCGGCAAACAGTGCGCTCCAGGGAGACGCGCCGCCAGCAGCGCGCCCCTGAGCTTCGACGTGTGCGCCAGGCATGGCGCGTTACAATTCCCCGCTGGCAAGCGGAGGATGCGGCATGGAGAGCGTTGGCGCAGCGGTGATCGGCGCCGGAGTGGTCGGGCTGGCCTGCGCGCGGGCGCTCGCGCAGCGCGGCATCGAGACGCTCATCCTCGAACGAAACGACGCTTTCGGCCGCGAAACGAGCGCCCGCAACAGCGAAGTGATCCACTCCGGCCTGTACTATCCGAGGACATCGCTGAAGGCTCGCCTTTGTCTTGCCGGCCGCCGGCAACTTTACGACTACTGTGCCACTCACGGCGTCGACCACCGACGCTGCGGCAAGCTGATCGTCGCCACCAGCGGCCGCCAGCTCGACGCGCTCGCTGCCTTGCAGCGCCAGGGCGAGGCGAACGGCGTCGACGACCTCCAACTGCTGAGCGCCGCGCAGGCACGTGCGCTGGAAAGCGAACTAAGCTGCCAGGGCGCGCTCCTCTCGCCGTCTACCGGCATCGTGGACGGCCATGGGCTGATGTCGGCACTGCTCGGCGATGCCGAGCGCGCCGGCGCCACCTTGGCGCGGCGCAGCGCGCTGCGCGGCGGATCGGTCGTCGCGACCGGCCTGGAACTCGACACCGGCGGCGCCGAGATCTGGCGATTCCGGGCCAGCCGGGTGGTCAACGCGGCCGGCCTGTGGGCGCCGCAGGTGGCGCGCTCACTGGCAGGTTTTCCGTCGGCGCTGATCCCGCACAGCTTCCACGCCAAGGGCAACTACTATTCGCTCGCCGGCCGCGCGCCGTTTTCGCGCCTGGTCTATCCGCTGCCGGAGAACGGCGGCCTCGGCATTCATTTGACGCTCGATCTCGGTGGCCAGACGCGCTTCGGGCCCGACGTCGAGTGGTTGCCCGACCCACCGCCGGGACAGCCGATCGGCGACTTCGATTACCGCGTCGACCCGGCACGCTCGGCTGCCTTCTACGCCGAAATTCGTCGCTACTGGCCGGGCCTGCCGGACGGCGCGCTAACTCCGGCCTATGCCGGCATCCGGCCGAAAATCGCCGGCCGTTCGGCGCCGGCGGCCGACTTCCTGATCCAGGGCCCGGCGCAACATGGCGTCGCCGGACTGGTGAACCTGTTCGGCATCGAATCGCCGGGGCTGACCGCCTGCCTGGCGATCGCCGAGCACGTCGCCGCCGAACTCGATGTCGACTGAAGCGATGCGCGTCGTCCTCGACACCAACATCGTCATCGACCTGCTGCATTTCGCCGACCCGCGGACCGCCACACTGCGGCGGGCGATCGACGGCGGCGCCGTGCAATGTTATGTCGATCAACCCTGTCTGGCCGAGCTCGAGCGGGTCACCGCCTACCCGTCGTTGGCCCTCGGCACCGCCCGGCAACAGGCGCTGCTCGCCGCTTACCGGCGCTGGGTGATTGCCTGCGAGGCCGACGGTGTGGAGGATTACTCGCTGCCACTGTGCCGCGACCGCGACGACCAGAAGTTCCTGGTGCTCGCCGCGCGTTGCCATGCCGATCTGCTGATCACCCGCGATCGTCGACTCCTGAGCCTCATTGGACGCGGTCGCTCACCACCGGCCTACGGTATCGTCACCGCCGAAGTAGCGGCCTATGTGCTCACGCAAGGTCCGCCAAGCTAGGGCGGAAAGCTCGCAGGTGCCTTCCGCCGCTCACGCCCGACGGAACCTAGGCCGGCTGTCCGCGCCGAAATACCCAAACTCTGTCGTCCGACGCTTGGCTGACGAAACGATAGCCATCGAGCGAGAAATCCTTGAGGTCGCCGGCTTGCCGCAGGCGATTGACCGTCGCGAAGCGTGTCATCAGCCCGCGTGCGCGCTTGGCGTAGAAGCTGACCACCCGGAAGCGGCCTCCTGCCTCGCTCCAGTCCTCGAATACCGGCTGCACGACAGGCACCGGCAGTGCTTGCGGACTGACCGCCTTGAAGTATTCCTCCGACGCCAGGTTGACCAGCACCGTGGCCTCGGCTTCGCGCAGCGACGCGGCTAGCGCCTCGGTGATGCGACTGCCCCAGAAAGCATAGAGATCGCGACCACGCGGATTGGCTAGTCGCGTTCCCATTTCCAGGCGATAGGCCTGCATCAGGTCGAGCGGCCGCAACAGGCCGTAGAGTCCGGACAGGATGCGGACATGCTGCTGCGCGTAATGGAGGTCGTCTGGCGACAGTGTCGCCGCGTCCAGCCCCGCGTAAACGTCGCCGTTGAAGGCCAGGACGGCCTGTTTGGCATTTTCCGGCGTGAATGGCAGGGACCACTCGGCGTAGCGCGTCGCGTTGAGCGCCGCCAGCGGATCGCTGATCTTCAACAAGCTGGCGATTACCGCTGGCGACAGCCCACGTAGTTGGTCGATCAGGCATTGCGACTGATCGAGAAAGGACGGCTGCGTGTACTCGGCCAGCGTGGACGGAGTTCGGTAGTCGAGACTTTTGGCAGGTGAAAGAACGATGATCATGGGCGCATGCCGGTCGGCAGAGAACCTGCGACGCGATAGTTTGTTAAGATTCGCCGATTGTAATCGACACCGCCCGGGCGCAAGGAGATCAAACCCCGATGTCGCCGCGGGACCCTGCCCCCCAGCCAAGACGTCGACGCCATGGAAGAGCTTCTCAACCGCTTTCTCGATCCGGACGCCGATCCGACGACGTTGCTCGCCCTCCTGGTCGACCAGATCCGGCCGAGCAGCCCGTCGGACCACGAATCGGCCCGACGCAGCCTGCAGGCACTGTGCTACATCCTGAGCACGCACCCCGAGTTGCGGCGCGCTCTGCGCGACGCACTCACGAGCCTGCTCCGGACGCACCGCCATACCGAACTGTACACCGCTAGCGGTATTCTGCCGAATACCGGCTTCGTTTCCGAGAGCCTGCACCGTATCGGCCATACGCTGCTGCCGGAGGTGCTTGATCCCGGCCTGTTGCGCAGCGTTCTGCGCCGCCTGTTCGACCGCCCGAGCGACCGTCATTGGGTGATCGGCGTCACTGAAGAGACTTGGCAAGATCTGATCGAAGCCCTTCAGTTCGCTGAGATGCCGGCCAGCGCAACGCTGCCTCGCGCCCTGGGAGAGATCCTTCGTTCGCTGCGCGTGCTTTCCTACTGGATCGCGGCCTGCGGCATGGAGCCCGAGTTGCTGCGCCTGGAGCCGTCGCTCGAAGCCTACGAATCGCCTTTCGTCGCGCAGAATCGCGAGATCACAGCCTACGTCGACACCTACCAGGAAGGCTGGCGCCAGCCGGTCGCGGGAGACGCCGACGACCGCCACCTGCGGGTCCTCTTCAGCCAATGCCAAGAGGTGATCGAGCGGGTGCGCCGCAACGCCGCCAGGAACGGCACCAGCATCCGCCTGACCTATCATCTGCAGCGCCTGCGCCAACTGCTGCGACGTAGCGAGCAACTGCTCGACATTCTCGCCAGCCTGCAGGCAGACGCCACCGGCACCTCCGCTTACCCGGCGATGGTCACCCTGTTCACCCAGCTGGTGCGCGAAGAATGCCTGCGCAACAACCTGCTCCGGCACTGGCGGCAGAATACCGAACTGATCGCCTTGCGCGTCACCGATAACGCCAGCCAGCACGGCGAGCATTACATCACCGAAACCTTCGAGGAGTATCGGTCGATGGCGCGCTCGGCGATGATCGGGGGTTGCGTCATTGCCGGCATGGCCTGTCTCAAGATACTGCTGGCCAAGGCGCAGATGCCGCCGCTGACCGGCGGTATTGCCTTCTGCCTCAACTACGGGCTGGGTTTCTGCCTGATCCACATTCTGCACGGCACGGTCGCGACCAAACAACCGGCGATGACCGCCAACGCCATCGCCGCCAGCATCAGCGAGGCGGGCGGCAAGCTACGCAACCTCGAGGTGTTGACCGACCTGATGGCGCGCACCTGCCGCAGCCAGATCATCGCGATCCTCGGCAACGTCGGCATCGCCATTCCGCTCGCCGCGCTGATTTCCCTGACCGTCTTGGGAATCAGCGGCCAGCCCTTGACGGGTTCCGAGAAATCGTTGCTCCTGCTCGAGCAGCAGAGCCCGATCCATAGCGGCGCCGTGGTCTATGCGGCGATTGCCGGCGTCTGCCTGTTCATTTCCGGCCTGATCAGCGGCTACTACGACAATTACGCGGCCTACAACCGTATTCCCGAACGCCTGCTGCAACTGAGCTGGCTGCAGCGGCTGTTCGGCCAAGCCCGCATGCGCCGTGTCGCGGGCTACATCGGCGACAACCTCGGCGCGCTGGCCGGCAACCTGCTGTTCGGCTTCCTGCTCGGTGGCACGACGCTCTTCGGCCTGCTCGTCGGCCTGCCGATCGATATCCGCCATGTCGCCTTTTCATCGGCCTTCATCGGCGTCGCATTCGTCGGCCTCGACTTCGCACCCGACATAGGGTTGTTCTGCTGGGCCGTGTTGGGCGTCGCGGCGATCGGCTGCGTGAACCTGACGGTGAGCTTCGCCCTGGCCCTCAATGTGGCGCTGCGCTCGCGGCAGGTTTCCGACGCCCAGTGGCAGGCGCTGGCGCGCTCGGTACTGACACATCTGCGCCACCGGCCGAGAGACTTTTTCCTGCCACCGCGGCGCAGTGAAGCGGGTTGCGTGCCGGTCGCCAGCGTCGACCGGCACATCGCACGGGGCGATTAGTCGGGGAAACCCGCCAGCAACTGCTCGACGACCCAGCGCGCCTCACTCTCGGTGAGGAATCGGTGCCAGGGCGGCATCGGCGTTCCCGGGCGCCCGCCGTAGATGGTCGCGACCAGCGAGTCGGCGGGTTTGTCGCGCAAGGCGTCGGGTTTGAGCGACGGGCCTAGGCCGCCCTGCAGCGTCATGCCATGGCACGATCCGCAGTCCTGGCGGACGAGGTGGATGAGTTCCCTGCGGCGCTCCGGCGGCGGTTCGAACTGTGCTGCCGCGGCCGTCGAAAGCAGCGATGACACGAGGGCCGCGACTGCGGCGAAAGATGGCCGGGATCCGGAGTGACGAAGCCAACCCGATGCCGGTCGGCCAAAGCGGCGTCTCATCAGGGCAACGAGAGGATCCAGCGCACGAGAACGCGGATATTGTCGAGCCCGGCACGCTTGTTGGCCGACATGTAATCGTTGCCCCAAACCCCGCCGCCGCCTTCATAGACTTTGGTGACCAGAGCTTCCTCGACTTCCGGCTTGCCGCGATAGCGCTTGGCGACATCGCGCCAGGCCGGACCACGAACGGTTTCATCCACATCGTGACAAGTCAGGCAGCGGCTCCGGTCGGCGAGTTCGAGCATCGCCGGATCGACCGCCGGCGGCGCGCCGACAGCCAGCGGCGAGGCGACGGCGAGCGACAGCAGCAGGATTTGCCTCATCTTTCCTTCCTTCGAACCGATCCTTGTCGGCCGACACACTTGCCGGCCGGCGTCGCACCAAAAAACGGGGGGCCATGGCCCCCCGTCTTGCGTCCGACGCCACCAGGGAATCAATAGATGTCGTGCATCGTGTTGTAGACGTTGAATTTTCCGGTCGGAGTCACGAGACGCGGATCCTTGATCACGGTCTTGACCTTGCGCGTCTTGTCGTCGACCACGACGATCGCCGACGGCTCGGTCTTGTTACCGGTCCACACCGAGAACCAGATCTCGTCGCCCTTGGCATTGTACTCGCCGTGCACCACGCGCTGCACACCCTTGGTCTTGCCGAGGTCGGCGGCGGCGGCGAGGTCGAGGACTTCCGCTTTCGGATCGGGATTCCCGAGGTCGGCAATCCGGTATACCGAAACCGATCCGGCAAGCTTCGGATCCGGGTTCAGCGGCGCGTCGGCCCAAAGGTTCTCGGACTTTGGATGCGTCTTGACGAACAGCGAGTTGGCGCCGTGGTTCTTGAGCTCCTGGACAACCTTCCAGGCCGATTGCGGATGACCCGCCGGGTCGGTACCGATGATGCTGATCACATCGGCGCCCAGATGCGAGGTCGCCCATACCGGACCGAACTTGGGATGCTTGAAGTTGGCACCGCGACCCGGATGCGGAATCTTGGCGGTATCGACCAGCGCCGCCAGCTTGCCTTCCTGCGTGTCGACCACCGCCACCTTGTTGGAGGCGTTGGCGGCGACGAGGAAGTAGCGCTTGCTCGAATCCCAGCCGCCGTCGTGCAGGAACTTGGCGGAGTTGATCGTGGTTTCCTTCAGGTTGGCGAGATCCGAGTAGTTGACCAGGCGGATCATGCCGGTCTCCTTGATGTTGATCACCCACTCCGGCTTGCGTTCCGAGGCCACGATCGAAGCGACACGCGGCTCCGGGTGATAGCTTCCGTCGACGGTATTGCCGCGCGTCGACACGTTCTTCAGCGGTTCGAGCGTCAGGCCGTCGAGAATCGTGTACTGCGGCGGCCAGTAGGAACCGACGACCGCGTACTTGTCTTCGTAGCCCTTGAACTTCGTCGTCTCGATCGAACGGGCTTCGAAACCCGCTTTCAGCGTGGCGACCGTGGTCGGCGTTTCGCTCCACAGATCGATCAGATCATAACGGCCGTCGCGACCGATGACGTGCACGTAGCGGCCGGAGGTCGACATACGCGAGATATGCACCGCGTAGCCGGTCTTGATGACCCCCCAAATCTTCTTGGTGTCACCATCGATCAGCGCCACTTCGCCGGAGTCGCGCAGCGTGACGGCAAAGACGTTGGCCAGGTTGATGTTGTTCATCTGCTTGGTCGGCCGCTTGTCGACCGGGATCAGCAGCTTCCAGCTCCCCTTGATGTCGGCCAGGCTCCACTCGGGCGGCGCTTCGGCCGGCAACTGGACGTAGGCCGCCATGTTGGCGATTTCCTTCTTGGTCAGGATGTCGTCGAAGTTGGGCATACCACCCTCGGTCCCGTAAGACATGATCTTCTCGAGGCGGGACGTGCCGAGCTTGGTGGTATTGGCCGGTTCGAGGTTCTTGCCGGTGGCGCCCTTGCGCAACATGCCGTGGCAGCCGGCGCAGCGCTCGAAATAGGTCTTGCCGGCAGCCGCCTTGTCTTCCGCCGAGAGCGTCGGTGTCGCCGGCGCCGCGGCGGGCGCCGCAGCGGGCGCCGCGGCCGGCGCGGCCTTCGTCGCCGGTGCCGCAAAAGCCATGTTGATCGCGACCGGCAGCGTGGCCAGCATCAAGACGTTACGAATTACCTTCTGCATTCCTTGCTCCCTCTCCTCGTGAAATTGCTTGGCTGTCGCCCTGGTCAAATCCGTGTCAGACTCCGCACAGGATGGCATGCCTGTGCCCTTGCGTTCCTTGACTTCCATCAAAACGTCGGCGCCGACTGATCGACAAGCGTCGATTCGGGTTGAAAGGACGGGTGCCGGGCGCTTATGCTTGCACCTCAGCCCTGGATGGAAAGAGAAAATGAGTCACGCCCCTTCTTCACCGCCGGTCGGAACCGTGTACATCGTCGGCAGCGGCCCGGGCGAGCTGGAGCTGCTGACGTTGCGTGCCGCCCGCCTGATCGGCGAAGCCGACGCCATCGTCTACGACCACTTGATCGCCGACGGCGTGCTCGAGCTGGCGCGTCCGGGCGCCGAGAAGATCTACGCCGGCAAGGAAAGTTCGAATCACTCGCTGCCGCAGACCGAACTCAATCGCCTTCTGGTTCGCCTGGCGCGCGCCGGAAAGACGGTCGTCCGCCTCAAGGGTGGTGACCCCTTCGTCTTCGGCCGCGGCGGCGAGGAAATCGAGACGCTTGTCGACTCGGGAGTTCCTTTCGAGGTCGTCCCCGGCGTCACTGCCGCCGCAGGCTGCGCCGCCTACGCTGGAATCCCGCTGACGCATCGTGATCACGCGCAGGCGGTGGCCTTCGCCACCGGCCACCTGAAGGACGGGACGATCAACCTCGACTGGCCATCGCTCGCCCGCCCCCGGCTGACCGTCGTTTTCTACATGGGTGTCGGCGGCCTGCCAGAAATCTGCCGTCAGATGATTGCCCACGGCCTGCCCGCCGAGCACCCGGCGGCCGTCGTACAGAACGGCACGACGCGGCGCCAACGGGTTGTGACGGCGGACCTCGGCAGTTTGCCGGAGAAAGTTGCCGCAGCCGGAATCAAGGCGCCGGCGCTGATCATCGTCGGTACCGTCGTCGGCCTGCAAGCCAAGCTGTCGTGGTTCCGGGTGAGCGCCGACAAGGCCTGCGACGTCGAACGGATCGTCAATGATTGAGAAGAAGGCTAGCGCATGGGAGCTGGCAAACCGCTTCACAGCTCGACCTGTGCTCCAAGCTCGACCACGCGGTTGGGCGGCAGCCTGAAGTACGCGGTAGTCGTATCGGCGTTGATAAACATCCAGTTGAACAAGACCTGCCGCCAGCGCGCCATATGCCCCCGAGGCACCAGCGGTTGTCGGGCGACCGTTTCGCGGCCGAGAAAAAACGACGTTTCCATCATTACGAAACGTACTCCACGCTCGCTGCACAGGTCCAGCGCACGCGGCAAATCGGTGTCGTCCTTGAAACCGTAGCGGACGAAGACCCGGTAGAATCCTGCGGCGAGCGTTTCGACGCGGACGCGCTCGCTTTCCGGGACATGCGGTACGTCTTCCGTGCTGACATTGAGCACGACTACGCGTTCGTGCAACACTTTGTTGTGATTCAGATTGTGTAGCATCGCGCGCGGCACGCCGGCCGGGTGTGCGGTCAGGAAGACACCGGTGCCAGCAACTCGATGCGGTTCGTCGGTGGCGAGTCCATTGATGAAAACATCGAGCGGAATCGCCTGTTGCTTCTGTTTCTCGGCAAGCAGTCGGCGGCCACGCCGCCAGGTCGACAGCAATACGAAGACCGAACCACCGATGGTCAGCGGAAACCACCCGCCGTCGAGGATTTTGATGACGTTGGCGGAGAAGAAGGCGAAGTCGACGACGACGAAGAAGACCAGGAAGAGCGCCGCGCGCGGCCAGCTCCAGCGCCACAGGGCGCG
>NZ_JAPUVI010000043.1 GCF_029255285.1 Accumulibacter sp.
GCGCGCCAACCTGCTACATGCCCTTGCCAGTACGCTGCCACTTCGCCAGCCTTGCCCATCGCGCTCTCCCGTGAAAACCTCGAGAGGGTGCGGCAACTGGCACTGGATTGGTAGGTGGGCCCGATAGACGCTTACGGTGCGTGGCGAAGGCATGGCGAAGACCGTGGATACCGCCCTCGGGGGCGATGCCGGCGGCGATCGGTGGTAGGGTAGTACTTCGCCAGTTCGATCAGCGCACCGATGTAGGCTTCCTGGGTTCGTCCCGCCATTCCTCGCAGGCACATGGCGTTGCTCATGCGCTCACGCAGCTCACTCATGATCTTCTCCTCGATGGCTGCGGGGACGCCGCCCGCAACGACGAGGATCGAGGACTTGCGAGTGAGTTGGGAAGCGAGGTGTCGAGACCTCAAGCGGTCAGGGCAAGGGCGAGACCCAACGCCGGTAGCGACAGAGGGAGAACGCAAGGGCGCTGGGGTGCTTACACCAGCGCGCAGCGCTTTAATTCAACGAAATAAAAAAGCCCGAAGTGACGAGGGTTTAGGTGTGTTCTCGGCTACTCGGTGCCAGACGCCAAATCACTCCCACTCGATCGTCGCAGGCGGCTTACTCGAGATGTCGTAGACGACGCGGTTGATTCCCCTAACCTCGTTGATGATCCGGTTGGACACTTTGGCGAGCAGACTCAGCGGTAGCTTGGCCCACTGCGCGGTCATGAAGTCTTGAGTCTCCACCGCGCGCAGCGCGACGACGTGCTCGTAGGTTCGTCCATCACCCATGACGCCCACCGATTTTACCGGCAGGAAGACGGCAAATGCCTGGCTGGTCTTCTCGTACCAGCCGGCCGCGCGAAGCTCGTCGATGAAGATGGCGTCCGCGCGGCGCAGCAGCTCGGCGAACTCCGGTTTGACCTCGCCGAGTATCCGGACGCCGAGACCCGGACCCGGGAAGGGGTGACGATAGACCATGTCGTGCGGCAGGCCGAGGGCGACACCGAGTTCCCGCACCTCGTCCTTGAACAGCTCGCGCAAGGGTTCGAGGAGGTCGAGATTGAGCTTTTCCGGCAGGCCGCCAACGTTGTGGTGGCTCTTGATGGTGTGCGCCTTTTTCGTCTTGGAGCCGGCGGATTCGATCACGTCGGGGTAGATGGTACCTTGCGCCAGCCACTTGGCGTTGTTGAGCCGGCTCGCCTCGGCCTGGAAGACCTCGACGAACTCTCCGCCGATGATCTTGCGTTTTTGCTCGGGGTCGACCACGCCTTGCAGTCGTTTCATGAACTGCGCCGCGGCATTGACGTGTACGACCTTGACGCCGAGGTTGCGGGTGAAGGTCTCCATGACCTGCTCGGCTTCGTTCAGGCGAAGCAGGCCGTTATCGACGAAAACGCAGGTGAGCTGGTCGCCTATGGCGCGGTGGATGAGGGCGGCGGCGACCGAGGAATCGACGCCTCCGGAAAGGCCAAGAATGACCTCCTCGTGACCGACCTGCGAGCGAATGCGGGCGACAGCTTCGGCGACGTAATCCGGCATGTTCCAGTCGCGCCCGCAGCCGCAGATGTCGCGCACGAAGCGGCCGATGATTTCCTTTCCCTTCAGCGTGTGGGTGACTTCCGGATGGAACTGCACGGCGAAAAAGCCACGCGCTTCGTCGGCCATGGCGGCGACCGGCGTCGCCTCGTTGCTGCCGATGAGTCTGAAGCCCGGGGGCAAGCGCGTGACTTTGTCGCCGTGGCTCATCCAGACATCGAGCAAACCATGTCCTTGCTCATTGCGGCGATCCTCGAGGCCCCTGAACAAGGCCGAGTGGCCATGGGCGCGGACTTCGGCATAGCCGAACTCGCGCCTCGCCGAGTTCTCGACCTGGCCACCGAGCTGGGCCGCCATCGTTTGCATGCCGTAACAGATGCCCAATACCGGCACCCCCAGTTCGAATACTACCGGTGGCGCCTTGAAGTCTTCGACCTCGTAGACCGAGTTCGGGCCACCGGAGAGAATGATTCCTTGTGGCCTGAAATCGCGGATGAATTCCTCGGCGACGTCATAGGGATGCAGTTCGCAGTACACCTGATGCTCGCGTACGCGGCGAGCGATCAGTTGCGCGACCTGCGAACCAAAGTCGAGAATCAGAATCTTTTGGTGGGACATGGCGGCATCTCAAAAATGGAGCGGGCGGCCCTTCCGCCGCCCGCTGATGGTCTTCGTCGGCCCTTGGCCGTTACCCCTTTCCCCTTGGCAGCATCACTCGACATGGTAGTTGGGAGCTTCCTTGGTGATCTGTACGTCATGGACGTGCGACTCCCTGACTCCGGCCGACGTGATTTCGACAAAGGCGGCCTTGTCGTGCATTTCGGCGATCGTTCGGCAACCGAGATAGCCCATCGACGAGCGTAAGCCACCCATCAACTGATGGATGACCGCCAGCACCGAACCCTTGTAGGGAACACGTCCCTCAATGCCTTCCGGTACCAGTTTGTCGAGCGTCGCGGTATCCTGAAAGTAACGGTCGGCAGCGCCAGCAGTCATGGCACCGATCGAACCCATGCCGCGGTACGACTTGTAGGAGCGGCCCTGGTACAGTTCCACCTCGCCGGGTGCTTCTTCGGTTCCGGCAAAAAGTCCGCCAAGCATTACCGCGTCACCTCCCGCCGCAATGGCTTTCGAGATGTCTCCCGAATAGCGGATACCGCCGTCGGCGATCAGCGGAACGCCACTACCCTTGAGCGCCTCGAACACCATCTGGATGGCGGTGATCTGCGGCACGCCGACGCCGGCAACGATACGCGTCGTGCAGATCGAACCTGGCCCGATTCCTACCTTGACACCGTCGGCGCCATGATCCAGCATCGCCTGTGCGGCTTCGGCGGTGGCGATGTTGCCGCCGATCACTTCGACCAAAGGAAAGTTCTTCTTGACCCACTTGACGCGGTCGAGGACGCCTTGCGAATGTCCGTGTGCGGTGTCCACGACCAGTACGTCGACCCCAGCCTCGGCCAGCAGTTCGGCTCGTTCTTCGGTCCCCGGACCGACACCGAGGGCGGCACCGACGCGCAAGCGGCCAGCTGCATCCTTGCTGGCATAAGGATGCTCGGTCGTCTTGATGATGTCCTTGACGGTGATCAGCCCACGCAGTTCGAAGGTTTCGTTGACCACCAGAACGCGTTCGAGGCGGTGCTTGTGGATCAATGCCTTGCCTTCCTCGACAGTGGCTCCCTCCGGTACCGTCACCAAGCGCTCGCGTGGCGTCATGATGTTGCTGACCGGCTGGTCGAGGCGGGTTTCGAAGCGCAGGTCGCGGTTGGTGACGATGCCGACGACGACCCGGCCATCGAGCACCGGCACGCCCGAAATCTTGTGCAGACGGGTCAGCGCCAGAACGTCACGCACCGACATGGTCGGCGGAACGGTGATCGGATCCTTGAGAATTCCCGACTCGAAGCGCTTGACTTTGGCGGCTTCGACGGCCTGTGCTTTCGGGCTGAGGTTCTTGTGGACGATGCCGATTCCCCCCTCCTGGGCGAGAGCGATCGCCAGGCGACTTTCGGTCACGGTGTCCATGGCTGCCGAGACGAGTGGCAGGTTGAGGCTGATGTTGCGTGTCAGACGAGTCTTCAGCGTGACATCGCGCGGCATCACGGTGGAGTGGGCGGGAAGGAGGAGGACGTCGTCGAACGTCAGCGCCCTTTGGATTACACGCATGGCCTTTGATCCGAGGTCACAAAAACGTATTATACAGTGTGCTTTCTTATCGCTGAACGACCATGAAACACTTTGCTATTGCCGTTGTGGTGTGCTTTGCCGCCTGCGCGGCACATGCCCAGATCTATCAATGGCGGGACGAAAACAACAAGACCGTGATTTCGGATCGCCCGCCGGCGGGCAAGGCGCGTCAGCAGAAGAAGATCGACGCTGAAGCTCCGTCGGCGAGCAGCGATCCCGGAAAGACGATGGCCGACCGCGAGATGGATTTTCGCAAGCGTCAGAAGGAATCCCAGGAAGCCGCCGAGAAAAGCGAAAAGGAACAGCGCGCGGCGGCCGACCGGAAGGCCAACTGCGAAGCCGCGCGCAACTCGCTGCAAGTTCTGGAATCCGGTCAGCGGATCTCGATGCGCGATAGCCAGGGTGAGCGCATCATCCTTGACGACGCTCAGCGCGAACAAGAACTCGCCAGAAGTCGCAAAGCCGTGGAAGCCAACTGCAAGTGAGCTACTCGCCGTCGCTGTCGCCGGCGCCCTTTTTCATGATCTTGCCTTCGGCGGCGCGCTGCTTGCGTACTTCCTTCGGATCGGCAATCAACGGGCGATAAATCTCGACACGGTCCTGATCGCGCAGCGGCGCGTCGAGCTTGCTCAGCTTGGCGAAGATGCCGACCTTGTTTTTCGTCAGATCGATTTCGGGGTATTTCTGCAACAGTCCCGAGGCCTCTATCGCGTGCCGCAGCGTGCTGCCTGGCGGCAGTTTCAGGCGGACGATCTGTTGCCTGGCAGGTAGCGCGTAAATCACTTCGACGCTCAGCGGATCAGGCATTTGGCATTCCATGCACTTCGTTGGCGCGCTTTACGAAAGCGTCGACAAAAGTATTGGCGATCTGACTGAAAACCGGGCCGATCACCTTTTCGAACATGCGGCTCGAAAACTCGTAGGAAAGCTGGAATTCAATCTTGCAGGCCTGTTCGGTCAGCGGCTTGAAACGCCAAAGGCCGTCAAGGCGACGAAAGGGGCCATCGACCAGACTGATTTTCATCCACAAAGGGGACTCCTTATCGTTCTCGGTCGTGAAGTGCGACTTGACGCTGCGGTAATTGATGTGCAGGGTGGCCACCGTCTTTCGGTCGTTCCGAAACTCACAGCGTGTCTGGCTGCACCACGGCAGGAACTGCGGATAGTCCTCGACGCGGTCGACGAGATCGAACATCTGCTTGGAAGAATGCTCGATCAGCACCGACTTGTTGACCATGGCCATCCGCTGCCACACCTCATGAATCCTGTAGAATCAATCATTCTAACACTCTCCGTCCCATCCCGAATCCACTTACCCCGAGAAACGGCACCATGAGTATCGTCGCCAACAAGAAGGCTTTTCATGACTTTTTCATCGAAGAGAAGATCGAGGCCGGTCTGCTCCTCGAGGGCTGGGAAGTGAAAGCCATCCGTGGCGGCCGAGCAAGCATCAAGGAAGCTTACGTGGTCATCCGAGGCGGCGAAGTCTTCCTGTTCGGCATGCATGTCACGCCGCTGCTGGCGGCGTCGACGCATGTCAGGCCCGACCCGGTACGAACCCGTAAGTTGCTGCTGCACAGCAGGCAGATCGGCAAGCTGATCGGCCAGGTCGAACGTTCTGGCTACACCTTGGTGCCGCTCGATCTGCATTTTCAGCGCGGCCGCATCAAGATCGAAATTGGCCTGGCGAAGGGCAAGAAACAGTACGACAAGCGGGAGTCGGAGAAAGAACGCGACTGGGTTCGCGAAAGAGCGCGTCTGTTGCGCGAGAAAGCCTAGGGTGGGTTGACGGCGCACCAAATAGACCGATGTGAAGAGGGCGATAATTGTTTACCATCGAGTCTTTGCAGAAAGGGAATCATGGCCGTCGCGCCCGAGAACGCCATCATGGCGTTGTATTGTGACTTTGAGAACGTCGCGCTTGGTGTGCGCGACGCCAAGTACGACAAGTTCGACATCAAGCCGGTACTCGAGCGCCTTCTGCTCAAGGGCAGTATCGTCGTCAAGAAGGCCTACTGTGACTGGGAGAGATACAAGGGCTTCAAGTCGACCATGCACGAGGCGAGCTTCGAACTGATCGAGATTCCCCATCTTCGGCAGTCCGGCAAGAACTCGGCCGACATCCGGCTGGTGGTCGATGCACTGGATCTTTGCTACACCAAGTCGCACGTTGACACCTTCGTGATTATCAGCGGCGACTCCGACTTTTCGCCGCTGGTATCGAAGTTGCGCGAAAACGCCAAGTACGTGATTGGGGTGGGCGTCAAGCAGTCGACTTCGGATCTGCTGATCGGTAACTGCGACGAGTTCATCTTCTACGACGACCTGGTGCGCGAGAGTCAGCGAACGGCGAGACGCGATTCGAAGGAATTGCCGCCGGCGGTTCGGCGTTCGCCCGAGGAGGATGCGCAGCGCCGGGCCGAAGTCGAAGCGCGGCGCAGCAAGGCGATCGAACTTGCGGTGGCGACTTTCGATGCCCTGGTCGCCGAGCGCGGTGACAGCAGCAAGATCTGGGCGTCCATGCTCAAGGAAGCGATCAAACGGCGTAAGCCGGACTTTAGCGAGTCGTACTACGGTTTCCGGGCTTTCGGCAACCTGCTCGAGGAGGCGCAAGCGCGCGGTCTGCTGGAAATCGGCCGCGACGAGAAGTCGGGGACTTACGTCTATCGCACTAACGGTGTGCCCGCACCACTTCCGCCTGCAGTCGAGCCGCTGCTCGAAACGGTGACAGAGACGCTCGTCGAGCCGGTGGACGAGGGCGTCGGCGGCGAGCCGGCGACCGAGGCGTCGGACGTTCGCCGGAAGGCGCAGGGCAGGCGCAAGGCGGGCGAAAAAGGGGTGCGGCGGAGTCGCGCAAAGGAAGTCAAGGAAGACGCCGTGGACGCCGAAGTCGTCGAGCGCGCGGCGGACCTTGTCATGGCACCTGCTGTCCATGATCTGCCGACCGACGGCCAGGTTCCGGGAGCGAGCGAGGCGGCCGGTGAAATCCCGGCCGCCGAAGTGAGCCTAACGACAGCCGGCGTCGAGAGCTTGCCGGCGGTAGGCGAAGCTGAACCGGCTGCCGAACAGATGACTCCGCTGGTGTCGGGTGACGAAACCCCGGCCAAGATGGTACAGAAGCCCGCGAGCCGCAGCCGCCGGCCGCGCAAGCCTAAGGAAGCGCCGGAAGAAGCCGTCTGAAGCACTTCCGAACGGTCGTCGGTCGGTCTGTGCGGCGCGCCGGTCGACGGAAAAAACCGATCGGTCAACGAAAAAGCCGCGACCAAGGTCGCGGCTTTCGGCACCTCAGAGAGCGCCGTCAGGCCGCTGCCTGTGCCGGAATGTGGCCGGCGGTACGGACGATCCGATTCTGGGTATCCACGTAGATGAGTTGCGGGGCGTACTTGGCAAGTTCGACTTCGTTGTACACCGCAAAGCTGGCGATGATCAGGATGTCACCCGGTGCCGCGCGGCGGGCCGCCGAACCATTGACCGAAATGACACCTGACCCTCGTTCCGCGCGTAGTGCGTAGGTCGTGAAGCGTTCGCCGTTGTTCACGTTCCAGATGTCGATCTGTTCGTATTCACGGATGTTTGCTGCATCGAGAAGGTCCTCATCGATTGCGCAGGACCCTTCATAGTGAAGCTCGGCATGCGTGGCGCTAACGCGGTGCAGCTTTGACTTCAGCATTGTTCTCTGCATGGAATCACCAGTTCGGAGTTGGAGGGGAAGGGCATTGTAGCGACTAATCGCGGCCTGTCAACGACTCCCGTCGAGCTCGATTTCGACGTTGTCGATCAGTCGTGCGGTGCCCAGCCGACTGGCTCCGAGGGCCACCAGCGAGCGTTCTTCGGCGTGCTCCGGAGGCTGCAGATCGGCCTGTCTGCGCAGTGCGACGTAGTCGGTTTTCCAGCCGTGGCGGTCGAGTTCGGCCGCCGCTTCGCGCTCGAGTCGGGCGAAATCGCGTTCGCCGGCGCGGACCGCGCGACGCATACCGTCGAGCAGGCGGTAGAGGCGCGGTGCCTCGGCACGCTCGGCTGGCGAAAGGTAGGCGTTGCGCGACGACAGGGCCAGCCCATCGTCGGCTCGCACGGTCTCACTGCCGACGATGTCGATCGGCAAGGCGAGCTGACGCGTCATGTTGCGCAAGACCATCAGTTGCTGGTAGTCCTTCTTGCCGAACAAGGCGACTTGCGGCTGAACGATGTTGAACAGCTTGAGAACGACGGTCGCGACGCCGCGGAAGTGGCCGGGCCTAAAATGACCGTCGAGTTGATGCTGAATCTCGGGCGGGTCGACATGATATTGCTGGGCTTCCGGATAGAGATCCGTTTCGCCGGGGGCGAACAACAGATCCACTCCGGCCGCCTCGAGTTGCGCGCAATCGGCCGCAAAGGTGCGCGGATAGCGATCGAAGTCGTCGTTGGGCCCGAACTGCAGGCGGTTCACGAAAATGCTGACGACCACCGTCTGGCCGTGCGAACGAGCGCGGGTCATCAGCGCGATATGGCCAGCGTGGAGATTGCCCATCGTCGGCACGAAGACGATGCCTTCCCGGCTTTTCAGAGCCGTGCGCATCTCCGGAATCGTGGAGTAGATCTGCATCTTGCCGGCCTCTGTCAGTACGCGTGTTCCGGGCCCGGGAAACTACCGTCCTTGACCGCGCCGACGTAGGCTGCGATGGCTTCGGCGATCGACGTCCGCCCGTCCATGAAGTTCCTTACGAAGCGGGCCTTGCGGCCGGCCGAGACGTCCAGCATGTCGTGCAGGACGAGTACTTGGCCGGAGCATTCGCGGCCAGCGCCAATGCCTATCGTCGCGATGGCGAGCTTGTCCGTCACCGCCGCGGCCAAAGCCTGCGGAATCGCTTCCAGGACGATCAGCCCGGCGCCGGCATCCTGCTGCGCCAGTGCGTCGGCGATCAGCCGAGCGGCGGCGGCTTCGTCGCGCCCCTGAACACGATAACCCCCGAGCTGATGGACTGACTGCGGCGTCAAGCCGACGTGCGCGCAGACCGGGATGCCGCGCGTGGTCAAGAAGTGCGTCGTCTCCGCCATCTCGACACCGCCTTCGAGCTTGACCATCTGAGCACCAGCCGCCATCAGTTTGGCGGCATGGCGCAAGGCGCGCGATGGGCTTTCCTGGAAGCTACCGAAAGGCATGTCGGCAATCACCAGTGGGCGCCGGCTGCCGCGTGCGACACTCGCCGTGTGGTAGGCGATGTCGGACAGGGTGACCGGGAGCGTCGAATCGTGGCCTTGCAGAACCATGCCCAGCGAATCGCCGATCAGCAGGGCGTCGACGCCTGACGCATCGCAGAGTTGAGCGAAGCTCGCGTCGTAGCAGGTCAGAACCGCGATCTTTTCGCCGTTGGCACGCATCTTGGCGAGGTCCAGATGCGTCAGTCGGCGCGTTGCAACGTGAGTGGACATGGGTTTACTCCAGGTTGAAGGTAATCTTGCTCGGGGCGTCGCGTCGATTTTCGGCTGGCGGCGCCACGCCGCCACTGATCGCCCGCGTCGGCGGTCGCCCATCTCGCCGCCCGGCGCTCCGGGCGACAGGCTCGCCGCGGTGTCGCAGCGAGCCGTGAATCCCTTCCGTACCCCCAAACATCGTGCCACTCCCCTGGTTTTTCGGCCGCTCCGGCGCATTGCTCGGCGTCCTCGCGGCCAGCGTATTGAAACGGCGCCTAGGATACACAGAGCGGCGCGAAGATGCTCGGGTTTGCGTCGCCGCGGACAGAAAAAAACTGCGCATTCGTGGCGATACGGCAGGGGCTGACGGCGTTTCGCTTGTCGGTGCTGCCGTCGGCGGCGCCTGGTGTGGCATCAGAGGTTGCGGGACGCAACATCCGGTAACAACTCGTTACCTACCGATTGCCGGTTGCCGCGTTAACAGAGTGTGATCTGTCGGAGAAACCCATGAAAACGCTCCTTTCCGCCCTGTTTGCCGCCGCCAGCCTGGCCGCTTGCGTCGTCGTTCCCGCTGACCCGCCGGTCGTTGTCGGCGGACCGGCCTTCTACGTCAAGCCGCCACCGGTGCTCGTCGTTCCCGGTCGGCCGTACTACGGGTATGGTCGCGGCTACGGTTACGGCGCTGGTCATCGCCACGGTTATCCGCGCTATCGCCCCTACTACCGGGACTGAGAGGGTAGTTTTTCGACGCGCTGCAGGCTGACCGCCGGCAGCCAGGCGGCGGCGCTGCCGCGACCAGGGATTCGGCAAAGCGGTGCAATCTCGAGCAAAGGGGTGAGGACGAAGGCGCGCAAGTGCATGCGCGGGTGCGGAAGGCGGAGGTGTGGGCTATCGACCACCCGTTCGTCGTGGAGCAGCAGGTCGAGATCCAGCGTGCGCGGCGCATGATGAAATTCGCGGCGGCGACCAAAGCGACGTTCGATGCTGAACAGGGCATCGAGCAGCGCGGCGGGGTCGAGGTCGGTCGCCAATGCGGCCACAGCGTTGATGAAGTCGGGCTGGCCGTGGATTCCGACGGGTGCCGTGCGGTAAAGCGAGGACAGGCAGAGCAGTCGGGATTCGGGCAGGCCGGCGAGCGCCGCTCCGGCCGCCCGTACTTGTGCCACCGGGTCTTCCAGGTTGGCGCCGAGGGCGACGAAAGCCTGGTGCCGGTCACCAGGCACGCGTGGTCAGCATGGCACGATGCGTGCCGTGAAGGTCATCGACGCGAAGCCGCCGGCCTTATCGTTGGCGCGAGCCGTGGTGGAGCGGTCGCTGCCTGCCACGAAGCGCAGCCCGAACGCACGGGCGACAGTGTCGCCGGCCACCCTCATTCGGTGTTGCTCGGCCTGGTGCGCGCCGGCCGGCGACGGCGCTTTCTTGTCTCGCCCGCCGGCGGTGGCAGAAGCATTCCGGCCCGCTCCTCGTCACTGGCGTGCAGGAAGTCCGTCCACCAGGCGCCGATTTCCTGCGCCACCTCGCCCGACTCGACACGCAACAGCAGGAAGTCGTAACCGGCCCGGAAGCGCGGCTGCTGCAGGACGCCATAGGGACGCTTGCCGGAACGTTGTTCGAAACGCGGCTGCAGCGCCCAGATATCCTTGATGTCGCCAGCGATGCGGCGGGTTATCGCGAGTTTTTCGGCCTGCACGTCGAGCACCTCGTCCATCGCCTGGAAGAGCGCAGGAATCAGCGGGTCGCCCCGCTTCTTCAGCGCTTCCCACTTGATGAGTACTTCGTTCCAGAGTAGTGCCGCAAAGAGGAAGCCTGGAGAGACCGGTTTGCCTTCGCGCACACGGCGATCGGTGGATTCGAGAGCGAGCATGACGAAGCGTTCGCCGAGCGGCTGATCGAGAATCACGTCGAGCAAGGGCAGCAGCCCGTGATGCAGTCCCTCTTCACGCAGGCGCGTGACGCAGCGTACGGCATGGCCCGAGGTGAGCAGCTTGAGCATTTCGTCGAACAGTCGCGAGGGCGGCACATTCTCGATCAGCTCGGTCATTTCGCGGATCGGCCGGCTGGCCGCCGGATCGACCATCAGTCCGAGTTTGGCGGCCAGCCGGACGGCGCGCAGCATGCGCACCGGGTCTTCGCGGTAGCGCGTCTTCGGGTCGCCGATCATGCGCAGCGTTTTTTGCTTCAGGTCGGCGACTCCGTGGTGGTAGTCGACAATCGTCTCCGAGCTCGGATCGTAGTACAGCGCATTGACCGTGAAATCTCGACGGGCCGCGTCCTCGGCCTGGCTGCCGAAGACATTGTCGCGCAACACGCGGCCCTGCTCGTCGGTCTGCGCCTTGTTGCCACCCTGTTCGCCGTGATGACCACGGAAAGTAGTTACCTCGATGGTTTCCGTGCCGATGTTGACGTGCACGATCTGGAAGCGGCGGCCGATGATCCGCGCGCGTCGGAAGCAATGACGGACTTGCTCCGGCGTGGCGTTGGTGGCGACATCGAAATCCTTGGGCGTCAGGCCGGCGAGCAGGTCACGCACCGCACCTCCGACGACATAGGCCTGGTAGCCGTTCTCCTGCAGGGTTTCGATGGTTCGCCGGCAAGCGCGACTGATCTGATCGCTCTGCAGACCGTGCTGGGCGACGGCAATGACCGCCGGCCGTTCCGGCTTGGCGGGGCCGGTCCGTCCGAGGACGCGGGAAATGAACTTGCGGATCATCGCGGGTGGCTGGTCGCTCTTCTTGTGCTATAGGCGCGGCATGATAACGGATATTGGGCGCGCCATTACGGTCCTTAGGCCATGCGCTCAATCGAGCAGGCTGATGACCGGCCAGCCGGAGGCTTCGGCGTGTGCGCGCAAAGTCGGGTCGGGATCGACGGCAACCGGATGGCTGACCCGGGAGAGCAAGGGAAGGTCGTTTTGCGAGTCGCTGTAGAACCAGGAGCGCTCGAAACTGCTCCACCAAAGTCCCATAGCCTCGAGCCAGTCCTCGACACGGCGAATCTTGCCCTCGCGAAATGATGGCGTGCCGCGCGGTCGGCCGGTAAATTGGCCGTTTTCCTGCGCTGGAATGGTGGCAATCAGGTGCGCGATACCAAATTCGCGGATCGTCGCCGAGGTAACGAAGCTGTTGGTGGCGGTGACGACGACGCATAGCGCACCGCGTTCGGCATGCTCACGCACCAGGGCACGAGCCTTGCCGCTGACGATCGGTAGAATGTGTCGGGTCATGAACTCTCGATGCCAGGCGTCGAGCAGATGACGCGGGTGGCGCGCCAGGGGTTGCAACTGAAAGTCGAGAAAGAGATCGATGTCGAGCGTGCCGGCCTTGTACTGCTCGTAGAACTCCCGGTTTCTGACTTCGTACAGTTCGCGGTCGAGAACCCCCTTGTTGATCAGAAACTGCGCCCATTCGAAGTCGCTGTCGCCGGCAATCAGAGTGTTGTCGAGGTCGAAGAGAGTGAGGTCCATTGTTTCGCTTTCATTTGGCTCAGTGTTGCGGCGCTGTGTGCAGGACCTCGCGCAACAGCGGCAAGGTAATCGACCGCTTGTATTCGAGCGAATAGCGATCGATGGCGATCAGCAGGGCGGTCAAACTGCGCATGTCGCGCCGCGCGTGCAGGAAAAGATAGTTGAAGGCTTCGGGCGGCAGGCGCATGCCGCGCGCTCGTGCCTGCTCCTCGAGCGCGGCGCGTTGTTCGGCGTCACTCAGCGGCTGCAGTCGGTAGACCAGCCCGCTGCCCAGCCGCGTGCGCAGGTCTTCGCGCAGCATCAGGCGCAAGGGCGGCACGCTGGCGGCGGTGAGCAGGCGTCCGCCGTCCGCGGGCAGGCGGTTGATCAGGTTGAACAGGGCGATCTGTCCGCGCTCGCTGAGCGCTTCGACGTTGTCCACCGCCTGCCAGTCACCGGGCGCCACGACCCGCGACAAATCGGGATCCTGGCCGGCATCGTGGTAGGTGGCGTGACTGGCTCGCAGCAGGTGCGACTTGCCGGAGCCGGTGCCGCCCCAAAGATGGAACAGCGTTTCGCCGCCGCTCGGCGACAGCCAGGCGGCCAGTGCGGCAAGCGTTTCGACGTTCTCCCCGGCGACGAAGTTGTCGAGACCGGGAGGCACTTCCGGCAGCAAATCGAGGAGCAACTGACGCATTGAGAGGGGCTTGGAACTCGGCTGTTGGCGCGGCAATCAGCACGCCCCGCGGTCTTTTCGGATAAGATGCGGGCTCGCTGACGACGGCAGTGGCACATTCTACCACCGCGCCGCATTTGCCAGCCTTGCTTGGAACTCTCACCAGATGACTCAGGAATCGCTTTCCTATCGCGATGCCGGTGTCGATATCGACGCCGGCGATCAACTCGTCGAACGCATCAAGCCGCTGGCGAGAAAAACGCTGCGCGCCGGGGTGCTCGCCGGCATCGGCGGTTTCGGCGCGCTGTTCGAAGTGCCCGCCGGGTATCGCCAGCCAGTCCTCGTCACCGGGACCGACGGTGTCGGCACGAAGCTCAAGCTGGCTTTTCAATTGCAGCAGCATGACACCATCGGCATCGATCTGGTCGCCATGAGCGTCAATGACATCCTCGTGCAGGGAGCCGAACCGCTGTTTTTCCTCGATTACTTCGCCTGCGGCAAGCTCGATGTCGACATTGCCGCCGAGGTCGTCAAAGGGATTGCCCGTGGTTGCGAAATCGCCGGCTGCTCGCTGATCGGCGGCGAGACGGCCGAGATGCCGGGGA
This sequence comes from Accumulibacter sp., assembly GCF_029255285.1. GTDB lineage: Bacteria > Pseudomonadota > Gammaproteobacteria > Burkholderiales > Rhodocyclaceae > Accumulibacter. The sequence continues at coordinate 13,831 of NZ_JAPUVI010000043.1, forward strand.
TGTACGCCGACGGCGAGTACGATCTGGCCGGCTTCGCGGTCGGCGTGGTCGAAAAAGCGGCGATCATCGACGGGTCGACGATCGTTCCCGGCGACGTCCTGATTGGCCTGCCGTCGTCGGGCGCGCATTCGAACGGCTACTCGCTGGTGCGCAAGATCGTCGCCCGCGCTCAGCCGGACCTGGGCTCTCGTTTCGACGGCGAACGGACGCTCGGCGAAGCGATCATGGCGCCGACACGGATTTACACGTCGGCCTTGCTGGCGCTCAAGCAGGCTTTGCCGGTCAAGGGAATGGCGCATATCACCGGCGGCGGTCTGACCGGCAATGTGCCGCGTATCCTGCCGGCCGAGGTCAAGGCGGAGATCGTCCAGGCGGCTTGGCCGCGTCCGAAGCTTTTCGAGTGGCTGCAGGCGGAAGGCGGCGTCGCCGAGAGCGAAATGCACCGGGTGTTCAATTGCGGCGTCGGCATGGTCGTCGTCGTCGCGCGCGAGAATGTGCAGAGGGCGGTTCAGGTTCTGCGTGAGGCCGGCGAGGCGGCGGCGGTCATCGGCAGCATCAAGCCACGCCACCCGGACGAGGCGCCGGTGGTGGTCGTCTGAGGTACCTTACTGGCGGTTCCCGTACGATGGCGGCACTGGCCGTCCCGCTGGCCGCGGCGACCGTGTCAAACCTTGATGCTGATTCTTCCTTCCCCCGAAGCGGTACGGCGGCCCTTCTTGGAGCGCGTGTCGAGCAGGACCGCACGCTTTTCCGAACGGCGCTCCGCTCGCCGGCGTTCGCCGGCGAGCGGGGTTCCGGTGGCCGCCTGGAGCGGCGCCGCAGCGGGAACTGCCGGTCGGCGTGGGGTCTGTTCTCCGGACGCCGAGGGCCGGCCCTGCGGTGACGCCGTGAGATCGTTGGCAAGCCGGGCCGAAGCCTCCACCGGCTCGGCCTTGAGACCGTTTTCGTTGGCCCGGGTCAGGTTGGTGACCGGCGGGATGGCTTCCGATGGAATCCTCATAGTCCCCTTTCCTTCAGGTGGTCCCCAGGCGGCCGGGCAGCCGGCGAAGCTTCGACTGGCAAGGAATCGGCCGCTCGCCGACGGCAAACCGTTTGCGGGCGCTACTGTAACATTCGGCATCGGCAAGATAAACCTCTTTCAGGCAACGACTTGCGGGCGGCTTCGTTGCCCGTTGGCGGGCGGCAGCCAGCGCCGCGCGTGGCGCCCGGATACCGAGTGCCAGGATGCTGCGGATGGCGTCGGCGAAACCTCGTCGTTCTGTCGTCGGCAGCGAGGTTTCCGGCGGGTCGCGACTTCGCCACCCCTGCACAGCCACTTTGAATACCTACACTGGGCCACCATGGCGGAGGAGGCGGATCACCATGCCGATCGAGAATAGCGGTCGCTTTCGGGTTTTGGCGGTGGTCGTCGTCGGTGCGTTGGGGCTCGGCTATCTCGCCTATACGGGTTTTCGCGAGCCGGCAGTCCCGAGTGCCGCCGTCGCTCCCGGCGGTGTCGCCGGCAAGTCCGGCGCCGGCGGCGCGCCGGGTGGCATGGCGTCACCCGTCGAAACGGTGCGCGTGCGACCTGCCGAACTCGTCGTCGAAGCGACGGCGGTCGGCTCGCTGCGCTCCAACGAATCGGTCGTCCTGCGTCCCGAGACGGCCGGGCGGATCGCGGCGATCAACTTTCGTGACGGCGTCGCGGTTGCCAAGGGCTCGGTGCTGATTGCACTCGACGCCGCGACACAGGCGGCCGAACTCGAACAAGCGAGGGCCAGTTTTGCGCTGGCGCAGGCGAACCACCAACGCAGTCTCGATCTTTTCGCCAGGCAGTTCATCAGCCAGCAGGCGCTCGACAACACGCAGGCCGGACTGAAAGTCCAGGCTGCGGCAGTCGCGGTGGCGCTCGCCAGATTCGAGAAGATGCGTATCCGGGCGCCGTTCTCGGGTATCGTCGGCCTGCGCAACGTCAGCGTTGGGGACTACGTCAAGGAAGGGCAGGAACTGGTCAATCTCGAAGACATCCGTACGCTGAAGATCGATTTTCGTCTGCCGGAAGCCTATCTTGGCCGACTCGAGCCGGGGCAGCGGCTTGAGGTGGCGAGCGATGCGATGCCCGGCCGGCTGTTTCCCGCCGTGCTCGACGCCATCGACCCCTTGATCGACGCCGGCGGACGCGCCATTGCCTTGCGTGCGCTGCTGCCGAACGGCGAAGGGCAGTTGCGTCCCGGCATGTTCGTGCGCGTCCGCCTGCTTTTCGAGAAACGCAGCGATGTGCTGTTGATTCCCGAACACGCGGTAGTGCCGGACCGCAAAGCGCCCTACGTGTATCGCGTGGCAGACGGCAAGGCGCGGCGGGCGCCGATACGGACCGGGACGCGGCGCGACGGCCAGGTCGAGGTGGTCGAAGGTTTGGCGGCCGGCGACGAAATCGTGACCGCCGGACAGTTGAAGCTGCGCGACGGGGCAGCCGTGCGTCCGGTCGGTGGCGGCGCGGCTGCCACGGGAGCCGAGGACGAAAGCAGGACCGGCGGCAAGGCAGCCGAGGGAACCGGCCGATGAAGATCTCCGACTTGTGCATTCGGCGGCCGGTGTTCGCGACGGTGCTCTCGCTGTCGATCATGCTCGTCGGCCTGGTTTCGTACACGCGCTTGCCGGTACGCGAGTATCCGAAGATCGACGAACCCGTGGTGACCGTCGATACGACCTACCGTGGCGCCTCGGCTGAAATCGTCGAGTCGCAGATCAGCAAACCGCTCGAGGATTCGCTGGCCGGCATCGAGGGGGTCGACGTCATCACTTCGATCTCGCGCCAGGAGAACAGCCAGATTTCGGTTCGCTTCAAACTCGAGCGCAATCCCGACTCGGCGGCGGCCGACGTGCGCGACCGTGTATCGCGCGTGCGCAACAAGCTGCCGACCGACATCGACGAACCGGTGATCGCCAAGGTCGAAGCCGATGCCAACCCGATCATCTGGATCGCCTTCTCCTCCGATCAGCACTCGGCTCTGGAAGTCACCGATGTGGCCAATCGCATCGTCAAGCCGCGCTTGCAGACGCTGCCGGGCGCGGCCGACGTGCGCGTCTTCGGCGAGCGCAAATACGCCATGCGCGTCTGGCTCGATCGTGACCGGCTGGCGGCTTTCGCGCTGACGCCGCAGGATGTCGAGGATGCCTTGCGTCGGCAGAACGTCGAGGTCCCGGCTGGCCGCATCGAGAGTCAGAGCCGCGAATTCTCCGTCGTCGCGCGCACCGATCTGAGCGAACCGGCACAGTTCGCCGAGATCATCGTCAAGCAGGCGGCCAACTCCCGGGGCAGCTACCCGGTGCGCATCGCCGACCTCGGCCGGGTCGAGCTTGGTGCCGCCTCCGAACGCAGCAGTGTACGCTTCAAAGGCCGGCCGGCGGTTGCGCTGGGTGTCATCAAACAGGCGACGGCGAATCCGCTCGAGCTGTCGCGCGCCTTGCGCGGCGAATTGCCGAAAGTGACCGGCGAATTGCCGAAGGGGATGACGGCGAGCATTGCCTACGACTCGTCGGTGTTCATCGATCGCTCGATCGACGCCGTTTTCCATACGATCGGCGAAGCGATGCTGCTCGTGCTGCTGATCATTTTTCTCTTCCTGCGCAACTTCCGGGCCACGCTGATCCCGCTGGTGACGATTCCGGTGTCGCTGATCGGTGCGTTCACGCTGATGCTGGTGCTCGGTTTCACCATCAACACGCTGACGCTGCTGGCCCTGGTGCTGGCCATCGGCCTCGTGGTCGACGACGCGATCGTCGTTCTGGAGAACATCTTCCGCCACATCGAAGACGGCATGCCGCGCCGGCAGGCGGCTTTCCAGGGTGCGCAGGAGATCGGGTTCGCGGTCGTCGCGATGACCATCACGCTGGCCGCCGTGTACGCCCCGGTCGCTTTTATGACCGGGCGCACCGGCAAGCTGTTCGTCGAGTTCGCGCTGACGCTGGCCGGCGCCGTTCTGGTTTCAGGCTTCGTCGCGCTGACGCTGTCGCCGATGATGTGCTCCTTGCTGCTCCGGCACGAGACGCGCCACGGCAAGGCCTACGTATGGGTGGAAGACGCGCTGAACCGCTTGGCCGCGGGCTATCGGCGCGTACTCGGTGCGGCGCTGGCGCGGCGCTGGCTGGTGATGCTGGCGTTTGCCGTCGTCGCCGCGTCGAACGTCCTGTTGCTCGGTGCGTTGAAATCCGAACTGGCGCCGATCGAGGATCGCGGCATCATTCTCGGTGTCTTCCTCGGACCGGAGGGGGCGACGCTGGACTATACCGACCGCTACGCCAGGCAGCTCGAAGACATCTACGCCAATACCCAGGACGTCGAGCGCTATTTCGTCGTGGCCGGCAACCCGACGGTCAGTCAGGGGATCTCCTTCGTCGGCCTGAGCGACTGGGGTGAACGCGGCCGCAGCAGCGGCGCGGTGGTCAAGGAGCTGTTCCCGAAGTTCATGGGCATCGCCGGCGTTCTCGCCTTTCCGGTCTTGCCGCCGTCGCTCGGTCAGAGCCCGCGCGAGCGACCAATCAATTTCGTCGTCGTCACTTCGGCGTCGTACGCCGAACTCGACCGGATGACCGCCGCGATTCTTGACGAGGTGGCGAAGAACCCCGGTTTCACCAACGTCGATACCGACCTCAAACTGAACAAGCCCGAACTGTCGGTCATCGTCGACCGCGACAAGTCTTCCGATACCGGCGTGCAGATCGAAACCGTCGGCCGCACCCTCGAGACGATGCTCGGCGGCCGCCAGGTCACCCGTTTCAAGCGCGACGGCGAACAGTACGACGTGATCGTTCAGGTGGAAGACGCCGACCGGCGGACGCCGTCCGACATACGCGACATCTTCGTGCGGGCGAAGGATGGCAGCATGATTCCGCTGGCCAATCTGCTGGCCGTCGATGAGTCGGTCAGTCCGCGCGAACTGAACCACTTCGCGCAGCGCCGGGCAGTCATCATCACCGCCAACCTGACGCCTGGGTACGCCATGGGGGAAGCGTTGAAATTCCTCGAAGAAACCGCCGGGCGCCTCCTGCCGTCCGGTTATGCCGTCGACTACGCCGGCCAGTCGCGCGAGTTCAAGCTCTCGTCGTCGTCTCTGGCGCTGACTTTCATGCTCGCGCTGGCCTTCATTTATCTGGTACTGGCCGCCCAGTTCGAGAGCTTCCGCGATCCCTTTATCATCATGCTGACCGTGCCGCTGTCGATGACCGGTGCGCTGCTCGCCCTGCTGCTCAGCGGCGGCACGCTCAACGTTTACAGCCAGATCGGGCTGGTGACGCTGGTCGGTCTGATCACCAAGCACGGCATCCTGATCGTCGAGTTCGCCAACCAGTTGCACGCCCGGACTCACGACATCAGGCAGGCCGTGATCGACGCCTCGGTACTGCGGCTGCGGCCCATCCTGATGACTACCGGCGCCATGGTGCTCGGGGCGATCCCGCTGGCGCTGGCGCGCGGCGCCGGCGCCGAGAGCCGGCAACAGATCGGCTGGGTCGTGGTGGGCGGCCTGCTGCTCGGTACCTTCTTCACGCTGTTCGTCGTGCCGACGGTCTATACGCTGTTGGCTCGGCGCAAAGAGGCGGCGGTCGCCGTGGCTTGAGCCGTGCCCGTCCCGGCGGCACTCAATGCCAGCCGCCGGCCCCGCCTTGTTGCCGGGCCTGATGGTCGCGGCGCAGGTTTTCCTCCAGTTCCTCGCGTCCACTCTTGACGATGGCCACGGTTTTTGCTTCGTCGCGGAAATGTGGCAGCATGGTCTCGAGCGTGCTGAGGTTGTGCCGCCGGAAAGCCTCGGCGATCTGCCGCGCTTCGTAGGGATCGACGCCGAGCAGCGTCAGCGCCTGGCGGGCACTGCGCAGCGACGACTCGAAGGTTTCGCGCTCGATCGACGCCACTCCGCGATCGGCCAGTTCGAGCCAGTGGCGGACGTTGCGCGCACGGGCGACGATGGCGAGCTTGGGGAAACTGGCCTTGGCCAGATCGACCAGCGCCAGGCTGTCGGCGACATCGTCGATCGCGACGACCAGCAGCCTGGCCCTGGCGGCGCCGGCCGCTTCGAGCAGATCGAGGCGCGTCGCGTCGCCGTAGAAGACCTGATAACCATAACGGCGCAGCGTCTCGATCTGATCGGGGTCATGATCGAGGACGGTGATCGGAACGCCTTGCGCCAGCAGCACCCGGCCGACGATCTGTCCGTAGCGTCCCATGCCGGCGATGATCACCGCTGCCCCCTCGTCGTCGATCGCATCGGCGGCGCGTTGCGTTAAGGCCCGGCGTGCGGTCAGGCGATCGAAAGCGATCAGCAGCAGCGGCGTGGCCGCCATCGAGAGCGCCACGGCGGCAGCCAGCAGTCCTTCCCACGCGCGCGGCAGGACATTTGCCTCGCGCGCGACGCCGAGCACGACGAAGGCAAACTCGCCGGCTTGCGAGAGCAGCGCCGCAAACAGCCAGCGCTCGCTCGCTGGAACGTCGAGGCGCGGCGCGATCGCCGCCAGCATCGCCACCTTGACGACCAGCAGGCCGACGACCACCAGCGTCAGCAGGCCGGGGCGGGCGATGACCTGCGCGAAGTCGATCGACATGCCGACGGCAATGAAGAACAGCCCCAGCAGCAGCCCTTTGAAGGGTGCGATGTCGCTTTCCAGCGCGTGCCGGTATTCGGAACTGGCGAGCAGCACGCCGGCCAGGAAAGCACCGAGCGCCATCGACAGTCCGGCGCTGTTCATCAACTGGGCGATGCCGATAACCAGCAGCAGCGCGAAAGCGGTAAAGATCTCGCGCACTTCGGACTTGGCGATCAGCCGCATCAGAGGCCGCGTCAGAAAGCGGCCGATGAGCACCACGCCGACGATCGCACCGATCGCCTTCACGGCGCCGAGCCAGCCGGCGCCGCCGTCGCCGCCGGCGTTACCGAGAAACGGTACCAGGGCGATCAGCGGGATCGCTGCGATGTCCTGGAAGAGCAGTACGGCGAAGCTGCTGCGGCCGACGGGCGCCGTCATCAGGTTGCGTTCGCTCATCGTCTGCACGGCAATCGCCGTCGACGACAGGGCCAGCGCCAGTCCGGTGGTGAGCGCGGCCTGCCAGGGCAGGCCGAGCGCCAGCAGGCAGAGAGCGAGTGCCGAAGCACAGGCCACCATCTGCAGGCTGCCACCACCGAACACCGTGCGCCGCATGGCGAACAGCCGCTTCACTTCGAGTTCGAGGCCGATCAGGAATAACATCAGGACGACGCCGAATTCCGCGAAGTGCAGCGTCGACTCGACGTCGTCGACCAGCCGCAGGCCCCAGGGTCCGATCAGCCAGCCGGCGATCAGGTAGCCGAGGACCGAACCGAGGCCGCTGCGCTTGGCCAGCGGCACGCAAACGACGGCGGCAGCGAGGTAGACCAGAGCGTCGTGCAGCAGCTCAGCCATCTTCACCCGCCGCGACGAAGTTCAGCAAGCGCTGGCGATACTCGGCCGCACACTGGTGCAGCGCCAGTTTGTCGATCTCGTGGGCTCCGTGTACGACCAGCGGCGGCAGCCAGTGCATGCCGCAGTAGCGGGCGGTCATCTCGATCGCCGGGGTGAAGGCGGAGAACGGAAAACGGTGTGCTCCCTGCGGCGTGTAGGTGTCCGACGGACCTCCGGTGGTCGTCACCCACAGGCAGGACTTGCCGACAAGTGCCGTACCGCCGTCGCCGGTGGCCCAGCCGTTGGCGAGCACCGTGTCGAACCACAGCTTCTGCAGCGCTGGCGCCGAGTACCACATGATCGGGTGTTGCCAGACGATCAGTTGCGATTCGAGCAGAAGTCTGCGTTCCGCCGCGACGTCGATGTCGAAGTCCGGATAGCGGTCGTACAGCGAGTGAACCGTCACCGACGGCAGCTCGCACACGGCGTCGAGCAGGACGCGATTGGCGCGCGATCGGGTCGGATGCGGATGCGCGTAAATCAGGGCGATCAAGAGCGATCCTCGGCCGGATGGAGGGAACGATCGACCATCGGCCACTCAGCCACCGGCCAGTCCGGCCAGGCGCGAGAGATCGCCGCGCCGCAGGTCGCCGCGCAGCGGCGTCAAATCCGTCCCCGCCTGTACGACACGCGTGAAATCCTTCGCCGAGCGCGGCGGCCCGACGTAGATCGCGCCGACCAGCACGCCCTGGCGCAGGATCAGCCGCCACCACGCCGCATCGTGCGGCGCCGCGGTGTATTCCTCGTCGCCTGGGCGGGCGACGATTTCGCCGAAACTGCGCAGATCGATACCGTCGCACTTGAGCTGCAGTACGATGCGCGGAGCCTGGTAGGTGGTATCCAGGCCGAGCAGCGCGCCGGCGGCCGTGTTCGCCTGAGCCACGCCGACCGCCCACAGGCCGCCGATCGCACCGGGCAACTCGGCGACGTCGCCGATGGCGTAGATGTCCGCGTCGCTGGTCCGCATGCAGGCATCGACCTGGATGCCGCGGCCGACTTGCAGCCTGGCGGCGCGCGCCAGTTGCACGTTGGCGCCGATGCCGAGGCAGGCGACGAAGACATTCGCCCGCGCGCAGGGGCCGTGGGCCAGCCACGCGGCACGCAGCGTTTCACCTCGACCCTCCCAGCGGCTGACTTGAGTGTCGGTGAGCACCTCGATACCGATGCCTTCGAGATAGGCGGCCAGACGGGCGGCACCCTGTTCGTCAAGTTGGGCGTTCATCAGTCGGTCCGATCGCTGCAGGAGAGTGACGTGCAAACCCAGGTGATGCAAGGCGTCGGCCGCTTCGACGCCGAGTACGCCGCCGCCGACGACCAGCGCGCGCCGTGCCAGCCGCCGTTGCACGTAGTTGCGCAAAGCCTGCGCATCCTCGGCCGTGCGCAGGACGAAAGCGTTTTCGAAGGACAGGAAGTCGGCGTCCGGCGTCGTTCCGTGCGCCCCGGTGGCCAGAATCAGCTTGTCGTAGGGCAGGCTCTCGCCGGTGGCCAGCAGTACCGTCTTGTTCTGCCGGTCGATCGAGCGGACGATCGAGTTGCGCCACACCGCGACCCGGTTGCGGTCGTACCAGTTGTCCGGGATCAGTTGCAGGCCATCCATGCCCGTGCGGCCGTAGATCAGCCGGCCGATCGCCATGCGGTTGTAAAAGTGCAGCGGTTCGCTGCTGATCATGTCGATCTGCAGCGAGGCGCTGAGGCGGCGCAACTGTTCGGCGGCACTGGTGCCGGCGACGCCGTTGCCGACGATCAGGACTCGCGAAACGCCGCTGCCCAGCGCATGGTCCACCGCTGGCGCGGCCGGCGTCGCCGCCGCCGGCTCGTCGGCGGCGGAAGTCGGATCGCGATCGATCACCACCGGGCCGCTGACCCGGCACATGCACGCCAGCCGTGCCTTGCCTTCCAGTCCGAGGCGGCGCAGCGTAGCCGTTTCGTCGTCGCCGGCCGGAGACAGGTGCTTGCTGCCGGCGCACACGACCACCGCGTCGGCACCACAGAGGCCAGCCCGGCAGCCGTAGTTGATCTTCAGGCCGGCGCTTTCGATGGCATCGAGCAGCGTGGCGCCGGGCGCGACCGGGAAAGCGATTTTCGTCTCGCGATCGGTTACCTCCGCTGTCTGCTTGCCGCCGAAGCGGGTACGCATTTGGGTCTTTCGGCTTGGCTCGGGCGCTGGCTCGGCGGCCTTGGCGGACGCCTGGCGAAACAATCCTTCGGCGTACAGGCTGGCGCCGAGCAGGACCAGGCCGCCAATGGCACCGACGCTGCGCGTCGCCGCGACGAGCCAGTCGGGCGGCGCAAACGAAAGAAATCGGGACAGCGTGGCGAGCACGATGGGGCCGCCAAACCAGTAGAATATGGCCAGCGCGACGGCAGCGAAAACCGCGGCGACGCGGTGCGGCGACAAGGGGAAAAAGCTGGTGGCGATGGCATAGAGTCCGGCCGACGCGCAGCAGGACGCGAGCAGGATGGCGAGATAGATCTCGTAGCCGTAGCCCTGGCTTGGCCCCTGCAGAAAATAGCCGCAGATCAATCCGGGCAGCAGGCCGATGAACAGGCGGCGCTGGCCGGCGTAGCGCGGGTCGGGATCGGCGAGGTCGGCAAAAATCGCGCCACGTGGGTTGAAGTCGTAGCAGTTCTTCTGACATCCGACGCAACTCGGGCAATAGCCGTTCGGCACGACGACCAGGGGTGCCTGCCCATAGGTGCGCTGAATCGGTCCGAGGGGACAGAAAGTGCCACACCAGCCGCTGCGCCCGGCGAAGATCAGGCCGCCGACAAACGCCAGACTCAGTACGCCGACGATCCCCGCCGCCACCAATGCGCCTTCGTGGTTGAGAAGCGGCGCGCGGGCGGCGACACAGGTCAGGAAAAGGGTGACGGCGACGAGAAAAGCGGTGTCCTTCCACTTGCCAGGCAAGGGTCGATTGCGACTGCTGTTGGTCATGCGCGGAATCTGGTTCACAAAGGCCATCGGACAGATCTGTCGCCACAGACCGGGAGCGATCACCAGTACGGCGGGCAGCACGGGGATCGCCAGCCCCCACCAGAGCGGCAGTCCGATCGCCGGATCGACCGTCAACAGGACGGCGAAACCCAGGGTGAGCAGCAGCGTGGCGACGCGCAAGACCTGCCAGACAGGCTTCGGCAAGGCCGACCGGCGCTTGGTGTAGTTGGCGAAGAAGACTTCGGGGTTCATGGCGTGCCTCCCGGGTTAGGCGCTCAGCAGGCGATATCGAGCCGCCGCAAGCGTCGACTGGCGTAGACGGCGAGATCCTCGAGCAGGGCGATGGCCAGGACCGGCTTCCAGGCGGCCAACTGGGCGAACGAGGCGCGCCGCAAAGCCAGTAACTCGGTGGTTTCGAGAGCGGTGACGGTGATCGGGCTGGCCTCGCCGTCGAGAAAGGACGAGATGCCGAAAACTTCGCCATCGGACAGGCGGTCCAGTTCCCGCTCGCTACCGTCCGCCGCGCTGCAAGTCATTCGGACGCTGCCGGAAACGACGATGAACAAGGTCGTGTTGCGCTCGCCACGCGCGACGATCGGGCGGCCAGCGGCAAAGCGCAGTTCGGCGACGAAGGCGTGCAAACTGTCGAGTTCGTCGTCGGAGAACTCGCGCAACAACGGGCGCAAGCTCTCTGGAGGTACGATGGCGGTGACCTGCTGGTCCGGGTCGCTGTAGCTGAAAAACTTCATCGTGGGCTCCTCGTGCGTTTTTCGGTACCACTCGTTTCAAGCCGTCTTGCCATCGTCGCCCGGCAGCGATGCGCCGCCAAAGGTTTGCAGGAAGGAACGGACGGGTTGCTCGGGCTGCAGGGCGGCGCGGCTGTTCCAGCGTTCGACATAAATGTCCCACAGCCGCGCTTTGCGTGAGCTCAACAACTGGCCGATGAAACTCTCCGCGGACGCCGCCTGGTCGATGGCTTCTGGGGCCAGTTCTTTGGACAAGACCCGGGTCGCCACTCGAACGGCGGCGTCGATCTGCCGGAAGTGCTGGCGCAACTCGTCAAGGCTCGCCTGGAACGCTTGGCGGCTGTCGAGAAAGGCGCGTCTCGGTGGTCCGAAGAGCACTCGCAGGGCTTCTTCGTTGGTCGGCATGATGGCCAGCGGATTGCTGGTACCGGCGCGCACGCCCGACGGCGGGCCGACCGAGGCGTCGCGCATGACCAGCAACTGGCGGATTTCGTCGGTGAGGAGCAGCACGAGTTCCGCCAGTTGTCCGCCGAGTGCGGCGGCATCGGTTTCACCGATGTCGGCCGGCGAAAGCCCCAAAGCGTTGGCCACGGCGGCCAGAAAGCGGTCGTCCGCCGTGGCCGCCGCAGGCGATCGTCCTTCGCCTCGGCTGCCGCCTTCGTCGCCCGTCTCGGCAGGCGGCCGATCGGCGTCGCCCGCGTCGCCCGTTTTTGCGGTCTGGACTTCCCCTGTCGTTGCCGCCGGTTTTTTGGGCACCCGTGCCAGGCGGGTCACGCCGTCGTCGCCTGGAGCGGCTTTCGCGCCGGCGGCGTCGCTTCCTCCAGCGGCTGCCACCGGGATAGCCGGCAGGTCGGCCAGCGTTGCCGCCGGGTCGCCGCCGCGCCGCGCGCTCCCGCGAGGCCGGGCCGCCGCTGGCGGTGGCGAAGAAACCGCCTCGGGCGGTGAGGCCGGGGCTTGCTCTTCCGCCTTGCCGGTCGGCGGCACGCTCCTCGGCAGGCCGCTGATGCGTACGGCGATCAGATAGCTGCCGATCAACAGCCGGTCACCGTCGGACAAGCGATAGGCGCTGGTGATCCGCTCGCTGCCACCATTGACGAAGGTACCGTTGGCGGATCTGTCCTCGAGCAGGAAGGCGCCGTCGGCGAAGCGGATTGAGCAGTGGTCGCGGGAAACGCCGCCGGTCCGGTCGGGCAGCGTCCAGTCCGCATTGTCGTCGCGGCCGATCTTCAGCATCCCCTGGCGGCCGAGCCGGACCGCCGGTGGCTGCAGGTCGCCAGGCTTGTTGTCGACCGTCAGTTCCAGCCAGGGTTCGGCAGCCGTTGCGCCAATTAGGCGCGTCCGCTCGTCGGCCGCCGGCTGTTCGTCACCACCGCTCAGTTCGACGCGGACGACGTAGGCACCGATCCGCAGCCTCTCGCCATCGCGCAAGTTGTGCGGACCGCTCAGACGGGTCGGGCTGCCGTCGATGAAGGTGCCGTTGGTCGACAAGTCGTACAGCAGGTAGCTGTCGGCCGAGCGACGAATTTCGCAGTGCCTGCCCGACATCAGCCGGCTGGGATCCGGCAGAGTCCAGTCGAGGCCGGTCAGGCGTCCGATGGCGAGGCACTCCCGGTCGCCGAAGTCGATGCCGGTATCGGCGTCGGCCGGCAGACCCGTCGCGTTCTCGAGCGTCAGACGAAGACATTTCATGCGTTGCTCCTGGAAAGTGGTGGGTCGGCCGAGCGACGGCCCGTGGCGCTCCTGTCGGTCGTTGTTGCGGATCGGACGTGGCGCATTCTCGGCCAAAGCGCTACTTTGGGGCAAGCGCTTTCCGGACGGAATTCGTTCGCCAATTCAGCACCATGCTCATGGGATTTGACGGCGAGTGGCGAGGTCGGGGATACTCCGGACGCGGCGTCAGGCGGCCGTCAAGCCGGCATGACGCGCGTTGGGGTTTGAGTCGGCGCAGGCCGGCACTTTCGCCCATTCCAAGCCAGTGTCCAAACGATGCAACCGACCCGGAAGGCGGGAAGCCATGGAGAAAATCTCTCTCATCTACGCGCAAAACCTGATCAACAGAAAAGCGGCGATGGCGCAGCAGGAGTTGTCCTTCGTCGTGCTGGTCGACAACCTCTGTTACGACAAAAGCGTCGATGTCGTGTGGGCCGGCGAGGACGGCGTCTGGCATGCCGTGCCGGCGTCCTATCACGGCGGCGCCGATCAGCAGCGGGAATACTGGCTTGCCCGTCTGACGTTTGCCGTCGCGCCCGACAAGCCGCTGCCGGGAAACGTCCAGTTTGCCTTGTGCTATCGCGCACTCGGCAAGGAGTACTGGAACAACAATGATGGCCGGAACTACGCCATTCAGGCGGATTCCGGGATTCTGCCCGGGCCGGGGAGGGGGGTGGTCAATACCGGTTTCGAGAGCCGCCTGAGTGACGAGGACTCGCCGGTTCGGCTCGTCGTCGGGGTGGACACCGGCTTGGCGGCCAGGGCGGTCAGCATCCAGTGGTCGACCGACAACTGGCGGACGACGCGCCAGACCCCGTGTCGCCTGGCGACGGACTACTGGGACGAGGCCTGGCTCAGCAACGCCCGCAACCCGAATCACTACGGCTGCCAGGTGTGGAGCGGCGCACTGCGGGCGGCGGATGCCTTCCGCGTCGACTATCGGATTCGCTGCGAGACGCGGCGTGGCATCGTCTGGGACGATAATTTCGGCACCAGTTATGCGATCCAGCGCCCGGCGCTGAAGGTCTTGATCCTCAATCTGCATTGTTGTCAGGAGGACAACCAGGACGACAAGCTGTCACAGATTGCCAAGGCGATCGGCGAACTCGAGGTGGATATCGTGTGCCTGCAGGAGGTGGCCGAACTCTGGAACGACGGCCAGGGCGACTGGCAGACGAACACGGCGCGGATCATCAACGAACGCCTGGAGTCTCCTTATCATCTGGTCAGTGACTGGTCCCATCTGGGCTTCGAGCGCTATCGCGAAGGCGTTGCGCTACTCAGCCGCTACCCGATTCGCAAACATTCGGCGAGATACGTTTCCGCCAGCCAGGATCCCTTCAGTATTCATTCGCGAAAAGTCGTGATGGCACAGATCGAAGTGCCAGCGGTCGGACTGATCAACGTCTTCTCGTCGCACTTGAGCTGGTGGGAAGACGGTTTTGCCGAACAATTCGAGACGCTTCGGCGGTGGGCGCGCGACGAGCACGGTAGCCGCGTGGTGGCGACGATGCTCGGCGGTGATTTCAACATCAAGGCGGGTGCGGAAGGTTATCGATTGGTGGTCGCGGCGAACGAATACGAAGACCAGTTCCTATTGGTCAAGTCGCCGTCGCTGTTCCACCGGATTTTCGAGGCGGGGGATTCGCACTGGCATCACGAGTTGGCCGACGACCGTCGCATCGACTACATTTTCCTGCGCAAGGGGAGTGCGCTGCGCGTCACTTCGGGTCGCGTCGTGTTTACCGAGCGGGACTACGGGACGGTCTCCGACCACGCGGGTTATCTGATGACTTTCGTGCCGAAGTGACGGCGCACGGCGCGGCAAGCGCTATTACGCTGGCGACAACACGTGGCCAGCATTGAACAGGACTTTTTTCAGTCAGGCGATGAAAAAAGCTGAGAACTATGCAGTACCGGTACACGGAAACCTCGGTGGGTCGTTTCCGCGGGTCAACGACTTCAACGAGAAGTTCTATCTGCGCTGGGGCAAGATCCTCTTCGACGTCTCGTACGGCGCTCAACTCAACGTCAAAGTGATCCTCAGGGTTTACCGCGAGCACCATATTTGCGAAACCTATGTCGTCGACACCGACCCTTACGATGTCCATTGGGACCACCACAAGCGCCGCACACGGGACTTCTACATCCACCCATTTTCGAACACCTTTGGGCATATCACCTGCGTCAAGTTTGCCTACGTCGTGCACCTCGACGAGCACTCCACGGCCTCGCAACTCGAGTACATTTTCATGGACGGCGGGCAGGTGCGGGACGGGCATCCGCAATACCGGCGGATCACCGCCGAGTGGGCGACCGAAAACCACTATCGCACGCACGAGCTCCAGGCCTGGGAGTTGCAGAGCGACGTCGACTGGTACAACCACCATTTTGAATCGCTGCGCCTGATCCCGAAGTTCACCAAGGGGCAGCAGTATCATCCCTACCATCCGAAGCGCTTCATCCACGATCACATCGACAAGGTGATCCATTGCAAGCGCGAGCATCCAGGCCGCTTCTGCACGATCAAGGTAAGCGTCGATTGCATCGATGACCACGACTTCACCCAGCACCTCGTGCATGCCAGTCATCATGGCGTCTGGGTGCAGTGCATCGTCGACTGGCGAAAGATGACGCTGACCAACAGTCCGAACTATGCGCGGCTGAAGCGCGCCGGAATCGAATTGCTGGGGGTGGTGTGCACCCCTCAGCACCACCTGATCGAAGTCGCTCCGGACATGCACACCAAGTTCATCATCTTCAACGACGAGGACGCGATACTCGGTTCCTTCAACATCACGTTCGACCGCTGGTGGGCGAACTGGGAATCGGGAATGACTTTCCATTCACGGGGTGTCTGCCGCCTGCTCGACAACGTTTTCCAGAGCGAGCGGGGGGGTGTCAACCAGAAGTACGGCATCGACCCGCTCAGCCACTTCAATCTGCTTTACACTTTTGGCCGGCACGCCATGCTGGATGGTCGCTACTACCGTCCGCATCACGCCATCCTGGCCGAGATACACCGTGCCAGACACTCGATCAGGCTGGTGTTGTTCCTGATCGGCGACCTGCTCGGCGAGCATGGCGACAGCGTCGTCGATGCCCTGATACACGCCAAGAATCGTGGCGTCTACGTGCATCTCCTGCTCAACGGGCATCTCGCTCGGCAGGGCCGGGTGGGTATCGAACGGTCGATGCACGAGGAACTGAACCGGCCGCTGTTACCCGCCGTGCAACGCCTGAGGGACGCCGGCGTGGCCGTCGGCCTGGTGTATGGGCAGCAGGATCACCCGGTGCCCTATTCGCCGATCCACTCGAAGTATTGCGTGATCGACGACGCGACGGTCATCGAAGGCAGCTTCAACTGGTACAACACCTCGGTGTTCTCGCACGACTTGATGGTCCTGGCGACCAACCGCGACGTAGCGAAAGCCTATCTGTACGAATTCGACCAGATACAGCGGCTCTTCCGCATCTATTGAGGCTGGCCGGGCCGCTTCGGGCGCTGTCCCGACCGTGCTCAGACGCGGATGATGCGTACGCTGTCGGTACTGCCTGCGCGCGGCCCGGCCGACCCGAAAACCACCGCGACGAGATCGCCGTCGCGCACCAGTCCGGCACTGCGGGCTGCCGCGATGGCCGGTTGCAGTTGCTCGTTGCGCGAGCTTTCGGGAACCAGCAGCGGCCGTACTCCCCAGACCAGGCTGAGTCCGCCGAGTACCGGGCTGGAGGTCGCAATGCCGGCAATCGGCACCTTCGGTCGGAAGGCCGCGACACGATGCGCTGTCTGACCGCTGCGCGTCGGGCAGAGGATCGCCGCCACACCCAGATCCTCGGCCGCCTGCACCGCGGCGTGTGCCACGGCCCAGGCGACGCGGTCAGCATCGGCGCCGACGATCGCCGCCGGGTCAGCGCGCTCGTGCGGCCAGCCCTCGGCGGCCTCCGCCACCTCGCTCATCATGCGCACGGTTTCGTTCGGGTACAGGCCGACCGCCGTTTCTTCCGACAGCATCAGCGCGTCGCTGCCGTCGAGCACCGCGTTGGCGACATCGTTGACCTCGGCGCGCGTCGGCAAGGGAGAGCGGGTCATCGATTCGAGCATCTGGGTGGCGGTGATCACCGGCTTGCCGGCGGTGTTGCACAGACGAATGATCTCCTTCTGGAGCAACGGCACGCGGCGGGCCGGCATCTGGATTCCCAGGTCGCCGCGCGCGACCATGACGGCGTCAGCGGCCTGGATGATCCCGGCCAAGTTGTCGACCGCGGTCGCGGTCTCGATCTTCGGTACCAGCGCCGGCCGCATGCCGCGCTTGGGCAGCATCGCGCGGACGCGCTCGACATCGTCGGCCCGGCGGACGAATGACAGGCCGAGGAAGTCGACCTTGGCGGAAATCGCCATTTCCAAAGCCAGAGCGTCGCGATCGGTGAACGGGTCGACGTGCGCCTCGGCGCGCGGCAGGTGCATGCCCTTGCGTGAGCGCAGGGTACCGCCGCGAACGACTTCGGTGCGCACATCCCGGCCGAGCGACTCGAGGACGCGCAGTACGATGGCGCCGTCAGCGAGGTAGACCTCGTCGCCACGGCGCGCCCACTGTGCCAGTTCAGTCAGGGTCGTCGCCACGTGATGCCGGTCGCCTGCTCCGTCGTCTGTCGCGGTCAGCAGGAACTCGCGGCCCGACTCCAGCTCGACCGCGTCACCCAGCACGAGACCGGTACGGATCTTGGGGCCGGGCAGGTCGACCAGTACCCCGACGCTGCGTCCGAGCGAGGCGGCGATCTCGCGCACCAGGCGGGCATTGTTGCTGTGCGTTTCCATGTCAGAGTGCGCGGCATTGAGCCGCACAACGTCGACACCGGCGACCAGCAGTTGCCGCAAGGTGTCCGGTGCAGAAGTGGCAGGGCCGATCGTGGCGACAATTTTCGTCCGGCGCATCAGGTACTCCTCAATCGCTTCGACACGCCCTCTCGATCCCCGGGCCGCGTGGTCGTGCGGCAAGGCAGCGGTAGGAAGGTCGGCGGAAAGCCCGCGAGTATAGGTAGGGGGGACAGCCGCCGTCAATCTCCGGCGTTGCCGACCGGCGACGCGGCCGCGTGCTCAGAGTGCGCTGTCGTCGAGGTGGCTCACGTCGTCCCGCAGGCGCTGGTTGGCCTGATGGCGCAACTTGACAAGATACATCATGCCGCTGACGAACAGTCCGAAGAGGGTAATGACCCAGTAGATCGAGAGGTCGGATCGGATCATCACGTAGTACAGCCCGGTCATCGCCAGGATCGACAGGTTCTCGTTGAAGTTCTGCACGGCGATCGAGTGACCGGCCCCCATCAGGATGTGGCCGCGATGTTGCAAGAGCGCGTTCATTGGCACGACGAAGAAACCGGAGAGGGCTCCGATCAGGACGAGGAGAGAAACGGCCAGCCACATGTGCTGGACGAAATTCATCACCAGGACAATGACTCCCATGGCGATGCCCAGCGGGATGACGCGCACCGATTTGCGCAGAGTCACCAGTCGTGCGGCGCCGACCGCACCGAGTGCCACGCCGACGGCTACCACGCCTTGCAGCATGCTCGACTTCGAGAGGTCGAGTTGCAACGCGACTTCCGCCCACTTGATGACGATGAACTGCAGGGTGGCGCCGGCGCCCCAGAAGAGCGTCGTTACGGCCAGAGAAACCTGACCCAGGCGGTCACGCCAGAGCAGCACCAGGCAGTGATTGAACTCGCGCAACAGATACCAGGGGTTCTTGTGCAGTACGCGGTGGTCGACGCCGGTGTCGGGAATATACAGATTGAACAGCGCGGCTAGCAGGTAGAAAAGAGCAACGAAACAGAGCGCCATTTCACCGATCGTATCGACACCGGTATCGATCAGCGGGAAGTCGAAGCCCAGCAGCGCGTGGGCGATCTCCGGCCGGATCAGCGTGCCACCGACGACGACACCGAGAATGATCGCGCCGACCGTCAACCCTTCGATCCAGCCATTGGCGACGACCAGCAGTCGATGCGGCAGATATTCGGTCAGGATGCCGTATTTCGCGGGCGAGTAGGCGGCGGCCCCGAGACCGACCACGGCATAGGCGAAGAGGGGATGGACGTCCCAGTACATCATGGCGCAACCGACGATCTTGATGCCGTTGCTGATGAACATCACTCGCCACTTCGGCATCGAGTCGGCAAAAGCCCCGACGAAAGCCGCCAGAACGACATAGGAAACCGTAAAAAAGGTTTTCAGCAGCGGTTCGTAGGCGCTAGGCGCGTGCATCTCGCGCAGCGCGGAAATAGCGATGATCAACAGGGCGTTGTCGGCCAGCGCGGAAAAAAACTGCGCGGCCATGATGATGTAGAAGCCGAAAGGCATAAGGAGAGTGGTTGGTGTTTTTGGTGTTGTTTGTCTGAATGCGAGCGTTCTTCGAGTGTTGGGCTTATACCATGAAAGAGGCCGTATTGTTAGCGCGCCTGCCGGCGGCAAGCGGCGAGCGCTCGGGCCGGATCTGTTCGGCGTGCCGGATTTGTGATTCAATCGCTTTATATAAGTCGATTAAAGGAAAGGGCTTATGGCTGATCGTCGCTTGCAGGTGTTTCACGCGGTTGCCAAACACCTATCGTTTACCAAGGCCGGTGAAGCGCTGCACATGACGCAGCCGGCGGTGACCTTCCAGATCAAACAGCTCGAAGAGCGTTTCAATACCCGGCTCTTCGATCGCGGTGGCGGCCGAATCTCTCTCACCCGAGCCGGTGAACTGGTCCTCGACTACGCCGAGCGCATCCTCGGGCTGTCCGCCGACCTCGATTTGCGGGTCGCCGAGATGACCGGGCAGATGAGCGGCAGTCTGCTGGTCGGCGCCAGTACGACGATCGCCGAGTTTATGCTGCCGCCGATTCTCGGTGAGTTCAACGTCCGTTATCCGCAGGTCCGTGCGCGTCTGACGGTCGCCAACTCGGAAGCGATAGGCAACGCCATCGCGGCACATACGCTGGATATCGGGCTGGTGGAATCACTCACCAGCCACCCTAGCCTGCAGTGTGAGGTCTGCGGCGACGACGAATTACAGGTCATTTGCACGCCGACGCATCCGCTGGCCAAGCGTATCGAGGTCGACGCCAAGAGCCTGCTGGCGTACGACTTCATTGCCCGCGAGGCAGGTTCCGGCACGCGCGAAGTGACTGACGATTATCTGCGCGCTTGCGGCGTCGAGCCGGATCAGCTCAAGACACTGATGGAACTGGCGAGTCCGGAAGCTCTGAAGGGGGTCGTCGCGACCGGGCTCGGCTGTTCGATCGTTTCACGGGCGAGTTTCGAGAAAGAACGTCAGTTGGGGAGTCTGGTCGCCGTTCCGCTGCGACCACGCCTGACACGTACATTGTCGCTGGTCTACCAGAAGGAGCGCTTTCGCTCGAAAGTGGTGCTGACCTTCGTCGACTTCGCGCGCGACAAGCTCAGGGAGTTGTCGGCCTGATGCCGCGGCCGATTCTGGCCCGTCTCGACGCGGCGGCGCTGCGCCACAACTATCGGCTGGCGAAGAAGCAGGCCGCCGTCGCTGGCGGCCGAGCCAAGGCCTGGGCCGTCGTCAAGGCTAACGCTTACGGCCACGGCTTGCGGTGGGCCGCGGCAGCGCTCGGCGATAGCGCCGACGGCTTCGCTTTGCTCGATCTGGCGGAAGCGGTCAGCTTGCGCGAGGCCGGCGTTCGTCAGCCGATTCTGCTGCTCGAGGGTCTGTTCGAAGCGGCCGATGTGGCCGTCTGTGCGGCGCACGATCTGACGCTGGTCGTTCATCGTCTCGAACAACTGCAGATGCTGCGCCAGGCTGGCTTGCCGGTGCGCCCGCCAATCTATCTCAAGCTCAACACTGGCATGAATCGCCTCGGTCTGACGGCGAGCCAATTGCCGGCGATCAGGAACGAACTGGCGGCCGCCTCGGCAGACGGTCCGATCACCTTGATGACGCATTTCGCCGAAGCCGACGGTCCCGGCGGCGAGGCCTGTTTGGCCTGGCAACTCGAGCGTTTCGCCCGCATGCTCGCGGACTGGCCGGAAGCTGCCGGTTTTCCCGTTTCGCTGGCGAACTCAGCAGCCATCCTGCGCTACCCGCAGACGGCGCGCGACTGGGTACGGCCTGGGATCATGCTCTATGGCGGCAGTCCGTTTGCCGATCAGGATGCCGCCAGCCTCGATCTCAAACCGGTGATGACCCTCAGCAGCCGCATTCTGGCGGTTCAAGAGATCGACGTCGGTGAACGAGTTGGCTACGGTGGCACCTTCGTCGCGCGTCGGCCAACGCGCGTCGGCGTCGTCGCCTGCGGATACGCCGACGGTTATCCTCGGCACGCTCCCGGCGGCACCCCGATCGTCGTTGCCGGGCAGCGGACGCAGACCCTGGGTCGCGTCTCGATGGACATGCTGGCTTGCGATCTGACCGATTTGCCGACGGCAGGCGTCGATAGTCCAGTCGTCCTCTGGGGTGAAGGGCTGCCCGCGGACGAGGTGGCTGCCGCCGCCGGGACCATCAGCTACGAGTTGTTCTGCGCTTTGGCGCGGCGCGTGCCGGTCGTCGAAGTCTGAACATGGGACGCGCCGAAGGCGGTCAAAGAACCGTTTTTTCGTGCCCCGAGTGCGGCGCCAGTGCGGCCAAGTGGCAGGGGCAGTGCCCCGGCTGCGGGGCCTGGAACACTTTGGTCGAAACGTTCGCCGAACCGTCCGCCGGTCGGCCGAAGCGCTTCGCCGCGCTGAGTGGCACGTCGGAACTCCAGACGCTGTCCGAAATCGAGGCGCGCGAGGAGGATCGACTGCCGACCGGGATTGGCGAGTTTGACCGCGCGCTCGGTGGTGGCTTGGTCGGAGGCGGTGTCGTGCTGCTTGGCGGCGACCCCGGGATCGGCAAGAGCACCTTGTTGCTGCAGGCGCTGTCGGCGATGTGTAGAACACGTCGGGTGCTCTACGTCAGCGGTGAGGAGTCGGGACAACAGATCGCCATGCGGGCCCGGCGCTTGTCGCTGGTCACCGACAAGCTCCGTCTGTTGGCCGAAATCAATCTCGAGAAGATCGTCGCCACGCTGCACACGGCGGCCCCACAGGTGGCGGTGATCGACTCGATCCAGACGCTGTGGTCGGAGCAGCTCAACTCGGCACCGGGTTCCGTGGCGCAGGTGCGCGAGTGCGCCGCGCAGCTTACGCGGCTCGCCAAACAGACGGGCATCGCCGTAATCCTGGTCGGGCACGTGACCAAGGAGGGCGCGCTGGCCGGGCCGCGCGTGCTCGAGCACATCGTCGATACGGTTCTTTATTTCGAAGGTGACACCCACTCGAGCTTCCGCCTGATTCGCGCGGTGAAGAACCGCTACGGCGCGGTCAATGAAATCGGAGTCTTCGCGATGACCGACAAAGGACTCAAAGCGGTCAGCAATCCGTCGGCGATCTTCCTGTCGCAACATGGAAGCGATGTCGCCGGCTCCTGCGTTCTCGTCACCCAGGAAGGCTCGCGGCCGATGCTGGTCGAGATCCAGGCCCTGGTCGACCAGGCGCACGGCAATCCGCGTCGGCTGACCGTGGGCCTCGATGCGCAGCGCCTGGCGATGTTGCTGGCGGTGTTGCATCGCCACGCCGGAATCGTCTGCTTCGATCAAGACGTTTTCGTCAACGCCGTCGGAGGTGTTCGGATTGGTGAGCCGGCGGCCGATTTGGCGGTCGTTCTGGCAATTGTTTCATCACTGAAAAACAGAGCATTGCCAGCCAAGCTTATTGTCTTCGGTGAGGTTGGACTGGCGGGCGAGGTGCGTCCCGCGGTGCGCGGTCAAGAGCGTCTCAGGGAAGCCGCCAAGCTCGGGTTCACGCGTGCGATGATTCCCGAAGCCAATACGCCGCGGCAGGCTATCGCCGGCATCGAAGTGATTGCCGTGCGGCGTGTCGAGGAAGCTGTCCTGCGCCTGCGAGATCTCGAATGAACGGCGGCGGTGCGTGCGTCGAGGCGGTGGCGAGGACGGTTCAGCGTCAGGCAGCGAGTCCGTCGTCGAGGGTGATGTCGACCATCAGGTCGTTCGACAGGTTTTCCAGGTCGCTGGTCAATCTGCCGACATCCAGCGTCGACGACGCTGTCAGTTCGGCGCTGGCGTGAAAAAGCAACTCGGCCGACATCGGCGCGCTGGCCGTGTGCGTGCTGAGGTCTTCGACGTTGATCCCGTGTCGAGCCAGTACCTGCGAAACTTCACGTACGATGCCGATGCGGTCGTGGCCGACCAGCGAAAGTTTGAAGCGGCGCACGCCGGCCGCCGTGGCTGCCGCACGCGAGACCTCGGAGGTGATGCGCAGACCAGGCAGCGCAGCCAGGGCGCCGGTCAGCGCCGCGAGCTGCGGTTCGGCAATGCTCACGCAGACGATCCCGGCAAACTTGCCGGACAGGTTAGACATCGACGATTCCAGCCAATTGCCATGGTATTGACTGATGGTGGTGGCAAGCTGCTCGACGAGACCTGGACGGTCATCACCGATGACGGTCAGGATAAGGGAAACGCTCATGAAAGGACTCCTCGCAAGGTGAGCCGCCATTCTAACCTTTGCCGTGCGCCGGATCGGCGCCACGGCGCCGGTGCCGTACCTCGGCCGCCATCGCGGTGCGCTGGCCGGTCGCGCGATCAGGCCGACCGATGGCCCTGTCGGGGAGGACCCTTGGCTTGTCGCGCCTTGCTCTGACCATGACCATGCCGCTTCCGCAACTACTGCCCTTCGCTTGGCGAATGCTGAAGCGCGACGCGCGTAGTGGCGAACTGCACCTGCTCGCCGCGGCCTTGGCGGTCGCGGTGGCGGCGCTGAGCGCGGTCGGTTTTTTTGCCGATCGCGTGCGTTTGGCGCTCGAACGCGAGTCTCACCAGCTACTCGGTGCCGATCTTCTGTTGACGGCGGATCATCCGTGGCCTCAGGCGCTGATCGAAGAGGCGCGGGCGCGTGGTTTGCAAGTGGTTGAGACGCGCACCTTTCCGAGCATGGTGACGCGCGGTTCGGATGGCGAGTTGCGGGCGCAACTGGCCGAGATCAAGGCGGTGGCGGCCGGCTATCCGTTGCGCGGTGCGCTGCGCGTCGCTCCGGCGCTGAATGTCGCCGACGCGCCGGCACGTGGCGTACCGCCGGTCGGCACGACCTGGATCGACGAGCGCCTGGCGTCGGCGCTGGCGGCTCGCGTCGGCGACCAACTCCTGGTCGGGCGGGTCGCCCTGCGCGTCGACGCCGTGCTGACGCTGGAGCCGGACCGCGGCATCAACTTCTTCAGCGTGGCGCCCCGCCTGTTGATGAACCTCGACGACCTGCCGGCTACCGGACTGGTGCAAGTCGGTAGCCGGGTCGGCTATCGTCTTCTGCTGGCTGGCGAGGCGTCGCTCGTGAATCGTTTCCAGCGCGAGATCGAGCCTCGCCTGGGGCGTGGTCAGCGGATCGAGGATCCGCAGAACGGTCGACCGGAGATCCGCCTGGCGCTCGAACGGGCGCAGAAGTTTCTCGGTCTCTCGGCTCTTTTGAGCGTCGTGCTGGCTGCAGTGGCGGTGGCGCTGGCCTCCCGGCGTTACGTTCAGCGCCACCTCGATCCCTGTGCCGTGATGCGTTGCCTGGGGGCGACGCAGGGTCTGCTGCTGCGACTGTTTCTGGGTCAGTTTGCCGTCCTCGGTGGTTTGGCCGCGATCATCGGTTGCGCTTTGGGCTACCTGGCGCATTTTGTTCTTTACGCGTGGTTGGCGCAGTTGCTGGCCACGCCGCTGCCGTCGCCGGGTCTGCTGCCGGCGGTGCAGGGCGTGGCCGTCGGTTTGGTGCTGCTCTTCGGCTTTGCCGTCCCACCGCTGCTGCAGCTCAAGAAGGTATCGACCCTGCGCGTTCTGCGCCGCGAACTCGGCAGCCTGCACAGCGGTTCGCTGGGCGGCTATCTGGCCGGCTTTCTGACCTTGGTCTGCCTGATGTTCTGGGTGGCCGGCGAAGTTGAGCTCGGTGCTTGGGTGGCTGGCGGCTTTGGCGCCGCGCTGCTCGTCTTTGCCGTTGTCGCGCGCCTGGCCGTCAGCTTGGCCGCCGCGTTGCGGGGCAGGGGGCGGTCGGACAGCTATCGCGCGGGCGGCGTCGGCTGGCGTTATGGGCTGGCCAGTCTGGAGCGGCGGGCCGGTGCCAGCGTCGTGCAAATCGTCGCGCTGTCGCTGGGCTTCATGGCGTTGCTCTTGCTGACCGTGATCCGTGGCGATCTGCTCGACGCTTGGCGGCGATCCGTTCCACCCGGTGCAGCGAACCGTTTCATCGTCAACATTCAGCCGGAACAGGTGGCGTCGGTGCGCACCGCGCTGACGGCGCTGGGGGTGTCGCCCGAACTGGCGCCAATGGTGCGCGGTCGGCTGGCGCGCATCAACGGCCGCGCAGTCAGCGCCGCCAATTACACGGATGAGCGGGCGCAGCGCCTGATCGACCGCGAGTTCAATCTGTCGATGCGCGCCGATCTGCCAGAAGGCAATACGCTCAGCGCGGGGCGCTGGTTTTCGTCCGCCGATCTCGCGGCGACCGGCGACGACGCGGCCGCCTCGGTCGAGGACGGCCTGGCCAGGACGCTTGGCCTGGCGGTCGGTGACCACCTCGAGTTCGTCGTTGCGGGCGACACGGTCGGCGTGCGTGTCGTCGGTCTGCGCAAGGTGAATTGGGATACGATGCGCGCCAACTTCTTCGTCCTGACGCCGCCAGCTGTTCTCGAAGGCTATCCCGCAAGCTGGATTACGAGCTTCTACCTTGCCCCTGAAAATGCCGATTTCGTCAATCGCCTGATAGCGGACTTCCCCAACCTGACGGTGATCGACGTGGCGGCGATTCTGCGTCAGTTGCGGTCGATCATGGATCAAGTGGCACGGGCCGTACAGTTCGTGTTCCTGTTCACGCTCGCGGCCGGCGTGATCGTGCTCTATGCGGCTTTGGCTTCGGCGGCCGATGAGCGGCGCTATGAACTGGCGGTGATGCGTGCCCTGGGCGCCCGCCGGGACCAGTTGCGACGCGCCTTGTTGACCGAATTCGCGGCCAGTGGCGCGCTCTCCGGGCTGATCGCGGCGCTTGCGGCGATCGCTGTCGGACAGTTCCTGGCGCGTCAGGTTTTTCGCTTCGAGCTGGCGATCGATCTCTGGCTGCCGCCCGCTGCCATGCTTGGCGGCGCCTTGCTGGTCACTGGCGCCGGTTGGTTTGCCGCCACCCGCTTGCTGCAAGTCGCGCCGCTCGAGACGCTGCGTGGCGGTAGCAGTTGACGACTCGGCGGCAGCGAACGGCGGCGTATCCGCTATCATACGTTCCGCTGCCAGGAGCGGCGGCCGGCCGGCAAGCGCTTTCTGGCCATCGTTGATCAACGGGAGGAGGGTTTTCGACATGAAGGGCAGGACACTACTGGTATTGCGCCACGGGAAGTCGGACTGGAGCACGGGTCAGGAAGATTTCCATAGACCCTTGGTCAGTCGTGGTCAACTGGGCAGCCGCAAGATGGGGGCCTGGATCCGGCAACAAAAATTGCTGCCGGACACGGTTCTGAGTTCTCCCGCCGAGCGCGCGCGGGCGACCACGGTGGCGGCCTGCAAGGCCATGGGCCTGCCCGTCAAGCAGGTTCGCTTCGACGAGCGCCTCTACGGCGCGTCAGTCGAGGATCAACTGACCGTTCTTGCCGAATGCCCCGCCAGCGCACGCCGAGTGATGCTGGTCGGGCACAATCCCGGGCTGGAAGAATTGATCCAACATCTGGCGGCAGGGCCGGTCGCGATTCCCGAAGACGGCAAGCTGTTGCCTACCTCGGCGCTGGCTCAACTGGCGGTGACCGACGAGTGGCGGAATCTGGGCCGAGGCTGCGCCAGCTTGATCTCCGTCACACGGGCCGGGGAAGTGCCGGACGAGTTGGCAAGCCGCAGCGCCGAACTGCCCAGTGATGAGCCAAGGGGACCCGTTCCGGACTACTTTTTCACGCAATCGGCGGTCCTTCCCTATCGCTTCACCGATGGCAACCTGGAGATCATGGTCATTGCCTCACGAAAAGGGACGCGCTGGGTCATACCGAAGGGGGTAAAGGAGCCCGAGTTGTCGCTGCGTGACTCGGCAGCCAAGGAAGCGCTAGAGGAAGCCGGAGTGCGCGGCCAGCTCGACGACGAACCGATAGGCCACTACGATTACGCGAAGTGGGGCGGCGTGTGCCAGGTCGCCGTATTCCCGATGGCGGTGAGCGAAAGTGTTCCGGAAGAAGAATGGGAGGAGAGCCATCGTGCCAGGCGATGGGTTGACCCGAAAGAAGCGAAGCGTCTGCTCGACGAACCGGCGTTACGCAAGCTGGTGGGAAAACTGGTCAAGTGCCTGGCGGAACGTTGATCTTGCGAAACAGTGCATCGGGTGGCGCCCGAAAGGAATCGGGCGCGCCCAAGCCCGTTCGCTGCGGCCGCCTTGACCGCTAGGCGTCCGCTTTCTCGTTCGCCAGAATACCGATCAGTTCGACGTAGTCCTTCTGGTTTTGGCGGATTACCAGGAAAAACACCAGGCCGAGCAGCGCGGCCGAGATCAGGATTAGCAACTCGTGCCATCCGAGACTGGCCAACAGTTCAAGATTCATGGCTTTACCCGTCTATGCTTGGTCGTGGGCGAGGTCCAACTCCCCAGTGTCCTCCTGGCCGGCCGGCGGGGTGGCGGCTCGCCGGCCTGAACTTTCCGCGACCGTGATCAGATCACCCGCACGCGAATCACGTGCGCCACAGCCTGGATAGCGTCGATTACCTGGTCACTTGGCGTCCTCTCGACATCGACGATGTTGAAAGCGAGTTCGCCGCGACTCTTGTTCATCATGTCGACCACGTTGACCTGGTTGTCGGCCAATATCGACAGCACATCACCGAGGACTCCGGAAACGTTCTCGTTCGCGAAAGTGATGCGCGACGTTCCCGGACTACGCTCCATGCCGATCCGCGGAAAGTTGACCGAGTTTACGATGTTGCCGTTCTCCAGGTAGTCGATCAACTGGTTGGCCGCCATCACCGCACAGTTTTCCTCCGATTCCTCGGTGCTGGCGCCTATGTGAGGCATGGCGATGATCTGCGGATGGCCGAGCAGAGCCGGTTCTGGGAAATCGCAGACATACCTGCCGAGCCTGCCACCGGCCAGACTGCGCAGAATGGCTGCCGGGTCCACGATCGCGTCACGAGCGAAATTGAGCAGCACCGCGCCGGTCTTGATCACGGCCAGGGTGTCGTCGTTGATCATGTGTCGTGTGGCGTCGAGTGCTGGAACGTGCAAGGAGACGTAGTCGGAGCGCGCAAGCAAGGACTGCAGGTTCTCCATGCGGCCGACTTCGTTCGACAGACGCCAGGCGGCGTCGATCGATAGCACCGGATCGAAACCGATGACCTGCATTCCCATCGCCAGCGCCATATCGGCAACCATCGAGCCGATCGCCCCCAGACCGACTATGCCGAGCGTCTTGCCGCGGATCTCGGTGCCGGCGAAGCGCGACTTTTCTTTTTCGAGCCGGGCCGACATCTCCGCGGGATCTTTCAGGTCGCCGAGCGATTGTACGAAGTTCATGCCATCGACGACCCCGCGCGCGCTGAGCAGCATGCCGGCCATGACCAGTTCCTTGACGGCGTTGGCATTGGCACCCGGCGTATTGAACACGACGATTCCTCGTTTACCGTATTCGGTCACTGGGACGTTGTTGACGCCGGCACCGGCGCGCGCCACGGCGAGCAGCGAGGCTGGCACCTCGATCCCCTGGAGCTTCTGACTGCGCAGGAGAAAGGCGTCGGGGTGGGCGATGTCGCTGCCCACTTCATAGGCTTGACGGGAAAAACGATCCAGTCCCTTGACCGAGATCTTGTTGTAGGTTCGGACCTTATACATGGAAGCCTGGCTCCTAGGGTGGTTGGGCGGAAGGTAGGGTAGCGCCGCGGAATCAGGCCGCGACCTGCTGATAGGCCCAGGCCAGCCAGGGCATCAGGGCTTGCAGGTCGGCCGTCTCGACGGTCGCTCCGCACCAGATGCGAATACCTGCCGGCGCGTCTTTGTAGGAGCCGATGTCGAACGCGACGCCGGCGCTGTCGAGCAGCTTGACGAGCTTCTTGACCTGCTCGGCGTCGAGTTCGAGGCTCAGGCAGACGCTGGTATTCGAGCGCGTTGCCGGATCTTTGGCCAGGAAGGTGATCCAGTCGTTGGCCGCGACGAAATCGGCGATCACTGCCAGGTTGGCTTCGCTGCGGGCAATCGCTGCGCCAACTCCGCCGATCGACTCGATCCACTGCAGCGCATCGAGATAATCGGCGACGCACAGCATGGAAGGGGTATTGATCGTCTCGCCACGAAAAATGCCTTCGCTGAGCTTACCGCCAGAAGTCAGGCGAAAGACCTTAGGTAGCGGCCATGGCGGCGTATAGGACTCGAGGCGCGCGACGGCGCGCGGGCCGAGAATCAGCATTCCATGCGCTCCCTCGCCACCCAGCACTTTTTGCCAGGAAAAGGTCACCACATCGAGTTTGTCCCAGGGCAAATCCATGGCGAACACCGCCGAGGTCGCATCGCAGATCGTCAGGCCAGCCCGGTCGGCCGGGATCCAGTCGCCGTTCGGCACCTTGACACCGGAAGTCGTGCCATTCCAGGTGAACACCACATCGTGGTCGAAATTGACCTGCGAGAAATCGACGATTTCGCCGTAATCGGCCTTCAGCACCCTGGCGCCGGGAATCTTGAGTTGTTTGACGACGTCGGTGGCCCAGCCCGAGCCGAAGGACTCCCAGGCCAGAACGTCCACTCCCCGCTGACCAAGCAGGGACCACATTGCCATTTCCACTGCTCCGGTATCCGACCCCGGAACGACACCCACTCGATAGCCCTCCGGCAAACCGAGAACACGGGCCGTTTCCGAGCACACCAGCCCGAGTGCTTTCTTGCCCAGCGCCGACCGATGCGAGCGGCCAAGGGTATCGAGCGGCAGGGTGCTGACGTCGTAGCCTGGGCGCTTGCTGCAAGGACCTGACGAGAAGTTGGGATTCGTGGGTTTGGCTGTGGGTTGCATGATGGCCTCTGTCTGGAGAAAAAAACCGGCCGGCCGGCGCCTTGGCGAAGCCATGGCCACCTCCGGCGAAAGAGTCCTCGATTGTAGCAGAGTGTCTTTTCGCCGGCAGCACAGCCGAGTCGGGGCGCGCGTTCTCGTCGCTTTCATGGCAGTGGCCGTGCCACAGCGCAGTGAGCTTGCTGGGCCGCGCTAAAGTAAACGTCTTTCGCGCCGTCTCTAGCTCTACGAGCTCACAGCAACAGGAGACGGAAATCAGCCGCGCAGTTGGTGCCGTAGGCCGCTTGTCGGCCGGAATTCGTTGGCGTCTGGCCAAGGTATCGCCGTGGCTGGTTCTGGCGCTTGGCTTGTCGGCCACCTGGCTTGTCCAGCGAGTTGCGCTGGGTGCCGCGTACGAGGCCCAACAGGAAAGTTTCTCTTCCCAGGCACGCGAGATCATCTTGCGGATCGAACAGCGTCTGGCGGCCTACCGGCAGATTCTTTACGGTGCGAGAGGACTCTTCGCGGCGTCGGAAAGGGTCGGGCGCGACGAGTTTCGCGAGTATGTGTCCGGCCTGAGTCTCAATCGTGCGTACCCGGGGGTTCAGGGGGTCGGTTTCGCGTTAGTGGTGACGCCATCCGAGAAGGACGCGCATGTCGCGGAAATCCGCAGGGAAGGATTCCCCGACTACACGCTGCGCCCCGCGGGTAAGCGAGAGCTTTACACTTCGATCATTTACCTTGAACCGTTCGCCGACCGGAATCTGCGCGCCTTCGGTTACGATATGTACTCCGACCCGGTTCGCCGGCAGGCCATGGAGCGCAGTCGTGATCTGGACGAGGCGGCGATATCGGCCAAGGTGACCCTGGTCCAGGAAGACCGAACACGTGTGCAGGCCGGTTTTCTCATGTATGTGCCGGTCTACCGCAAAGGTCGCTCGCACGCCAGCAAAGCTGACCGCCGGGCGAACATCGTGGGTTGGACCTACTCGCCCTTTCGCATGGGTGACCTGATGTTGGGCGTTCTCGGCCAACATCCCGACGACCTCGAGCTCCAGATTTTCGACGGCGGGCAGATCTCGCCCGAAACACGGCTTTTCGATTCGGGCGAGCGCCAGACGACGCCCGAGGCGCTCGACGCGCTTTACCGGAACAGACAACTGATCGACGTCTTCGGCCATGCCTGGACGATTATCATCACATCCAACGCACGCTTCGAAGCGAATCTCGACACTCGCCTAGTGCGGGCCATTCAGCTTGCCGGAGTGCTGACCAGCGTTCTGCTTTCCCTGCTCGTGTGGCAGCTTGCCAACAGCCGCGTTCAGCTACACCGGGTGCTGGCACTGGCTGACGAACTGCGGACCAGCGAGGAACGCTGGCAGTTCGCCCTCGAAGGCGCCGGCGAAGGGGTCTGGGACTGGAACTTGCAGACCGGCGAAGCGACCTATAGCCGGCGCTGGAAGGAACTGTGGGGATTTGCCGATACCGAGATTGGCAATACCGCCGACGAATGGATACACCGGGTACACCCTGACGATTTGGCGGGTGTCAATGCGGCGCTGCAAAGACATCTCGACGGCGAGAAGAGCGACGCTTCGGTCGAGTTTCGCATGCTCTGTAAGGACGGGAGCTGGCGATGGACGTTGGGTCGGGGAAGGGTCGTCAGCCGCGATGCGCAAGGCCAACCCTTGCGTCTGGTCGGTACCAATGCCGACATCACGGAGCGCAAGCTGCATGACGAGG
This sequence comes from Accumulibacter sp., assembly GCF_029255285.1. Lineage (GTDB taxonomy): Bacteria > Pseudomonadota > Gammaproteobacteria > Burkholderiales > Rhodocyclaceae > Accumulibacter. The sequence goes on from NZ_JAPUVI010000043.1 coordinate 45,420, forward strand.
AACTGAAGCGATCGCACGCTGAGCTCGAGCAGTTCAATTACGCGATTGCGCACGATATGCGGCAACCGTTGCGAATGATCTCGAGTTACCTGCAACTGCTCGAGATGAACCTCGCCGAGCAACTCGACGACGAGCAACGCCAGTCCTTCGACTTCGCCATCGACGGCGCCAAGCGCCTCGATCGCATGCTGCTCGCGCTGCTCGACTTTTCGCGCATCGGTCGCCTCGGCGAAGTGGCCGCGATTGCCAGTCGATCTCTGGTAGATGAGGCGCTGCGCCAGCTCGCGCCGACGATTGCTTCCGCCACGGCGCAACTTCGAATCGAGGGCGAGTGGCCGATCATCGTCGTCCGCCACGATCAGATCGTCCGCCTGCTGCAGAACCTGATCGACAACGCGGTAAAGTTCAGAACGCCCGGCCGCCAGATCGAGGTCGTCATTGCAGGACTGACGGTCGGCAACGACTGGTGTCTTAGTGTCGCCGACAACGGGGTCGGCATTCGTCCCGACCAACTCGGCCGGTTGTTCCAGATGTTTCAACGCTTGCATAGCCGGACCCACTATGAGGGTACGGGTATCGGTCTGGCCTTGTGCCGCAAGATTGTCGAGAATCATGGCGGGCGGATCTGGGCCGAATCAGCCGGCGAGGGACTCGGAAGTCGCTTTTTCGCCAACTTGCCGTTCGCGGTCGTCGATCCCGCTCAGCCAGTCGACTTCTGAGCGTCTATGATATAGGCGGAGCAAGCGCATTCTCAGCTCGCGGCAGGGGCCGTGGGTTTCTCTCCGGAGGTCAAATGAGTAGCGGGGCCGAACACGACGAGCTGTTTTCAGCGATGCCCGCTTCCGGGTCGGCCGACGCCGCTGCCCCGGCGGGCGGCAACATGTGGAAGGTGTTGCTGGTCGATGACGAAGCGGACGTCCATGCCGTGCTCCGCCTCACCCTTCAGGATGTTCAGATCGAAGGTGGTCGGCTGGCTTTGCTCGATGCTTTTTCGGCTACCGAAGCCGCATCATTGCTCGCGGCGCAAACCGACATCGCACTGGTCTTGCTCGACGTGGTGATGGAATCCGACCGCGCCGGTCTTGACCTGGTGCGCCAAATTCGTGAGCAGTTGGCCAACCGCAGCGTTCAGATCGTTTTGATCACCGGGCAGCCGGGTTATGCACCGCAGCGGGATGTGGTGAGCGGCTACGAGATCAACGGCTACTGGATCAAGTCGGAGATGAACGCGGAGCGGCTCTTCGTTGCCGTGTGCTCGGCGATTCGCACCTATCGCTTGATACGCGAACAGGCCAGCTTGCAGGCGGCACTCCGGGAGAAGGTGGATGAACTCGACAACACCTTGCGTACATTGCGCGAAAGCGAGGCGACTTTCATTCGCGCTCAGTCGGTTGCCCACGTCGGGAGCTGGACCTATGACATGACGAAAGACGAAATGCGTCTGTCGGCGGAAACCTGCCGGATTTATGGTTTGCCCGAGGGTACGATCGGGCAACGCCACACTTACCTGGAGCGCGTTTGTCTGGACGACCGTGGCGGGCTCGAAGAGGCCTGGCAGGCGGCGCTCGATGCGGGAAGGCCTTTCAAGCACGAACATCGAATTCAGGTCGGCAAGACGCTACGCCATGTTCGTCTGCAGGCGGATGTGATCTGCGACGCTAGCGGCAAACCCTTGCGCTGCGTCGGGACGACGCAGGACATTACCGAGCGCAAGCTGGCCGAGGAGGAACTCAGGGTTTCGAACGCCGAGCTCGAACAGTTCAGCTATGCCATTTCGCACGATCTTCGGCAACCGCTGAGAATGATTTCGAGTTATCTCCAGCTCTTGGGAATGAGCCTCGCCGACCAGCTCGACGCCGAGCGGCGCGAGTACTTCGACTTCGCGATCGACGGTGCCAAGCGCCTGGACCGCATGCTGGTGGCTCTGCTCGAATATTCGCGCGTCGGCCGTCTGGGCGAACCGCCGGCCTGGGTCGACAGCCGGGCAATCCTCAACGAAGCGCTGCTATTCTTGCAGCCGGCGATTGCCGAGGCGGAGGCCAGGGTCAAGGTCAGCGGTCGGTGGCCGCGAGTCTTCGTACGTCCGGACGAGATGCTGCGCCTGTTCCAGAATCTGGTGGGCAACGCGACCAAGTTTCGCGTTGCCGGGCGCAATCCGGAGATCGGCGTGACCAGTACGGTTACCGCCGCGGAGTGGCGCCTAACGATTACCGACAACGGGATCGGCATCCGTCCCGGGCAAGTCGGCCGCCTGTTCCAGGTCTTCCAGCGTCTGCAGAGCCGTGCCGCTTTCGAAGGCAGTGGCGTCGGGCTGGCGCTTTGCCGCAAGATCGTCGAACACCATGGCGGCCGGATCTGGGCGGAATCGGCTGGCGAAGGACAGGGCAGCCGCTTCTGCGTCGCGCTGCCACTGGTTCGGGAGGGCGCATGACGCAACCGGCGAACCCGCAGACTGCGCACGGCGGCGGCAGGGTCGCCAGGGCCAGCTTTCGGCTGCTCTGCCGACCGGCACACGTGGCGGTGATCGTCTTCGTGCTGGCCGCCGCCTTGGCCGCCGGGCTGATCGGCCGGCAGGAACAATATCGGCTGCGCGAAGAGCGGGCGCTGGTGAGCAATCTGGTGGCGGAACGCGCTTACGCGATACAAACCAGCGTCGATCGCGTGCTGTCGGCGACTTACGCTCTCGCTGCGATGGTGCGGCAGGGCCGCGGGGAGATCCCGGAGTTCGCGCTGACGGCTGGGCAGTTGCTCCGCTTCTATCCCGGCGCCGCCACGCTGCAACTCGCGCCCGGCGGCATGGTCCACCAGGTGGCGCCATTGCAGGGCAACGAGAAGGCGCTTGGTTACGACCTGTTCAACGATCCGCAACGACGCGGCGAGGCCGCACTCGCGCGAGACACCCGGCAACTCGTGCTGGCTGGACCGTTCAACCTTTTTCACGGCGGTCTGGCGGCAGCCGGTTATTTGCCGGTGTTTCTCAACGACGGTGACGACGACGAGGCGTTCTGGGGTTTCGTCATTGTCGGCGTGGCCTTTCCCGAGGTGTTGACGCCGGCCCGCCTCGGCGATTTGGCCGATCGTGGATATGCTTACGAGTTGTCACGCAGATCTCCGGACGTGGCGGAAAAGCAGGTAATCAGCGCTTCCTCGGCGGACGCTCTGGTCGACCCTGTGGAACGAGCGCTGACCGTTCCAAATGCGGTATGGACCTTGAGTGTCGCGCCCATCGGTGGCTGGAGCGACCTTTCCGATCTGGTGTGGAAATCGGCGATCGGTCTGTTGTTCAGCCTGTCGCTCGCCTGGCAGGCCGCGTGGCAGGCGCGACTGATAGCCGCGGCCAACGCGCAGGAGCGCAAGCTCGAACTGCGTGCGGCTCAACGGAGCGCCGACCTGCAGCGTTTCGCGGAAGTCACGGCGCATCATCTGCAGGAACCGGCGCGGCGGGTCGCGAGCTACGCCGGCCGCTTGCGTGCCCTCTTGTCGGGCCGGGTAGACGACACCGAAGCCCAGCAATCACTCGACTTCATCAGTCAGCAGGCGGCGCGACTGCAGGAACTGCTGCACGATGTCGAGCTTTACCTGGCGGCCGATCAGCCGCGCGGCGAACTTGAAGCCTGCCGTGTCGACACGGTGCTCTCCGCCGTCGTGGCCGAGTTCACGGAGCGGGTCGATCTGTCCGGTGCCGTCCTCAGCGTGGCTAGCCTGCCGGACGCCCTGATCGACTCGCCGCGCCTCGGCGAGCTGTTCCGGATCGCGCTCGACAACGCCCTGCGGCATGGGCGCAGCGAACGAACGTTGTGCATCGATATCGACGGCGAGCAGCGAGGGGCTTGCGTCCGTTATCGCGTGAGCGATAACGGTCCCGGCGTCGAGGAGCAATATCGCGAACGAGTCTTCCGGGTATTCGAAAGGCTGTCGTCGAGCAGCGACGGAACAGGAGTTGGGCTGGCCATCCTGCGCCGCGTCGCCGAGAGCGCCGGCGGCCGGGCCTGGCTCGATGAGGCGCCCGGCGGTGGCTGCTGCGTGCTGATCGAATTGCCGTTTGCGGGCTCGCCGAGCAGCCGGCCAAGGACGGAACAACCATCATGACCACTCCGGCGCAGCCATTCGTGATTTTGTTGGTCGAGGACGAAATGGCCGACGCCCATCTCGTCAAGCTGGCATTGACCGAAAACCAGATACCGGCGGTGGTCGAGCACGTCCTCGACGGCCGCGAGGCGCTCGAGTATCTTCGTCGGCAGACGGCGCGATTTGCCGAAGCGGTGCGTCCCGATCTGATCCTGCTCGATCTCAACATGCCGCGCCTCGATGGCCGCGAGTTCCTCGCCGCGGTCAAGCAGGATGCCGCGCTGCAGGCCATCCCGGTAGTCGCGTTAAGCACCTCGGCCGTCGAGCGCGACATCGTTGGCGCCTACCGACTCGGGGCGGCGGGCTACATCACCAAGCCGGTCGATGTGGCCGACTTCATTACTGAGATACGCCAACTGACCCAGTACTGGATGTCTTTGGTGCGCCTTCCCAAACATCGATGAGCGTAAGGACATGAAGCCGCTCGCACCGCGCTTGCGCCTCCTGATTGTCGAGGACGAGCCCGGCGATTCTCGTCTGTTACAATTCGCGATCGTCAGAAACGGCTTTGCTGCCGATGTGCGCGAGGCCTGTGATGGCTACGAAGCACTGCGTTACCTGCGCAAGGAATCGCCGCACTGGGCGGCGGAAGCAAGGCCCGACCTGATTCTGCTTGATCTCAAGATGCCGGGGCAGAGCGGCCTGGACTTCCTCGCCGCAATAAAACAGGACGAAAGCTTGCGCAAGATTCCGGTCGTCGTCGTTACCACTTCGCTGCTGGAAGCCGATGTGCGGGCCGCCTACCAGCTGGGTGCTGCCGGCTATGTACAAAAGCCGGCCGATCTGCGCGAGTTCATCGCTGCCGTGCGAATACTGTGCGAGTACTGGTTCCAACTGGTATGCCTGCCGCCACGCAGCGACGACTGAGGACCGCGACAGCGGCTTCGCTAGCGGGGCGATTGCCGAGCACGGCTACCGGATGACGGAGAACGGGAAATGAGCAAGTCGATCGAACAACCGATTTCCATTCTGGTCGTCGAAGACGACATCGGCGATCTCGGGCTGATCCGGGCCAGTGTTCGCCTGGCCGGTCTGCGTCCGATCGGCGACGAAAGTGCGGTGGTCGGCGTCCCGACGTTGGCCGAAGGAGTTGCCGCCGCGGCCCGCAGCAAGCCCGATGTCGTCCTGCTCGACTTGTCCTTGCCCGACTCGGCGGGACTCGCGACGGTGCAGGCGATGCGCTCGGCGATTCCTGACGTGCCGATCATCGTGCTTACCGGGCAGGACGATCACCAGCTTGCCGAGTCGGCGCTGCAGGCCGGTGCCCAGGACTACCTAGTCAAAGGACAGTTTCAGCACGACGCGCTGGGTCGAGCCGTCCGGCACGCTCTGATCCGCCAGCGGCTGGAATCGCGTCTGCGTCTGTTCGAGGCGGCATTGAACTCGGCTGCCAACGGCATCGTCATCACCGACGTCAACGCGACGATAGAGTGGGCCAATCCGGCTTTCGCGAAGATGACCGGCCGAAGCTTGAGCGAAGCCGTCGGTCGCAGCGCGGGCGAGATGCTCAACTCGGGAAAACAGGACGCTGCTTTCTACCAGCGCATGTGGGCCACGATTCTCGCCGGGCAGGTGTGGAGCGGCGAACTGGTGAACCGGCGCAAGGACGGCAGTCTCTATGACGAAGCGCTGACTATTTCTCCAGTCACCGACGTGAAAGGCAGAATTCATCATTTCGTCGCCATCAAGCAGGATATCTCCGAGCGCAAGGTGACCGAAGAGCGTGTGCAACATCTCGCCCACCATGATCAGCTAACCGACCTGCCGAACCGTGTGCTGCTCACCGACCGGCTCGCGCAGGCGTTGGCGCAAGCGCGTCGCGATAGAGGAACGCTGGCTCTGATGTTCCTCGACCTGGACAAGTTCAAGCCGGTGAACGACACCCTCGGCCACGATATCGGCGATCTGCTTCTTAAGGAGGTGGCGCTGCGGCTGCAAAGCTGCGTGCCGCGCGAGTCGGACACCGTCTCGCGTCTGGGCGGCGACGAGTTCGTCATTCTGCTGGCCCAGATCGACAAGGCGGTCGATGCCGTCGTCGTCGCGCACAAGGTTCTGGCGGCGCTCGATCGCCCGTTCAACATCGGTCCGCACGCGATCTCCATTTCGGCCAGCCTCGGCATCGCCGTTTATCCGCAGCACGGCGAAGACGTCAATCGTCTGCTGAAGAACGCCGACACGGCGATGTACCACGCCAAGAAGGCAGGCCGCAATTGCTATCGCTTTTTCCGGGCCTTGGCCGAAAAAACCGACGCCTGAGGGCGCCATGCCGCGCTCGCTTGCTACCTTCCGCTTGGCTGGCCTCGCCGAAGCCGCAGTTCACTTGGCCTCGCCGCGCGCCGCCAGATAGATTCCGGCGAGCAGCAGGACGAAGCCGAGTCCCTGCAGTCGAGCGAAGGATTCGTCGAAGAAAAACCACGCCAGCAGTGCACTGCCCACGGGTTCGCCGAGCGTGACGACGGCGACGAAAGTGGGCGAGACGTGCTTCAGCGACCAGTTGTACGACGTGTGGCCGAGCAGTTGAGGTCCGACCGCCAGGCCGAGGGCGACCAGATAGGCGGTGTTCGCATAACCGGTCAAGGGCGTGCCGCCGATCTGGCAGGCGAGCACCAGAAAGATCGCCGCGCTGCCATAGGCTAGCCAGACGTAGGCCGGCAGCGGCAGGCTGGCACGCAGGCGGCGGCCGATCAGAAGATAAGCCGAAAAACACCAGCTACCAGCAACGGCCAGGAAATTGCCGAGCAGGGGCTCGGCGCCGGCGGCGCTCGTCCGGCTGTCACTCCAGAAAATCAGCAGGCTGCCAGTCAGCGAAATGGCGATGCCGACGAGCATCAGCCGGTTCGGCCGATCGCCGAACAACAGAAAAGACGCGATGCCGATCCACAGCAGATTGGTCGTTACCAGTGCCGTGCTGCTGGCCACCGAGGTGTACTCGAGCGAAGTGATCCAGGTCGCGAAATGCAGAGCCAGGAAAAGTCCGGCGCCACAGGTCAACAAGCCCTGGCGTCGATCGAGCGAGCGTAAGGCGCGGCCCGACTGCCAGATGGCCAGCGGCGTGATGAACAGGGCCGCCAGCCCGAGGCGCAGGGTCGCGATGCTCAGCGACGGCAGGCCGTAGCCCTGCGCCAGGCGGGCCAGAATGGCGCCGAAGGAGATCGCCAGCAGGCCGACGCCGAGCACCAGGAAGGGCAACCAGCGCGGCGGCGCGTGCTCCACGATTGCGCCGCGCGCCGGCTCAGGCCGCCGGCCGGGCTGCGGCGGCGTGCCCGCCTTCGAGGTAGGCAGCGTGCACCTCGGGGTTGGCCAGCAACTCGCGGCCGCTGCCCGACAGAACGATCTGACCGTGTTGCAGCACGTAGCCGCGATGCGCCACGCGCAGCGCGTGGTGCGCGTTCTGCTCGACGAGGAGGATCGTCATCCCGTGCTCGCGGTTCAGCTCGCGCACGATCTGGAAGATCTTCTTGATGTAGAGCGGCGCCAGGCCGAGCGAAGGTTCGTCGAGCAGCAGAAGTTGCGGCCGGCTCATCAAGGCACGTGCGATGGCCAGCATCTGCTGCTCGCCGCCCGACAGGGTTCCGGCGCGCTGCGTGCTGCGTTCCTCGAGGATAGGGAAGAGGGCGTACATCCGTTTCAGGTCGACGTCGAAGTTGCTCTCTTCGCCGAGCACGGCACCCATTTGCAGGTTTTCGATCACCGTCATGCGCGGAAAAATGCGCCGGCCTTCGGGAACCAAGGCAATGCCGCGGCGAGCGATCTCGTGCGTCGGCAAAGCGGTGATGTCTTCGCCATCGAAGACGATGCGACCGCTCGAAGCGCGTGGCTGGCCAAACAGGGTCATCATCAGCGTCGACTTGCCGGCACCGTTGGCGCCGATCAAGGTCACCACCTCGCCGACCTGAACCGCCAGATCGACGCCGTGCAGCGCGTGAATCGCACCATAGTGGGCGTGCACCCCGGACAATTGCAGCATCATTGGACACCCTCCGGACGATGTTCTTCGTCGCTCCCTAGCTCGTCGGCCTCTTCCTCGCCGAGATAGGCCTTGATCACGTTCGGATCCCTCTGGATCTCCGCTGGCGAACCTTCGGCGATCTTGCGGCCATAGTTGAGAACGCAGATGTGGTCGGAAACATTCATCACGACGCTCATGTCGTGCTCGATGAGCAGGATGGCAATCCCTTCGACGCCGGCCAGATGCTTCAGCAGTTCGTTGAGTTCGGCCGATTCGCGCGGATTGAGGCCGGCCGCCGGCTCGTCGAGACAGAGCAGGAGCGGGTCGACGCACAGCGCACGGGCGATCTCGATGCGCCGCTGCATGCCATAGGGCAGGGCTCCCGCCGCCGTATCGGCCTTGTCGATCAGCCCCAGGCGCTGCAGCCAGCCTACCGCCTTCTCCATGGCCGCCGTTTCGGCCCGGCGATAACCAGGCAAACCGAGCAAGCCGGCGAGCGAGAATCGCGACGCCTGTTGCAGTGCGTTGTGCTGCGCGACGATCAGGTTCTCGAGGACCGTCATCTGGGGAAACAGGCGAATGTTCTGGAAGGTGCGGACGACTTGCGCCGAGCGCGCGACCTGATGGCTGGCCAGCGTCTCGAGCCGCAGCACGCCGCGCTGCGGGTGGTTGAGGCGGACGCTGCCGACGGTCGGCTTGTAGAAACCGGTCAGGCAGTTGAAGAAAGTCGTCTTGCCGGCGCCGTTCGGTCCAATGACGCCGGTGATCCGGCGCGCGGCAACGTCGAGCGACAGATCGTCGATCGCCAGCAAGCCGCCGAAGCGCATCGTCAGGCGCTCGACGCTGAGCAGTGGTGCCGGCTGGCTCATCGCCGTCCTCCGTTCGCCCGGTAGCGCAGGGTGGGTTCGCGGTGCGACAGGATGCCGCCCGGTTTCCAGACCATGATCAGGATCATTGCCGCGCCGAAGAGCAACATCCGGTATTCGGCGAAGTCGCGTCCGAGTTCGGGCAGCAGGACCAGGACGAGCGACGCGAGAACCACGCCAAGCTGGCTGCCCATGCCGCCGAGAACGACGATCGCGAGGATGATCGCCGACTCGTTGAAGGTGAAGGACTCCGGCGAAATGAAACCCTGGCGGGCGGCGAAGAAAACTCCGGCGAAGCCGCCGAGCATGGCGCCGATGGCAAAGGCCGAGAGCTTGACGTTGCGCGCGTTGATTCCCATCGCCTTGCAGGCGATCTCGTCCTCGCGGATCGCCTCCCAGGCGCGTCCGATCGGCAAGGTGCGCATGCGCGACACGAAGAGATTGGTCAGCAGTGCCAGCGCGAGAATCAGGTAGTAAAGGAAAACGATGCGGTGGTTGGTCGAATATTCGAGGCCGAAGAAGGAGGCAAAAGTGGCTTCGTCGCCGGGCGGCTTGAACGGCAGGCCGAAGAACGACGGCCGGGCAATCGAGGCGATACCGTTCGGACCACCGGACAACTCGGTCCAGTTGACCAGGATGATGCGGATGATCTCGCCGAAGCCGAGCGTCACGATGGCCAGATAATCACCGCGCAAGCGCAGCGTCGGCCAGCCGAGCAGGATCCCGAAGCTGGCGGCGATGGCTCCGGCGACCGGCAGCGCCTGCCAGAAGCCCCAGCCGAACTGGGTCGACAGGAGGCCATAGGTATAGGCGCCGACGGCATAGAAAGCGACATAACCGAGGTCGAGCAGACCGGCCAGGCCGACGACGACGTTCAGGCCCCAGCCGAGCATGACGTAGATCAGCACCGTCGTCGCCGTATCGACGACGTAGCGGTTTTCCGAGAATACCATCGGCAGCGCCAGCGCGACGCCGAGCGCTGCCCATCCGATCCAGGTCAGCCAGGGGCTGGCCGTCCGATCGGCTGCCGCCAGTTCGACATCGCTGCGCTCGCGCGCCTGTTTGGCGGCCCGCAGGCGATCGATCGCCAGGCGCAGGATCAGGCGGCCGGTGAAGCAGATGGCGACGAAGGCGAACAGCGTCGGCCAGCGGGTGGCGACGCGCAGCGCACCGCCCTGGTCGACGGTCAGGAGTCCGATCATCGGGATGCCGAGCAGCAGAGCGATGAAAGCGACGGCCGCGGCATCCTTCAGGCGGTCGGCGGGCGAGGTGCCGTGTGGTGCGAGGACGAGGGCGGTCATCAGACTTTCTCCACTTCGGGACGACCGAGCAGGCCGGACGGGCGGAACATCAGGACCAGAATGAGGATCGTGAACGTCGCCACGTCCTTGTACTCGGCCGACAGGTAGGCGGCCCAGAACGCTTCGATCAGGCCGATCAGCAGGCCGCCGAGCATCGCCCCCGGCAGCGACCCGATGCCACCCAGGACGGCGGCGGTAAAGGCCTTGATGCCGGCGACGAAACCGATGAAGAAATCGACCACGCCATAGTAGACAGTGACCATCATCCCGGCGACGGCGGCCAGCGCGGCACCGAGCATGAAAGTCAGCGAAATCGTCCGGTCGACGTTGATGCCGAGCAAGGCCGTCATCGTCCGGTCCTGTTCGCACGAGCGCTGCTGGCGGCCGAAAGAGGTCTTCGTGATCAGCCAGGTGAAGCCGGCCATCAGCGCTACCGTGACGAAGACGATCAGGATCTGCGAATAGGCGAGGCGAACGGTGAAGCCATCGACACTCAGCAGGTCGATGCCGCCGACGAGCACCGGCGCCACCGGCTTGACGCGTGCGCCCTGCGTCAGTTGCACCATGTTCTGCAGGAAGATCGACATGCCGATCGCCGAGATCAACGGCGCCAGCCGGGTCGACCCGCGCAGCGGCCGGTAGGCCATCCGCTCGACCGTCCAGCCGTAGATCGAGGTGAAGAAGACGGCGACCAGCAGGACCACCAGCAGTGACAGCGGCACCGAACTGATGCCGAAGCCGGCGAGCAGTGTGAACACGGTTACCGCGATGAAGGCGCTGACCATGTAGATGTCGCCGTGCGCGAAATTGATCATGCCGATGATGCCGTAGACCATCGTGTAGCCGATGGCGATCAGGCCATAGACGGCACCCAGGGTCAGGCCGTTGATCAGTTGTTGTAGTGCGAGAGCCATGATCCTCCTCCTTGTTGTCGCCTCCGGGAAGCGCTGGTGCGATCGGTGGGCCCGATACGGTCGGTCGAGAAGCGCGCGGGCCGGGCGACGCGTTGGAACTTCGTTGGCGCTGGAACAGACCCACCCTGAATCCATGCCGGCACTTTCAGACAAATTGTCCTGCTTTCCGCTGCCGTCCTTCCTTGCCGGAGGGTAGCTGCCGCTCACTCGCCCTGATCGAGCGCCATCAACCCGGCATTGCCGCCGGCTGCCGTGGTGTCGACCGAAATCGTGCGTTCGCTGGCAAAACGGTACAGATAGTGCGGGCCGCCGGCTTTCGGCCCGGTTCCCGAAAGGCCTTCGCCGCCAAACGGCTGGACGCCGACGACGGCGCCGATGATGTTGCGGTTGACATAGGTGTTGCCGACGTGCAGGCGGCGCGTGATACGCTGTATCGTTTCGTCGATGCGGCTGTGGATGCCCAGCGTCAGTCCGTAGCCGGTTGCCGCGATGGCGGCGCAGACCTGGTCGAGATCTTCGGCGCGCCAGCGGATGACGTGCAGGATGGGGCCGAAGACTTCGCGCTCGAGGCGCGACAGGCTGTCGATTTCGTAGGCCCGCGGGGCGAAGAACGTGCCGTGGCGCGTCGCTTCTTCGTCGACCACGCAGGTATGCAGGGGCATCGCGAAGCTGTCCAGCCAACGCGCGTGCGCTTCGAGAACCCGGCGCGCGGCGTCGTCGATCACCGGGCCGACGTCGGTGGCGATTTCGGCCGGGTTGCCGATGCGCAGCTCCTGCATCGCGCCGGCAAGCATCTCCTCGACCTTGTCGGCGATGTCGGCCTGAACGAACAGCACGCGCAGTGCGGAGCAGCGTTGCCCGGCCGAATTGAAAGCCGAGGCGACGACATCGCGCACGATCTGTTCGGGCAGTGCCGAGGAATCGGCGATCATTGCGTTCTGGCCCCCGGTTTCCGCAATCAGCGGCACGATCGGGCCGTCTTTCTCGGCCAGTCGGCGGGCGATGAGACGAGCGACTTCGGTTGACCCGGTGAACGCGACTCCGGCGCATTGGCGTGCCGCGACCAGCGCCGCGCCGACCTGGCCGTCGCCGGGCAGAAAGGCCAGCGCATCGGCCAGGATGCCGCCAGCCTGCAGCAGTTCCACCGCCAGTGCGGCGACCAGTGGCGTCTGTTCGGCCGGCTTGGCCACGACGCAGTTGCCGGCGGCCAGTGCGGCGGCGATCTGGCCGACGAAAATGGCGAGCGGAAAGTTCCACGGGCTGATGCACACGAAAACGCCGCGGCCGTGCAGGGAGAGGCTGTTGCGTTCGCCGGTCGGGCCGGGCAGGGGGATGGCCTGAGCGAATTTGTCGCGCGCCTGAGCCGCGTAGTAGCGGCAGAAATCGATCGCTTCGCGCACCTCGGAAACCGCGTCGGCCTGCGTCCGGCCGCCTTCGCGAACGATCAGCGCGACGAGTTCGGGCAGTCGGCCCTGCATGCGGTCGGCGGCGTGTTCCAGCGCTGCCGCACGATCGGCCGCCGGCGTGCCTTCCCAGGCCGGGAAAGCCGCTTGTGTGGCGGCCATCGCCGCGTCGACGTCGGCCAGGCTGGCGTCGATCACCTGACCCACGACGTCGCGCTGGTCCGCCGGCGAGCGTAGCGGCCGGCCGTTGCCGCCGCGTGGCCGGCCGCCGATCAGCGGTGCCGCGACGTAGCTGACGCGTGCGCTGTCTGCGATGGCTTGGCGCAGGTCTTCGAGAGTGGGTTTGTCGTTCATGTCCAGTCCTTCGCTGTTGGTACGTTCGGCGCCGAAGAGGTCGCGCGGCAGGGGAATGCGAAGCTGGCGTTTCACCGCCAGGGCCGCCGCCTTGTCGACCGGATCGGCGATCAGCGCGGCGATCGGCAACGAGGCGTCGGCAATGCGATTGACGAACGACGAGTTGGCGCCGTTCTCGAGCAGACGACGCACCAGATAGGCGAGCAGATCCTCGTGGCTGCCGACCGGCGCGTAGACGCGGCAGGCGCGGCCCCACTTGTTTTCGCCGACGATCTGGTCGTACAGTTCTTCGCCCATGCCGTGCAGGCGCTGGTATTCCCATTCGTCGCTGCCGCCGGCGCTGATGGCAATTTCGGCGACCGCGGCCAGGGTGTGCGCATTGTGAGTGGCGAAGGCGGGATAGAAAGCCACTGGGTCGGCGAACAATCGCCGGGCGCACGCCAAGTAGGAAACGTCGCTCGACACCTTGCGCGTGAACACCGGATAGTCGCTCAGGCCGCGCTCCTGCGCCAGCTTGATCTCGGCGTCCCAGTAGGCGCCCTTGCACAAACGCACCATCAGCCGCCGGTCGGCACGGTGCGCCAGATCGGCGAGCCAATCGAGTACCGGCAGCGCGCGCTTCTGATAAGCCTGGACGGCGAGTCCGAGTCCGTTCCAGCCGGCCAGCTCGGGGTCGAGGGCCAGAGTCTCGACCAGGTCGAGCGAAATCTCGAGGCGATCGACTTCTTCGGCGTCGATCGTGAAGCCGACGTTGCGCGCCTTGGCGCGTAACGCCAGGGCCTTGACCGCCGGCTGCAGCTCGTGGCGAACGCGATAGTCGTTCGCCACTTCGTAGCGCGGATGCAGCGCCGAGAGCTTGATCGAGATCGATGGTGCCTCGAAGGCCGGCCGCCCGGCCGCCGCCTTGCCGATGGCCGCGATGGCCTGGCTGTAGGACTCGAAATAGCGCAGCGCATCGGCACTGGTGCGAGCCGATTCGCCGAGCATGTCGTAGGAGTGGCGATAACCGGAAGCCTCGGCACTGCGCGCACGCTCGATTGCTTCGTGAATGTTCCGTCCCATGACGAACTGCTTGCCGAGAATGCGCATGGCGGTGGTCACCGCCTGCCGGATGACCGGTTCGCCGGCGCGCGCGACAAGGCGTTTGAGCGTGCCGCGCAAGTTGCGGTCGTCGTTGTCGAGCTTGACGATGCGGCCGGTCAGCATCAGCGCCCAGGTGCCGGCGTTGACGAAGGTGCTGTGCGACGTGCCGAGGCGCTTTTCCCATTCGGTGCTGCCGATCTTGTCGCGAATCAGGCGATCGACGGTTTCCGCATCGGGGATGCGCAACAGCGCTTCGGCGAGGCACATCAGGACGACGCCTTCGCGCGACGAGAGGTCGTAGGTAGCCAGGAAGGCGTCGATGCCGCCGGTGTTCAGACGGCTGTCGCGCACTGTCTGGACCAGTGGCGTGGCGCGCTGGCGAATGCCTTCCTGTTCGGAATGGCTGAAGCGGGCGAGTTCGATCAGTTCGTCGACGACCCGAGCTTCGTCGATGCGGAGATAGTCGCGCACACGCTGGCGCAAAGCAGTGGTATTGGCGACGTTCATGCAGCCTTCCCATCCGGGTGGGCGTCGACACGGAGGTGTCGCGCAGGTGGTCAAGGGGCCCGCCAGCCGGCGGGCATGGAGTCGCTGGCAGGCCGGGTCAAGGCGGCGCGGCCTGCCCGGCGATCACTTCTTCACGTAGTCGTACTTGCCGTCCTTCCACTGATAGACGACGAAGGCCGGCGCTGAGCTGTTGCCGTTGGCGTCGAAGGTGAGCTTGCCGATCACGGTGTCGAAGCTGCCGCTGCGCAGCGCTTTCTCCAGGTCGGCGTACTTCGTGCTTTTGGCCTTGACGGCGGCCTGATCAAAGAGCTGGAAGGCGGCGTACGCGTAAAGGACATAGCCTTCGGGCTCGATCTTGGCGTCGTGGAACTTCTTCACGATAGGCGCCGCGCTCGGATTCTTGCGCGCATCCGGACCGAAGGTGAACAGCACGTTGTTGGCCTGCGCGCCGGCGGCGGTCGCCAGCTCGGAGTTGGACATCGTGTCGCCGCCCAGTACGGTCAGTTTCAGGCCGGCCTGCTGCGCCTGGCGCAGAATCAGCGCCACTTCGGTATGATAGCCGCCGAAGGCCATCACTTCGACGCCGGCCGACTTGAGCTTGCTGACCAGGCCCGAATAGTCCTTCTCGCCGGCCGTGATCGATTCGCGCAGCGCCGGCTTGACGCCTTTGGCTTCCATCGCCTTGGCGACCTCGTCGGCGAGTCCCTTGCCGTAGGCGCTCTTGTCGTCGACGACGGCGATCTTCTTGCCCTTGTAGTGTTCCGCCAGGTAGGCGCCGCCGACCTGGCCCTGCTGGTCGTCACGACCGGCGATGGCAAAGATGTTCTTCAGGCCGCGGTCGGTGACTTTGGGGTTGGTCGACACGGTGACCATCGGGATCTGCGCCTCGTTGTACACGTCGGATGCCGGGATGGTGGACGACGAGCACCAGTGGCCATGCATGAAAACGATTTTCTTGTTGACCATCGTGTTGGCGACGGCGACGGCCTGTTTCGGGTCGCAGGCGTCGTCGCCGATTTCCAGTTTCAGTTTCTGGCCGAGCACGCCGCCTTTGGCGTTGATGTCGGCGATGGCCATCTCGGCGCCTTTCTTGATCTGGTCGCCCGCCGAGGCGTACTGACCGGTCATCGGGCCGGCGATGGCGACCGGATGATCGGCCCAGGCGCTTGTCGTGGCCAGGGCGAGCAGGCTGAGGCTGGCGGCCAGGATAGGTTTGCTCATTTGTTTCCTCCTTTGCTACGGTGGTCGTTAAGGTATCTGACAAGTGACGCACCCGCATCGAGCACGTGCGCCCGAGTGAGTTCTGCCGCCGCGTCGGGGTCCCGGCGAACGAAGGCGTCGAGGATCTCGGCGTGCTCGTTCCGGGTTTTGGGCATTTCGGTGGTAACGGACAGCAGCGCGCGCACGTAACGTTCGACCTTGTTGTAGAGCGCGCGGATTTCGGCCAGCAGGATCGGTCGTGCCGCCGCTGCGTAGAGCGTCGAATGGAACAGCCAGTTCAGTTCGCCCCAGCGCGCCGCGTCGGTGGCGACGCCGAATTCGTCGAGATGGCATCGTGCCTGCTCGATCGCCGACGGGCCGATCAGCGGCACGGCAAGCTGCGCCGCGCGCGCTTCGAGCAGGGCGCGGATCTCCATGTACTCGTCGATTTCGGCCGCCGACAACGAGGCGACGACGGCGCCGCGGTTGCGCAGGAAAGTCACCAGTCCTTTCGCCTCGAGGTGTTTGAGTGCTTCGCGAACAGGAATCTTGCTGACATGGAAATGGGCGGCGATCTCATCCTGACGCAGCAGTTCGCCGGCTGGCAGGAGACCGTCGACGATGGCTTTCTTGAGTGTCTGCGCGACATGATCCGACGCGCTGAGGCGCGGTACTTTATGCGCAGAGATCAGTCCGAGAGCCGATGGCATGGTCGATCGCGAATCCCTATTTCGTATACGATATAAGGTTGAGGCGGCGAAGATACAGACAGATTTCGCGACATGCAAGCTGCGGTGCACCATTCTTTGCCGCCTGCGCTGCCAAGGGCTCGCGGAAGCCGGAGCAGAGCGCCCGCTTCCTGTAGAATCGCTGCCGCATGAACACGATCAACCAGGTGGCACGGCCCGGCGCCGCGCGGAATCTCTTCTCGTTCAACCAGGTGGCACGGCCCGGCGCCGCGCGGAATCTCTTCTCGTACCGCAAGTACTGGGCTCATCGCTTCGGCACGGCGCCTTTCCTGCCGATGTCGCGCGCCGAAATGGATGCCCTCGGCTGGAACGCTTGCGACATCATCCTGGTCACCGGCGACGCCTATGTCGATCACCCGAGCTTCGGCATGGCGCTGATCGGCCGCCTGCTCGAGGCGCAGGGTTTTCGCGTCGGCATCATTAGCCAGCCCGACTGGCGGTCGGCAGCGGACTTTCGCGCTCTTGGCCGGCCGCAGCTTTTTTTCGGCGTGACGGCCGGCAACATGGATTCGATGGTCAATCGCTACACGGCGGAGCGCAAGCCGCGTTCGGACGACGCCTATACGCCCAACGGCGAACCGAACCGGCGGCCCGACCGCGCGGTCGTCGTCTATGCACAGCGCTGCCGCGAGGCTTTTCCCGGGGCTGGCGTGGTGATCGGCTCGATCGAAGCCAGCCTGCGCCGCATCGCGCATTACGACTACTGGTCGGACAAGGTGCGCCGCTCGGTCCTGCCCGATTCGAAGGCCGATCTGCTGATCTTCGGCAACGCCGAACGGGCGATCGTCGAGCTGGCGCATCGCCTGGCCGCCGGCGAGGCGATGGCCGAGATTCGCGACCTGCGCGGCACGGCCTTCATGGTTCCGCACGCCTGGCTGCCGGGCGGCGATTGGGCCGAGGTCGATTCGACCGCGGTCGATACGCCCGGACCTCTGGTCCGTCACCCCGATCCCTATGCGGCGAGCCCGCACGACACCCAGGCCGGCGCGGCTTGCGGTGGTCCGCCCGCCGGCGCCGAGGCGGACCACCGGGCGCCGCGCACCCAGGTCGTTCGTACTCCCTTGCAGTGGCACCAGCGGATGCCCCGGCTCGATCGCGCACGCACGGTGATTCGCTTGCCTTCGTACGAGCAGGTGGCCGCCGACCCGGTGCTTTATGCGCACGCCTCGCGTACTTTTCACATCGAATCGAATCCCGGTAATGCGCGAGCGCTGGTGCAGGCGCACGGCGAGCGCGACGTGTGGCTCAACCCTCCGCCCATTCCGCTGTCGACGCCGGAGATCGACGGCGTGTTCGCCGCGCCCTTCCAGCGTCGACCGCATCCGTCGTACGGCGCGGCGAAGATTCCGGCTTTCGAAATGATCCGCTTCTCGGTCAACATCATGCGTGGCTGCTTCGGCGGCTGTACCTTCTGCTCGATCACCGAACACGAGGGGCGAATCATCCAGAGCCGCTCCGAGCAGTCGGTCCTGCGCGAAATCGAGGAAATCCGAGACAAGACCCCAGGCTTCACCGGCGTCATTTCCGATCTCGGTGGCCCGACGGCCAACATGTACCGCTTGGCGTGCAAGGACGCGCGGATCGAGTCGGCGTGCCGCCGCCTGTCCTGCGTTTTTCCCGGCATCTGCGAGAACCTCGATACCGACCACACGCCGCTGCGCCAGCTCTACCGCCAGGCGCGGGCCGTACGGGGAGTGAAGAAGGTGCTGATCAGTTCCGGTCTGCGCTACGACCTGGCAGTACGCGATCCGCATTACGTGCGGGAACTGGTGACCCACCACGTCGGCGGTTATCTCAAGATCGCTCCGGAGCATACCGAGGAGGGGCCGCTGGCCCATATGATGAAGCCCGGGATGGCGTCCTACGAGCAGTTCCGGGCAATGTTCGAGAAGTTCTCGAAAGAGGCCGGCAAGGAGCAGTACCTGATCCCGTACTTCATCGCGGCACATCCCGGGACGACCGACGAGGACATGCTCAATCTGGCGCTTTGGCTCAAGCGCAACGGTTTTCGTCTCGACCAGGTGCAGACCTTTCTGCCGACTCCGATGGCGATCGCCACGGCGATGTATCACACGCGCCGCAATCCGTTGCACAAGGTCGGCCGATCCTCGGCAAGCGTCGACTCCGTCCGCGGCAGCCGCCAGCGCCGTCTGCACAAGGCTTTTTTGCGTTATCACGAGCCTGACAACTGGCCGCTGCTGCGCGAAGCGCTGAAGCAGATGGGACGTGCCGATCTAATCGGCAACGGCAGGAAGCAGCTCGTTCCCGCGTTTCAACCGCGAGGCAGCGCGATGTTGCCGCGCCAGGCGGCCAAGACGCCGCGGCGTCCGGCGGAGAACGCGGCGGGCCGATTGGCCGCGGTGGCCGTGGGCGACGGGAAGCGCTAGCGGCAGACAATGAGTTTCAGCGCCTGCTCATTCCGGTGTCGGCGGGCAGGCATAGTGGACCGCCAGCCAGAGGGTGGCCGGATCGCGGCTCGTCCAGTCGACCCGGTGGCGGCGGCGCGGCGCGATGTCGACGTAGTCGCCCGCCTCCAGCGACCGCGCTTGCGCTTCGTCGGCGAAGCGCAAGTGTGCCGCTCCTTGGAGAAGCAGTACCCATTCACCGTCGGGCTGGTCGTACCAGAAACCTGGCGGGCTGGCCTGGCCGGTGGAGACGATACGTTCGATGCGGATTCCGGGTCGGGCGAGCAGTTGCCGGAACTCCTCTTCGGCCGACGTCGTTGGTGGTAGTTTGGCGTAGAGATTGTCCATCGGGCGAGAGGCGGAAAGCGAAGCCGTCGAATCGGCGTGGTCGGGAGACAGGTGGAAGTCGATCGGCCAGCGCGACCGCTCCTGCGTATCATAGGCGAATGGCGGGGCGCCGCACTAGCGGGCTCGGTGGCGAAATGCTTATCCTTGGCCCTGGCCGATCGGGCGCGCCGGTCGGTCCCGGATATCGTGGCGCGCAAGCTGGAGGACAAGCCGATGCTTATTGACAGGTACGTGTTGCTGCTCTGCCTTCTGGTGCTCGGCGGCTGTACAGCGATCGTCCGGCACGAGCTCGACGAACGTCATGGCAAGGCCGATCCGACCTTGTTCGACACGCCGCGTTCACCGGCCGCGGGACTCTCCTTCCGCAACGACGTGCAGCCCATTCTCGAACGCCGCTGCGTCGTTTGCCACGCCTGTTACGATGCCCCGTGCCAACTGAAACTCACCGCCTGGCAGGGAATTGCCCGCGGCAGCAGCAAGGAACTGGTTTACGACGGTGGTCGCCTGAGCGAGACCGCGCCCTCGCGCTTATTCGTTGACGCGCAGAAGGCGTCGCAGTGGCGCGCCAAAGAATTTTCGGCGGTGCTCAACGAGCGTCGGCAGACACCGGAGGCCAACCTGGCCGCCAGCGTGCTGTATCGTGCGCTGCGTCTCAAGGAGAGTCACCCCCTGCCACAGGTGGCGGTTCTGCCTGAGTCCATGGATTTCTCGCTCGACCGGACGCAGCAGTGTCCACGCATCGAGGAGTTCGACGCCTTCGAGCGCCAGAATCCCTTGTGGGGAATGCCGTTCGGTCTTCCCGGGCTGCATCCCTCGGAGCTGAACACGTTGCGCCGCTGGCTGGAACAGGGGGCGCCGTTCGAAGGCATGCCGCCGCTGCCGGCGGCGGTCGACCGGCAGGTGGCCGAGTGGGAAACCTTCTTCAACGGCGATTCCCTGAAACAACGTCTGGTCAGCCGCTATCTCTTCGAGCATCTGTTCCTGGCGCATTTGTACTTCGATAGCGATGCCCAGCCGCACTATTTCCGTCTATTGCGGTCGCGCACGCCACCTGGGCAGCCGATCGATCCGATCGTCAGCCGAAGACCCTACGACAATCCCGGCGTCGATCGCGTCTACTATCGGCTGGAGCGCGAGCAGGAAACGATCGTCGACAAGACGCACATGCCTTACGCGCTCGGGCAGAAGCGCTTGGCTCGCTGGCGGGAACTGTTCCTGACGCCGGACTACCGCGTCGAGCGGCTGCCATCCTATGCCCCGGAAGTGGCGTCCAACCCCTTCGTTGCCTTCCAGGCGCTGCCGACCGACGCGCGTTATCAGTTCCTGCTCGACGAAGCGGAGTTCACGATCATGGGCTTCATCAAGGGCCCGGTCTGTCGCGGTCAGGTCGCGCTCAACGTGATCAACGACCGCTTCTGGGTATTTTTTCTCGCCAACGAGCGATCTCCGCAGCAGGAGGGCGACTTTCTGTCGCGCGAGGCGCGGCTTCTCGAACTGCCGTCCGCACAAGGGAGCGACGCGGGAATTATCGGGCCCTGGCACAAGTACGCCAAGCTGGAGGCGCAATACTTACAAGACAAGTCGGACGCCCTGACGCGTTACGCGGTTACCCGGCGCCTGCCTGATCTGCCGTGGATCTGGAACGGCGACGGCGGGAATCCGAACGCTGCCCTGACCGTTTTCCGCCACTTCGACAGTGCGACGGTGGTCAAGGGGCTGCTCGGCGAGCCGCCGAAGACGGCCTGGGTCATCGGCTACCCGTTGCTCGAACGTATCCACTATCTGCTGGTCGCCGGTTTCGACGTCTATGGCAACGTCGGACATGAACTCCTGTCGCGGCTGTACATGGACTTCATGCGCATGGAGGGTGAGTTCAATTTCATTGCTTTTCTACCCATCGAGCGACGCCAGGCGGTGCGCGACCATTGGTATCGCGGTGCCAGTCAGGAAGTCAAGGACCACGTGTACGGCAGTCTGGCGCGCTTCGATGTCGACAGCGGCATCAAGTTCCACACCGACGACCCGCAGCGCGAGTTTTTCGCGCTGCTCAAACGGCGGTTGGCGCCGGTTCTCGAACGTCGCTACGATCTGTCGGCTCTCCCGGATACGGTTCTGCGGCAGGATCTCGAGGTTCTCGCCGGGCTGCGCGGCGCGTCACTTTCGTGGTTGCCCGAGTTGATCGTTCTCCGGGTCGAAGATCCGCCGCAGGAGGCACGCTACTTCACCCTGCTGCGCAACACAGGCCACAGCAACGTTTCGAGTCTGCTGCGCGAGGGGCGCGAGTTGCTGCCGGCAGAGAACACGCTGACCGTAGTGCGCGGCATCATCGGTGCGTACCCGAACGCGATCTACCGCGTTCGGCGTTCGGAAATCCTGGCTCTCGCCAAGGCCATCGGCGGCCTGTCGTCGGAAGACGACTATCGAACTTTGGCCGGTCGATACGTCGTTCGGCGTACCGACCCCGATTTCTGGAAGTACAGCGATGAGCTGCAGACTGCGCACTTGCGACAGGCGCCGATCAGCGCCGGACTGCTCGACTACAATCGCCTCGACAACCGCTGAGCATGGCCGGGCCGGTTGTTTGCAGGTACCTGGAGCGCGCTGGGGCGAAAGGATTTTTGGTGCGATTTCTGACCCCGTTGCCGGGTGACGTCCGTTTACCGCCTTGAACCCCTACGAAAGGACTGCCATGAATCGTACCCTCGTCGCTCGCCTGACCGCTGTCGTGTTGGGCGTCCTGTGCCTGCCGCCGGCTTTGGCGGCGGAGCCGCTCAAAGCCACTGCGCCGCGCAAGACGCTCAGCGCCTTCGCCAGTGAGCAGGAACTTGCCGACCTCTTCAAACGCTGGGCCGACGAGGCGCAACGGCGCCGCGACGAACAGCAACGGGCGCGTGCCGATAAGTCGGCGAACAGCGCCGTCGGCCAGTTTGCGCTGCCGTCGCCGGCGCCGAGCGCGGCCGCCCCGGCGGCGGCCAAGGAGGTGGCCAAGGAGGCGGTCGGCGGAAAAGCCGAGTCGGTGACCAACGTCCAGCATGCTGGCGTCGACGAGGGCGGGATCGTCAAGCTGCATGGCGATCATCTGGTGATTCTTCGTCGTGGCCGCCTGTTTACGGTGCGCATCGGCGGCGAGGAGTTGCGCCCGGTAGCGGCGATAGACGCCTTCGGCACGGGCATCGACCCGGGCGGCGCCTGGTACGACGAGATGCTGATTTCGGGCAACACGATCGTCGTCATCGGCTACAGCTATGCGCGTGGCGGTACCGAGGTCGGCGTGTTCGACATTTCACGCGACGGGCAACTGGCCTATCGGGCGAGCTATCACCTGCGTTCCAACGACTACTATTCGTCGCGCAACTACGCCAGCCGACTGATCGGCGACAAGCTGATCGTTTACTCACCCCACTTTCTGAGTCCGTGGAGTGATCCCTGGGCGGCTTTCCCGGCGCTGCGCCGCTGGCGGCCGGGAGCGCTGCCGGCGGACTTTCGGCGCATCGCGCCGGCGACGCGGATCTATCGTACCGACGAAGCGCTCGACCCATTCGCCGGCGTCGCCTTGCACAGCGTCACGATCTGCGACCTCGCCAAACCGGAGATGGATTGCCAGAGTAGCGCGGTGCTCGGGCCGCCGGGCCGCGTATTCTACGTTTCGCCGAACTCGGTATTCGTCTGGACGACGGCTGGGCGCGCGGGATCAGCGGGGACGGTACCCGCTTCGGCGGTATTCCGCATCCCGCTCGACGGATCGGCGCCGAGCATGCTGAAAACGGTCGGCAGCCCGATCGACCAGTTCTCCTTTCTCGAGGACGAGGACGGGATGCTGAACGTCCTGCTGCGCGCCAATGGCCGCGGTGAAGGCATGTGGGCGGCGGAGGCCAAGGCGGGCGACCTGGCGTTGCTGCGCGTGCCGCTGGCCAGTTTTTCCGACGGCCGCGACGGCGCGCCTGGCAGCGCCTACCGCCGTTTGCCGGAAGCCCCAGGCCACGCCCTGCAGAGCCGCTATGTCGGCCCCTATTTGCTCTACGGTGCTGGCCGCGGCTGGCAGGCGCCGTCGGCAACCACGTCATCGCAAGTCTACGCCGTGCGCTACGCGCAGGGCGAAGTCTACGAGTTGCCGCTCGCGCACTCGGTGGACCGCCTCGAAGCGCTCGGCCGCAACGCTCTGGTCGTCGGCAGCAGTGGCAAGGACTTGCACCTGACAAGCGTGCGGCTGAGTTCGCTGCCGGTGACCGCCGGGCGGTATACGCGCCCCGACGCCGCGCAGGGTGAAACGCGCAGCCATGGTTTCTTCTATAAGTCCGACGGCGACTTCGATGGCCTGCTCGGCCTGCCGATCGTCGGCGCCGGCGAATCGGCGGCTCGTCAACTGCGCACACCGTCGGCGGCGCTTCTTTTCTTGCGCAATCGGGCTTTGTCGCTGAGCGAACTGGGAACGCTCAAGGCGCAGCCCTCAGCCAGCGACCGCAACGACGGCTGCCGTGCCTCCTGCGTCGATTGGTACGGCAATTCGCGGCCGCTGTTCGTTCGCGGCCGCGTGTTTGCACTGATGGGCTACGAGATCGTCGAGGGAAAAGTCGACGACAAGCGAATTGTTGAGACACGGCGCATCAGCTTTGCCCCGGCCGTGTTGCAGGTGACGAGAGAGTAATGCGGGCGGACTGGCCCTGCACGCAGGGGCCAGCCGATTCTTTTCCCACCGTGGGTTGGCACGGGTCGCGAGCTGCGCCGCAACCCGACCTACGGCGTCGCCAGTCGCCGCTCAGAACTCGAAATCCTCCTCGTAGAACTCCAGGGCGCCACGCCCCGAGGCGGCTTTGTCCTGTTCGCCCTTGCGCAGTTCGACACGGCGAATCTTGCCCGAGATGGTCTTCGGCAATTCGCCGAACTCGAGCCGCCGGACGCGTTTGTAAGGCGACAGCCGGCTGCGCAGAAAGACAAAAATGTCGCGTGCCAGTTCGCGGCTCGGCTCGTAGCCGGCGCGCAGGGTCAGGAAAGCCTTAGGCACCGCCAGGCGCAGAGGATCCGGACTCGGCACGACGGCCGCTTCGGCGACCGCTTCGTGTTCGATGAGCACGCTTTCGAGTTCGAAGGGACTGATCCGATAGTCCGATGCCTTGAAGACGTCATCGGCCCGACCGACATAGGTAATGTAGCCGTCGGCGTCGACCGCGGCGGTGTCGCCGGTGTGATAGAACCCGTCGCGCATGACTTCGGCTGTCTTTTCCGGGTCGTCGGCGTAGGAAATCATCAGCCCGATCGGGCGCGGCGACAGCTCGAGGCAGATCTCGCCTTCCTCGGCGACATGACCTTCCATGTCCACCAGGCGTACCCGGTAGCCCGGCATCGGTCGTCCCATCGAACCGAGCTTGACCGTCTGGCCCGGCGAGTTGCCGATTTGCGCCGTCGTTTCGGTTTGTCCGAAACCGTCGCGCAAGGTGATTCCCCAGGCTTCCTTGACCTGGTCGATGACTTCCGGATTGAGCGGTTCGCCGGCGCCGATCAGTTCGCGCACCTTGACCGGATACTTGCGCAAGTCTTCCTGGATCAGCATCCGCCACACGGTCGGTGGCGCACACAGCGTGGTTACCGAGCAACGGACCAGCGTTTCGAGAATCGCCGCCGCCGTGAAACGCGAGTAGTTGAAAATGAAGATCGTCGCGCCCGCGTTCCAGGGAGCGAAAAAGCAGCTCCAGGCATGCTTCGCCCAGCCCGGCGAGCTGATGTTCCAATGCACGTCGCCCGGCTGCAGGCCAAGCCAGTACATGGTCGACAGGTGTCCGATCGGATAGCTCTGCTGGCTGTGCAACACCAGCTTCGGTTTCGAGGTGGTGCCCGACGTGAAGTACAGAAGTTGCGGATCGGTGGCCAGCGTCGGCCCGTCGGGGATGAACTCGGTGGACTCCTGGTAGGCTTGTTCGAGCTGTTGCCATCCGGCTACCGCTCCGCCGACGGTGGTCCGCGTATAGTCGCCCGGCAGCGTGCTGAACTTGTCGGTATGCGTGTGGCCGATGATCACGTGCCGCACCTGGCCGCGGTCGAGGCGATCGCGTAGATCGTCCGGCGCCAGCAGCGTCGTTGCCGGCGTCAATACGGCGCCGAGTTTGATTGCCGCCAGCATCGTGTCCCACAGCGGCACTTCGTTGCCCAGCATCATCAGGATGCGGTCACCGCGCTTGACGCCTTGGCCGCGCAGCCAGTTCGCGACCTGGTTCGAGCGCTGCGACATTTCGGAGTACGACATCTTCTGTTCCGTGCCGTCCTCGTTTACCACCCACAGCGCCGGGCGGTCGTTGCCCTTGGCCGCCACGTCGAAATAATCGAGCGCCCAGTTGAACTCGGTCAACTGCGGCGGCTGGTAATCGCGATACGCGGTCTCGTAGTCCGTACGGTGTGCCTGAAGGAAATCGCGCGCCTGCACGAAAGCCGAATAAGACATGTTTGCTCCTTTCTGCTTGATGAAACCACCGGGCAGCCGATCAGCGCAGACTTGCGCAGCAGGTTGAGTACCAACCGGCGTCCCTCCCTATGGAACCTCAGGCTCTGGCCTCGCAAGGCCGCGTCTGATTTGTGGCACGGTCATGTCCCGGGCTGCGCTGCCGACGCCCCGTGGATCGATACCGGCCGGGTATTGCAGAGCAGGATTGTAAGGGACTTATTGTCCCGGCAACCAGCGTCGGGTTTTCGAAATTTTTCGTCCGTCAACGCAGGGGCCAGCCGCAGCTCATGGGCGGCCAGACTTGCGCGGCAGGCGTTTCGGCCGCTTCGAACGGTCGCCCGGCGGGTGCCCGCGTCGGCCTTGCCGGCCGGCATCGGCGGCCCAATGTCTGAGACATGTCATTCGATGCGTGCCACCGTAGAGGTGCAATCGCGATCCGACCGCCTCGCACCCTGGCGATTTTGCGGACCATCACCCGGTCGTGGCGACCACGGACAGCCTTCGTAGAGGACTCTCGGGGTTCGGCATGTGGCTTGCGCGATCGCAGTGTTTTGCCGGCCGGCCTTGATCCGTGTTACGGTCTCGTCCGCGATCTGCTGCAGGTCGGGCGAGGGCATGGCTTCTCGCCCGGCAGCAGACACCCGGACGAAACCGTCGGACGAGGTTTCTCCGGCTGGCCGCTCCGGCACGCGGAGCAAGCACACGAGGAGGAAGGTCATGGATTTCAACTACGATGATTGCACATCCCGCGCGCAACGCGGCGGGCGCCTGTATCAGTTGCGGGTTGCTGACTTGCATCCGACGCAATGTGGCGTCGGACTCGATGAGGTCAACGCCAAGGCGGACTCGATGCGCAAGAAGAGCAAGGAAGAACTCACGGCGTATTTGATCACGCATCCTGTGCCGATTGTCATCGGCAATGGCGACAAGTTTTATCTGACCGATCACCATCACCTGGCGCGCGCGCTGTGGGAGGTCGCGAGCGGAAAGAACGAGGCGGGAATCGACGAAAGCAACGCGCGGGTCGCCGTCGAAGTGCTGTACAACTGGAGTGTTCTCAAGGACTACAGCTTCTGGAAAGCGATGCACGACAACAGTTGGGTCTATCTGTTCGACCACATGGGCGGCGGCCCCCTGCCGCCCGATGCTCTGCCCAAGCACATCAAGGACTTGCGCAACGATCCCTATCGGGGCCTCGCCTGGTACGTACGCACTGCCTTCGGCTACGACAAGATGCCAGCCGACTTCGCGGAGTTTCAGTGGGCGCAGTTCTTCCGCATGCGAATGATTCTCGACAACCGCCTGCTGCGCAATCAGATCGAGGACACGGACATCCTACTCGCGAAGATGAGTGACGAGGATCGGCAGGCGATCATCGACGAGGCGGTACATCTGGCAAGCTCGTCTGCCGCCGCCGGGTTGCCGGGGTACGTCGGGCGTGGTGGCTGACCGTCACGCTGAGCCGGTGCCGCGGTTAGTCCACCGCAGGCCGGGGCGCCGCGGTTGCCGGCTTGCCTTTCCCGTCGATCGTCTCGCTTGTTCACTAGGCAATAACAATGAAGATCAAGACGCTTCTGTGGAGTGGGTTTGCCGCTGTGTGCGCCGTGATGACGATCCTCGTCGTCGTCTGTGTGCTGCAACTCCAACTGATCGAACAGGGTGTGGCGAACATTCTTCGAGCCAACACCAACGAAACCTTGGCGCGGGAAATCGCCGCGCGCGTCAACAGCATGCGTCGTTACCAGCTCAGCGCGCTGGTGGCGGCCGACGAGCGTGACAAGGAACTCGCGCGGGTGAGCCAGGCGGGCAAGGAGAACGCCGAATTGGCCGGGGAACTCGAGAAGTCGCAGCGCAGTCCGGAAACGCGGCAAATGGCGGCCGACATTCGAGCACTGAACGACCGCTATACGCAGCTCAGCGATCAAATCCTCAGCCTGGCCAGGGAACGCAAGATCGATGCGATGCGCGATCTGATCCAGGGTGATGCGCGTGCGGCGCAGCGCCAACTGGCCGCCGAGACGGAGAAGTACATCAAGCTTCAGGACGAGCGCGAGAAGCAGGCGGAGAAGGCGGTGGAAGCCGCTCATTCGCTGGCGGTGACGCTGATGTGGGGACTGCTGGCGGTGGCTCTGGCGCTGGCGGTCGGCATCGCATTCATCGTCACGCGGCGCATCACTGGTCAACTCGGTGGCGAGCCCGAAGAGGCGCGGCAACTCGTCCAGCGCATCGCTGGCGGCGACCTGAGCCAGGATCTGGCGCTGCCAGCCGGTGACACACAGAGCCTGATGGCGCACCAGCAGCAGATGCAATTGCGGCTGCGTGCGATGCTGAAGAACGTTGCCTCGACGGTGGACAGTACCGAACAAGCGGCTCAGTCGCTGGCCTGTTCGTCGCAGCAGGTGGCCGGTGCATCGCGTACGGCCAGCGATTCGGCGACGTCGATGGCGGCGGTCGTCGAGGAAATGTCGGTCAGCATCAGTCAGGTGGCGAACAACGCGCACGACGCTCTGAAGACGGCGACACAGGCTTCCAAGCTCTCCGAAAGCGGTGGCGGCGTCATTGAGCAGGCGACGATGGAAATCAATCGCATCGCCGATACCGTTCGCCGTACATCTCGTGCGATGAGCGCGCTCGATGAAAGCTCGTCCCGCATATCGACCGTGGTGCAGGTGATCAAAGAGGTTGCCGATCAGACCAATCTGCTGGCGCTCAACGCGGCGATCGAGGCGGCACGGGCCGGCGAGTCGGGGCGCGGCTTCGCCGTCGTTGCCGACGAGGTGCGCAAGCTGGCCGAACGTACCGGCAAGGCGACCAGCGAAATCAACGCGATGGTCCTGCAGATTCAGCAGGAAACCCGCAACTCGCTGGAGTCGATGGAGGATGCCGTGCAGCAGGTCGACCGCGGCGTCGAACTCGCCGGGTCGGCAGGCCAGGCGATCCGGAACATTCGCGGCAGCGTCGACCAGGTGGTCGCCGTGGTCAACGAAATTGGCAGCGCGATCGAAGAACAATCGATCGCCAGCCAACAGATCGCGCAGCGCGTCGAACAGGTGGCTCAGGCTTCCGAGGAGAACAATTCGGCGGCTCAGCAGACAGCCGACGCAGCACGTACACTCAGCGTCCTGGCCGGTGGCCTGCGCAGTACGGTGGCCAGCTTCCGGACCTGATGACAGGCAACGAAGACGCGAGGCTAGCCGGCGGGTGCCCGCCGGGCTTCTCCGGCGAACGAGCTTCTTGGTCTCGGCGGCCTTGCGCCAAGGCGGGGTGGTGACACCAGGGCTCTCGCCTACCTCGCCACGCTCGTTGATTGACAATACGGGCGGGCGAACCCTAAGCTAGCCGGAATAGTGGTCTTACCACTCTTGCGTGACTGACAAGGAGGAGAAAGACATGGAGGAGGCAGGTGTTCGCCACTACCCCGGTAAGCCACTCCGGGTCTACCTTTTCGGAACCTGCCTGATCGACCTTTTTTGTCCGGACGCGGGAATCGACGCCGTCCGCCTGCTCGAGCGCGAGGGGATCGAGGTGCTCTTCCCGGCTGATCAGACCTGCTGTGGGCAGCCGGCGCACAGCAGTGGCTTCCCCGAACAGACCCGCGCCGTGGCGCTGGCGCAGTTGCGCCTGTTTCCCGAACCGTGGCCGGTGATCGTTCCTTCCGGTTCCTGCGCCGGCATGATGCGCCACCACTATCCCAAGATCTTCGCCGATGAGCCCCGCTTGCTGGCCGAAGCGATGGCGCTGGCCGAGCGAATTTTCGAGTTGTCGGAATTTCTCGTGCATGTGGCGAAGGTCAGCCTGAGCGATCGGGGTGCGTCCGTCTGCGTCGCGCTGCATACTTCCTGCGCGGCGCGCCGCGAGATGGCGACGCACTTGCACGCGCGGGCCTTGCTGGCTCAGTTGCCGGGAGTGGATGTCAGCTTGCACGAGCATGAATCGGAATGTTGCGGTTTTGGCGGAACTTTTTCGCTCAAGCACCCGGCGATTTCGTCCGCGATGGCGGCCGACAAGGTGGAGGCGCTCAAGGAAACCGGTGCAGAGACCTTTCTGTCGGCCGACTGCGGCTGCCTGCTCAACCTCAACCACACTCTGGAGAAACGCGGCGATACTTTCCGGGGTCAGCATCTGGCCTCGTTTCTCTGGTCGCGGACGAACGACGAGGGATCTCGGCGATGAGCGCGCGTGACAACATCCTGCAACGCCTGCGCGCGGCGCCATCAGGCACGCCGCCGTTGTCACCCGACGTGCGTGCCTGGCAGGCGCTGTCGCGTGGCGGCATGGCGAGCGCTGCCCGTGCGGCGCGCGTTGACCTGTTCTGCGAAAAGATGGCTTTCTGGCAGGCCGAGGTCGTCCGCGTGACGCGCGACGACTGGCCGGCGCAGCTGCGCACGCTGTGCGCGGCGAAAGGGGTTCGGTCGCTGCTCTATGGCGAGGACACCGAACAGGCGGCGGCACTGCTCGCCGCCGGGATTGGCGGACTGCAGCCTTACGATCGAGCGATCGACGATTGGAAGCAGGATCTGTTCGAGAATATCGATGCCAGCTTCACTTCGACACGCGGCGGCATCGCTGAAACCGGCACCTTGATCATCTGGCCCGATGCCAGTGAGCCCCGGCTGATGTCGCTCGTACCTCCGATCCACTTCGCTCTGCTGGACGCCGCGAAGCTTTACGACACGCTGCTCGACGCGATGATCGAGCAGGGCTGGAGCGGCGGCCTGCCGACCAACGCGTTGCTCGTATCCGGGCCGTCGAAGACGGCCGACATCCAGGTAACGCTCGCCTATGGTGCGCACGGGCCGAGGGAGTTGATCGTCCTGTTGCTCGTCGACGAGGAGCAAACGGCATGAACAGCCGACCGCTCGACTTCGTTCCGGCCAGTGAATTCAAGCGCCGCGCCGCAGAGGCCGTGGCCGACCAGCATCTGCGCAAGAGCTTCCGGGGCGCGATGGATTTCCTGATCGCCAAGCGCGCCGCCCAGTTTCCGGACCCGGCAGCACTCGAACGTCAGCGTGTCCTGGCCGAGCAGATCCGTCAGTACAGTCTCGCCCGTCTGCCCGATTTGCTCGAACAACTGGAGCGCAAGCTGACTGAGAACGGCGTCCAGGTGCATTGGGCGGAAAACGCCCAGCAGGCCAACCGGATCATCATCGACATCGCCCGTCGTCATGCCGCGAAGTTGATGGTCAAGGGCAAGTCGATGGTCAGTGAGGAGATCGAGCTCAACCACGCCATGGCCGATGCCGGGATCGAGGCTCTTGAAAGCGACATGGGCGAGTACATCGTGCAGCTCGACGGCGAAAAGCCTTCACACATCATCATGCCGGCGATCCACAAGACCAAGCTCGAGATAGCCCGTCTGTTTGCCGCCAAGGTACCGGGTGCCGCCTATACCGAGTCGGTCGACGAACTGATCGGAATTGGCCGCGCCGTACTGCGTGAGAAGTTCATGACGGCCGGGATCGGACTGTCCGGGGTGAACTTCGCCGTCGCCGAAACCGGCACTCTTTGCCTGGTCGAGAACGAAGGCAATGGCCGCATGTGCACCACGGTGCCGGACGTTCACATCGCCATCACCGGCATCGAGAAGGTCGTCGAGAAGCTCGAGCACGTGCCGCCGCTGTTTGGCTTGCTGACCCGCTCGGCGACCGGCCAAGCGATCACCACCTACTTCAACATGATCAGCGGCCCGCGCAAGGCAGGCGAAAAGGACGGACCGCGCGAAATGCACCTGGTGTTGGTCGATAACGGCCGAAGCCAGGCCTACGCCGACGAACAATTGCGGTCCACCTTGCAGTGCATCCGTTGTGGCGCCTGCATGAATCATTGCCCCGTATATACCCGCATCGGCGGCCACGCTTACGGGACGACCTACCCGGGGCCGATCGGCGAGATCTTTTCGCCGCACTTGCTGGGCCTGGCGGCGACACATGTGCTGCCGACCGCATCCAGTCTCTGCGGTGCCTGTGGCGAGGTCTGTCCGGTCCGGATTCCGATTCCCGAACTGCTGATCCGGCTGCGCGGCGACGCTCAGCACGCCGTCCGCCCCGGACGGGTCGCCCTGCGCGGCCAGGGCGCGGCGAGAAGCCGCCTGGTCGATGCCGTTTGGTCTGGCTGGGCCGCGCTGTACTCCCGGCCGGCACTCTACCGCGCTTTTGGCTGGCTGGCGACGCGCTTTCGCCTGCTGACGCCGCCGATGCAGTCCGGCTGGACGGTCAGCCGTACGCCGCTGAAACCGGCAAAGCGGACGCTGCATGAGGAAATGGCCAACCGCTAGGCGGCAGCGCTCCGCTCCGGGCCAGGGTGCCGTGCGTTCACGAGGTCCGCAAGCGTAAGGCGATCCGCCCGCCATGCTCTTCGGCCGGCAGCACGTGGCCGATGCGCGCGGCTTTCTCGTAGCCGAGCGAACGCAGCACGTGCAGGCAGGCGTCGGCTTTCTCCGGCGCGACACTGGCCAGCAAGCCGCCGGCGATCTGAGGGTCGAACAGCAACGGGTAATGGCGGTGCCCGGCCGCCGCCGGTGGCTCAAGCAAGGCGTGGCGTAGGCGCAGGTTGGCCATCTGCCGCGCATCGAAGCTTCCCGCGGCGCCGGTTTCGAGCGCGCCATCGAGTACTGGCAGTTGGTCGAGATCGATTTGCGCATCGACGCCGGACAGGCGCGCCATCTCGATCAGATGGCCCAGGATACCGTGGGCATGGACCTTGGAACAGGCGGTGGCCGCGTGCTCGCGCAAGCACTTGGCAGCCAGCCGGTTCGAGCGCTGCATCGACCTCAGGGCCTCGTCGATCCAGCGGCCCTTGGCTTGCAGGCGGGCATGCCCGGCGAAAAGCGTGCCGACACCGACCGCCTTGGTCAGGATCAAGACATCGCCCGGGCGCATGCCGCCCAGCGCGCTGGCCGGCTCTTCTTGGACCCGGAAGGTGATCACGAAGCCGAGCGCCAGTTCCTCACCTAGGCTGACCCGGCCGCCGGACAGGGCGCAAGCCGCGTCGTCGAGTACCGCCGTGGCACCGGACAGCAGGTCGAACAGGCTGGCCTCGATCTTCTCGTCGGGGCCGGGTGGCATAGTGACGATCGCTGTCGCCGAATGCACCTGACCGCTCAGTGCAAAGATTTCGTCGAGCGCATGATTGGCGGCGATCTGTGCAAACAGCCAAGGGTCGTCAATAGCCGCGGAAACCGCACACAGCGTCTGCTGAAGCGTCTTACCGGGTGGCGCGTGCATGATAGACAGCTCGTCGGGAGCGCAAGCGCGGCTGGGCCGTGTGCTGTGCGCGACCGGTTGCACGGTGGCGAGTACGCGCAACAGCAAGGCCGTCGCCTTCGCTTCGTCCGCTGCGCTCGCTTCGCGCCGGGCTTCGTGCCTGTCCGGCTGACCGGTCGGCCGCGGCAGATCGCGGAAGCCGGTCATGAAGCGGCGGTCGATCCAGTCTTTCCAGCGCCAGACCCAGGCTCCCTCAGCGTACAGGATGCCGCGTGAGGCGACCGCGTAGCGGTTTCCGGTGCTGATCAGGGCCAGCCAGCGTCGCTGCGCATGCCAGACGCGCAAGGGTTCGTGACGCAGCGACCGGCGCAGGTTGTTGGCCAGTGTTCGGCCCTGGCGAACGGCAAAGACACCGGCCTTGGCGAGTCGCCGGCCGACCAGTGCGGCACAATCGCCGGCCGCAAAGATCAACGGATCGTCGACCGTCTGCAAGGTTTCGCGCACCGCGATGAAACCGTCACCATCGAGCGCCAGGCCGGTGTCGCGCAGCCAGGCGGCCGCCGCCGCCTGCGTGACCCAGACGATCTCGTCGGCGTACAGGGTTTCGCCGCGGCGTGTGCGTAGTCGGCCCGCGCCAACCTGAATCACTTCGGCAGCACGGTGCAAGACGATCTGGCGCTCGTTCAGCACGCGCTCGAAACTGCGCCGAACGGCCGCGTTGTGCGTCGGCAGGATATCGCGCTCAGCGGCCAAGAGGTGAACCGTGAGATCGTCGGGTTTGCCCGTCACCAAGTCGATTTCGCGGCGTAAGCGGTGGTGCATTGCCAGCGCCAGCTCGACGCCGCCTGCTCCGGCGCCGACGACGGCAATCGTCAGCGGCCCGCCGTGGCGGCGCACACGTTCGAGCAAGGATAGCCAGCGTTCGTTGAAGTGCCGAATCGGCTTGACCGGAGTCGCGTTTTCCGATGCCCCGTCGACCAGATCGACCGCCGGCATCGAACCGATGTTGATCGACAGGCGGTCGTAGGCCACCGGCGGGCGAGCGCGACACAGTACTTGGCGCTTTTCGCGATCGAGACCGATTACCTCGTCGCGATAAAAGCGGGCAGCGGCGAAACGGGCCAGACGGCGCAGATCGATATGGACCTCGTCGTAGTCGTAATGTCCGGCGATATAGCCGGGCAGCATGCCCGAATACGGAGTATGCGTATCGCGACAGATCAGTGTCAGGCGTACGCCGGGCAGTGGCTGCGCGGCGAAGCGCTTGATTACGCCGACGTGGCTGTGGCCGCCACCGACGAGAACGATATCGCGCAGATCGGCTGATTGTTCGTCGTTTGGCATCTCAGATGGCCTGTGGCAGTCGGTCGGGTGTGGCTCATCGGCCGCCAGTTTGCCGGCGACCGATCGAGCAGTTCATTGTCGCACGCGCCGCGTGAGCAGGGATGCGCCGGCCTCCCTGCCTGGTCAACGCGCCGGAATCCGTGGCACACTATGGTCAATGGGCGCCGCGGTCGGCGGCCGCAGGTTTTCACAGGAGACATGACATGCGCGATGAGGGGGTGCGGGACCCGCGCCAGCCTGCCTCGACTTCGTCGCCCGGAGCGGCTGATCGACGGTCCGGGCCCGATCGGCGCGGCGAAAGCGACAGGCGGCGTGGCACGGATCGTCGTCGGGGCGACCGCCGGGACCCGCGCGATTCCGACCTGCTGTTGGCTGAGCTCGAAATGCGGGTTGCGGCGGCGATTCGTCAAAGCGGAGGCGTCGTCGAGGGTGACGGCTCGGGTTGGGATAAGCTGATCGTTCCCTTTCGCTAGGCGTCGCGGGACTTTGTCGATAGGACGCCCTGGCGGCGGCTTTCAGCTCAGTTCGTGACGCCGGTGTTCGACTTGCGCGACGTAGCGCTGGATCTGCCGGTCGTCGGCGCGCCGCAGATCGAAAAACTGCAGTCCGACGCGCCACTGCGTGACGCCGGCGCGCAGTTCCAACGCGGTAACGTGGCGTACGACTGCTTGCACAAAGATGTCGTGTCGCCCTTCGGGCAGCGCAAAGCGGCAGTCTGGAATGGTCGTTCCCGGCGGCAGGGTGTTGTCGCCGCCGGTGCTGAGGCCGACGCCGGCGATTGACAGGTCATGCACCGGCGCCGTTAACCAGCGGCCGCCGGACGGGCGGGCGTGAAACTGCAGTGGACGGGCCAGCGGCGTCTCGATCCGGAAGACTTCGCGCCGCTGCAGACGGACGATGAAACGCGGCAGCGGGACGGCGAAGGCGCGGGCGCCATGGAAGTCAATTTCGCGTGCTTGACCGGTCGTGAACTGGACGTGAATCCCTCCCGGCCGGGCGACGAAGACATTGCGCTGGCTTCCGGGGAAGCGCCGGTTGATCTCGACGCTCCCGCTGCAGTCGATGATCAGCCAATCGTCTTCGGGTTGTACGGCAAGCAGAACGGTCAGAAAGTGCTCGTGGCCGCCGGAAAACTGGACGGAAAACGATTCCTTGTTTTCCGCAAAGCCGGCCAGCGTAAACGGAATAGCGGTGCGCCCAGTGATGTAAAAGCGCTCCTCGATCTCGGCTTCGGACAACTGGGCTATCTGGCTCATTTCTGAGAATTGGCGCGGCTTGTCGGAGCGCGAGAGTATCGGGCGATGTGCCCGTGCTCGTCAATGGCCAGGTCGCGGCGCTTGGGCCGAGCAACGCTTCGGCGATTCGGGCCGCCGGCCCGTGCAGTACGGCCGGGCCCCTGCCATCGTCGAGACTCGCTAGGGAACCTCTGAACAAGTCACAAATTTCAGCGGAAACAAGTTACAACACATTGATTCATCAAGGTTCTAATATTCACGAAACCACTTATTCAGAGTTTCCCTAGGCGAAGCGTGCCGACAGGCCGCCGTCAACCAGAAGCTCTGTGGCGGTGATGTACTTGGCCTCGTCGGAGGCGAGAAAGAGCGCCGCGTAGGCGGTGTCCCAGGCATCTCCCATGTGGCCCAGCGGGCACTGTGCATCGCGCGTGCGGATCAGATTGGCGATATCGCCTTCCTGACCATAGACACGTGTCAGTGCAGCGTGCACCAGTGGTGTGTTCATCAGTCCAGGTAGCACGCAGTTGGCGCGGATACCGTCGGGGGCGTGGCGGATGGCCATCGTGCGGGTCATAGCCACCATCGCCCCTTTGCTGGCTGCGTAGAATCCGTAGTTGACGCCGGCCCAGCCGCGGACGGCGACCGAAGCGTTGTTCACGATCGCGCCGCGGCGCTGACGGATCATCACCGGCAGCACGTGGTGACAGGTCAGGTAGACGCTTTTGATGTTGACCGTCATCAGTCGGTCCCAGGCCGCTTCGTCAAGTTCGGCCGGGCCACCGACGACGGCGATGCCGACATTATTGACCAGGATATCGATTTGCCCGTAGGTGTCGATCGCGGTCGCCACGATACGTTCGACATCGGCCGCCCGGGTCACGTCGGCGACGACGGCAATTCCGGAGCCGCCCTCGTCGTCGATGATGCCTTGCGTCGCGGCGCCCGCTTCGGCATCACTGTCTACGCCGACGACTTTCGCTCCCTGGCGCGCGAACAGTACCGACATCGCCTTGCCGTTACCCCAGCCTGGCCCGACCGAGCCACTGCCGGTGACGATCGCCACTTTGTCCTGCAAGCGTCCCCCCATTTTCAGTCCTCCCCTTGCCGCGCCCAGCGGCGACGCAATTCGCTCTTCAGCACCTTGCCGTAGTTGTTTTTCGGCAGCGCGCTGACAAACAGGTAATCCTTCGGCCGCTTGAAACGAGCGATCGAAGCGAGACAAAGCCGATCGAGTTCGGCGACTGGCGCCGAACTGTCCGGCCGGCAAACGACAAAGGCGACAGCTTCCTCGCCCCACTCGATGCTCGGTCTTCCGACTACCGCGACTTCGACCACCGCGGGGTGCCGCAGCAGTACCTCCTCGACTTCTCGCGGGTAGATGTTGGCACCGCCACTGATGATCAGATCCTTTGAACGGTCCTTGAGCGTCAGGAAGCCGTCGGCGTCGAGGCAGCCGAGATCCCCTGTATGCAGCCAGCCGTTGCGCAGCGTTGCCGCCGTCGCCTCCGGGTTGCGCCAATAGCCCGACATCACGGTTTCACCGCGTACCAGAACCTCGCCGGTTTCCTCGGTCGGCAGCGCTTGGTCCTCGGTGTCGGCGACGACGACTTCGACGACGCTGTGCCTGACGCCGACCGACGCGATGCGTTCGAGATAGCGCGCGTGGGTGCGATCGGCGAGGTGGTGGCGGGCCAGGGCGGTAATGGTCATCGGGCTTTCGCCCTGTCCGTAGATCTGCACCAGGCGATTGCCGAGGACGTCGAGCGCGCGACGGATGTCCTCGCGGTACATCGGCCCGCCACCGTAGACGATGGTTTTGATGCCGCGGCAGTCGCCACCTTGTGCGGCGACCTCTTCGACCAGGCGGCGCACCATCGTCGGTGCAGCGAACAGCGAAACCCGGCCAAAGCGCTGGGATAGCGACAGAATCTCGGGCGCGGCGAAGCTGCCCGACTCGGGAAGCACATGTCGCGCGCCGACCAGCACGTGCGGGAAGTTGTACATCCCGGCGCCG
This sequence comes from Accumulibacter sp., assembly GCF_029255285.1. Lineage (GTDB taxonomy): Bacteria > Pseudomonadota > Gammaproteobacteria > Burkholderiales > Rhodocyclaceae > Accumulibacter. The sequence goes on from NZ_JAPUVI010000043.1 coordinate 82,855, forward strand.
TGCGACATGGGCGCCGCGTAGAGAATGCTGTCCTCCGGCATCGCCTGATCGACATCCGGGAAGTAGGCAAGAGTCATCGCCAGCAAGTTGCGCTGCGAGAGCATGACGCCCTTCGGCCGGCCGGTGGTGCCCGAAGTGTAGAACAGCCAGGCCAGGTCGTCGGGCTGACGCGGCAGTACAGCAAGCGCGTCGCCGCTGGTCAGCCGTCGGTAGTCCGGGTCCGTGACCGAGATGATGCGCAGGCCGGGAGCGCCGGCGCGCCACAGTTGCCCGTCGTCGCCCGGGTAGCCGTCCACGAAAAGCAGCGCGGCGGTCGAATCCTCGAGGACGAAGGCCAACTCGCGCGGGTGCAGTTTGTGGTTGATCGGTACGGCGACCAACCCGGCGTGCCAGATGCCGTACAGCAATTCCAGGTAGGATGGGCAGTTGGCCAGGCAGAGCGCGACCCGGTCGCCGGTCCGCAGTCCCATGCTCCCGCGCAGCGCCCCAGCAATCGACGCAACGCGGCTGGCCAGCTCACCGTAGGTGAAGAGTTCTCGCTCGCCGTAAGCGATGGCCGTCCGCTCGGGAGCGACCCGAGCGGTTCGCGCCAAAAGATGGGCGAGATTCACAGTCGAAGCGTGGCGGGTGGCCGGCGACAACGCCGCACGGTGCCGCAGCGGGAGCGGCAGTCGTCGTTCAGCCCTGGTCGGCGAGCAGGAAATCCTGGACGATGCGTACCTGCGATTCCTCGAGGAACATCGGTGCATGGCCGACCGCTGGCACTTCGACGAGTGTCGCCCGTGGTCCACGGGTCGTCATTTCGGCTGCGGTGTCATGCAGCAGAATGTCCGACTGCGCTCCGCGGACGACCAGGGTGGGACAGCGAATCGCCTCGTACATCGGCCACAGGTCGATCTCCTTGGCTTCCAGGTAGGCCTTCTGGTAGGGCTGCGCGATCGCGCGGTCATAGTTCATCTCGAAGCCACCATCGGCCTTGGCCCGCGTTCCGACCACGGTCATGAAGCGCCACTGCGCGTCGCTCAGGGCGCCGAACGGTGCGCACACGGCGCGCACGTAGGCTTCGGCTTCGTCGAGGTCGGGAAAATCGGGCGCCTTGCCGAGGTACTCGCCGATGCGCTGCAAGGCGTCCATGCCGATTGTCGGACCGACGTCGTTAAGTACCAGACGGCTGATCGGCGAACCCGGCAGGCTCGCCAGGAACATGCCGATCAGGCCGCCCATCGAACTGCCCAGCCAATGCACCGAGTCGACGCCGAGACGGGCGATCAGCGTCATCATGTCGTTGGCGTAGACCGGCAGACCGTAGTCATCGGCGAAGTACAGGCGATCGCTGAGCCCGCGCCCCACGACGTCCGGGCACACGACGCGGTAATCGCTGGCCAGGGCATTGGCCAGCACGTCGAAGTCACGGCCGTTGCGGGTCAGGCCGTGGGCGCATATCAGGACGCGTGGGTTCGTCGGCTCGCCCCATTCGACGTAGGCCATGCGGTGCAGACCGTGTGGCCCGAGGCAGCGGACCACACCGGCGCGCATTTCGTGTACCAGACGGCCAGCCGTCTGACCAGGCCGCGAGGCCACCACCAGTTCTTCGAATTGCTTGAGTATCGCCATGCTTGAGCCCCGATGTCGTTCAGTGGTTGGGTCGAAGGTTGCCGCTCGTCAACCCCGCCTGAAGCCGGTCCATGAGCGAGGAGCGCTCGTGCCGCGGGCAGGGGCCGGAAAGTCAGCGCTAACGACGAGAGTATCCTCGTATCGGGGCGTCTGAGTCAATCGCCGTCGCTTGGCGCCTGACCTCGCTTGCGGCCGGTGATCATGGCTCGCACGAGATTTTCGCGGTGCAGCAGACTTTCCCAGACGACGCCGAGCAGGTGTCCGGCAATCAGAAGCAGGGTGAAGTGGGTGGCCACTTCGTGCGCCTCCTCGATGAAGTCGATGCTTGCCTCGCTGCTTTCCAGCAGCAGGCCGGCGAGCGGCCCAAGGCCCTTGTCGGCGCCGTACAGCGCCAGGCCGGTGACGATCGTCGCACCCAGACTGAGCAGCAGCAGGACGATCATCGCGCCGCCGGCGGGATTGTGACCCAGGTAACGGCGCGCGCGCAGCGTCAGCACTTGGCACAGATAGGCGAACGTTACGCGCGGGCCGCGGACGAAGTCGTCGAAGCGGGCGTGGCGCGGTCCGATGAAGCCCCAGAGGAGACGGAACACCAGCAGGCCGCCGATCGTGTACCCGGCCCAGACATGGACCGTTTGCAGGAACTCGCCGTCCAGGCGGTTCTGGAGGCGCTCGAAAATTTCGCCTTCGGAGACGTAGGCGGTGCAGAAACTGACGAACAGGATCCAGTGAAAGGAGCGAAGCAGCGGATCCCAGACCGGGACTTCATTGGCAACGTGGGTACTCATGGCATCGACCGGAACGGGTGGTGTCCCGCTGCTGGCGCCGGCGGGACAGGATTACAGATCGGCGGGTGGAAGCTTGCTGGCGTCGGCTATTTGCCTTCCTCGGAAACCAGGGCGCCGGTCTTGATCTCGTAGTGGACTTCCCATTTTTTGCCGTCGGCACCGTTGATCTTCACCTCCCAGGTCTTCTTGCCCTTCTTGGTGTCTTCATAGGCCTTGGTCACTTCGCCGGGATGGGCCTTGGTGGCCATTTCGATGGCCTGTTCCTTGGTGATTTCGTGCGCCGCTGCCGGCGCCGCCGCTGTCGCGGGCGTGGTGGTCTTTGCGTCGGCCGCGACAGCGCTACCGCCGATGGCAGTGAGGATGGCAAGCAGGGTGGCGGAGAGGGTGGTCTTGATTTTCATTCGATCAATCTTTCGTGGAGTTGGCGGGAGAAAAACCCGGGCTTCCAGTTTTTCGGACGGTCGGCCCGCATCGGAAGCACGGACGCCACTTTGCCCTCGTATCCTTAAGCGAGTCTTAGCGGTCGTCAGACTCCCGGTTGCAGCGCGACCGCCACTTCGACCTCGCGACCACTGCGCAGTACCTTCAGTCTCACCGTTTCGCCTACTCGACGTTCGTCCAGGCGCCCGAGTAGTCTGGCCAGGGAATCCACCGGCTGGCCGTCAACGGCGGTGATGATGTCGCCCGCTACGATGCCGCCGTCGGGTGACAGCGTGGCGCCTGTCAATCCAGCCGCTGCGGCCGCCGAGCCGGGGACGACGCGCAGGATCACCACACCCTCGACGCCGAGGATTCGTTTCAAGCGCGTGTTCAGGCTCTCATCGGCCTCGATTCCGAGTGCTGGACGGATGTACCTGCCGCCGGCAATCAGTTGCGGGACGACGCGGTTGACCGTGTCCACCGGCACCGCGAAGCCGATGCCAGCGCTGGTTCCGCTGGGACTGTAGATAGCCGTGTTGATGCCGATCAAGCGTCCTGCCGAGTCGAGCAGCGGTCCCCCCGAATTGCCGGGATTGATCGCCGCGTCGGTCTGGATCAGGTGCTCGATCGTGTTGCCATTGTCGCCACCCAAAGAGCGGTCGAGGGCGGAAACGATGCCGGAGGTGAGCGTCCAGTCGAGGCCGAAGGGATTGCCGATGGCAAACACCTTCTGCCCGACTTTAAGGTCGGTGCTAGTTCCCAGATGAACCGGCGGTGGCCGTTTGAAACCAACGCCAATCCGGAGCACGGCGATGTCGTGCGCCGGCGAGACGCCGATCAGGAAGGCCCTGTAACTACGTCCATCGGCGAGCTTGACCGACGCTTCGCTGGCATTTTCGATGACGTGGAAGTTGGTCACGACGTGCCCGGCGTCGTCCCAGATGAAACCCGAGCCAGTGCCCCTCGGCACGGTGAACACGTTGCGCGTCCAGAAGTCACGCACCTGCGCCCGCGTAGTAATGAAGACCACCGAATCGCGGGCGTTTTCGAATAACTCGATAGTCGCCTTTTCGTCGGCCGCGAGGTCGCCGCGCGCACTCACCGTACGCGGCAGCGCCTGCTCGGGGGCCAGCCAGTACTCGATGCGCGGCAGCGCATGCCAGATCGTCAGGAGCAGGGCGGCCGCCAGAGTGAACCAAAGAAGACGCGAGAGGAATCGATCCGGGCCGGCCATGGTGATTTTCCTTATACGAAATCGTTCCGATCTTTGCCGCAACGACGGTCACTGCGGAATAAGCTGCGGGTGATGATCCCGATGTGTCCGCATGCCGACCACGGCGCGGTTCAGTGCTCCCTGCCGTCTACCCGTGGGCGGAGAAGGTAGGGAATGTAGCGCCACCCGAGGATCGAAAAGCAGGCGAACCAGCACGCGGCGGCGAGGCCGACCCAGTAGAGGTAGAGCGCCGGAGCGAGTTGCGGGGCGATGATGCGGCACACGAAACCGGCGACCATGACCCACAAGACACCCTTGTCGAGGCGGTCGAAAGCCACTCTTCTGCCGGTGTGACCGTTGGCGATGCGAATCAGCATGGCGGGAATGATCAGTCCCATGGCGCCGAAGGTGAAAACGTGCATCGGCAGCGAGCCCAGCCATTCGGGATGGGCGAGTTGGCCTATCGCCTCGAGGACGAGTTGGCCGACGATCGCCAGGTAGCCGAGATACATGATCCCGATATCCAGTCGTCGGAAGGCCAACTGCGGCTTCCAGAAAACGAAGCGGATGCTCAATAGAAGCGCCAGCAGCAAGGCCATCGACGGCGCGACGAGTGGCGGCAGGAAACCGGCAAACACGAGCACCAGGGCGAGCAGTTTGATCGCCTGGTCGAGCGTCGCGTGGCGCAGAATTTCGGCTTGCAGCGAGTTCTTCATGAACTGGGTGACGGTTCGCTCGAGCATGATCAGGAAGGCGACACGAAAGAGCCCAAGTGTCATGCCCGCACCCAGTTGGAAATGGTCGGCACTGAGCAGAAGATTTTTGGCAACCAGGAACAGCGGCAAGATGAGCAGGAAGAAGTAGTTGTCGCGGAAGGAATCGTTGCGATGGTGACGGATCAGGGTCCAAGACAGCATGCCGACGATCGTGCCGAGGAACAGGTTGCTCGACAGGCGGAAGAGATGCGGTGGCAGGGCATCCGCCCACCACATGCCGACGCGTTCGAGCAGCCAGGCGGCGGTGAGCAGTATCAAGGCGGTGCCATGGTAGCCGCGAATGTTTACCCAGTTCTTGGTCGAGGTGAGCAGGAAGCCGCCCATGACGGCCCAGCCGAAGCCGAAAAACATCTCGTGGGCATGCCACTGGGTGGGCGAAATCGGCCACGCCGGTGCGGCCAGGGTAGCCGAAAAGAAAAGTATCCACAACGTGGGTAGGACGAGCCCGGACAGGCAAGCCAGGGCGAAGAATGGCCGAAAGCCGACGAGCCAGAGGGGATGGTCGGAAAAGCGCATGGGTAGGGGTTCACGGTGGACCAGCACGGTGCGGCAGACGAAGTATAGCCGGATGCCGGCCGCCGTCTATCTGTTCTGGCCGCTGACGCTTTCTGCTAAGCTGCCCGCCCAACGCTGCGGGGCGACTTCGAGATTTCGAAAATCGTCGCCGCGTTGCCGTGTTCAGCCACCCGATACAGTCACCTGACGATGGTTAGCCATGTTTGACAATCTGCGCAAATATACTGCCGCTTGCGCGGTGGCGGTTGGTGGCGTTCTTCTGACCTGCCTCTCGTCCTGGAATGTGCGTCAGGAGTTGCAGACCAGTCACTATAAGGAATTTCAGTGGGCGGCCGGTGACCGTATCCAGTCCGTGCGGGCGGTGGTGGACCAGGGGCTGGATTCCTTGCTCGAGATCCGGGGTTTGTTCTACGCGGCGCGAGAGATCGACGAGCGGGAGTTCCTGATCTTCACCGATTCGATTCTCAAGCGCCGGCCCTACATTGACAGCCTGCTCTGGGCGCCGCTACCGGTGTCGCCGCGACGGCCACGGTCGGCGCGCACCGCTGGTGGCGCAGTGGCGGGGACGCCAGCGCTCGGACCGGGGCTTGCCGGTGGCGGGCAGCGCGCGCGCGTCCCAGTGCTCCTCTCGGCCTCGCGTGCCGATCCGGGGCGTCTGAAGGGTGTGGACCTCAACGCGACCGACGAACTCGCCATGCTGCTCCAGCGTGCCCGAGACAGCGGTCAAATCGCGGTCAGCGGGCGAATGAAAGTGGCGCGCGACGGACGACGGGAAGGCGCCCATGTCATCTACGCCGCGCTTCCGGTCTACGCATCGGTCGGTGGCGACGGCGTCGCGCCCGCCGCGTACAAGGCGGCCAGGCTTCTCGGGTTCGTGGTTGGCGTTTTCGATATCGAGGAACTGGTTCATGCGGCCATCAGTCTGCTCGAACCGCGTGGTGTCGAGGTATTGGTGCGCGATGGCTCGGCCGGCGCCGACGCGCAGTTTCTCCATTTCTATGCCAGTCGCCTGGAACCGCGTACCTTGGCCGGTGCCGGTGGCTTCCTGCCGGCCAGCGACGAGGATCAACCGCGGATGGAGTCGACGATTCCGGTCGGCGACCGGAGCTGGTCGATCACCTGCGTCGCCACCCACACCTTTCGTAGCGCCGAGGCTTTTACTGAGGCGCACTGGTCGGTACTCCTCGGCGGCATACTGTTTACCGCCTTGCTGAGTTTCTACCTGGTGCGCAGTCGGCGCGAACTGGACAATCGCATTCAGCTGAATCAGACGATTTACGAGCGCGAGGAGCTTTTCCGCCAGTTGGCGGAAACGGTCGATGTCGTTTTTTGGGCGACCAACGCGGAGGCGACGCGACTCGAATACATTGGTCCTGCCTTCCGGCAGTTTGCCGGGCCCGGAGTGCCGTTCGACGATGCCGCACCGGCGCTCATGCTCGATGTTTTTGCGCCCCACGACCGCGCCACGCTGGTTGACGCAATCGCTCAGCTGCAAGCCGAAGGCGGGCGCTTCACGGTCGTTCTGCCGGTGTCGTCGGGCGACCGGGGGCCGCGCTGGTTGCGTGTCTGCGGTTTCCCGGTGCGGGAAATGGGTTCCGATCTCAGTCGGATCGTTGGCTTCCTGGAAGACATTACCGAGCACAAACTGGCCGAGGATGCCCTGCGCGACTCGGAAGCCAAGCTGCGTACGCTGTTCAACCATTCACCCGACCTGATCTTCACCGTCGATGCCGGAGCCAACATTCTGCTCACCAACCGTCCGCTGCCCTACCCGGTAGGCAGTGCCGGCGAAAAGCGCTCCGAACTGATTCTGCCGCCCGATGTGCGCGATGGCTATCTCAAGAAGCTGCGCCGGGTTTTTGCCAGTGGGCGCGTTGACCATTTCAGATACACCTCGAGCGACGCCACCTGGTGGGAAATCCGCATGGTGCCGATCAGTTCGGCCAACGCCGTGATGGCGGCAATGGTGGTAATCACCGACATCACCGAGAACCGGAAGCTGCAATGGCAGGCCATTCGCAGCGCGCGTCTCGCTTCGCTGGGCGTGCTGTCGGCAGGCATTGCGCACGAAATCAACAATCCCAACCACGCGATTCTCGCCAATGCTTCGCTGCTGGCCCGAATCTGGCAGGACGCGCTACCTATCCTCAACGAGTACGCCGACGAACAGGGGGACTTTCTGCTGGCCGGGCTGAGCTTCCTGGAGGCACGCGGGATCATCGCCAGGGGAATGCGTGACATTGGCGAAAACGCTAAACGAATCCAGAAGATTGTCGATAATCTGAAGCACCTCGGCAAGCAGGATCGCGGGCATATGGACGAACTGGCGGATATCGGGAAAATCCTGCAGGCGGTGGTGACATTGCTCGATGCCCGTATCCGCAAGTACACCGACGTCTTTTCCCTCGATCTGCCGGCTTCGCTGCCGGCGGTCAGAGGCAATGTGCAACAGTTGGAACAGGTCTTCATCAACGTCATCGTCAACGCTCTCGAAGCCCTGCCAGAACGTAGTCGCGCCGTCCGGGTTTCGGCTCGAGCGGACAGTGAAGGAAGCCGTGTCGTCGTGCAGGTCGAGGATCAGGGCAGGGGGATCAGTGAGGATGTCATGGCTCAGATCGGCGACCCCTTTTTCACGACCAAGGCGGAGAGTGGTGGCACCGGCCTGGGGCTGTCCATCTCTTCGTCCATCGTCGACCGACACGGTGGCATCCTGAGATTCGAGTCGAACCATGAGCAGGGTACGACGGTGAGTATCGATTTGCCGGTCAGCAAGGAGGAGTGAATGAAAGAAACGCCGTTTTCCAGCCTGCCCGTTTTTCTCGTCGATGACGATCCGTCGGTCCTGCACGCTTCGGCAGCCGTACTGCGCAGCGCCGGCGTGGCCAACATCCGGCTGGTGGACGACAGTCGGGAATTGCTGCCGGCGCTCGAGAAGCAGCCGGCGAGCGCCGTCCTGCTCGATCTCTTCATGCCCCACATTACGGGCAACAAACTGCTGCCGGACATCGTTCACCTCTACCCGGAAGTACCGGTGATCGTCATGACGGCGGCGCAGGATGTCGAAACCGCGGTGCGCAGCATGAAGGAAGGCGCTTTCGATTATCTCGTCAAACCGGTCGAGGAAAGCCGGCTGATCGCCAGTGTCCGGCACGCGCTCGAAGTGCACTCGCTGCGCCGCCAGATGGGGGTGTTGAAACACTATCTCCTGTCGGATTGTCTGCAGAACAACGAGGCCTTCGCCGGCATTGTCACCAACAGCCGCCGGATGCGCTCGCTTTTTCAATACCTGGAGGCGGTCGCCGTGTCCGCCGAGCCGGTGTTGATCAGCGGGGAGACCGGGGCCGGCAAAGAGATGTTCGCGCACGCCCTGCACAAGTTGAGCGGTCTCGCGGGGCAATTCGTGCAGGTCAATGTCGCCGGTCTCGATGACACACTGTTTTCCGACACGCTTTTCGGCCACCGTAAAGGAGCGTTCACCGGTGCCGAGCAGACGCGCGCCGGACTGATCGCGCAGGCCGCCGGCGGAACGCTGTTCCTCGACGAAATCGGCGATCTTTCAATGGCTTCGCAGGTCAAGCTGCTACGCCTGTTGCAGGAGCACATGTACTTCCCGCTCGGTTCCGACGTGGCACGCCCGAGCGATGCTCGCGTCGTCTGCGCGACCAACTGCAAGCTGGCGCAGATGATGCGTCAGAACCAGTTTCGCTCGGATCTCTTCTTTCGCCTTTCGGTGCATCAGATCGAGGTGCCACCACTGCGCGAGCACAAGGAAGACATTCCGCTGCTGTTGCAGCATTTTCTCGACGAGGCGGCGGCTTCGATCAACAAACCGGCGCCCGAGCCATCGAACGAACTGATCACACTGCTTTCGAACTATCACTTCCCGGGTAATGTCCGCGAACTGCGGGCAATGGTTTTCAACGCCATGGCGCTGCATCGCGGCGGTTCGGTACTGGCCATGGACAGTTTCCGTCAGGCGATACAAAAGCAGCAAAAGACTGGCGTAGACAGCCCGGCGACGGAAGCCTCCGACGGATTGCCGGTGGTGATTCCAGGGCGTTTCCCGACTCTCGACGAGGTCGAGGAAGCGCTGGTCAATGAAGCGCTCAAACGCGCCAAGGGAAATCAGGGAGTCGCCGCGACGCTGCTCGGACTTTCCCGGCCGGCACTCAACCGGCGCCTGGCGAGGCGCGCCTTTCAGGCTGACTCCTGATCGGGTTGGCCACCACACCCGGTGTAACATTTCGCGATTTCGTACCGAACCCGAAGTCGGCATCCAGGCCATTGTTTTAAAGCCATTTTATGCCTATTTCTGGGGGCGCCGCGGGATCTCGTCGCGCATTTTGTTACACCCCCTTCTGGCGTCGCTGGTCCACCTCCTGGGCGACCAAATAGCCGGTCACGCCGATTCTCGGCGGCTGTCCTTCGTTCTGGCATGGAAGATGCTTACGTCACCCGACTCGATACCGCCGGCGGTCTGCCATGACCGCCGACAGTAGCCGCCGAACAGGCTATCGAGGGGGCGTGAGCAATTTGCCATAGAGGGGCTCAGGTGGCGGCTCACGATACGTTCGGACGGGAAATCGAACTGACGCCGGTCAGTCCACCGTGTCACCGCCTGTTCTCGGTTCGCCAGCGATAGTTCCCGGGACAGTGCTTGGCGGCACGCCGGTGTTCGCGGCGGCGGCCGGTGCGTATGACAGAACAGTTCTTTCAACCGAGTCGAGCAGGAGGATCGACACGACGTCACGCGCGTACACACCGACAGCCAGTCGGCAATAGCCAGGCGCAATGGCGGCAACGGGAGTTTACGCCCTGCCGCGCTGCCTCACCTTACAAAAACCACAGGGCCGCTTGATGAGTACATTGCTTATTCTGACGATCGCAACTGTCGCCATCGTCCTCTTCTTTGATTACACCAACGGCTTCCATGATGCCGCGAATATTGTCGCGACGATCATCGCGTCGCGCGCCATGACTCCGATACAGGCGGTGATCATTGTCGGAACCTTCGAGTTTCTCGGTCCCCTGTTTGGCGGTACGGCGGTGGCCAACACGATCGGCAAGTTCGTCACTCTGGGCGACGTGGCCGCCGTTCTCTCGCTGGCGATTCTGATGAGCGGGTTGGTCGGCGCCATCGTCTGGAATCTGGCCACCTGGTACTTCGGCATTCCGTCGTCGTCCTCGCATGCGCTGGTCGGCGGACTGATCGGCGCGGTGATCGTCTCTGCCGGTCCGGACAACGTCGTGTGGGGCGTTTCGCAACTGATGCACGGACAGATGACGGGAATAATGAAGGTGCTGGCCGCCCTCATCCTGTCGCCGCTGATCGGTTTTTGGGCGGGTTTCCTGATCCTGCGGGTGATGCAAGTCCTGCTCTTCGCGGCTAAACCGTCGGCCAACACCGGACTGCGTTATGCGCAGTTCATCACGGCGGCCGGACTGGCTTTCTCGCATGGCGCCAACGACGCCCAGAAGAGCATGGGAATGCTGACGCTCGCCCTGCTGCTGGGCGGTTTCATTCCGACCTTCGAGGTTCCCTTCTGGGTCATGCTCGCCTGTGCCACGGCGATCACCCTGGGAATTCTTTCCGGCGGCTGGCGGATCGTGCGCACGCTCGGTTTCGCGATCTACCGGGTTCGCCCGATCCACGCCTTGAGTTCGCAACTGACTTCGGCGATCGTCATCCTGACGGCATCGGTGATTGGCGCTCCGGTATCGACCACCCATGTCGTCGCGACGTCGATCATGGGCATCGGCGCTTCGGAGCGGCCGAACGCCGTACGCTGGAAGAAGGCCAAGGACATCGCGATCACTTGGCTCATTACCATCCCCGGCTCCGCGCTGGTTGCCGTTCAGACATTCGCTCTCGTCAATCTCTTTCTTGGAAAGGTCTAATCATGTCGGACGTAAGCATCGCCAAACCCTCCATCACTCGCCGGCTCCTGCATCGGGTCTTTCCCAAGGTGCCGAATTTCTTCGCCCTGCTGGCCGAACAGAGCGCGCACGTCGATCTCAGCGCGGGCCTGCTGGTCGAGTACATGGGCGCCGACAGTTCGCAGGCGGCGAAGAAGATCGTCGAAGCCGAATATGAGGGCGACAGACTCAAGGTACGCAATCTTACGCTGCTCAACGAGGCGTTTTCGACGCCGATCGATCGCGAAGATCTGCACCGGGCGATCATCAACCTCGATGAAATCATCAATAGCTGCAAGTCCATCGTCGTCGAAATGGATTCTTCGGTTCTGGCGCTCAAACCGGACAAACATTGTCTGGAGATGGCCGTCCACCTGAAGGCTGGGGCCGAGGCGGTGGCCGCCGGCTACGGTCGCCTGGGGAGTGATCCGAAATTGGGACGCACCGACGCCGAGAAGGCCGACAAGGCGGTGCGCAACCTGACGAGAACCCATCGGCGTGCACTGGCCGAGCTGTTTCAGGACGCCGATTTCCACAACATCTTCCGGCGCAAGGAGATCTACAACGAGTTGCGCGGCGCCGGCGATCGCCTCAACGTCTGCAACAGCACCTTGCTCGACATCGTCGTCAAGCTCTGCTGACCCTTCCCTGATGCGGCTTGGGGAGTTGACTCGCTGGTCGCTCCCGACGCCGCCCCGCCCCGCGCCGCAGTTCGCCGGTCGACCGGCCGCTGTTTTCCGCTCGCTGTTTTCCCCCATGTTGCTCGATCCCTGACCGACGGTGTAACGCTGTCACATTGCGTGGCGCTTGAGAATTCATTGCAACGTCCTGTTTTGTTGGAGAAACGCTACCCAGAGGTAATGCTGGAGATAGTACGTTGTGTGTTTTGTTACACCAGTAAACGCTTTCCCAGCGCCCGGGTGTTCGTTCTTGAAATCTGATTTATAAGGGATATTGCCCAGCCTTTGGATCTGGCATGACTCGTGCTCACTGTGACACTGCAAACACCCGGCAGGCGCCTACGACAAAGAAAGGCGATCGGGCCAGGGCTTTTCTTGGTGTGGCTGGAACTTCAGTCCGATTCTCAGGAGCTTACAGATGGACATGGAAAACGAACTCAATCTCTCCCTTAGACCCGGAGTTGCCAACCGGCTGGCACGGCATCCCTTGCTGATCCAGGCCAAGCCGATCCGACAGAAAGTAAGCAACACCTACTACGACACGCCCGATCTTCGCTTGCAGCGCGAGAGCGTCGTGGTTCGCGATCGCAAGAGAGGCTCGACCTGCCTGTCGTCGGTGAAACGGGTTTCCGTGTCTGAGCGTCGGCCGACGAGCGATGCCGAATGGGCGGTAGCCGCCACGCCGGGTGAACTCGATTTTTCACACGTCGCGGATAGCAGTTTGCGGCAGTGGCTGGAGTCGGTCCGTCAGGAATTGCGGCCGGCGTTTACCACCAGCTTCACCCGTGACGCCTGGTTGCTCGAGCCGCGCGCCGGTGTGCGCATCGAACTGGCGCTCGACCGCGGCTGGATCGAAGCGCAGGGTCGTCGCCAGCCGATCTGTGAGGTCGGACTGGAGTTGCTGTCGGGCGAGGTCGCCGATCTCTTTTCCGCGGCCGGCGAACTGCAGACCGAGTTGCCGTTGCACCCGGAAAGCTGCAGCAAGTTTCAACGCGGCTATCGTGTGTTGACCGATCAGGCGCTGCAGGTGGTCAAGGCCGTTCCGGTGGCAAGCGACGCCGGCATGACGGCGATCGCCGCTTTCCGCACGATCGCCCGCTCTTGCCTCAAGCACCTGCAAGGCAACGAGCAGGGAGTGCGCGAGAGCGACAACCCGGAGTTCGTCCATCAGGCGCGGGTTGCGATTCGCCGCCTGCGCTCGGCGATCCGCGTCTGGAAACCGCTGCTGCCCGAGTCCTTCGTGAACGAATTCGATCCCCTCTGGCGAGAACTGGCTCAGAAGCTGGGCGAAACGCGTAACTGGGACGTTTTTCTCGCCGAGACCCTGCCGGCCATCGTCGCCGCTTTCTCCGCCGGCGGGGAGCATGCACGCCTGACACGGTACGCCCGTCAACGCTGCGCGATCAACCGCCGAGCGGCACGCGGTGCGCTTGCGGCGGACGGCTACTCGCGACTGCTGCTCGAGTTCACCGCGGCGGTAATGGCTCTTCCGGAAAGTGACCAGGATCGGCTCGAACGTTTCGCCCCGCGCTGCCTCGACAAACGCGCCAAGCAGGTCAGGCGCCTGGCGGCCGAAGCGCTGGAAAGCGACGCGGCCGCTCGTCATCGCCTGCGTGTTGCCTACAAGCGCCTGCGCTACGCCCTTGAGTTCTTCGCCCCGTTGTTCCCCGGCGAACGGCTGCGCAGTTACCACGTTTCGGCAAGCAGCCTGCAGGAACTGCTCGGGCGACTCAACGACCTGGCTGTGGCCGGCCAGTTGACCGACGAAGCGCTGCCCGGCGAGCCTGGCGAAGCCATTCGCTGCTGGCTCGAGGCGCAGAGTGAATCGCTGCTGCCGGAGCTCAGGAGTGCGCTTGACGATTTTCACCGGCAAGCCGTGCCATGGCGTGCCTGAGAGGGCTGGTGACTCGCCGGACGATCATCGCTCAGGGAAAAAGGTGACACCATGACATGGATTTCCGCTTCGCCGCCGGGCTGGGCAAACGCGTCACCATCGGCGACCAGCACAGCGCCTGACTTTTTTTCGCTGCTCGACCAGCAAACGAGGATGGTGGCCAACTTGGCTCGCGCTCTCGGCGAGATCGTACAGGGCAAGGAGTCCATCCATTCCGTGCGCCTGCTCGACCTCGAACAGCGGCGCGAGGAATTGCGGCGACGCCATCGCGCCGCGGTGCATTCTCTGATTGCACGGGCAGTGAGCGTCGACGAAATCGACGGGACGATGGAAGCGCTTGACCGGGCGGCGGTGAGCCTGCTGCGCACGGCGCGCGGTTTGCATGAATTTCGCCGTGCTCCGCAGGAGGCGGCTTGCAGGATGATGACGCTCATCGAGCGGGCGACCGAAAGCTTGCGGCATGGCTATACCCGGCTGGCAAACGGCTCACCGGCCGCCGAGTTGGATGCCGACGAGGCGATCGGCAGCAAGAACGCTTTGAGCAACTATCGCGTCATCGGACGTCAGGCGACTTTCCTGGTGGCCAACCCGGGGCACTCGCCGAATGCGTTCGAGGCGGATCAGGTGGCCGGCGATCACAGCTTCGAACTGGGGAAACTGTACGGCCATCTGACGGACGTCGCTCATGAGCTTGCCAGTGCTGGCGGCATTCTCAAGAAGTGGTCCCAGCGACTGTCCGCCGGACGCTATCCCAAGGGCGCCGAACCGATTGCCGGGTGGGGCTCCTTGCGCTTTCCGGTTGTCGAGATCTTTGCGACATGAATCTCTCGGCGATCTTCATTCTGGCCGACCGCTTTGAAAAGCCCGCGCAAAGTGGTCCGGCTTACGCTTAATTGGGCATAGGGTTGGAGAATTCATCATGGAAACACAAGTTCAAACTCATGTGGCGGAGAGATCCCTCGGCTCGAGGTCGAGCAAGAGCGATCTGGAATGCTATCTGGACGCCATTGCCGACGCCACCGAAGTTTTCCGGTCGGCGGTCGAGGTCTACCTGAGAAGTGGGCCGGACGGCAGTTGCTGGCAACATGCGAAACGGATGTCCGAGCACCTGCGGACGGTAGAGGATTTACAGCAAAGGCTGGAAACGGCGCTCCCCGCGGGATCGCTTCTCGGCGGTCTGGTGGCGGACATGGTCGAACCGCTGATCGGTGTCGGTCGTCTGATCAAGGACATGAAGCGGCAGATCACGGGCTTTGCCATCGAGTCCGGTTTCTCGGGACCTGGCCGCCGAGTTCCGGCGTATCTGGTGCCCGCTGTCCGGGATCTGAGTGACGACGTCTGTGCGGCGGTGGAAGCGCTGGTGGTGGCCTACCGTCAGAGCGCCGTCTGGTCGGAACAAACGTCGACCGGTGAGGAAGAGCGCCGTGTCGCCTGGTACGAGAGTCAGGCGGATCGCCGGTCGATGGAACTGATTCAGAAGATTTTTTCCGACGAAGACCTGGAGGTCAAGATGAAACTCTCCTTGGCTCAGTTCGTCGAGGAGATCGATCGCGTAGCGGATTACGCCGAGTGCGTCGACCGCGAACTACGGCACAAACACTTCGACACCGTACAGCGCGCTCGCTGTAAAGACCGGCACTGATTGTTCCGTGAGCGGCCCGCGGCCGCGGGTCGGCTGACAGACGCGGCGTGGCCAGAGCCGCGTTTCGTTTCGTCTCTCGGGTGCCGGGCAAGGAAGCGGCGGTCGCCGGTGCGGCCGGCGGCCTCCTGCCGGACCGGTTACGCGTGCCGCCCGGAACCCCGCACCTGGGTGGCGAGGGGTTACGCGGAGTGGATTGGGTCGGCCGGTTGGCGAAGGGGCTTCTCTTGTCGTTGGAGACTGGATAAGGGGTTGAAGCTGTGGAAGTGGCAATAAATTTCAAGAACGACAAACTCGTCGGCGACTTCTGGGGCGGGCTAGCGGCAATGCTCGTTGCCTTGCCGTCGGCGATCGCTTTCGGCGTGACGATCTACGCTTCGATCGGTCCGGCCTATGCCGGTCTGGGAGCACTGGCCGGAATTCTCGGTGCCACCGCCCTTGGCTTGGTGGCGCCGGCATTGGGCGGTACGAACCGGTTGATCACCGCGCCTTGCGCACCGGCAGCGGCGGTGCTCTCGGCCTTTGCCATCGAGCTCGTTCAGCACGGCGTCGCCCCGCCTTTCGTCGTCCTGATGTTGACCGCGCTCGGTCTGGTGGCCGGCCTGCTGCAACTCTTCCTGGGCTTCATGGGGATTGGCAGCCTGATCAAATACATTCCGTTTCCAGTCGTCAGCGGCTATCTGACGGGGGTCGGCCTGATCATCATCGGCAGTCAGATTCCCAAGTTTCTGGGCGTTTCCGGCGGCATCGCGTGGTGGCGGGCACTGATCTCGCCCGAGCTTTGGCAATGGCAGAGTGCATTGATCGGTGGAGTGACTGCGGCGGTGATGATCGGCGCGCCATTGCTCACGCGTGCCGTTCCGGCGGCGATTCTCGGGTTGCTGGCCGGAGTGTCAACCTATTTCGCATTGGCTTACGGCGTGGACCAGAGTCTGCTGCTGATCGAGGGCAACAAGCTGATCATCGGCCCGCTCGGCGGAACGGCGTCGAGCATGCTCGACGCCATCACCGGGCGTTGGCAGGAAATCGGCGAATTGAAACTCAGCCAGATCGGCGGACTGCTCGGTACGGCGTTCACCCTGGCCGTCTTGTTGTCGATCGACACGCTCAAGACGGCTGTCGTCCTCGACGCGCTGACCCGTGGCCGTCACGACTCGAACCGTGAATTGATTGCGCAAGGGTTGGGCAACGTCGCGTCGGCCTGCGCCGGTGGCATGCCGGGAGCCGGACAGATGGGCGCGACACTGGTGAACCTGGCGAGCGGCGGGCAGACCCGCGTTTCCGGTGTGGTCGAAGGCGTGTTGTCGTTGATCGCCTTTCTCGCCCTGGGAGCTTTCATCGCGTGGATCCCGGTGGGCGCGCTGGCCGGCATCCTGATCGTTGTCGGGATACGGATGATAGACCGGCACAGCCTGCATCTACTCGAGTCGCCGTGGACCCTGCTCGACTTCATCGTCATCGTGGCGGTGGTCGCCGTCGCGGTTGGCTACAGCCTGATCGCTGCGTCGGGGGTCGGCATTGCGCTGGCGATGTTCCTTTTCATCCGCGAGCAGCTCAGCAGCACGGTGATTCGCCGCAAGGTAGAGGGCGGCAGCCGTTTCTCGAAGCGCGTCCGCCTGCGGTCGGACATGGAGCAGCTCGAAAGACAAGGGGTCCAGACGGCCATCCTGGAGCTTCAAGGCAGTTTGTTCTTTGGTACCAAGGACCAGCTCTATACGGCGCTCGAACCTGAACTCAGCCGGCGCAGGTACATCGTTCTGGACATGCGGCGCGTCCAGTCGGTCGATGTCACGGCGGTGCACCTGCTCAGCCAGATCAGGGACTCGCTGATCGAACGAGACGCCTATCTGATCTTCAGCAGCCTGTCGCATACCTTGCCGAATGGCCGGAACATCGGCGAATTCTTCGACCAGATGGAACTGACGACGACAACCGAGCATGTCAAGGTGTTTCCCGAACTCGACAGTGCGGTCGAGTGGATCGAGGACCAGATCCTGGGCGCCACCGAGGCCGTGGAGTCGGAGGCCGCGGCGCTCGAGCTGAACGATCTCGAACTGTTCCGCGATCACAAGGAAGAGACGCTGATCGACCTCGAAGCGTGCCTAGAGCGGCGCTCACTGGCCAAGGACGACAAGGTTTATTCGTTCGGCGATCCGGGCAACGAACTGTATCTGATACGCAAGGGCGCGATTCGTATTACCTTGCCGATCGCCAGCGGTGCGGGCGACCATCATGCGCTGACCTATGGGCGTGGCGACTTCTTCGGCGGCATGGCTTTCCTGTCGCAGGCGACTCGGCTCAACGATGCCGTGGCACTCGAGAACACCGAGCTGTACGTATTGCAGCGCGAGCAGTTCGAGAAACTCCGCGAGGAGCACAAACGACTGGCGCTGCATCTCGTCGAAGCGGTCGCCAAGGTGCTGGCATTGCGGCTGCGCTATGCGGACAAGGAACTGATGGCCATGCAGGATTAAAGCGGCGGATGCCTGGCCGCGAACAGTGGGCGATGCCGTCCGCTCCCGCGGACGCTGCCCGGCCGCTTTGCGGTCCAGGCAAGCGAGGCGGGGGCAACGTGCGGCGTCGTTCGCCGCCCAGCCATTGGCTGGGCGGTGTGTCGTCTCGGGCGCGTTGCGCCGCGAGGGCATGGTTGTGGATCGAATTAGGCTATCATTGCGCGCGCGCCTGTTGGCGGCAGGTGGCGACAACCCGTGGGAGAAAATAAGAATGTTCCAACATATCTTGCTGCCGACCGACGGCAGTCAGCTATCGCGAGAAACCGCAGAGCGAGCCGTGACATTTGCCAAGGCGGCGAATGCCAGCATCACCGCTTTGTACGCCAAGCCGGTGGGAAACCCGGACAACTATGGCGATCTGGTGGAGCCGGCCGCACTCGAGCGACTGGTTACCGGTTCCGAAGGGAAGTCCCGGGAGTACCTGGGTTTCATCAAGAAGCTCTGCAAGGAGGCCGGCGTCGAGTGCAGGGCATTGGCCGTGGTTAGCGACACGCCGTGGGAGGCAATCGTCAATGTCGCTGAGGACAATAATTGCGACCTGATTTTCATGTCCAAACACGGCCGGGGTGGTTTGTCGTCCTTGCTGCTCGGCAGCGAGACCTACCGCGTGCTGACCCACTCGAGCATTCCCGTACTGGTATATCGCCCGCCTGAGGTGGACGCGAGCCGACGCAAGGCCAAGGAAAAGGCTCGCGAGAAGGACCGGAAAAGAGTCTGAGCGTGAACCGTGCGGCAGGCAGGCGCGGTCCGCGCGTAGGCTGGCGCACGATCGGCGTTGCCCCGGCGGCGCTCTCGCCGATCAGCACCGCCAGTATTTGCCCATGATGCCAAGCTATTGGCAGAAAGCGTCGGCCGATCTGGCGCGGGCCGATCCGGTATTGAGCGGTTTGATCGAACGTTTTGCCGGAACGGCGCTCGTTTCGCGCGGCGAACCCTTCGTGACCCTGCTGCGCTCGATCGTCGGTCAGCAGATATCCGTCAAAGCGGCCGACAGTGTCTGGGCTCGCTTTCTTGCCGCTTTGCCCTTACTCACGCCAGCCGAGATTCTGGCCTGCGAGCCGGCGATCCTACGTGGCTGCGGCTTGTCGGCGCGCAAGGTCGAGTACGTGATCGATCTGGCCAGGCACTTCGCGAATGGGCAGATTTGCGCCGATCAGTGGTCTTCGATGAGCGACGCCCAGATTGTCGCCAAACTCACGGCGGTGCGCGGCATTGGCTTGTGGACTGCTGAGATGTTTCTGATCTTCAACCAGTTGCGTCCGGATGTCTTCCCGCTCGACGACATCGGATTGCAGCGTGCGGTGGCGACGCACTACTGCGGCGGCGAGCGGCCGGCCCGACAGCGGCTCGCCGAGCACGGCGAACGCTGGCGCCCGTGGCGCTCCGTCGCGACCTGGTATCTCTGGCGCAGCCTGGATCCGCTGCCGGTCGACTACTAAGCCGGCGGGGCGCCTTGCCGCCAGCGGGCGATGGAGTGGTCTTTCGTATTAGAATAGCGGGCTTCCGCATCAGCACGCTGGCAATTACGGTTCTTCATGAAAACCACTTTCCTCGAATTCGAACAGCCGATCGCCGACCTCGAAGGCAAGATCGACGCGCTACGTCTTGCGCAAGACGATTCGTCGCTTGACATTTCCGATGAAATCAGGCGCCTCGAGGAGAAGGGTCGGGCGCAGACCCGTGAGATCTACGCCAAGCTCAGTGCCTGGCAGGTCTCTCAGGTTGCCCGTCACCCGCAGCGCCCCTATACGCTGGATTATCTGCGCCTGATGTTCACCGATTTCGAGGAACTGCACGGCGACCGCTCTTTCGCCGACGATCACGCCATCGTCGGCGGTCTGGCGCGCTTCGATGGCCACTCCGTGATGGTGATCGGTCACCAGAAGGGGCGCGACACCAAGGAAAAAATCTACCGCAACTTTGGCATGCCGCGCCCGGAAGGTTACCGCAAGGCGCTGCGCCTGATGCGGCTGGCGGAGAAGTTCGACCTGCCGGTCATGACCTTCATCGACACACCGGGCGCCTATCCCGGCATCGACGCCGAAGAACGCGGTCAGTCCGAGGCCATCGGCCGCAATCTCTACGCCATGGCCGAGCTGAAGGTGCCGATCATCGTCACCATCATCGGCGAGGGCGGGTCGGGCGGTGCGCTGGCGATCGGTGTCGGTGACGTGTTGCAGATGCTTCAATATTCGACCTATTCGGTCATTTCTCCCGAAGGATGCGCCTCCATCCTCTGGAAGAGCGCTGAAAAGGCGAGCGAGGCGGCAGAAATCATGGGCATCACGGCACCGCGCCTGAAGTCCCTTGGTCTGATCGACAAGATCGTCGACGAACCGCCGGGGGGCGCCCATCGCGATCACGCCGCCATGGCGCAGACTCTTGGCAAGGCGCTGCGGGAAGCCCTGCACAAACTTTCCGCCGTGCCGGTCGGCGTACTGCTCGCGGCTCGCCTCGACCGCCTGCTCGCCTATGGCCGCTACGCAGAGCAGGCGGCAGGCTGAGCTTCCTGCGTACACGGCGAGCGGGCAACTCCGGCGAACGCTGACGACGTTTCTCGGCGTCCGCTTGGCGCCCGCCGCCCGCTTGTGTGTCGGTCTTTCCGGCGGGCGTGACTCAGTCGTACTTCTGCATGCCCTTGGCCAATTGCGCGAGCAGGGGATTTTCGGCTCGCTGACCGCTGTTCACGTCGATCACGGACTAAGTGCCAAGGCCAGCAGCTGGGCTGGCTTCTGTACCGACTTCTGTCGTCAGCAGGACGTGCCGCTCGAAATTGCCCGTATCAAAGTACCGCGTGGCGACGCCGAGGGCCTGGAAGCGGCCGCGCGCCGCGCGCGCCATTCGGTGTTTGCGAGCTGCCGCGCCGACTGGCTGGCGCTGGCGCATCATCAGGACGATCAGGCCGAAACGATCCTGTTTCGCCTGCTGCGCGGCGCGGGCGTCTCGGGCGCCGCCGGCATGCCTGCCGAGCGCCCGCTGGCTGACGGGCTGCGCCTCATCCGGCCGCTGCTCGATACGCCGCGAGCGCTGATCGCTGGCTACGCGGCCGAGAATTCGCTGGCCTGGGTCGAGGACGAGAGCAACGCCGATTGTCGCTATCGGCGCAACCACTTGCGATGTGCGGTACTGCCACGCATCGAGGAGGCCTTTCCGGCGGCGGCACGGACTCTCGCGCGCGCCGGCGCCCACTTTGCGGAGGCGGCACGCTTGCTCGACCAACTGGCGCAGACCGATCGGCTGACGGTTGTCGGGGCAGGGGGGAGAATCGATCTGGCCCGCTTCAATGCGTTGCCCGCGATGCGGGCGCGCAATCTCTTGCGCTGCGAGCTGATGGCAGCCGGCTGGCGCGCACCGGAAGCGCGTTGGCTTGATGAGGCGCTGCGCCAACTCGCCACCGCCAGCGATGATTCGCAGACCTGCATCGCGACGCTGGACGGAGAGGTCCACGTCTATCGCCGTCAGATCCACGTCTGCGGTCGTCGGCGGCCGCTTCCGGCGGCAGCGCTTGCCTGGCGGGGCGAGGCGCGCCTGGCCTGGGGTGATCTGTGGCTCTCCTTTTTGCCGACTGTTGGCGCCGGCATCAGCCGCCGCCTGCTGGTCGGTACGCACGTTGGCGTGCGTACCCGGCAAGGCGGCGAGCGTTTGCAGGTCGACGCCGGGCGCCCGCGCCGGACGCTTGCCAAGCTGCTGCAGGAGGCCGGCGTGCCACCGTGGGAACGTGTGTGCTTGCCGCTGCTATGGTCGGATGATCGGCTGGTCTGGGTGGGTGGCATCGGCGTAGACGCGTCCTTCGCCTGTGCCGATGGCGAAGCGGGAATAGTGATCGCCTGCTCCTCGAGCGTGAATTGAGGTGACGCCGAAACCCGCGCCGTCCATCGTGGCGGAGTGAATCGTCCGGTCGCCGTGGCTTCCTCGCGATCGTTTGGCCGACGAAGGCGCTTGCTTCTTCCATCGCCGGCGGAACGAACTCGGTGTCGAAAGCAGGCCGATAGACGACCACCGGGTAGCGCTTGGCATTCACCGGGTAGGTGACCCTGGCCGGAGTCCGTTCCCACGGCGGCTGGCCTTGATGGAACGAAGCATGCGTTCCGAACGCCCGCGGGCTTCCCGCGCAGGCCAGTAGTGTCCCCCTAGATCGGAGTAGAAACCAGAATATTGACAGGCATTGCCGGCAACCGGATAATGCGTAGCCTGGATGGCCAAAGTGCCGCTGCGCTGACGTGATCCACGTTCCGGCATCGAGAATGCGTCCTTAGACGCGGGAGTAGCTCAGTTGGTAGAGCGATACCTTGCCAAGGTATAGGTCGAGAGTTCGAGACTCTTCTCCCGCTCCAGAATCCGCAGGGAATTTGCGCCAAGCCGCGCTCTTCCTTTCTTCCATCGCGTGGCAGGTATAATTGCCTAGCTTGCCCGGATGGTGAAACAGGTAGACACAAGAGACTTAAAATCTCTCGGCCTCGCGGCCGTGCCGGTTCGATCCCGGCTCCGGGTATGGCTTTCTCCACTGCAAGCCTCCATATTCTAAGCACCGATGATCATTTTCGACCTTGCCTGTCCACACGGCCACCGTTTCGAAGGGTGGTTCCGGTCGAGCGAGGATTTCGATCGGCAGTACGAGCGCGGTCTGACTTCCTGTCCGCAGTGCGGATCGCTGGCCATCAAGCGCGTTCCTTCGGCGCCTCATCTCGCGAAGCAGACAGCGGCGTCGACGCCATCGCACACGCCGGCTGCGGCTTGGCAACGGCCGAGCGTCGATCCGCGTAGTGGA
This sequence comes from Accumulibacter sp., assembly GCF_029255285.1. Lineage (GTDB taxonomy): Bacteria > Pseudomonadota > Gammaproteobacteria > Burkholderiales > Rhodocyclaceae > Accumulibacter. The sequence continues at coordinate 105,592 of NZ_JAPUVI010000043.1, forward strand.
GCGCTCGCTGCCTATCGGCAGCTTACGGAGATTTTGCTGGCAAACTGCGAGGATGTCGGCGCCCGCTTCGCCGAAGAAGCGAGACGAATTCATTACCTCGAGGCGGAGGAGCGCTCCATTCGTGGCGAGGCCACGCGCGAGGAGTACGAAGCGCTGCGCGACGAAGGGATCGAGGTTTTGCGCCTGCCACGCTTGAAGCCGGGGGATCTGCACTAAGCATGGGCGACCGCTTCGCCGTGCTGGGCACCTGCGGCAAACGCTCGAGGCGGCTTGGTGTCGCCCGACCACCTGCACCCATCACCCGTCTTGCATCCAGAATCGAGGAGTATCGCCGATGATCAAAGCACGCGCCGCTGTTGCCTGGGCTGCCGGACAAGCCCTGGAAGTTACCGAGGTCGACGTCGAGGCGCCACGACGGGGTGAGGTGTTGGTTCGCATCGTCGCCACGGGAGTCTGCCACACGGACGCGTTCACGCTTTCGGGTGCCGATCCGGAAGGTGTTTTCCCCAGTATCTTGGGTCACGAGGGAGGCGGCATCGTCGAGGCCGTCGGTCCCGGGGTCACGTCGCTGAAGGTCGGCGATCATGTCATTCCTCTTTATACCCCGGAATGCCGGCAGTGCAAGTTCTGCCGGTCGGGCAAGACGAATCTTTGCCAGGCGATACGCGCGACGCAGGGCAAGGGGCTGATGCCCGACGGCAGCAGCCGCTTCTCCCGCCATGGGAAACCGATTCTGCACTACATGGGTACCTCGACGTTCTCCGAGTACACGGTCCTGCCCGAAATTTCGCTGGCCAAAATCGCCCAGGAGGCGCCTCTCGAAAAGGTCTGCTTGCTCGGATGTGGTGTCACTACCGGCATCGGCGCCGTGATCAACACGGCGAAGGTCGAGCCAGGGGCGACGGTTGCCGTCTTTGGCCTCGGTGGAATCGGACTGGCGGTGGTGATCGGGGCGGTGATGGCCAAGGCTTCGCGGATTATTGCTCTGGATACCAATCCTGCCAAGTTTCCAATTGCTAGACAACTCGGAGCGACCGACTGCGTCAATCCGGCCGAGCACGATCGGCCGATTCAGGAAGTGATCGTCGACCTGACCGACGGTGGCGTGGACTATTCGTTCGAATGCATCGGCAACGTGAAAGTGATGCGCTCGGCGCTCGAGTGCTGCCACAAGGGTTGGGGTGAATCGGTGATCATCGGAGTGGCCGGCGCCGGCGAAGAAATCGCGACGCGACCTTTTCAACTGGTGACCGGTCGAGTATGGCGTGGCTCGGCGTTCGGTGGTGTGCGCGGTCGCTCGGAATTGCCGGGCTATGTCGAGCGTGCGCAGCGGGGTGAGATTCCGCTTGATACTTTCATCACTCACCGCATGGGGCTGGAGGACATCAATCGCGCTTTCGACCTGATGCACGAAGGTCAAAGCATCCGCTCGGTCATTCTGTTCTGAGCCGTGACGATGCCGCTTGCCGTCGGGTTCGAGGAGATCGCCGCCAATCGCTGCTTTGCCGGCTGGCATCGGCGCTATCGCCATCGGTCTGCGACGCTGCGCTGCGACATGGTATTCGCGGTCTATCTGCCGCCGCAGGCCGACCAGCGCCGGGTTCCGGCACTCTACTGGCTGTCGGGTCTGACATGCAGCGACGAGAACTTCATGCAGAAGGCTGGAGCGATGCGTCTTGCCGCCACGCTCGGTCTGGCGATTGTGGTTCCCGATACCAGCCCGCGCGGTGCCGGAGTGCCGGGTGATCCGGACGGGGCCTGGGACTTCGGTCATGGAGCAGGTTTCTACCTCAACGCGACACAGGAACCGTGGGCCGCGCACTATCAGATGCACGACTACGTGGTTCACGAACTTCCGGCGCTCATCGAGGAGGCGCTGCCGATCGACGCCCGACGCGGAATCTGCGGCCATTCCATGGGCGGCCATGGCGCGCTGGTTTGTGCCCTGCGCAACCCCGGACGCTATCTTTCCCTGTCGGCCATGGCTCCGATCAGCCACCCGCTTGCCAGTCCTTGGGGAGAGAAGGCTTTCCTGCGCTATCTCGGGGAAGACCTCGCCGCGTGGCGGGCCTGGGACGCCTGCGAACTGATCGCGGTGGCCCGTGAACGCTTGCCGCTGCTGGTCGATCAGGGCGAAGCCGATCCCTTTCTTGCCGCACAGCTACGGCCGGAGACGCTGCGACAGGCTTGCGCCGCCGCCGGACATCCGCTGACGCTGCGCTTGCACCCGGGTTACGACCACAGCTACTACTTCATCGCGACCTTCATCGAAGATCACCTGCGTCACCACGCGGCCGTCCTGCTGGCCTGAATCGTGGGCGGCGGCAAGCGGCGGTCGTCGCTTGTCCTGGTGACGCCTTCCGTCAGGTGGCGACGCTGACCCGGTTGCGGCCGGCGTTCTTCGCCTGGTAGAGGGCAGCGTCGGCGGCCTGGACCAGCGCCTGGCAGTCCTTTTCGGTACTGTTGAGAACCGCCACGCCGACGCTGACCGTGAGCGGGATCGGACGGCGCTGCCAAAGGAAGTCGTACTTCTGAACCACGGAGCGGATGCGCTCGGCGACCTGCACGGCGGTGGCCACGTTGGTGTTGGGCAGGACGGCGGCGAATTCTTCGCCGCCGAAGCGAAAGATCATGTCCTCGGGGCGCGAGGCACGCTTGAGCAGATCGGCGAGTTGTTGCAGGACGGCGTCTCCGGCAGGATGGCCGAGCGTATCGTTGACCCGCTTGAAGTGGTCGATGTCGAGCAGCAGGCAGGCCATGGGCAGCGCGTTGGCCTGCGCGAAGGCCCATTCCGAGGCGAGGAAATCGAGACCATGTCGGCGATTCGGCAGTTGCGTGAGATTGTCGGTCAGCGCGTCACGCAACAGGCGTTTGTGGGCGACGGCGAACTGGTCGGTCGAACGCATGATGCCGCGGCGTTCGCGTTGGATCTCCTCGCGCAGCAGAAGCATGCGACTCGCCGTGTTGAGGCGCACGCGCAGAGTCTGTAGCGTCAGCGGCTTGACGAGAATGTCGTCAGCGCCGGCGTCGATCGCCTCGAGAAGATGGCCTTCGCTTTCGGGCGAGGCCAACAGGAGCAGGTAGGTTTCCTTGCCGGCGGGAGTCTGGCGAAGAATGCGGCAGAACGCGGCCGGATTTATCCCCGGCATGGCCATGTCGGCGATGACGATCTGGGCCGGTTGGTGTAACGCTTGCCTGATTTCTTCGGCGTGGCCATCGACCAGCACGGGCAGATGGCCCAGTTCCTCGACTTGCTGCATCAACTCCGCCAGCTCTGCCGGCGGAATACCAAGCATCTGGACGTGCAGGCGCGGCGCGGCGACCTTGCCGCTCTGTTCGGTGGGCTTCGTGCTGACCCGGCGGCTAGGCGGACTGGCGGCCAGAATCTCGGCGAACGGCGGCACTTCCTGGGTGCGAACCTGCAGCGTCGCTCCCCAGTCGCGCCAGCGCCTGACCATTCTATCGACCATATCGTTCAACGCATCGCCACTGATGCCGAGCCTCGCCGCCCGGGTCAACAGCCCGGGAAGTAGGCTCCAGCGCGACTCCTCGTCGGCCATGCAGAGTTCGGCCAGCGAACGCGCGAAATTCAGGGAGTAGGTGAGCGTCTGTACCCGGGAGCCGTCGGCGAAGGCGGCCACATCGGGCTCTTCGTGGTGATAAGCGGCCTGGATGAGCATCTCTGGGATTCCCCACTCGGCCAGCATCGTCGCTCCGAGCTGCCGATGGTCCATGTCGAAGCACTCGCGTTCGAGGCTCACCAGAGCCTGCTGTCCCTCCTGTACCTGGAGCAGCACGGTCGCGTACTTCTCGGGATACAGCGAAGCCATCGCCAACTCGCCGACGCGCGCCAGCAGGCCGATGGTGAAGATTTCTTCACTCGAAATCTGCGCAAAATGGGCCAGTTCCTGGCAGGCGATACCGGTGGCCAGCGAGTGCCCCCAGAATCCCGGGTAATCGAAAGCCGAACACTGTCCGCTGGTATGGGTGTGCATCACCGACAGGCCGATCACCAGGTCGCGCACCCGGAACGAGCCGAGGGCGACGATCGCTCGTTGCAGCGAAACGATCGGCCGCGTTCGGCCGAAAGCGGCCGCGTTGGCAAACTTGAGAAGGCGTCCGGCAATCGCCGGGTCCGACTGGACCAGTTGCACGAGGTCTGTGACTCGAAAGTCATCCCGTTGCAGCAGCTTGATGATCGAAAAGGCAACGCCCTTGGGCGAGGGCAGTTTGCCCGTAGCCTTCATCGAGTGATAGCGGTCGGGATCGACAAAACTGATCAAGGCAGCCTCAGGTCCAACAGGAGTGGCCGATTATGCAACAAATTTCGCCGGCTCGGCGGACGCCGGTCGCGCTTCCGTGGCGGCCAGGCGGCACACCGGGCTTCTCTTACAGCAGTTCGGTGTCTTCATGGGAGTACGCCGGGCTGCAGCAACAAAGCAAATGGAGCGGCTGGTTGCCACGGGCGGCAACGCAGTGCGGGGTGCCCGGCACGATCAGCACGGTGTCCCCGACGCCGATGGCGAAGGTCTCCTTGTCCAGTGTCATCAAACCGCTGCCTTGAGTGACGTGGTACAACTCCTCACTGCGCGTGTGGCGGTGTAAGCGGGTTGACTGTCCGGGCCGGACGATGGCCTCGGCGAGGCTCTGGTGGCGGTTGCCATGCTGCTCGGGATGCATCAGCTCGCGGATCTCGCAGCCGTCCTTGGTGATGTAGGCCAGGACATCACCGTAGCGCGTTTTCGACAAACGCCTTCCAGAGGTAGCGAGAGCATGAGGTTTACACATGAGCGAAGTGTGGCATGAGCGGCCTCGACCAGTCCAGCGTTCACTTGCCGAGCCTTGGCGAGCGGCGGCGACTTGCCGACAGTGTCATCCGTGGCGAGGGTTCATTCGTTGCTAGAGCATTTCGAGTGAAAGGGATTTCTATGAAAGCTTCGGCGATGGTCCTTCTGTTGGCTTTGGGCGCGACATCGGCGACAGCCCAGGTTTCCGTGTCGGTGGGCGGCGCGGGGGGTGTCAACGTGAATACCGGTGGTGCCGGCGGGGTGAGCGTCAATACGGGAAATGGAAGCAAAGTGGATACGGGCCGGACGACAGCCGGAGCCAAGGGCAACGCGGTTTATGTCAATCCCGGCCAGAGTTCGTCGTCGATTACCCATTCGCCTGGAACGAAGGTCACCACCAGCCGGGATGACGACGACGCCAGCGGAATCAGCGTGGTGAATGGCAATGTGACGATCGACGGGGTGCGAGTTCCGCCGTCGGCGACCCGTTGGACCGGCAAGGATGGCACCAAATACCGTATCAAGCGTTCCGGGAAAGGTAACGTAAGCGTCGAGGAAATCGACGACTGAGGCGCGTGCGAGGTGTCGCCGGCGACGTTCTTTGGCGATCACGGCCGATGAACTCGTCTTGCCTTTTCAGGCCAGTAGCGCGACGGCCTTGACTTGAGCCGTCACCGCCAGGCCAGGGCGTATACGGAGCTTGTCGGCCGAACGCCGGGTGATGCGTGCGAGCAGCGCCTCGCCGGCCACGTCGAGGCGAACCAGGACTTGCCCCGGGGAATCGCTCGGCACCAGATCGACGACGGTGGCCGCGACGTTATTGAGGATGCTGCTGTGCGCCTGTGGCTCCAGGGCTAGGCTGACGTCGCGCGCATGGATGCGGCAGCGCAGCAAGGTGCCGACCGGCTCGTCACGACGGGGTACGAGAATCGGGATGCCGGCGAATTCAAGTCGGCTCAGGTCGTCCGGCTCCTGGGCGGCCAGGCGGGTCTCGATGACTACGCCCGCGTCGTCGGCAAAGGCAGGGGGCAGATCGAGACGGCTCAGGACCTGTTTGAGCGGTCCGCTGGCAATGCACTGGCCACGATCGAGCAGGACCAGATGATCGGCCAGTCGCGCGACTTCGTCGGGCGAGTGACTGACATAGATGATGGGAAGCGACAACTCGTGGTGCACACGTTCGAGGTAGGGCAGGATCTCGTCTCGCCGCCTCAGGTCGAGGTTGGCCATCGGTTCGTCCATCAGCAGGATGTGCGGCGAGGCGAGTAGCGCACGAGCGATCGCGACGCGCTGGCGCTCGCCCCCGGAAATGCGCTCGGTCGAGCGCGGCAGGAGATGCTCGATGCCGAGCAGGGCGGCTATTTCATGCAAGGCGAAGCGGCGCTCCGGTGCGCGTTGCTCGGCGAAACGCAGGTTGCCGAGTACCGACAGGTGAGAGAACAGACTGGCTTCCTGAAAGACCATTCCGAGGGCGCGTCGGTGCGGCGGCACGAAGAGTCGCCGGGACTCGTCCTGCCAAACGTCGTCGCCGATTGAGAAGTAGCCGTTGGCCGCCCGCTCCAGGCCGGCCATGGCGCGCAGGCAGGTGGTCTTGCCCGATCCGGAATGCCCGAAAACGCCCGTAATGCCGCGACCGGGCACGGTGAGGTCGATTTCGAGAGCGAAATCCCGGCGGGCGATGCGGAAGCGGGCGCGGATCTCCGGGCTCATCCGGTCTTGCGCGGTCTCGGATTGAAAGCGTACAGCATCGTCAGCACCAGGAAGCTGAAGAGCATCATGCCGCCGGCCAGCCAGTGTGCCTGGGCGTATTCCATGGCCTCGACATGATCGTAAAGCTGTACCGAGACGACGCGAGTTCTTTCGGGGATATTGCCACCGATCATCAGCACGATGCCGAACTCGCCGACGGTGTGGGCGAAACCGAGAATGGCGCCGCTTACGAAGCCGGGGCGGGCCAGTGGCACGGCGACTGACCAGAAGACGTCCCAGGGACCGGCGCGCAATGTCGCGGCGACTTCCAGAGGACGTTCGCCGATTGCCTCGAAGGCGTTTTGGATTGGCTGTACGACAAAGGGTAGCGAGTAAAAAAGTGAGGCGATGACCAGACCGCTAAACGTAAAGGGCAGCAGACCGAGGCCGAGCGATTCGGTAAGTCGTCCGAGAGGGCCGTGCGGTCCCATGGCAATCAGCAGGTAGAAACCGACTACGGTCGGTGGCAGAATGATCGGCAGTGCTACCACGGCGCCGACGACGCCCCGCAGTGGGGAGCGTGTACGCGCCAGCCACCAGGCGATCGGTGTTCCGACGATGAGCAAGAGGATGGTGACTACCGTCGCGAGTTTCAGCGTTAGCCAGACAGCGGCAAGATCAGGCAGGGCACTGTTCATCTGCGTCACCGGGTATCAGGGGAGTTCGTAACCGTAGGCGCGGATCACGAGCTGCGCCTTTGAGCTTCGCAGGTAAGCGAGCAAGGCGGTAGTGGCCGGTTTGTCACGCCCTTTGGTCAGCAGGATAGCGTCCTGCCGTATCGCTTCGTAGAGATTGTCGGGCACCAGCCACGCCGATCCCGCACCGATTCCGCCCTCGGTTTGGACTTGCGACAGGGCGACGAAACCGAGCTCCGCCGCGCCGCTGGCAACGAACTGATGGGTCTGGGCAATGCTTTCGCCCTGCACCAGGATAGGCCGCAGCTTGCCGATCACGCCGAGTCGGCTCATCGCCGTGATCGCCGCCGCTCCGTAGGGCGCGGTCTTGGGATTGGCGATGGCCAGGTGGCCAATGCTCCGGGTTTTCAGGATGTCACCCCGGTCGTCGACCAAAGCAGGGTTGGCGGACCACAAGACGAGTTTGCCGATGGCGTAGGTGAAGCGCGTACCGAGCACGCCATAGCCTTCTCTCTCGAGGCGTGCCGGGGTGTCGCTATCGGCCGCCAGCAGGGCCTCGAAAGGCGCGCCATTGGCGATCTGCCCGTACAACTTGCCGGTCGAGCCAAACGAGATAAGCAGCTTGTGGCCGCTGTCTTTCTCGAACTGTGCCGCGATCCGGTGCATCGGTGCATTGAAGTTGGCCGCGACGGCAAGCCGGACCTCGTCGGCCGCCGCGCTGGTGGCGATGACGACGGTGAGGAGGGCGGTGGAAAATGGCTTCACTGAGACTATTTGAAGGTTTCCCTGTCGCGTAATGCCTGCCAGCCGGGAAGCGATGCCGCCTGCCTTCGGACGGCCGATTCTGTTGCGGGCAGTTTCCGGGAAGCGCCTGGAAACACGGCCATTGTCGACTTCGGCAAGCAAAAGGGCCATCGCTGCCGATGGCCCATTCTTGCGGGAAAGCGCTGGCTCGTCAGCCAATCCTGAACATCAGCGAGTCGGCGCCGGAGTTCAGCGCGACGCTGATCGGCAACTGATGCGTGGTTGGCCCCCAGAACTGGCGCGGACCAGGTGACGTGAAGAGGTCGCTGCGTGCCCACTCGTCGCGCCGCGAGACGAAGTACTGCATGGCCGGCGAATCCATTCTCACCAGCGCCTTTTCGATCACGAACTCGTCCTGTCCATGGCGCCGTTCGATGTTGAGCAGGCCGGCGAGCGGGATCGCTTGCGGTGTGCCGCCGCGGGTCAGGTCGGTGATGGTCGCCATGTAGCCGGTACGGCCGTCGAGGATCAATGAGCCGGCCGTCAGACCAAGGTTGTAGGTATAGGCGGCATCGAACAGCGTCGGTGCGCCACAGCGTCCTTCATAGCCCAGGAAATGGTTGTGGGCGGCAAAGGGAACAGCCGGGTCGAGTTCCTTGACCCGCCTTTTTGCCATGTCGATCAGCAACTGCTCGGTCGGAATCAGCGAGACCTGCAAGTTGCCGTGCGAGTCGCGTTCGGCGAGCAGCATGTTGACGATGTAGTCGGGCAGTGACGCGAGCAGGCTGGCGTTGTCGGCGCGCAGCTTGCTGGCGACGAAACCCGGTTTGGCGTCGTCGGCCAGCGCGGCGAAATCGGCGGCATGATGGGCGAGCACGTCGTTGAGGTCGGCGATCATGGCGTTCATTTCAGGGATGAACTCGATCAGCCCCTCGGGTGCCAGCAGGACGCCATAGTTCATTCCCTTGTGCGAACGGTCGACGATGACCTGCGCGATGCCGTCGACGATGCTCGCGAGCGACATCTTCCGGGTCGCGACTTCCTCGGAAATCAGGGTAATCGCCGGCTTGGTCTGCAGCGCCACCTCGAGGGCGACATGCGACGCGGAGCGGCCCATCAGCTTGACGAAATGCCAGTACTTGAGCGAGGAACTGGTGTCCTGCAAGATGTTGCCGACCATCTCGCTGTAGATGCGCGTCGCGGTATCGAAACCAAAGGAGATCGCCAGCAGGTCTCCGACCTGCAGGTCGCCGTCGATCGTTTTCGGAACACCGATGACCTGCACACCGGAACCGTCTTCCTTGACGCCGGTGTATAGGGATTCGGCCAGAACGGCGGCATTGGTGTTGGAATCGTCTCCGCCAATCACGACGATCGCGTCGAGCCGGTGCTTGATGCAGGTGTCGCGGACTTGGGCGAACTGCTCGGCGCTCTTGATTTTGGTGCGGTCCGAGCCGAGGAAGTCGAAGCCCCCGGTGTTGATGATGAAGTCGACGTTCGCGTCGGTGATTTCGAACAAGGAGCCCTTGAGCAAGCCCTTGGGACCCGCCCTGACGCCGAAGAGCGTGTTGTTGTCGCCAAGGACGCGCTTGAGACCGCAGACGACGTTATGGCCGCCAGCGGCGGGGCCGCCCGAAAAGAGGACGGCCACGCGTTTGCCTTGCACCGTGGCACGGCTGGGACCGGCGGAAGTAAGCACGACGTTGCCCGACGCGGCGACGGTCTGAGGGAACTTGGCGCGTACGCCATCGCTGTCCTTCGTACCGAGGACGCGGTCGGTATTCTTGAAGCTGACCGGTTGTGGCTGGCCGGTGGCGCCGAAAGCGGCGCAGACCGGAAGGGGATTCTGGCGCACGGCCGACTCGAAAATCGACTTGTGCGCTTCGCTGTTGCGTAACTGTTCTACCAGGGTGCTCATGCTTGGATCCTCGGCAAACAAGGGAGTGGGAATAGGAAAAGGCCAGGATTACGTGGGGGTTCCGCCGACTCTCGGCTGTCTGGCACGCGCGAAGGCAAGTATCGTTTGACCGGTGGCGCCGGTCAACGCTCCACGGCCGGCGTTGCCAACGACACAAAAAGGGCCGGCCCAGCCTGGGCCAGCCCCTCATCGCGCCCAGAGAGAGCTGTCAGGCCAGCGTACCGAGGTTGTTCAGATCGGCGAACGCCTGCTTCAGTCGGGCACGGAAGGCCTCCTCGCCCTTGCGCAGCCAGGCACGCGGATCGTAGTACTTCTTGTTCGGCTTGTCGTCGCCTTCCGGATTGCCGATCTGACCTTGGAGGTAGCCCTCGTTCTTCTTGTAGAAGCCCATAACGCCATCCCAGAAAGCCCATTGCAGATCGGTGTCGATGTTCATCTTGACGACGCCGTAGCCGATAGCTTCGCGGATTTCCTCGAGGGTCGACCCCGAACCTCCGTGAAAAACGAAGTTGACCGGACGATCCTTGGTGCCGAACTTCTTCTGCACGTAGTCCTGGGAGTTTTTCAGGATGATCGGCTGCAGCTTGACGTTACCCGGCTTGTAGACGCCGTGCACGTTACCGAAAGCGGCCGCGATGGTGAAACGGTCGCTGACCTTGGAGAGTTCTTCGTAGGCCAGGGCAACGTCTTCAGGTTGCGTGTAGAGCTTGGAGCTGTCGACTCCCGAGTTGTCCACGCCGTCTTCCTCGCCGCCCGTGACGCCCAGCTCGATTTCCAGCGTCATTCCCATCTTGCTCATCCGCTCGAGGTAGCGCTTGCAGATCTCGATGTTCTCCTGGATCGGTTCTTCCGACAGGTCGAGCATATGCGAACTGTAAAGCGGCTTGCCGTGGGTCTTGAAGTATTGCTCGCCGGCGTCGAGCAGGCCGTCGATCCAGGGCAGCAACTTCTTGGCCGCATGGTCGGTATGCACCACCACGGTCGCGCCATACAGTTCGGCCATCAGGTGGATGTGCTTGGCGCCGGAAACGGCACCGGCGACGCAGGCTCGTTGGTTTGTGTTGTCGAGGCCCTTTCCGGCGAAGAACTGGGCGCCGCCATTGGAAAACTGGATGATCGCCGGAGCGTTCAGTTCCTTGGCGGTCTCGATGACTGAGTTGACCGTGCTGGTGTTGATGACGTTTACCGCCGGCAGGGCGAACTGCTTCTCCTTGGCCAGATCGAAGATTGCCTGCAGCGCGTCGCCGGTGGCGACGCCCGGTTTGATTTGTGTGCTCATGATTGACTTGTCCAGATTCGGTTGATCGAGTGGGTCCAGCAGCGAAAGGAGAACGGGCGCCATAAAACGACCGCTTCAGCCGAAGTATCTCCGGCGTTCAGCGGCTCGTCAAGCTTCGTCTGTCGGCCGCTGCCGGGTTCTCGGCGAAGCGCTGGAACAGTGTCGGAAAGACGGTCTGAACGAGCGTTGTTGTTGCGATCGTCCGTTCGCTGCGCGCCTACGCGAGTTGTCGTAGCGCGCTCGGACTGTGGTCGGAGGGAGATCGTGAGGGGCCGGGGATTGTGATCAAGGTGAAGCGTCCCCACCGCTCCGAATCCGAGATATAAATTAATAGCCGTCACTTACTAAAAAAATAGCTGCAAAGCGGGAGAGACCATGCTATTGTTCGCCCATGGCAAATCGACTGGCACGTTACGAATTCAGCGAACGACTCGCCGACCTTCTGGGTGAGTCGCGGCGCGACCTGCGCTTCCGGGTGACGCTAATGGTTGCCGAGGGACTGGTGGCCCCGGGCCCGCGCGGACGCGGCTCGCCGCCGGCGACTCCTCAGTACGCCGCCCAGTTGCTGATCGGAGCGATGGCCGCACCGCAGCAGTCGCAGACCGTCGAGGCGATCCGCTGCTATGCTGACCTGCGGCCTCTCCACGCGGCTTCCGGGAAGCACTCGCCGCGCGTGATCTTTGGTCCGGCGGTGGCCGCGATGGAGCTTGGCGACCAGCCGACCTCGACCATTCACCTTGACGGTTTGCGTTTCGGTGAGGCACTCGCCAGCCTGCTCGAGCTGGCTTGTGCCGACGAAACCCGTGCGCTGGTCGCCAACGAGCTGTTCGGCGTCTGGATCAACCGGGGCTGTCCGGTGGCGTCGTTGCAGTTCAGTTCGTGGTGGCAGGGCCGCCGGGCCGTCTTCAGCCATACCTACGGTTTGGCTCCGGGGGCCGCTCCGCCGGCCTGGCTTGATCCGCAACGTGGCGGGCTGGTCGATCCGGGCCTTTTCCATACCGTTTTCCTGCCGGTCCGAAAGTTCATCGAGATCGGTCTGTTCACCACCTTGTCCGATGACAGGAGTAATCCAATGCTCAACAAACTGGGCCACAAAGTGGCCAACCTTGCCAATATGGCAAAACTCGCGGCCAAGACGCCGCATGGTAGCCGTTGGGAGAAACTCCTGACGACACTGGCGACCGTGCAGGCCTGGTCCGACCAGGTCGACTCGCAGGAGCACAGACTGGTGGAGGTCAGCGCTTTCGGTTCCAATCCCGGGGAACTGCGGATGTTTCACTACGTGCCCGATGGCCTGCCGGACGGTGCGCCGCTGGTCGTCGTTCTGCACGGTTGCACGCAGAGTGCGGCGTCTTACAACAAGGGAGCCGGCTGGTCGACACTGGCCGACCGCTATGGTTTTGCGCTCCTGTTTCCACAGCAGCAATGGAACAACAACCCCTTGCGCTGTTTCAACTGGTTCAGGCCGGAAGACAACGGGCGCGACACAGGCGAGCCGCTGTCGATCCGACAGATGGTCGACCGGATGGTGGCCGACCACAGGATAGACCGTCGCCGCGTTTACGTGACCGGGACGTCGTCGGGCGGGGCGATGACGACGGTGCTTTTGGCGACTTATCCTGACGTGTTCGCCGGCGGCGCGGTGCTCGCTGGTGTGCCCTACCGCACGGCGAAGGGTCTGCAGGAGGGACTCGAGAGCATTTTCCAGGGACGCTGTCGTTCGGCGCGCGAATGGGGCGACCTGGTGAGAGCGGCGTCGTCGCACCCGGGACCGTGGCCGACGCTGTCAGTCTGGCATGGTGATGCAGACAGCGCCGTGAGGCCGGTCAACGCCGACGAGATCATCAAGCAGTGGACCGACGTGCACGGCCTCGATCCGAATCCGACAATCCAGATGACGGTCGCCGGCTATCCCCGGCGCGTCTGGCAAGGGGCGAACGGCGAGGAATTGATCGAGTCCTACACGATCACCGGCATGTCGCATGGCGCGGCCCTCGATCCGGGTGCCGAACCGCATCAGTGCGGTACCGCGGCGCCGTTCTTCAACGCGGTGGGCATTTCGTCCACGCATCGCATTGCCGATTTCTGGGGCTTGCTAGTCGAGCAGCCGGCCAACGTGCGGCGTTCGGGGGCCAGCGAAACCTCAACCACGTCTTCGGCTGGCGCGGCGAGCGGCGACAGTGCCGCCAGCCGCGCCGCGGCGGCGCAGCCAGGCGACGCTGACGTGCGCCGGGAGGCGGCCGGCGGCGGCGAGCCGGCGCACGAGCCTCTTGCCGACGACCTGCGAGCCAGCGCCAATCGGCCGTTTGGCCTCGACGTGCATGGCATCATTTCGGCCTCGCTCGAGGCCGCGGGTCTGCTCAGGGCCGACCGGCCGCGCCGCCCGGCGAGCAACGCGCCGTTGGGAATCGACGTGCCCGGAATCATTTCTACCGCGCTCGAGGCGGCCGGCGTTCTGAAAGGGATCGGCCAGCGGCAGGCGGCTGTCGATCCGTCGGAGGCTCTGAAAGCTAGCGGTTGGGAAGGAACTGGCTGGGAACTGTTGGTTGATCATCGACGCGCCTTTCGCGGTGGCGCGATGCTTTACGGTCATGTCTCCTCCGGTGACGCTGGCGCCGTCGGCGCACGAGCGCAGTCAAGCTCTCGTCGTATCAAGCTGGGAGCACGGCCCGAACTGACCTACGTGCGGCGGCTGGATCTGAGCGCCGCGGTCAACGATTACACCAGCGCGAGTTTCCGGATTCTGATCGACGGCATCGTGGTCGACGAAGTCACGGCGATCGGCATGAACCACCAGGAAACCGAGTGGCTGCGCCCGGCGGCAATCGACCTGTCGCGGTTCGCCAATCGTACGGTGACGCTGACGCTCGAGGTAGCCGCCTATTCCAACCTCTACAGCCGGGTCTATGCGAAGGCGTGGATCGATCAAATAGAGATTCACACCGCGGCGGACACGGTTTCCTGCTGAGCCCACGCTAGCGAGGGGCGCACAGTTTGCGGCCGGTGCGACTGTCGCATCATCGCACCGGCCGTCCTGGCTGATAGGGAGAGTGGGGTGCCCCGCCGGCTCAGCGGTTGGTGAACGACGCCTTGCGCTTTTCGACGAAGGCGGCCATTCCCTCCTTCTGATCGTCGAGTGCGAAAGCAGAATGGAAAGTGCGACGTTCGAAAAGCAGGCCTTCCGTCAAGGAGCTCTCGTAGGAGCGATTGATGCATTCCTTGATCATCATTACTACAGGCAGCGAGAAACTGGCGATTCGGCTCGCCGTCGACATGGCCTCATCGAGAAGCTTGTCGGCCGGTACGACGCGTGAAATCAGACCAGCGCGTTCGGCTTCCTGGGCGTCGATATTGCGTGAGGCAAGGCACATTTCCATCGCCTTCGCTTTTGACACGGCTCGCGGCAGGCGCTGGGTGCCACCGGCACCGGGAAGGATTCCCAGGCGAATTTCGGGTTGGCCAAACTGCGCGTTGTCGGCCGCCAGGATGATGTCGCACATCATCGCCAGCTCGCAGCCGCCGCCCAGGGCATAGCCGGCGACGGCAGCGATGACCGGCTTGCGGCAGTTCTTGACGCCCTCCCAGTTACGTGTGATGAAGTCGCCCTTGTAGGCTTCCATATAACTCATCGACTGCATCAACGTGATGTCGGCACCCGCGGCGAAGGCCTTGTCCGATCCGGTGATGACGATGGCGCCGATATTGTCGTCCGCCTCGAAATCGGCGAGCGCGCGGCCCATCTCGTTCATCAGGTCATCGTTCAGGGCATTGAGTTGTTTCGGACGGTTGAGCGTGATCAGGCCGACCTTTCCGCGTACTTCGGCGGTGATATTGATATAAGTCATTGGGCGAATCTCCGGATTCAAGGTTGGAAAAAACGCGAGCTTCCCGAAATCAGGCGCGGAAGCTTCCGGGTGTGATGATCGAAACGAACGTCGCTCGTCGCGAACGGCAGCAATTCAGCCATGACGAGCGCCGGCTGGACAGATGGTGTCCAGCCGGCGCTGCGGAGAACCACGTGAGTTCTTGGCGGCGCGGCGTACTCGGTTGGCGTGTGCTGCCGTCGATCAGGCCGTTTTCGAGATGTCGAGCTGGAACTTGACCGGTCCCCGAGCCGATTTGCCGTTGGCGTCGTTGAAAGCACCGTTGACCGGCGCTTTCTTGGCGTAAGGGCTGGTCAGGATGGCCACGTGACCACCGAAGAAGGCGACCGACTCGAGGCCGTCCCAGCCTTCTAGGAACTTGTTGCCGGCGGTGGCACACGGCGGCGTGACGAGGTCGTCCTTGATCGCATAGTCCTGATACCAGGGCACCTTCAGGTCGATGAGGCGCTTGATGTTCAGTGGCTGATCAAACAGCTTGACCGGTAGCGTACCGTCCTCGGCAATCGGATCCTGGAAAGTGTGCGAGCTCATGTTCGCGATCGCCAGCGGCAGGTGGACACGTTCCTTGAGCAGCCAGCGGAAGAGCGCCGCAGGCGTCTTGCCCGGATTGAGGTCGGTGGCGCGTTGCAGCGAGGCTTGATCAAGCACCTTGACGAGCGGCGTTTCGCGGTCGATGGCGACGAAGCGCATGCCGAGACTCAGCAGGTAGCCGTTGGCCACCTTGTTGCCGCTCGGCAAAGTGGTGGTAATGAAGTCGTGATGCATCGTCGGCATGCCACTGATCGCGTCGCTGTAAGTCCCATCAACCGGTGTCACGTTGGTGATCAGCGCGTCGCAGACGTCTGCCAGTTTGCCCGACAGGATGTTCATCAGCGAGATGTAACCCCCCTGGCAGGTGCCGTTCAAGGTCGCTTTCTTGCCGTCGTTGAGTTCCATGACCTTGGCGCAGAGCTGACGGGTCTGTTCGCAGTCCTCTTCGGGCGTCATCGTCTGGACTTTCTCGTTGGTCATGATGTCCTTGACGACGCGGACGTAGGTCGGAATGCCCTCGTTGGCGAACGAGTGGGCATAACTCTTGTTTTCGAAAGGCAGGAAGGCGAGGATGTGCACACCCAGCATGTACGGTGGTACGAGGATGACCGGCTTGAGATGTTCGTTGACTTTGACACCCTCCTTGAGCGGCAGAACCTGATAGAGCTCGAAGGCGTCGGTTTCGTGTACGAGCTTGTAGCCCGAGGTGTTGAAATGGAAGCCGAATTCGTCGCCGATGGCCTCGATCTGTTCGTTGAAGTTCGAAACCGCTTCCATGATCTCGGCTTCCCGTTTCATGTAGCCGCTCCACTTTTCGCCGTCCGTCTTCAGAAGCGAATTCAGGAAAGCGCGCGTTCCTTCCTCGATTTGGTCGAAGGCGTAGTCGGCCAGCTTGCCCTGCGCACCGGACAATCCCTTGCTGGCGAGTGCCAGATTGTGCTCGACGATCTGGTAGGCTTCCATGACGCTCAACGGATTGTCCCGTGCCGCGGTCAGCGCGATGTGCGCGGCAATGAAGAGATTGTCATTGAACTCGCTGATCTCCCGGTTCGAGGCGCGCATCATGGCCATCGTATACCGCATCCAACTGGTTGTGAAATCAGGTATTTCCTTCAGCAGTGCAAACATTTTCCAACCTCCAACAATCAACGTCAGTCAAAACGGGCCAGCCCACGGGGGCGACCCACGATTACCATGGCCTGGCGACACGCCCGACTTCGCGAGCCCATCCCGGACAGCGACTCCCAAGTGGCCAACGCCGACGGCCAAGCACGCCACCGATTGTCTTACCTGTGCAGCGCAGCGCGCTCGGGCTGTCGACCAAGCAGGCCGTGTCGCCTGCCGCCACGCTCTACGGTCCGCGAGCGCACCAATGGTCGCCAGATCTGACGACGGTACTGGTCTTCGGTTATCGGTCCGACGCCTACAGCCGCTGCTTGAAGAAGTCGTATCCATTGCGCTTCTCCTGCTGGTCCTGGCAAACTCGGGGGTGAGTCGGGCCGCCATCCTGCACGCGCGCCTTTCTGCACCGCACAATGCATTCTACTCCTCCGTGCGGTATTTGTTCACTCCGCTTGGCGGTTCCAGTGGGGATTATTCGTCCGATCGTCTGAAGCGTTGGCAATTGCTTGGCTCGTAAGTCTTCCGAGGGGTTGGCGCGGGCGCCGGCGGGGGCTCGGGATCGCTTTGCAAGAGGCTTGCGCCGCAGTGCTGCCAGGAGCGGTATACTGGCGGCTTGTTGCGCTGCGATAGCGGCGTCGGCGGGTAGTTTGGCTTACTCGATGCCGTGGTGCGGCACGGGCGGCTCGCTGGCTGCGTCGGGTATTCTTGGACCGGAGACGAAATGCTGCAACTGACAAACCTGATCACGCATCACTCGGCGTATCGACCGGATGAAATCGCTGTCGTTTTCGAGCGCGAGCGCCTGACGTGGCGTGAGTTCGAAACGCGAGTCAGCCGATGTGTCCGCCTGCTGCGCTCGCTCGGCGTGTGCCAGGGAGACCGAGTGGCGACCGTTCTGGCGAATTGTCGGGAACTGCTCGAAGTTTATTGGGCGGTGCCTGCGATAGGCGCCGTGCTGGTGCCGCTCAGCCCGCTCTTGATGGCGAATGGCCTTGCCAGTCTGCTGCGTGACTCGGGTGCCGTGTGTTTGTTTACGCAGCGTTCGATGGCCGCGCTGGTCGATCAGGTGCGCGGCGAGTTGCCGGGCTTGCCGGCGGATCGCGTGTTGATGGTCGACGGGCAGACGGCTGAGTATGCAGACTACGCGGCGCTTCTCGAAACCTGCCCCGACGGGCGACTGGATGGCGTCAGTGTGAACCAGGACGATTTGTTCAACATCATGTACACCAGCGGTACGACCGGTTTGCCGAAAGGGATCATGCATAGTCATTTCGTACGCTCGATATACTGCACGCTGTTCGCCTCGGCGTGGCGGATGACTCCCGAGTCGGTGGTCCTGCACACCGGTGCAATCGTTTTCAATGGCGCTTTCGTCACTCTGATGCCCTGCTTCTACCTCGGCGCGCGCTACATTCTGCAGCGCCAGTTCGATGCCGAGGAAGCGATCGAAATCATTGCCCGTGAGCGCGTCACGCATACCATGTTGGTGCCGGCGCAGATCATCGCCATTCTCAACGCTCCCAACTTCTCGCCGCAGAAGCTCGCTTCGCTGGAGATGATCCTTTCTCTCGGGGCGCCGCTTCACCAGGAGCGCAAAGACCAGCTCAATCGTCTCTTGCCTCACCGTTTCTATGAACTCTACGGACTTACCGAGGGATTCTGGACGATTCTCGACAAGACGCAGTCGCTGCGCAAGGCCGGGTCCGTCGGTGCGCCTCCTTGCTTCTTCGAGATGCGCATCGTTCGCGACGATGGCAGCGATGCTCCCCCCGGTGAGATCGGCGAGATCGTCGGTCGTGGCCCGTCGCTGATGTTGGGCTATTACGGCCAAGCGGACCTCACCGCGCAGGCCATCCGCGACGGCTGGTTGTTCACCGGGGACCTGGGTTACGTGGACAGCGAGGGCTACCTCTATTTGGTGGACCGCAAGAAGGACATGATCGACAGTGGTGGCGTCAAGATCTACCCGAAGGACATCGAGGAGGTGGCGGCGCGTCATCCGGCGGTCAGGGAGGTTGCCGTTTTCGGCGTCGCGGACGAGAAATGGGGTGAGACGCCGGTTGCCGCAGTGCTCCTCCACGCCAGTGCGTCGGTCGGCGCGGAGGAACTGCGGGACTGGATCAACGAGCGCGTCGGTGCCCGCTATCAGCGGGTGCACGCCGTGCGGATTCTGGATGACTTTCCGCGCAACGCCGCCGGCAAGACCCTCAAGCGTGAGATGCGCGAGGCTTACGCGGCGGAGTAGTCCGGCGCTACTGCTGGAAGACGTAAGTCCCCGGGGCATCGCACAGCGCGACGTAGCCCTTGTCGACGGCGCCCATCGGCGGTGCCGCTTCGCTTCCCGAGGAATGCTTAACCAGCCATTCCTGCCAAACTGGCCACCAGGAGCCCTCGTACTTCGGCGTTTGCTCCTTCCAGGTATCGGCGTCGAGAAAGCGCTCGCCTTCACGGCAGACACTTAGCTGGAACGACCGGTGTGCACGGCCGGGTTCATTGACGATGCCTACATTGTGCCCGCCGCTAGTCAGGACAAAAGTCAATTCGGTCGAATCGCTCTGCAGGTGGAGCTTGTAGACCGAGCGCCATGGGGCAACGTGGTCGGCAACCGCAGCGACGGCAAACATCGGACAGTGGATGTTGCTGATCGAAATGGCCCGCCCGCCGACCATGTACTTGCCCTGGAACAGCTGGTTGTCGACGTAGAGGCGGCGCAGCACTTCGGAATGCTGGCGGTAGGGCATGCGCGTGCCGTCGGCGTTCCAGGCCATCAGATCGAACATCGGTTCGCGATGTCCGAGGTAGTACTCGCGCACCATCTTCGACCAGATGAGGTCCGCCGACTTGAGCAACTGGAAGCCGCCGGACACCTGCTTGTGACCGAGATAACCCTTCTCCCACATCATGTCCTCGAGCAGGGTGACTTCACTGGCGTCCATGAAAACGTTGATTTCGCCAACTTCCGTGAAGTCGGTCATCGTCGTGAACAAGGTGATGCTGGCCAGACGGTCGTCACCGTCGCGAGCCATGGCAGCCGCCGCGATGGTCAGCAGGATTCCGCCCAGGCAGTAACCGACGGTATGAATCTTGCGTCCTGGCAGAATGTCCGAAATGGCATTGATCGCTGCCAGCGTTCCCGACTTGCGATAATCTTCCATGCCCAGATTGCGGTGCTCCGCTCCCGGGTTGAGCCACGAGATCATGAATACGGTATGACCGCGATCGACCAGATACTTGACCAGCGAGTTGTGCGGCGACAGGTCGAGGATGTAGTACTTCATCATCCAGGCGGATTGCATCAGGACCGGTTCGCGTTGAACGGTGTCGGTGGTCGGCGAATACTGGATCAACTCGATCAGGTGATTGCGGTACACCACTTTGCCGGGGGTGATGGCGAGGTTCTTTCCGACCTTGAACGCCTCGACGCCCGCGGGTTTTTCGTCACGCAAGGCGCGACGCAGATCTTCTGTGTAGTGCTCGGCCCCGCGTACGAGATTGGCGCCGCGTTCCTTGACCGTCGCTTCGACGATTTCAGGGTTCATCGTCGGCACGTTGCCCGGCGCCATCATGTCGAGAATCTGCTTCGCCGTGAACCAGACCGCCGCCTCGCTGTGTTTGGAAACACCGCGCACGCCTGTGGTGGCGTTGTGCCACCATTGCTGATTGAGCAGGAAGCCCTGGTAGATCACGTTGTAAGGAAAGCTCTGCCATCCCGGATGGTCGAAGCGATGGTCGCCTGGCAGCGGCTTGATGCACGGTTCGGCATTTCCGGTTACCGCCGAAGTCAGCGCGTAGGAGCCGAGGCGCAATGCCTTGCGCGCCGCCTTCGCTCCCAGTTGAAACTGTTTGCCGGGTGAAGCCGACAGGTGCACCATCCAGTCGAGATAGGCCATCGCCAACGACGCCGGCGAAACGCCACCGCTCAGTTGACCCAGCGCGATGTTGGTCATCCGGTCTATGTTCTCCAGAGCATCGGAGTCGAGCAGATGACGGTCGCTAAGCCGGCGGGTGTAGTCCACGCGCGGCTGGGGTGGCGCCGTCGGCCCGGCTTCCCGCGAGTCTGCCGGCGGTGGCTCGACGGCCTGCGGCAAGGGAACTGCCGGAGGGGCGTCGATGGTTGCTGGCTGGCGGGCCGCACGGGCTCGGGTGCGCCGCTTCGGCGCAGCGGCTGTTGAACTGGCGACCGTCGTAGCGGTTGTCGCTGAGGAATCTTCAGAGCTTCTGACCATGGGAGTTCTCCGTTAGTGCGCCGCAGCGGTGTGCGGCCAAGAGCGCTGATGCGCCCGTGTGCGGCTGATGCTACGCCATACGGTCGGCGACCGCCTGATCCAGGTCAACAGTTGGTGGGGTCGAGCAATGGGAATGGCAGGGAGGCGTCATGGCCTGGGGCCGGACGGGTCCTGTAGCGGCCTCCCTGGCGCTCGCGGAGGCCGCTCTTGTGCTTGACTCGACAGCACTCGGCATTCGACAATGGCGGGGTAGCTCGCCGCCTCTTTCCGCTGGGATGGTCTGCGTTAGGCGCGGCAGAGCTTGCTGGTGGGGCTCGCCTGATCGTTCCTTAGGGGCAGCCTATCCCGAGGCGGGTAGCTGCCTTGCCAAAACGATCCTCCGGTCAGCCACGGGATCGGGTTTTGCCGTGACGATGCGGATTCCTCATGATCGCGTCGGCACTGGCCGGTAGCGCGGCATCGCGTGATGTCGCGATATTTTTTTGGGGGTAGAAATGCAAATCAATGGCAGTGTATTTGTGGTAACGGGAGCAGGATCCGGTCTGGGTGCGGCGACGGCGAACACCATCGTGGCGGCCGGCGGGAAAGTCGTCATCGTGGATGTGGACGCGGGCGCTGGCGAGGCTCAAGCGTCTCAACTGGGTTCCAGCGCGCGCTTTGCCAAGACCGATGTGACCGATGAGTCGAGCGCAAGGGCGGCGATCGAAACGGCGGTTAAAGAGTTCGGCGCACTGCACGGGCTGGTGAACTGCGCCGGTGTTGCCCCTCCAAAGAAGGTGCTCGGCCGTGACGGCCCGCATGACTTGGCCACCTTCGCGCGCGTCGTCAGCATTAATCTCATCGGCACTTTCAACATGATCCGTCTGGCTGCCGAGGCGATGAGCAAGAACGAGCCGAATGAGGGCGGTGAGCGCGGCGTGATTGTCAATACGGCGTCGGTCGCCGGTTACGACGGCCAGATCGGCCAAGCTGCCTACGCCTCGTCCAAGGCTGGCGTTATCGGCCTGACGCTACCGGTCGCCCGTGAGTTGGCGGCGCACGGAATCCGCGTCGTCACCATCGCCCCGGGCATCTTCGAGACGCCGATGCTCAAGGGATTGCCGCAAGCGGCTCAGGACTCCCTGGGCAAGATGGTGCCGTTTCCGTCGCGCCTTGGTAGGCCGGCCGAGTATGCGGCTCTCGTCCAGCACATCTGCGAAAACGGCTATCTGAACGGCGAAGTCATTCGTCTCGATGGTTCGATCCGGATGGCGCCGAAGTGATCGACGGCAGACAGCCCACCTTCAAACTGGCAATAGTCGTTGTAATCCAAAGGAGTGTCGTATATGAGTGAATCCGTAGTTATCGTCGGTGCCAAGCGTACGCCGGTAGGTGCCTTTCAGGGTCAGTTTGCCGGTCTGACGGCGCCACAACTCGGTGCCGTCGCGATCAAGGCGGCCGTCGAGCAGTCCGGCGTCAAGGGTGAAGATATCGATGAAGCCCTGATGGGTTGCTGCCTGATGGCGGGTGTTCGCCAGGCGCCGGCGCGCCAGGCCGTGTTGGGAGCCGGTTTGCCCAAATCGGTTCCGTGTACCACACTGACCAAGATGTGCAGTTCGGCCCAAAAGACGGTGATGATTGCGCACGACGAACTGCTTTCGGGTTCGGTCAATATCGCCGTAGCCGGTGGCATGGAGTCGATGACCAATGCTCCGCATGTGCTGACAGCTGCTCGCACCGGTTACCGTTTGGGTCACGGCGCGCTGTACGATCACATGTTCCTCGATGGCCTCGAGGATGCGTACGAGCCGGGTAAGCTGATGGGCGCCTTCGCCGAACTTTGCGTCGACAAGTACCGTTTTTCCCGCGAAGAGATGGATGCCTTCGCGGTCGAATCGGTGACCCGGGCGCAGCGTGCCGTTGGCAGTGGAGTGTTCGGTGACGAAATCGCGCCGGTGACGATCAGCACCCGCAAGGGCGAGGAAGTTATTGCACTGGATGAGACACCGATGAAGTGCGATGTCTCGAAAATTACCAAGTTGAAGCCGGCTTTCAAGAAAGACGGTGCCGTGACGCCGGCCAACTCGTCGTCGATTTCCGACGGCGCTGCCGCCTTTGTCCTGATGCGCGAGTCCGATGCCAAGAGCGCAGGAATAACACCTTTGGCCAGGATTGCCGGCCACGCCACATTTGCCCATGATCCGGCTTGGTTTACCACGGCCCCCGTGTTTGCCTTCCAGAAGCTTCTCAAGAAACTCGGCTGGCAAGCCACGGACGTCGATCTCTGGGAAATCAACGAGGCATTTGCCGCCGTGACGATGGCGTCGATGCGTGACCTCGACTTGCCGGCGGACAAGGTCAACGTCAACGGCGGTGCCTGCGCGCTAGGCCATCCGATTGGTGCTACTGGTTCGCGCATTCTGGTGACGTTGCTTTACGCACTCAAAGCGCGTGGTCTCAAGCGAGGGATCGCTGGCCTTTGCGCCGGTGGTGGCGAAGCTACCGCGATTGCCATCGAAGTTCTCTGAGCGAATCGCTAACCAGCGTTCCCACCCCGTCCTTCGGGGTGGGTGAGGAGTGAGTTTGATGTTGATTGACAAGAAGCACATCGGCATGAAGGTGCCGCCACACTCGGTCACCCTGACGGCGTGGCAATTGAAATGGTTTGCGAAGGCGACGGGCGAGACGAACCCGATATACTTTGACGAGGCAGCAGCCCATCGGGCCGGCTTACCGGGTGTCATGGCACCGCCGACCTTTTTCTTTTGTATGGATATGGACAAGGAGCGGCCTTTCGACTATCTCGAAACGATGGGTTGTGACCTCGGGAAAATGCTGCACGGGGAGCAGTCGTTCGTCTATCACAAGCCGGTTTATTCCGGTGATACGCTGGAATTCGACGGCGAAATCACCGACATCTACGACAAGAAGAACGGTGCACTGCAGTTCGTCGTCAAAGATGTCAAAGTGCGCCGGCAAGGCGAACTGGTGTGCGACGTGCACAGCGTGATGGTTATTCGGGAGTAGGGGAAAAGTCCATGACAACACCGAGTTTCGAGTCGCTCTCCGTGGGCGACGAAA
Organism: Accumulibacter sp.; assembly: GCF_029255285.1. Lineage (GTDB taxonomy): Bacteria > Pseudomonadota > Gammaproteobacteria > Burkholderiales > Rhodocyclaceae > Accumulibacter. The sequence continues at coordinate 129,527 of NZ_JAPUVI010000043.1, forward strand.
TCCCTTCGCTGACTACCGAGCCGGTATCCCGGCTGACGCTTGCTCTGTATGCCACGGGTTCAGGCGACCACCATCCTCTGCATCTCGACCAAGACTATGTCCGGTCGAAAGGCATCAAAGACGTCTTCGCGCATGGCATGCTGGGCATGGCCTACCTTGGGCGCCAACTGACGCAATGGGTGCCTCAGGAAGCCATTCGCAGCTTCGGGGTACGCTTCACGGCGATTACCCAGGTCGGCGAGCGGCTTGTTTGCACCGGCAAAGTCGTGGAAAAACTGGAGCGCGACGGGGAGAAATGTGTGCGCCTGGAGTTGACTTGCGCCAACGAGCACGGTGAGGCGAAGCACAAGGCAGATGCGGTGGTGGCTCTGGCCGGCTAGCAGACGGCCACTGTAGCTGCATTGATCGCGGACGTCATCCGACGACCGCCGTAGTAGGAGGGTACGTCGTGCCCCCAGTCTACTGATGGGCTCCGCCTACTGCAGCGGTAGGCGTGTCCGACACACGAAAGGAGATTACAGGAGTGGAAAACCAAAATCCGAACGAGCAACTGGGCGGCGTCGTCAACGCTTGGGCTGATATGCAGAAGCGCATGTGGAGCGACTGGTCCGCGCTACTGCAGAATCTCCCGGGCGGCAATGACGGTCCTGTCGAGACAGTCAAGAAGAGCGTTGAAGCGGCCAGCCAGGGCGCCAACGAAGCGGCGCGCATGCTGATGGACCGCATGAACGGTAGCCAGGCGGCAATGAACCGCGTCATGGACTTCTTTTTCAAGTCGATGAAGATCGTTGCGCCAAAGCTTGAGGCCAGCAAGGACTGGCGTCCCGACCTTAAGGGTTTCGCTGAGCAGTGGGCGAAGGAATCGACCGCCATGCTCGAGCGCAGTTTTGGCATGGCTCCTCACCTTGGTAGTCTGAGCGGGACGCTGAGCAAGGAATTGCCCGAAGCCATGGGGCCTTGGCTGACGTTCCTGATGCAGGCCGCTTCGTCGGGTCATGTCGGCGAGGCCATGCTTGGTGGTACCGCCGGGCTCAATCGGTTGCTGTCGATGGAAGGGGATACGAGTGCGCTGGCAGGCGTCGGCCAGATTCCGCTTTTTGGTGCGTCGCGTGAAAAGAACGCCAAGTTGCTACGCTTGGTCGACTCGGTGGTCGATCTGCGCAAGAACAGCCTGGCGTTTCATACGGCATTCTCCGATGCTCTGGCGAAAGCCGTCGAAGCGACCGTTGAAGAACTCGGCAAGGTGGCTGCCAAGGGTGAAAAGATTACGGCTGTGCGTCAGCTGATGAGCCTCTGGTATCGTACAGCCGACAAGTCGTTGCTGGTGACCTTCAATACGCAGGACTTCCTCGACAAGCAGAACGCATTCACCAGAGCTCAACAGCAATTCAAGCTCGCACAACGTGCCGTCGTAGAGGACATTTTCCGTGGCTTGGATATGCCGACGCGCAGCGAATTGGACGAGACCTATATGGTCATCCACGAATTAAAGAAAGAGGTCCGTGCTCTCCGGAAGCAGATGCACTCGGTAGAAGCGGCTCCGGCGAAGCCTAGCGCTGCACCTCGTAAGGCCGCGCCGGTGCGTGCCAAGAGCGAATGAGCCGAGAAGCCTGAAACTGTTGATCCGGCTGATAAGCTAATAGACCTTTAGGAGGGTGCTACGCATGTTTTCTTTTCCAATCCAGATTCTTCCCGCTGACCTTGCGGCTGAAACCGCTGCCCTAAACGAGAAGCTTGCCAAAGGCATCAGCAATCTCACCAACCTGACCGACGACGACATCGATATCGGCAGTACGCCGAAGGACATCGTGTTCGAGCAGGACGGCATCAAGGTTTACCATTATCACGCGGTGGTCGAGCCGTCGAAGATCATGAAGACGCCGCTACTCATCGTGCCGCCGCTAATCAATGGCTACGAAGTGGCCGATCTGCAACCGGATCGGTCAGTGGTCCGGAATCTGCTGAACGAGGGCATCGACGTTTACCTGAACGACTGGGGTTACCCGCGTCAGGTGGACAAGTACCGGAACATGGACGATTACATCAACGGTTACTTTGACGAGACAGTCGATTTCATTCGTAAGCAGCACGGTGTTGACAAGATTGCCCTGTTCGGCATTTGTCAGGGAGGCGCCATGTCGACTACCTACGCGACGCTCAATCCAGACAAGATTAGCCACCTCGTTCTCACTGTGTCGCCGATTGATTTCGATGCCTATCGTGCGAACCACAAGCCGCACGAAGGTTTGATGTTCACCATGGGGGCCGATGCCGACGTCGAGAAAATGGTCGCGGTGCACGGCAATGTTCCAGCGACGGTGCTCAACGAGTCGTTCATGATGGCTTCGCCGTTCATTCTGAATTACGGAAAGTACGCCGACGTGATCGATATTCTTGATGATCGAGCCGCCTTGCAGAACTTCCTGCGCATGGAGAAGTGGTTGTTCGGTGGTCCAGATGCCGTTGGTCAGATGTTCAAGGAGTTCATTCGCGACTTCCTGAAAGGGAACAAGCTGGTCAAGGGGACGCTCGAGGTAGGGGGTCGGAAGGTTGACCTCAAGGAACTCAAGATGCCGATCCTCAACATTTTTGCCGAAAAGGATCACATCGTACCGCCGCCTTGCACCGTTGCTCTTGGCAAACATGTCGGCAGCAAGGACTACACCGAGTTTGCGATTGCTACCGGGCACATCGGTATCTACACCGGTGGCTTGGCGCAAAAGGTTCTTGCGCCGACTGTCGGCAAATGGCTCCGCGAACGCGGTGCCTGATAGCTGACACCTACGCCGCCTGGCATTCTGTGCGTGGGGTGCCAGGTAGCGTAGTGGGCGCGGGGCGCGCGACACGACTCTTGCCCGGCTTGTCGCATAGAGCACGCGATCACGAGGGCCAGGGCATATGAATCTTTGTCGGGGACCCGTGGATTGCTCAGTTGCCGGCCCGAGCGCGACAGGTAGCAAGGTTGACGTGAAGAGGGATCATGGCGCGGGTTTTCCGCCGACGCCGGTCATCGGCACAAAGCGGACCGGCAATACGCTTTCGCGCTCCAGTTTCGTACCCCGCTTTCTGAGCAGGAATAGGTGCTGAGCATCAAGGTCTCCGACCGGGATGATCATCCGGCCGTCGTCCCTGAGTTGCTCGACAAGCCGTTGCGGCACATGATCGGGCGCGCAGGTGACGATGATCGCGTCGAAAGGAGCGGCCTCCGGCCAGCCTTGGTAGCCGTCCCCGTGGCGTACCTTGACGTTGTGGTAGCCGAGTCGGGCAAGGTCCGCCTCGGCCCGTCGAGCCAGTGGCTCGACGATTTCGATGCTGTAAACCTCACTTACCAAACCCGAAAGAATCGCCGCTTGATAGCCGGAGCCGGTACCGATTTCCAGGATGCGGTCGTCCGGTTTCGGATCCAGTTTTTCGGTCATGAACGCGACGATGTAAGGTTGGGAGATTGTCTGTGCGTAGCCGATCGGCAGTGGCCTATCCTCGTGCGCGAGATTGCGGAGGGCTGCCGGAACAAACTCGTGCCGCGGGACTGTTGCCATTGCCCGGAGCACTCCGGGGTGAGTGATCCCGCGCCAACTGGTGCGCAACTGCTCCTCCACCATCCGCTTGCGCGCGGCCAAGTAGTCAGGGTCTGCCGCGTGCAAGGGAGACATGATGGCGCAGAGCATGCCGAGTGCCAGAGTTTTCAGTACGTGGACAGCGACGCTGTCCAGTCGCTTCGGCCGCATCGAAATCCTGAACGAACGGTAGGTGGTCAAGGTGCATGGTTTGCGGCAGTTCGATTCGCCGACTATTTATTCAGTATAGTCTGTTGCCGCGGCAAACTCCAACCCTCGGCGTCGTGCGTTGTTCAAACCTTAGGCCGTACAAGGCGCGGCCAATACATAGATCGGCAGGAGCAGGCGATACACCGCGTTCACCGATGGTCCGCGCGCCAGCCATGGCCTTCGCTGGCCCGCATCCTGGTGCGATGGCTGCCGCCTGCCCGCCCGTTCACTCGACAAGATCGAGGCTCACCGCCAGTGGATATCCATGAATACTCATCCCTATGATTTTCTGCCGCTGAATGACGAAGGCGCTGGCCTGATCCTCACGCCGTGCCCGGGGACCAGCGGCGTTGCGCCGGGGGTCGTGCTCGATCAGTTGAAGGCCGCAGGAGCGGCGGCACTCGTCACTTTGATGCCGGCGGTCGAATTGACCATCAATGCCGTGGAAGACATTGCTGAAATGTGTTCCAGACGAAATCTCCAATGGTTCCATTTCCCGATCGAGGACGCGCAGGCTCCCGGGCGAGAGTTCGTCCTGGCGTGGCAGGCGCAACGCTCAGTCGTGCATCGACTGCTCGATGAGGGCGGCAAGATTGCCATTCACTGCAAAGGCGGCTCAGGCCGGACGGGGCTGATGGCCGCCCAACTCCTGATCGAACGTGGCTGGCCGAGCAGCAAGGCCATCGCAGCCGTGAAAGCAAGGCGGCCGAACGCGTTCAGCGAGTTGGTGCAACAGCAGTACATCGCACAACTCGTAGCTTGAGCACCGCCCGGCGAATCGGCAGATAGGCGGTGCGCCAGGCGCAGAGTCGGCTCAGGCGCGAGCCGGACAGGAGGGATCGACAGCGGTGCGGCGGTCGAGGGGACGAGAGTACTTGCTCGACTTCAGCGTGGTGACAAAGAGGCGGTCTTCCTCGCTGATATGGCGTTCAAACCAATACTCCGCGTAGCGCAGGAAGGAATGCGCATCGTGCGTACCGTTGATTACCTCGCCCAGTGCCCGGTGCAGGAGGCGCAGCGTGTCCTGATGAACGCGGGCGTGGTTGGAGAACTCGAGTCTGGCCTCGTCGGCGATTCGCTCTTCAGTGGCGAAATGTTGGTCGAAGAGTTCGAGGAGCGAGTCGAACTCGTCTATGGGAACGTAGCTGCTCCCGAAACACGCAGCCTTGAGCGCCTCGATCCGGCTGAAGATTTCTTCGTGCTGGGCGTCGATTTCGGGCAGATCGACCAGCAAAGCCTCCGGTAACAAGGCCGAAAGATAAATATCCATGGCAAGTCTCCTCCGGCAACAATCGGATTCTTTTCTTGTTTTCCGTGCAGTATAGAAAGAGAATCGCCAGAATTCCAGCGAAATCGAATTTAAGTCAGTTGGCTACCACCGCGTGAGCTCCGTTGGGGAGCCGCGATCGTGGCGCTTTTCGCTCTCGGGTCCGTTCGATTTACCGAGCACAGCTCTAACGTGGAAAGGGCTCCGCGCTCTCGCAACACCTGCAGATGGTCCGGGCGTGGCTTGTCGTACTTGAGCGCGAGGCGGGCGAGGTGCCGAAGCCAGGCGTCTTCGTCCTCCCGCTCTGGGAAGTTCATTTCCCCGGCCGGGTACATGCTCCAGGCTTCCTCCCAGTAGGCCGAACAAGCCCAATCGTAGAGCGATTCGACGGTGCCGTCGGTTCCGGTCCGCAAGACGTTCGGGTTGGCTCCAGCGTCCAGCAAGAGGCGCAACATCTTGCTGTCCAAGTTCAGCACGGCGGCGAACAGCGGGCTCGAGCCATCCTGACTCGGAGCATTCGGATCGGCGCCCAGCCGCAGCATCTCTTCGATGACCTTGTACTTCGGTGCGCCCGGGTAGAATTCCAGTGCGCTGATCGCGTACTCGAGAATCGTATCGCCGAATTGGTTCGTGCCGTTGAGGTCAAATCCCGCCGCCACCTGAGTCCGGATGGCGTCGACATCGCCAGCACACGCGCCCGACATGAATGCCTTGATCTGGCTGTTAACGTCAGCCGTATGTCGTTTGTGGTCTTGCATCGAAACTCCTTGGTTGTCGGGAGCCCATTCCGAACGCTTCGGCCTGCCCGTGCTGCCGGTCATCGTTCGCCGAAAATGCTGCTTTGCGAGCGGCGCCGAAGTCAGCCGCCCGGAATCGAATGCCAGGGTGTCGAGTTCGCCTGCTTCGGAGTTGTCTGAGCACTGTCCGCTAGCCCGGAGCGACTCCACAGCGGCCGGAAGGCGGCATCGGCCAGAGCGACCGGATGGCCATCCGCGCCTCTGTCGACACGGGAACTGCCCTGGCTCGCAGCCTTATTGCCGATACTGCGCGGCCGTACGGCGGCACATTGGCTAGACAACGCAGCCAGCCTTCAGCCGATGTCAGAAACCGTGTAAGCGCGTGTATCGAGTTGTACCGAAGCACGTTCGACGTGTTTCGACTGCCCGGTGGGCGATCGGCGCGCCGCAGGCGGTGGTCGTGGTCTGACTGCCAGCTGAGCGGGCGTCGCCGGGGTGGCGACAGTCACGCGACCGACGCCAGAACGTTTCTGATGCGCTGCATGCCGGTGACCACGGTGGCCGCGAGTCTGACCGCTTCCGGATCCGTGGGTGGCCGTTGCACGCTCCATTCGCAGAAAGAAGCCATGAGCGCTGCCCGTTCGACGGAGATCTTCGAGGAGATCAGCCCAGACTCGATCAGCGGGATCAGTGCGGCGGCGGCCCGCAGGCGATTGATTTCCGGGGTGGCCGGTGGAATCTGTCTCGACATGCCGCCAATCTTGCCGGGTGCCAGCCGGTGTGGCGAGGACTTATGCCACACTCCCGTCTTCGCGATGCTCTCCCGGTGTCGAACGCCGGTCGTTGGGATGGAACAAGCGCGTCGATTGGCCGCTCTGCTTCAGTACTTGACGCTGCAACCGTAGGGTGAAGTCGACGCGATGCTCACCGGTTTGCCGGCCAGCGCTTCGTTCAGCGCAACGCGCACGTAATTGCTGGCGCCCTTGACGTCGGCCGGATTCGTAGACCGCTTGTCGTCGATGGCGCCGTTGTAGATCACTGTTCCCGCCGGGTCTATGACGACCATCTGGGGCGTCGTCTTCGCCGCGTAGGCGCGGCCCGTGGCGCTGGTGGCGTCGATCAAGGTCGCTCGCTGAGCGCTTCCCTGGGTGCGCATCCAGTTCGCCATCTCGGCGCCGGTCTTGAACTCGGGGTGATTGGCGTTGGTCGAGTTGATCGACAACCAGACGACATTGCGCTCGCTCCACTCCTTCTGCAGCGTCTGCATATTCTTGCTGACGTAGTGCTTCTGCACGAAGGGACACTCCGGATTGGTCCATTCGAGTACGACGTACTTGCCTTTGTGGTCCGCCAAAGCGACCGGCCTGCCTGCTGTGTCGTTGATCGTGAAAGCCGGCGCCGGTGCTCCGGGAGCCTGCGCTGACGCGACGCCGCCGAATAGTGCAACAGCCGCGCCGATTGCCGCCGTACGAGTGGTCATCGTTTTCTCCGCTAAATGGTCGATCGATCCCTGAGCGCTGTCGCTACGGTGCGGCCAGCGCGGCCAGCACCGTCTGTCGCTGCAAGACCTCGGGCAGCAGCAAGGGTTCCCGGCCCGGACGGTAAAGTACGTACACCGGCACACCGCTGCGCCCGAGCGCGGTCAGTGCCTGCGTGATGGCCGGGTCGCGGCGCGTCCAGTCGGCGCGCAGCCGGGCCACATGCGACTGCGTGAAGGCGCTGCTGACCTCGGCGTCGTTCAGCACCAAGCGTTTGTTCACTTGGCAAGTGACGCACCAGGCGGCGGTGAAATCAACGAAGACCGTCCGCCCGGCTCCTATCAGCCCGGCGAGGCGTATCGGTGTGTACGGTTGCCATTCGCCGTTCGCCTCGCCGCCCAGCGCGGCCGTGTCGGCGCGCACAGGCGCTGGCCTCGGCTCGTCGCTGCCGGCCGTCAGCAGAGGCCAGGCGACGGCGGCGGCGGCCAGCGCGGCGCCGACCACGGTCGCCGCCCACAGCCGCGAGGCGCCGTTGTACCAGACGCGCCAGGCCCACAGCGCGAAACCGACGCCGAGCAGCGCCAGAAGCAGCCGCAAGACGCTGTCGTTGTCAGTCTGCGCCCCGAGCACCCAGACCAGCCAGATCACCGTCGCGTACAAGGGATAAGCGAGCAATTGCCTGAGGTGCTCCAGCCATGGGCCAGAGCGCGGCACGAATCGCCGCCAGCCGGGCCAGCAGACGAGCAGGACATAAGGCAGCGCCATGCCGGCACCGAGCGCGGCGAAGACCAGCAAGGTCACCCAGGCCGAAGCGGCGAGTGCGAAACCGAGCGCCGCGCCCATGAAGGGCACCGTGCACGGCGACGCGACGATGACTGCCAGGACGCCCCCGAAAAACGCGTCGAGGCCGCGCCGGCGCGTACTCGGTCCGGCCAGACGGGCCGGCACGAACTGGCCAAACTCGAAAACGCCAGAAAGATTCAGCGCCAGAACGAAGAAGAGTAAAGCGAGCGCCGTCACGACGACCGGCGATTGGAGTTGGAAACCCCAGCCCAGTTGGTCGCCGGCGGCACGCAGCGCAAACAGCGCCAGACCGAGGGCGACAAAAGTCAGCAGCACGCCACCTGCGTAGGCGAAAGCCTCCCAGCGCCGAGTGGTCAGGCGGTCGTCGTGCGTCGCGAGCCCCAACACCTTGATCGACAGTACCGGAAAGACGCAGGGCATGAGATTGAGTAGCGCACCGCCGCCGAGCGCCGCCAGTAGGGCCAGCCAGATCGTCAGCGCGCCCTCGGCGGGCGGTGGCGAAGCGCTGCCTGGCCTGCCGGCGCGCTCCCGCGTTGCCGGCTCGCTCACCAGATCGGGTTTCGCGCCAGCGACGACGCGGCCGGCCAGCGGCAGGTCGAGTTCGGCGGCGCGCTGCTCGCCACCTAGCGTGCCGCTCGCCGTGAGCACGCCGCTGAGCCGCACCAGCGGAGCGGCGAGATCGCTGGCCACGGGCAAAACCAGCGAGTAGGCGCCGCCGGCGCGCGTCAGCGTCTGCGGTGCCGACGGCTCGATCTGCCGTTCGGCGAAAGGAAAGAAGTGCAGCGTACCGGGGTCAGGAGCGCCGACCGGCGGCGTCAGCGTCAGGGTAATCGATGCTCCCTGGGCGGTGGCGCTTGTCTGCCATCCGCTCAGCCGGCGCGGCAGCGCGCGGCGTGCCGCAGCAATCGCGGCCGCGCCGTCGGGGTCGGCCGCCGCCGTGGCGGCAATCGGTAGTGTCAGCTCGAGGTTGACCGTTTCGGGGAGGCAGGCTTCCTTGCACACGAGCCAATCGACCCGTGCCCGCAGGTTTCGTTTGCCGACTGGCGCGAGTGACGGTGCCACGGCGAGATCGACGAGGTGCAGGACCTCTCCCTCGTAACCGTGGTTGACCAGTGGGCCGGCGGGTAGCGCTTGCGGCGCCGGCCACTGGATCGGTCCGGCCGTGATTCCCGCCGGCAGTTCCCAGGCGATCGTCGTCGGCACGCCGGAATCGCCAGGGTTTAGCCAGTACACGTGCCAACCGGTCGCCAGGCGTAGCCGCAGGCCGAGCGTCAATGTCTGGCCGGGAACCAGCGCCGTACGCTCGGCGAGCAGTTCCGCCGCGACGTGCGGCGTGCGCACCGATACGGCCGCCGCGATGCTCGCCCAGGCGAGGGAAGCCACGACGATGGCCAGCCCGGCGGCTGCTCGCCCCGCGGCCGGGTTGAAAACTCGATTGAAGACGCAAAACATGGTGAAGCAGTATAGCGTCGACCGCCGCGCCGGCTTCCGCCCGGCAAGCTCCGCCCTCTGCCAGGCCGGCGCCCGCTCAGACGCGGTAACAATAGAGCCGGGTCTGGCGCGCGTCCGCGAGCTCTATCTCGCGACTGGCTTCGACACCAGGGACGGGGAAGCTGTTGCTCACGAACAGACTGCCCGGTCGCATTTCGCGCTGGACCTTCTCCCAAAGGGCCGCCATCGGTGCCGGCGAGAGGAAGGCATAGACGACATCGAAGCTGGCCAGATCGGTTCGCCAGAAATCGCCCCAGCGCCAGTCGCAATTGGCCAGGCCGGCGGTGAGCAGGCGACCGATGAGCCAAGTGGCCGGCGCGTTTTCGACACCGGTGAAGCTGGCGTCCGGCCGCTTCCCGGCGAGCGGGCGCAGGACACTGCCGATCCCAGCTCCGAGGTCGAGAAAGCGCAACGCGGGTCGTTCGGCGGTGAGTTCGGCGAGGGCAAGCGCGGTCGGGCGGTTGGAAAGGTAGAGTGGAACCTGGCCGGTCAGTGCGCCGCGATAGACGAGCAGCAGTGCGATGAAAAGCAGCAGGAACCAGCCGGGGTCGATGGCCAGACCGGCAACGCCCCAGGCCAGCGGCGCGAAGAACAGGTGGATCAGGCGCCACCACCAGGGCTGGCGTGTGAAACTGGCCAGCAGAAGAGCGACGCCACCGATGGCGAGTGCGGTTCCCGGCCAAGGCAATTCCTCGTTGCGCATGCCGTAGTAGGGCCAGGCCAGCGACAGCACGGCCAGGGCCGCTGCCAACTGCAGCGCGAGTTGACGCCGGGGCGACGCACCGATCGCCGGTGGCCGGTTGTCGAGTGGTTCGGGCGAGGCTGTGGTCAAGGCGCTGATCGGGTTTGCCATGCGTCAGACGGGAGGCGCATCGTCGGCGTCGCGCCGGGCGACGTCGACCACCTGGGCTCCGGTCATCGCCAGCAGTTCCTCGGGCGACAGCGCGAAAACGGCATGAGGATGGCCGGCCGCGGCCCAGAGGCTGGTGAAGCGAAGGAGGTCGGCATCGACCAGGACGAGCGTTTCCCTGACGTGCCCGATCGGGCAGACGCCGCCGATGGCGTAGCCCGTGTGCTCGCGCACGAAGGTCGCGTCGGCCTTGCCGAGCGGACCGACACGTGCGGCGACTTTGTGTTCGTCGACGCGGTTCGCGCCACTGGCGACGACCATCACCGCGCTGTCGTCTGAAAGCCGGCGGAAGACGATCGACTTGGCGATCTCGGCGATGCTGCAGCCGAGGCCGGCCGCCGCCTCGGCGGAAGTCCGGCCACTGGCCGGCAGCAGGACGACCGGCTGGCCGTGGCCGATTCGTTGCAGGAGATCGGCCACTCGTTGGGCGCTTTCGGGGAGTCGAGTTTCTGGATTCATGGAGCTTGGGGGCTAGTCTGGCGCCGGCGTGCGGCGTCGCCGCGGCGGCAGGAGAAAGGCCGGCAGTATGCCACAGCGCGGCCGCTCACCGGAACGACGCGAGCTGCGGGAGTCCGGTAATTTGTCGATTTGCAAAACATCGCCGCCTTGTTAATCTTCCTCCTCCGGCGCGCATCGCGAGCGGATCCGACGACCCTGTCGCCGCCGAGGGCCGACTGCCTGCGAAGAGAAGAAGACCACCATGCTCGACTCCACCGACGAACACCAGGCAATCCGCGACGCCGTGCGCCACCTGTGCCGCCAGTTTCCCGACGAGTACTTCCGCCGCATCGACGCGGAGCGTTCCTATCCCGAGGAATTCGTCGACGCGCTGATTGGCGCCGGCTGGCTGTCGGCGATGATTCCCGAAGAGTACGGCGGTTCCGGTCTCGGACTGACGGCGGCCAGCGTCATCCTGGAGGAGATCAACCGCAGCGGCGGCAATTCCGCCGCCGTGCACGGCCAGATGTACAACATGGGGACGCTTCTGCGCAACGGCAGCCGAGCGCAGAAAGAGCGCTACCTGCCGCCAATCGCCGCCGGCAAGTTGCGCATCCAGTCGATGGCGGTGACCGAACCGACGACCGGCAGCGATACGACGCGGATCAGAACGACCGCCGTCAGACACGGCGACCGTTACTTGGTGACCGGCCAGAAGGTCTGGATCTCGCGCGTCCAGCATTCGGACCTGATGATCTTGCTGGCGCGCACGACGCCACTCGCCGAAGTGACGAAGCGATCGGCAGGCCTGTCGGTCTTCATCGTCGACCTGCGCGAGGCCATTGGCCGTGGCCTCAGCGTGCGGCCGATCGCCAACATGGTCAATCACGAAACCAACGAACTGTTCTTCGACGATCTCGAGATTCCGGCCGACAACCTGATCGGCGAGGAAGGGCAGGGCTTCCGCTACCTGCTGGACGGACTCAACGCCGAGCGGACACTGATCGCCGCCGAGTGCGTCGGCGACGGCTACTGGTTCGTCGAACGTGCGGCTCGCTACGCCAGGCAGCGCATCGTCTTCGACCGGCCGATCGGCCAGAACCAGGGGGTGCAGTTTCCGATCGCCGAGGCCTTGATCGAAGTCGAGGCGGCCAACCTGATGCGCTATAAGGCGTGTGCCCTGTTCGACGCGGCGCGACCCTGCGGCGCCGAAGCCAATATGGCCAAGTACCTTGCCGCCAAGGCTTCGTGGCAGGCGGCCAACGTCTGCCTGCAGACGCACGGCGGCTTTGGCTTCGCCAACGAGTACGACGTCGAGCGCAAGTTTCGCGAGACGCGTCTGTACCAGGTGGCGCCGATTTCGACCAACCTGATCTTCTCTTACGTTGCCGAACACCTGCTCGGCCTGCCGCGCGCCTTCTGACACCGCGAGGAAACCGACATGCGCCCACTCGAAGGCATTACCGTCGTCGCTCTCGAGCACGCCATCGCGGCGCCGTTTTGCACTCGCCAACTGGCCGACCTCGGCGCCCGCGTCATCAAGGTCGAGCGACCCGGCAGCGGCGACTTCGCGCGCGCCTACGACGAGCGCGTGCGCGGTCTGGCGTCGCACTTCGTGTGGACCAACCGCTCGAAAGAGAGCCTGACGCTCGACGTCAAGCATCCTGCGGCAGCCGGCATTCTGGCCAGTCTTCTCGAGCGGGCCGACGTGCTGGTGCAGAACCTCGCACCCGGCGCCGCGGTGCGCCTCGGCCTGTCGTACGAGGCGCTGAGCGAGCAGCGTCCGCGCCTCATCGTCTGCGACATCTCGGGTTACGGGACGAGCGGGCCGTATCGCGACAAGAAGGCTTACGACCTGCTGATCCAGAGCGAGTCGGGTTTCCTGTCGGTCACCGGCTTGCCCGACGCGCCAGCCAAGGCCGGCTGTTCGATCGCCGACATCGCGGCCGGCATGTACGCCTACAGCAACATCCTGGCCGCGCTGCTGCAGCGCGGCCGTAGCGGGCGCGGCGCCCACGTCGAGGTATCGATGCTCGAAAGCATGGTCGAGTGGATGGGCTATCCGCTGTACTACGCGTTCGATGGCGCGTCGCCGCCGCCGCGAGCTGGCGCCGCGCATGCGACGATCACCCCCTACGGCCCGTTTACCGCTCGCGACGGCAAGACCGTGATGCTGGGCCTGCAGAACGAGCGCGAGTGGGAGGTGTTCTGCCGAGCGGTACTCGAAAAGCCGGAACTGGCCGACGACGCGCGCTTCGCGTCGAGTTCGCGGCGCACGGCGAATCGTCAGGAACTCGAGGCGCTGATCGTCGCCTGCTTTGCGCAGATCGGGTCCGAGCAGTTGATCGCCCGGCTCGACGCCGCCCGCATCGCCAATGCGCGCCTGAACGACATGCACGAAGTCTGGGAACACCCGCAACTGCGCGCGCGCGGGCGGTGGACCGAAGTGGCGACGCCGGCCGGCCCGATTCCGGCGCTGCTGCCGCCGGGCCAGGTCGACGCCTTTGCGCCGCGCATGGATGCCGTCCCGGCACTCGGCCAGCACACCGACGCCATTCTCGGCGAACTCGGCTGGGACGCGGCGGCGATCGACAGCCTGCGGCGGGCCGGGGCGATCTGAGCGACTGTCCATCGCGCTTGGCGAGTGGGGAATGGCCGATGCCCGGCGGCCGATGGGCGGCGAAATGCCGCTACAATGCCTTGCCCATCGACTGCCTTGGCCCTAACGGCGGCGCCCCAATTCCCTATCGATCGGAGAAGCATAGGTGTGAGCGCTTTTCGACCCTCGTCACGTCTGCCCGGTCCGGCGGCCGTACCGTCCCACAACCCGGCCTGGTGGCGGCGCTGGCCAGTCGCGGTTTACGCGGTCACCCTGGTCGTCGTCGTTACCGCGGCGGCCTTTGCGGTGAGCTACCGGATCCAGACCGATGGCCTCGTACGCTATGCGAACAGCCAGGAAAACGCCCATGCCGAGGTTGCCGCGCATACCGCTCGCGTGGTTTTCGAGGCCGAAATCAAGCGCCTCGAAGCGGTCGCCACGCTTCTGGCGGCCGACGGAGAGATCGCTGGGATCGCCGGCAGTGCGGCCGCAGGCAAGGAGATGCGCGATCGCCTCGACCGCAAGCTGGGCGGCACGGTCGCCGACCAGATCGAGATCTATGCTCGGTCCGGCGAATTGCGCTTCCAAACCGCGGCCGACGACGCGCTGGCTTACGCCAAGGAGTCCCCGGGCGCCGCGCGCGCCTTGCGCGGGGTCTCGGGCACCTACTTCGTTCAGGCCCCCAGCGGATTCATCGTCCGTGTCGCGACACCCATCGTTGACTCGGCCGGCATCGCCGGTGCGGTCGTCGTCGGCACTCGCTTCGACGACTACTATGCTTCGCGGTTTGCCGATCAGGTCGCCGCCGAAGTGTTTTTCACTACCGTCGAGGCGGTCGGGGCGGCGTCGAGTCCCAAGCGGCGAAGCGAGGTTTTTCGCCCGGAAATCATTCGCCAAGCAATCCAGCAGTTTGTTCCGCAAACGGTGAGCGATCCGGCGCACAATCACACGCGTGTGTACTTGCCGATGCGTCTGGCGGGAGAAACCTTCGTCCTCATTGTCGAAGTCGACCATGGCAAGGCAGCCGAATTGGCGGCCGAAATCCGGGCGCATTCGGTGCAATTGTTTGCCGGGATCGCAGCACTCGGCATACTGGTCAGCGGTGTGCTGCTGCATTACGCGGTTCGACCCTTGCGCGACCTGCGCAACGAAGCCGCCGAACTGGCCGCGCGGTTTGCCGGCAAGGTTCACGTGTTGCGCTCGGTCAACGAGGTCGCCGATCTCAAGAACTCCTTCGAAGGAGTACGCGAGGCGGCTACCGCCTACGCGCGCCGACTGGAGGAGCAAGGGGCGACGCAATCCTTGATGGTCTTTTGCGCGCAGACAGCCAATCGCAACGCCGCCGCGGAATCCGCCTTGTTCGACATCATGGAAAGGGTACGTACGCACATTGCCTGGCCAGCGGCCGGCCTCGCTTTACCTGCCAGTGCGGGTGAAATGGGCGAGTTTCGCGTGCAGCGGGGGGCCAGTTCGTCGACGCTGGCGGCGACGAACTTTCCCGCGGCGGACGCGGAAGCGCTCTGCGACGGAAGTCGCGTACCGCTCTGGCTGGACGACACGGCAGAGTCGCGGATGCCGGCGCGGCTGCGCTCGGCTTTCGATCCGGAATCCCGTTATCCTACCGCCGCCATCATTCCCCTGATCGGCGGCGGCCGCCTGACGGCCCTGATGGCCTTCTTCCACGATCAGCGCCTGACCCTGAACGCGAACCTGAACGACATCCTCTGGTACGTGATGCAGGAGTGCAGTCAGATCGTCGAGCGCCGCGCGAGCGAAATCGAGCTGCGATTGGCCAAGGAGTCGGCCGACGCCGCCAACCGAGCGAAGTCGGAATTTCTCGCCAACATGAGCCACGAAATCCGCACCCCGATGAACGGCATTCTGGGTGTCACGGAACTTCTGCTCAACACCCCGCTGGACGCCGAACAGCGCCACCTCGCCGTGACCGTCCTCAACTCCGGCGAGTCCTTGCTTCACATTCTCAACGACATCCTCGACTTTTCCCGCATCGAAGCCGGGCGTCTGGTGCTCGAGGAGGCGCCGTTCGATGCCGCCGTCGTCGTCGCCGAGACCTGCGAACTGCTGGCCACTCAGGCGCTGGAAAAGGCCGTCCGACTCGACTGGAAGGCAGATCGCCTGGGCCAGCTTCTGGTCGTCGGCGACGCTTACCGTTTCCGCCAGATCGTTACCAATCTGGTTGGCAATGCGATCAAGTTCACTCCGGCCGGTCGTGTCGATGTGTCGCTCACGAGGCGGGTGGAAGGCGACCGGGTGGCGATCGAATGCGTGGTTGCCGATACCGGCATCGGCATCGACGAAGATACCTTGCGTAGACTCTTCCGGCCCTTCACCCAGGGCAATACGGCGATGACGCGCCGCTTCGGCGGTACCGGTCTCGGACTTTCGATCACGCGCCATCTGCTCGAACTGATGGGAGGGTCGATAGCGGCTGCCAGCGAACCTGGCAAGGGGTCAACGTTCAGCTTTGCGCTGACGCTGCCGCTTGCGCCGTCGCCGAACGGTGTCGCGGAAACGGCCACCAACGAAGCTGCCATGCTACCCACCCGACCGGCGCACATCCTGCTGGTCGAAGACAACGCGGTGAACAGCCTCGTCGCGAGCGCCACTCTGGAGAGTGCCGGGCATACTGTGGTCATCGCGGAGAACGGGCGAGAGGCACTCGAAAAGATGGTCGATGAACATTTCGATCTCGTACTGATGGACTGCCAGATGCCCGAGATGGATGGCTTCGAAGCTCTGGCGCTGATCCGTGCGGGCGGTGGCGGGCGTTACCCGCTCGAGGAGCAACGGCAGATTCCGGTCATCGCCCTGACCGCCAATGCCAGAGTCGGCGACGCCGACCGGTGCCTGCAGGCGGGCTTCGACGCTTATCTGGCGAAACCGTTTCGCCCGAAGGCGCTACTCGAACTGGTTGGCAAATGGGCGTCGACCAGGGCGCCCAGGCCCGTTGCCTGAACGGCCTGCTGACGATGGCTCGAAGAATCCCGTCTCTGATCCCGGAGGTTTCGGACATGTCGCTCGATCGAAGACGTTTCCTCGTAGGTACCGGCGCCCTGGCCGCCGCTGGCTTTGCCGGCTTGTCGCCGGCGGACGCCGCGGAAGGCGCACCAGTCCGCATCGGTTATGCGATCGCGCGCAGTGGACCTTTCGCCGCGGCGGCACAAGTGACCCAGGAACCCACCTATCTGCTTTGGGCCGAGCAGGTGAATGCCGCTGGCGGTCTGCAATTGCCGGGAGGTCGACGGCGCATCCAGTTGATCGGAGTCGACGACGAAAGCCGGGAAGATGTGTCGACCGCCGCTTATCTCGCGCTGATGGCGCGCGACAAGGTGGACCTGATCCTGGCGCCCTGGGGAACGCGCATGACCCTGGGGGTCGCGCCCTTGGCCAACAAGTTCGGTTATCCGCTGATCGCGCCGACGGCCAATACGCGCAAGCTGGTCGAAATGAACCTGCCTTACTACTTCTCGGCCCTGCAGCAAAGCAATCTGCTGATGGAGGCACTAGCCGACATGTTCGCAGCGCAACACGTGAAAACGGTTGCGACGGTTTATTCGGAAGACCCCTTCGGCACTGATCTCGCGACATCCCTGCAACTGGCCATGAAAGCCAGGAAGATCGATCTCATCGAACTACGCGCCTACGTGCCCGGGCAGCTCGATACGGCGTCGGCGCTGCGATCGATCATGAGGAAGCGACCGGAGGCCTTCGTCGGACTGACCTACCCGGTCGAGACAGACGCCATTACCGTGCAGGCGAAAGAACTGGGATTCCGGCCACGGTTTATCTACCTGGCCGTCGGCACCGCCTACCCGACCTACGCCGAGAAGTTCGGAGCGGCCTGCGAAGGCATTCTCGGGATCGGCTCCTGGAATGCCAAGACGAGCGTCGGCGCACGCTCCTATTTCGACGCCCATGTGGCGCGCTTTGGCCGCCAACCGGATCGCTGGGCGAGCGGTCACACCTACGCGGCGTTGCAAGTGATTCAGGCGGCGGCGGCCAAGGTCGGTCTCCACCGGCGGGCGATGCGCGACGAAATCGCGGCGCGGGCGCACGACAGTATCCTCGGTTCGATCGAGTTTCGCCGCGGCGAACTGTCGTCGATCCCCGGCACCGTCGGCCAGTGGCAGAAAGGCGAATTCGAGGTCGTCTGGCCGCCCGAGCGGGCGACCGCGAAGCTCGTCGGGAACTGAAGATTCGCGGCTTCGCGGGGTCACGGTGACGCCCGGGCTACCCCCGGCAACGCTTCCGTCGTGCTTCCTGAGGTTGCGGCCGCACGCTCGCCATCGAGTCATCTGCCTGAAAGAGAAAGGGCGTGGAGGAGAATCAGAAGTCCGGGACGCCTATGGCCATCCGCCGGTGAAGTTGACGACCTGAGCGGTGGTAAACGGGGAACGCCCAGAGGCCAGAAATTCGATCAGTTCACCGACTTCCTGCGGCTCGCCGAGACGCCCCATGGGAACCTTGCTGGCGATCTCCCGGCGTCCGGCGGGGTCGTCGATGAATCTTGCACGCGGGTAATACGCTTCGCTGTAGAGATAGTTCGGTGCCACGACATTCACTTGTATGCCGAAAGGCGCCGCCTCCTTTGCCAAGGCCATGGCGAAAGCCGTCGTGCCGGCGCGTACCGAGGTGGCTACGGAAAACCCGGGTTCGGGCTGGAGATAGCGCGCGGATGTGATGAAGACGAAGCAGCCGCGACGCGCCAGCTTCATCGGCGGCAACAGCAGTTGCGTCAGACGATACGGAAAGATCAGCAGGGCCTCGACGCTTTGGCGCAGCGTTTCGAGCGAGACGTCTTCTATCGGCAACGGCGTATTGGGAAAGACATCGTTGGAAACCACGGCACCGATGGCGAGCCCGCGTTCTTTCAACTCTTCGGTAATGGCCTCCGGTGTTTGTCCGCGCAGCGCGACCGCGCCCGCCTGTTCGCTTTCGAAACGCCGGGCAACGTCGGGGTCGACAAAACTGGTGTCGTGACAAGCCACGCGGTGTCGTTCCCGGAGTAACACTGGAACCACGCCGGGCCCAACATATTGGCAGGCATGGGTCAGCAGCAAGGCATTCATCATCACGCGCTCCCTCCGCTCAAAGATCAACGCGCCTCAAAGCAGTGCCTCAAACGCCTGCCGGGCGACATCGGAAAAGGCTTGTGAACGCCGCGTCGCCGCACTGACATGGACGATCACCGTGCTCGCCGTCGCCGCGTGCTGGCCGTTCTGGAACAGCCCTTGTTCGAGAGTAATCGAACTGCGGCCGATTTTGCCCGCACGGGTCCCGATATCGACACGGCCGGGCCAAGTGATTTCAGCGTGCAGATCGAGGGTCAAACGGGCAATTACGAAGGAGCACTGCTGATCTGCCAAGGGTCGATGCGGGTTGTAGAGCAATTCCACACGGCCGGTTTCCAGCATGCTGGCAAAAACGGCGTTGTTGACGTGGCCTTGGCGATCGGTGTCGACGTAGCGCAGTTTTTCGTAGGTCCGTAGCGGGAAATCATCGATGGTCATGGCTTTGAGCTTCGTCTCGGTTTCTTGCCTGATCGGGCACTTCCAGATGGGTTGGCGATGCGTTGTCCGGCGGGAACATGCGCTGGACTGCTTGCCGGCAAACGGTGAGGATTTGTTGAGAAAAAACCGGGTCGTCGACCGCGCGGGCCAGCGAAATGCCGCCGACACACAAAGCCATGAAGGCGATGGCGTCGTCCAGGCGTGCCGGGTCGATCGGGCTACCTTCGTCGAGAGGAACGCAGATGGCGTGCAACGACTTGCGCAATTCCTCCTCGTAGACCTTCTTGAAGGCGGAATTACTTCTCGCCGCATCCGACGCCAGGGCGGCTAGCGCGCAACTGTCGGTCAGATCATCGCGATGCGCCGTCGTCAGATAGCGTTTGCCCAGCCGCAGCAGCCGACTCGGCCAGGATTCCTTCCGCGCTTGCCCCATCCAGCGCGGACGGTTGTCGAGCAAGGCGAAGCGAAAGGCCGCCGCCGCCAGTTCCTCCTTGTTATTGAAGTGCGCGTAAAACGCCCCATGCGTCAGTCCCGCTTCCTGCATCACGGGGGCGATGGCGGCACCGGAAAGCCCCTCAGCACGCAGGCGGGAAGCGCTCGCCGTCAAGATGCGCCGCAGCGAAGCTTCTTTGAGATCGGATCGACTGGCCATGGTTTATCGCATGATGTGTATCATGCGAGAATGTCTCATAGGATGCGCATCATGTCAAACCGATTCCAAAAAAGTATCGAACTCCGTGAAGGCCGGTATCGCGAGCAGATCCCTGCTTTCGCCTGTCGCGGGCTGTCGCCGCTCCCAGCCACTCCATCCGACCCAATGCGCGTCGCGCCGGTCAAGATCAGTGTCGCGGCTACCGGCTCAGCTTCGGCGGGTAACTCCGATTCACTTCTTCATGTCCAACCTCCACAAGGTCAAAATACCCTACCTCGTGGCGTCCATTTTTCGGGTACCAGATCACCGCCGGCCGGTGTCAGGATGATGAACAGCCCGCGCTCGTCGTACCGCTTGACTGGCTTCTCGCCGGGCTTGCCGTTGCGCACAGAAACATCGGTAAGCGAGACGTGTTCGCCTTCCTGCTCGGTTTTGCGTCCGAGTTCGATTCCCTGTATCGAAGCTGCCCCACCAATAGCCGGACTTACCCCGAAAGTTACCCCACTTTTGTCGACGCTGCCCCTGATATAGACATCTATCGAACTCAGTAACGGACCGCCTCCTCGTCAGCAGCAGATCATCATCCAACACACTTACTGCGACCGCCTCATCGTTGTTACGGTGACGCACGCTTGCGAAGGAAGATTCTGGCACTCCCGCAAGCTGATGCCAAATCACCAGGCGGGGCGCCATGGTGTTATCCAGCACTTCGAGGAGCTACGCCGATCCAGCACCGATCCTTTAAGTGGACCTCGATGCGTGAGAACCCGTCATCCCGTGACACAAGCTCGCGGACGATGCCAACCACCATCGGGGTCGGCGCGCTTCTCAGCATCCGCGTCAATGGCTTCAGCCTTCTTTTCGTAGTTTTCCGCTGCAACCACGCCTGCAACTTTCTCTGCAACCTTGCGGCGGATAACCTCCTCGACGTCGGAGCCGTCACCCCATCCGCCAGGCTTCGCGCGCTTCATGACGTACGTCGTGAGACACGCCGTACGCCTGGGCCAGGGCCGGGAAAGACGCTCCAGCACGACAACCACGTCGGTCGGATCGTGACGCCACGATAGCCTTTCAGAACAGGGCGACAACCCTCCCGAAACAGCGCACCAACAGGAGAGACGTTCACGTGACCACGAAGGAAGAACACAGCGACATCTTGATTCACGCCATAGTTGGCAAGTACCACCCCGGCACGCCACGCGAGAAGGCCGAGATTGCCTCGCAGATGGTCGAACGGAAGCACGTCCTGCAGCGAGAAGCATCCGAGGTCGCCGATCGTAGCAGGCGCATGCAGGAGCGCTCCACAGCGTCGCCGGAGAAGCAAGCGGCGCCGAAGGCCATCGGAGCCACCAGCAAGCGAGTCAAACGCCAGAAGGGCTCGGATCCGAGCGCGCCAAGGATCGTCGGCCTGAAGGACTCGACGCAATGAGCGCCAGGGAAATCAAGATGATTGGTGGCAAGCCGTTCGTCTCCGCGCTCATTGCTGGCAGGCAGAAGATGGTTACCGTTGCACAGGCTGTGGTCATTGAGCGTCAGGCCGCCCAGGCCGCCGTCGACCTCGCCGAGCAGGCACTTCGCGACGCCGCCGCCATCCACAACCAACTTGACCAAGCGATACTCGACCGAAAGCCAA
The DNA here is from genome assembly GCF_029255285.1 of Accumulibacter sp. Lineage (GTDB taxonomy): Bacteria > Pseudomonadota > Gammaproteobacteria > Burkholderiales > Rhodocyclaceae > Accumulibacter. The sequence continues at coordinate 150,834 of NZ_JAPUVI010000043.1, forward strand.
CCAGCGAACTGCGCGCCCGCCTCTCTCAAGCCACCGAGCAGCGCCGCGCCGCCATCGCCACCGAGCGCCAACACCGCGACGCCATTGAGCAACTACACGCCTACGTTGACGGCATCACCGTCAACCTGTTGATGAGTCAGGCGCGCTCCCGAATCGACGCCGCCGTCGCGTCTCACCCTGTACCAACCAAGGAGCAACCATGAACGACTTGATCGAAGCGCTTGCCCACCAGACCGCCACCGCACAGCGCGTCCTGGCGGAGGCAGAACAGAACTACGCCACCGCCACCGGTAAGGTGGAGCACATCGCCGAACGCATCGCCGAGGTAGCGCAGCGCCGTGCGGCCATCACCGCCGCCCGTCTGGCCGGCAACAGCACGCCCGACGAAGCGATCGAACTCTCTGCCCTTGGCGAGGACAGCGAAGCGCTGCGTCGCATGGCCGACGCCGCCGAGGCCGAATCCGCGGCGCTGCTGCCGCCACTGGAGATGGCGCGCGCCGCCCTCGCACGTGCCGAGGGCGAGTGGCAGCACCATCAGGACGAGGCGCGGTACAACGCCCTTCTGGCGCGTGCACGCGAGCACGAGGCCGCGTTGCTCAAAGTCGTCAACGAGACCTACGTCGCCGGTCAGCGGCTCGGGCACAAATACCTGCGCCAGTCCTGGCGACCAAGCGCCGAACTGTCCAGCGCCGTGAGCACGGGATCTCTCTGACCATGCCACGCTTCCAACCAGGCATCAGCGGAAACGCGCGAGGTCGGCCCAGGTCGCCGCGATCATTGGCACTGGCCATCCGCCTCCAGATCGAGCCCTTCGTCGAGCAGCTGGTCGACGACACGCTGGCCCGCGCGCTGTCCGGCGATTCGACGGCCGCCGCCAGTCTGCTGGACCTCTACGGAGCCGTTCTTGCGCAAACGGCACTGCGGCCGACGACAGAGGATTGATCCGGCGAGTCGGCCGTCACTGGTAAACGTCCAGATCCGGTGCGCCGGGTATGGGACTCGATCGTGAGCCGGCAGGCTCCCTGCAAGTACGCCACGATGGGCAGCGTGCCGGCCACCGACCCCGGAAGCGCTCCGAGGCGGCCCGTGGACAAGTGCGCCGCACAATGCTGATGACAAGTACGTGCAGGAATCGCCCCATTCCAGGTTCTACCGGCTGTCCATAGGGTATCAGTACATCATGGCGTGCCACTTGCTAGTGCCGCATCGCGCCATGCTAACGGCAAGCTACACAGGCGGCCGAATGCGCCGCGAAAAGCGCGGCGATCTGCCCTTGGGGAAGCGATCATGAGGGTGCGCAGACTCGCATCCACAGCGACGGGTCGATGTCGCAGAGGCGAAATTCGGCGAAGCTCGGTTCGAGCGTGGCGTTGTCGATGCGGTACTCCGGGAGTAGTCTCCGAGCGATGCGCTCAAGCTCGGCCTGTGTTTCAACGATCGCCCACAGCAGGCGGCGCCGATCGTCATCAATCAGAAACACCGATGGTACCGGCTGCAGCATGGATGTCTCGCTGTTGAACGGCCTTGAGCGTACCGTGCGCCGTATCTCCAGACTCCCCGTGATGTTCTTGATGAAGGTCGGCGCTACCTCGATGCCAGGGTCGCGAGTGACAACCGACCAGCCGGGGCGAAGGACCTCGGCAACATCTTTCGGAGGTCGATTTTTCCCGTTTCGCCAGGAAATCAACTCGCGCCGACGGTTGTAGCAGCTTATGCAGAAGACGTCTCCGACAAGGCGCCTGGTCGGGCTTGGTCCGCAGTGGACGCACCGCCAACCTTCATCTGATGCCGCTGCTGGCGTCGATGGTGGTCTTCCGGCGTGCGCGGCGCCGATTTGGCAGCCTCGGCACGTCTGTTGGCGGCAGTTGTCCGGCGATTGCGACGTTGTCCAGTTCGCGGCGCACGTTTCCGGGCGGATCGTCGCTCGCAGCGGACGGCAGTCGAAGTACATGCCAGGGGCGTAGTCGAGCGTTCTGTACTCGATTCCGGAAGATGACTGCAGCAGCGTCGAAACAAGGGAATCTGCGAGCATACCGCCATTGGCGCGTCACGAGTGCTGGGTCGTGGAGCCAGAATGGGGTTCTCAACCCTGTGGAGCGCTGGCATGAAGGCTTACCAAGCCAAGATCGAGGCGCTGCTGATCAAGTCCAGGCGGCGCAAAGAGGTTTTCGCCGGCCTGCCGGTTGGCCAAAAGCAATCGTCTGTCGGCGTCGTCGATCTCACCGATTGGCTTGGCGAATCGGGCGGCGTCCGGTTGATGAAAGGCGTTCGGGATCCTGCTGGCGCCTTCTCGATCACGCTGTCTGATCGGCCGCACAAACACGCGCTGGACACCCTGGCGGCGCTGATCGAGCCCATGGACGTGATTGAGTTCCGCATGGCGCACGACCCCAGCGAGTACGCGAAATCCAACAACGGCAAGTTGCCCATCGTCATGCGCGGCCTGGTGTCCGAAGTGCGGCGCAGCGTGACCATGGGCGCCGACGGCAGGCCATCGCGGACGGTGACCGTCACCGGGCAGGATTGGGGGAAGCTGCTGCAGATCTTGCGGATCATCTACCTCAACAACGTGGCGCTTGGCGACAACATCCTGACCACCTACAAGTTCTTCGAGAAACACAGCGCTGGCCAGCCGAAGCAGAAGCCCGTGGCGGATTTCATCGCCGACGTTCTGAAGGGTTTTCTAAACCCCTACCTTGCGGACCTGGCCGGGCAGAATTCCGGGGGGAACACCATCGGCACCACAGTCGGCGCGATAACCGCCGAGGTGACCGCCAAGGGACTCGTCGACGCGCCTGGCGTGAGCAGTTGGCCCGGCGGGTCGCTTCACCAGATGCTTTCCTTCTTCGGCGACGTGGGGCCTTTCAACGAACTCTACACCGAGGATCGCAAGGACGACGTATGCCTCGTGCTGCGGCCGAATCCGTTCGAGTTGCCAGACGGCGCCATGATCCAGAGCGGTGTCAAGCGGAGGCCGTACTCGGTCGTGGCGAAGTGGCAACCTGGCGACGTGCCGGACCTGGCGATTTCTGACGCCGATGTCGTTGCCGAGAACCTCGGCCGGTCCGACGCCGGAGTGGCGAACGTCTTCTGGGTCACCAGCAAGGCGTGGGTGCTGAACAACAACGGCACGATGCGGCTGGCGGCACAGGACGGCCAGTCGGAGAACTACCTTCTTCTCGACTACCTCAATTCGAAGGCTTCTGTGTTCGGCATCCGACAGATGGATGTCGAGTCGAATCTCGGCGATCCTCGTCTGCGGTGGGGTGACGGTCAGAAGGAGGCTGCTGTATCGACAGACAAGATCACCTACCGCGACTGGATCGGCGAACGACGCGCCATCCTGGCGCAGCAGAATCGGGACAACTCGATCTTCGAGCAGGGATCCTTCCGCCTGCGTGGCAACGAGCGGCTGCGGGCCGGCATGTACCTGACCATCACGCGCGGCGACTTCCAGCCTCGTCACTACGTTACCCGGGTAGAGCACGAGTTTTCGCCGTTCCGCGGCTTCTTCACCACAGCCCACGTCGAGCGCGGTACCGGTTACATCCTGCGGCAGCAGCGGGCGAACATCTCGGCCTGGGCGCTCGAAACCAATCAGAGCGGCATCACATGAGCCTGTCGCTTGTTTGGTGAGGCGCCGGGTGGTCTTCATCGACGCAATTTTGCGTTAGTTGTGGAATCAATCACTTACGTGAACAGGGATAGCCCGCCCGTGACCAAGCAAGCGCCGCGACAATAGCCTTATGGCCGGTACTCTCTCAGCCTCATGGATCTCTCATGGCCTACCGCGTTTCCTTCGATCCTTGGAGGCGCAGGTGAGCGAAGCGTTGGGAGTGAAGCGGCACGAACGGAGCGAAGATCGGCAGGATTTCCCCCGGAATTGGCCCAGCCAAGCTCCCCGACGCATAATGGATAGCTGGATCAACAGACTGTGCTTGCCACCCCATGCTCGACGACATCAAGAAGACCTTGTGGGCCACCGCCGACAAGCTGCGCGCCAACATGGACGCCGCCGAATACAAGCACCTGGTCCTCGGCCTGATCTTCGTCAAGTACATCTCGGACGCCTTTGCCGCGCGGCGTTCCGAACTGGCGCGGCGCTTTACCGACCCGGCCGACGATTACCACCTCGGCGCGGCCGACCTGATCGCGCAAGAACTCGAAGATCGCGACTACTACCGCGAAGTCAACGTCTTCTGGGTGCCCGAATCCGCGCGCTGGGAAGCCCTGCGCGCCGCCGCCAAGCAACCGGACATCGGCAAGCGCATCGACGATGCCCTGGCCCTCGTCGAAGTCGAGAACCCCAAGCTCAAGGGCATCCTCGACAAGCGCTATGCGCGCGCCCAGTTGCCCGACGGCAAGCTCGGCGAACTGGTTGATCTGGTTTCTACCATCGGCTTCGCTGCCGACCCCGGGCAGGCGCGCGACGTGCTCGGCCAGGTCTATGAATACTTCCTCGGCCAGTTCGCCAGCGCCGAGGGCAAGAAGGGCGGCCAGTTCTACACGCCGGCCTCGATCGTCAAGACCCTGGTCGCCGTCCTCGCCCCGCACCACGGCAAGGTCTATGACCCCTGCTGCGGCTCCGGCGGCATGTTCGTGCAGTCCGAGAAATTCATCGAGGCGCACGGCGGCAAGCTCGGCGATGTGTCGATCTACGGGCAGGAATCCAACCCGACGACCTGGCGCCTGGCCGCGATGAACCTCGCCATCCGTGGCATCGACTTCAACCTCGGCCGCGAACCCGCCGACACCTTTATCCGCCACCAGCACCCGGACCTGCGCGCCGACTTCATTCTCGCCAACCCGCCGTTCAACGTCAGCGACTGGTGGCATGGCAGCCTGGAAGGCGACCCGCGCTGGGAGTTCGGCACGCCGCCGCAGGGCAACGCCAACTACGCGTGGCTGCAGCACATGCTGTACCACCTGAAGCCGGGCGGTCGCGCCGGTATCGTGCTGGCGAATGGCTCGATGAGTTCCAGCCAGAACCGCGAGGGCGAAATCCGCCGGGCGATGGTCGAGGCCGACGTGGTCGAGGTGATGATCGCGTTGCCGGGGCAGCTTTTCTTCAACACCCAGATCCCCGCCTGTCTGTGGTTCCTGACCAGGCACAAAGCGGCTCGTCCGGGTGAAGTGCTGTTCATCGACGCCAGAAAGCTCGGCCGCATGATCAGCCGGGTGCAGACGGAGTTGCCCGATGAAGTCATCGACCGCATGGCCGGTACCGTCGCTGCCTGGCGTGATGAGGCAGACGCTGAGGAGTATCAGGACATCCCTGGCTACTGTCGCAGCGTGAATCTAGCCGAGATCGGCGAGCATGGCCACGTGCTGACCCCGGGGCGCTACGTGGGCGCCGAAGAGGTCGAGGACGACGACGAAGCGTTCGCTGAGAAGATGCAGAAGCTCACCGAGAAGCTGGGCGAGCAGATGGCGAAGGGGGCGGAACTCGATCAGTTGATCCGGCAGAAGCTAGGAGGGCTGGGGTATGAGTTTTGAGGCTGGAACTTACCGAATTGAGGAGCTAATAGCAGCTGGTCTGATGGAAATTGGAGACGGTTACCGGGCAAAAAATAGTGAGCTATCGGATCACGGGATTCCTTTTGCGCGCGCTGGAAATATCAATGATGGATTCAATTTCGACTCTGCCGATTTATTCCCCGCAGCCGCCCTTTCAAGAGTCGGAAACAAGGTCAGTCGCCCTGGTGACGTTGTCTTTACGTCTAAAGGGACGGTTGGCCGCTTCGCATTGGTCTCGGATGAGACTCAGCAGTTTGTGTACTCGCCCCAACTATGTTTCTGGCGCTCACTTGCACCGAACAAATTGTTGCCCGAATACATCTATTACTGGATGAAAAGCGCAGAGTTTTATGATCAGGTCGGGTACCTGAAAGGCCAAACCGATATGGCTGACTACGTCAGCCTACGTGACCAGCGACGCATCACTGCGACATTCCCCGAAACACAGAGCCAACGATCGATCGTCGGCGTTGTGAGGCCTCTCGACGACAGAATCACCCTCCTGCGCGAAACCAACGCCACGCTCGAAGCCATCGCGCAGGCACTGTTCAAGTCGTGGTTCGTCGATTTCGACCCCGTCCGCGCCAAGGAGGAAGGCCGCGCCCCGGAAGGGATGGACGAAGCCACCGCTGCGCTGTTTCCGGATGGGTTCGAGGAGTCGGAGTTGGGGTTGGTGCCAAGGGGGTGGCGAGTGGCTACGCTGGGCGAGGTCGTCCAAGCCGCAGGTGGCGGCACGCCAGACACCAAAGACACGAGCTACTGGGAGCCCGCCGAACATTGCTGGACGACGCCGAAAGACTTGTCGGGAATTCAAGCGCCGGTGTTGCTGGGTACCGAACGGAAGCTATCGGCCAAAGGTATTGCCAAGATAAGCTCAGGGCTGCTGCCGGTCGGTACTCTGTTGATGTCATCGCGAGCGCCGATTGGCTACCTGGCAATGACCAATGTGCCGATGGCGATTAACCAGGGCTACATCGCAATGCTGCCGAACAGCGTCTTACCTCCGATCTACATGCTGTTCTGGTGCCGACAGAATATGGAGACAATAAAAAGCCATGCGAATGGTTCTACCTTCATGGAAATCAGCAAGAAAGCATTTCGACCGCTTGCGGCTCTGGTGCCTTCGATTGCCCTCCTTGCCGAATTCGTTACTGTGGCAAACGCTTTGTTCGCGCGTATCGTTGAAAATGAAGTGCAAGCCCAAACCCTCTCCACCCTCCGCGACACCCTTCTCCCCCGCCTGATCTCCGGCCAACTGCGCCTGCCAGCAGCCGAAACCCTGCTCGAAGAATTCGCCGCATGACCGAAGACCACCTCGAACAAGAAGCGCTCGGCTGGCTGACCGAAGTCGGCTACGACACCCTCTACGGCCCCGACATCGCCGCCGACGGCACCAACCCGGAGCGCGCCGGCTACCAGCAGGTGCCGCTTCCCTTCCGGCTGCGCGAGGCGATTCGCCGCCTGAACCCATCCATCCCTGCCGCCGCCCGCGAGGATGCGCTCAAGCAGGTGCTCGACCTCGGTATCCCGTCCTTGCTCTCGGCCAACCGCCACTTTCACAAGCTGTTGGTCGGTGGCGTGCCGGTGCAATACCAGAAGGACGGCGAAACCCGCGGTGACCGGGTCCGCCTGATCGACTGGACCAACCCCGCCAAGAACAAGTGGCTGGCGATCAACCAATACTCGATCAAGGGGCCGCGCCACACCCGCCGGCCGGACATCATCCTGTTCATCAACGGCCTGCCGCTGGTGTTGATCGAACTGAAGAACCCGGCCGACGAAAACGCCGACATCTGGCGCGCCTACGACCAGATCCAGACCTACAAGGACCAGATTCCTGACGCCTTCCAGTACAACGAGATCCTGATCATCTCCGACGGCAGTCAGGCACGCCTCGGCTCCCTCTCGGCCCATGCCGAGCGATTCCTGCAGTGGCGCACGATCGACGGGGTGGCGCTCGACCCGCTCGGCGAATTCAGCGAACTGGAGACGCTGGTACGTGGCCTGCTCGCCCCAGCCATCCTGCTCGACTACCTGCGCTTCTTCGTCCTGTTCGAGGATGACGGCGCATTGGCCAAGAAGATCGCCGGCTATCACCAGTTCCATGCGGTGCGCGCGGCGATCGATCAGGTGGTCACCGCCTCGCACCCCGGCGGTACGCACAAGGGCGGCGTCGTCTGGCATACGCAGGGCAGCGGCAAGAGCATGACCATGACCTGCTTCGCCGCCCGGGTGATGCAGGAAGCGGCGATGGAAAACCCGACCATCGTCGTCATCACCGACCGCAACGACCTCGACGGCCAGTTGTTCGGCGTCTTCTCGCTGGCGCAGGACTTGTTGCGCGAGGAGCCGGTACAGGCCAGCACCCGGCAGGACCTGCGCGCCAAACTCGGCAACCGCCCCTCGGGCGGCATCGTCTTCGCCACCATCCAGAAGTTCATGCCCGGCGAGGACGAGGACACCTACCCGATCCTCTCCGATCGCCACAACATCGTCGTCATCGCCGATGAGGCGCACCGCACGCAGTACGGCTTCGAGGCCAGGCTCAAAACCGTCAAGGCGCCCAGGAACACGGCCGGCGACGGCGTCAACGACGCCATTGCGCGGCTCGCCGCCGAGCCCGTCGCGTCCTACCTGTCACGCTACCAGGTCGGCTACGCCCGGCACCTGCGCGACGCCCTGCCGAACGCGACCTTCGTTGCCTTCACCGGTACCCCGGTATCGAGCGAGGACCGCGACACGCGTGCCGTGTTCGGCGACTACATCCACGTCTACGACATGCAGCAGGCGAAGGAGGATGGGGCGACCGTCGCCATCTACTTCGAGTCGCGTCTCGCCAAACTGTCGCTGAACGAGGCCGAGCTGCCGCACATCGACGACGAGGTCGATGAACTCGCCGAGGATGAGGAGGAAGGGCAGCAGGCCCGGCTGAAGAGCAAGTGGGCGGCGCTCGAAAAGGTGGTCGGTGCCGAGCCCCGCATCGCCAGCGTCGCCGCCGATCTGGTCACCCACTTCGAGGAACGCGGCCAGGCCCAGACCGGCAAGGCGATGGTCGTCGCCATGAGCCGCGAAATCTGCGTCCATCTCTACGACGAGATCACCCGGTTGCGCCCCGGCTGGCATGACGCCGATCCGGAAAAGGGGGCAATCAAGATCGTCATGACCGGGTCCGCCAGCGACAAGGCGCTGCTCCGGCCTCACATCTACAGCGCCCAGGTCAAGAAGCGCCTCGAGAAGCGCTTCAAGGATCCCGCGGACCCACTGCGCATCGTCATCGTGCGCGATATGTGGCTGACCGGCTTCGATGCGCCCTGCGTGCATACGATGTACATCGACAAGCCGATGAAGGGCCACAACCTGATGCAGGCCATCGCCCGCGTCAATCGCGTGTTCAAGGACAAGCAGGGTGGGTTGGTGGTCGACTACATCGGCATCGCCAACGAACTCAAGAGCGCGCTCAGGGAATACACCGCCAGCCAGGGGCGCGGCCGGCCGACGGTCGATGTCGCCGAAGCCTATGCGGTGCTGGAGGAGAAGCTCGACATCCTGCGCGGGATGTTGCATGGCTTCGACTACAGCGACTTCCTGACTGCCGGCCACCGGCGGCTGGCCGGCGCCGCCAACCACGTGCTCGGACAGAGGGACGGCAAGAAGCGGTTTGCCGATACCGCGCTGGCGATGAGCCGGGCATTCACCCTCTGCTGCACACTGGACGCCGCCCAGGCGGTGCGCGACGAGGTGGCCTTCATGCAGGCGGTGAAGGTCATCCTGACCAAGCGCGACCTCGGTCAGCAGCGCCAAACCGATGAACAGCGCGAACTGGCCATCCGGCAGATCATCAATTCGGCCATCGTTTCCGAGGAAGTGGTCGATGTGTTCGACGCGGTGGGCCTCGACAAGCCGAACATCGGCATCCTCGACGACGCCTTTCTCGCCGAGGTGCGCAAGCTGCCCGAGCGCAATCTTGCCGTCGAACTGCTGGAGCGCCTGCTCGAAGGCGAGATCAAGAGCCGCTTTGCGGGCAACGTGGTGCAGGCGAAGAAGTTCTCCGAGTTGCTGAGCAACGTGATCAAGCGTTACCAGAATCGGGCCATCGAAACCGCGCAGGTCATCGAGGAACTGATCGAGATGGCCAAGAAGTTCCGCGCCGCGGCGAACCGGGGCGAGGCGCTGGGGCTGAACGAGGACGAGGTTCGCTTCTACGATGCACTGGTCGACAATGAATCCGCGGTCCGCGAGCTGTCCGACGAGACTTTGCAGAAGATTGCCCACGAACTGACCGAGAGCCTGCGCCAGAACATCACCGTGGATTGGTCGGCGCGGGAGAGCATCCGCGCCAGACTTCGGCTCATGGTCAGGCGTATCCTGCGCAAGTACAGGTACCCGCCGGACCGGCAGGAGGCGGCAATCGAGCTGGTGCTGCAGCAGGCCGAGGTGTTGGGCGAGGAGTGGATGTGAATGTTGCCGACCATTCGCCGCTCCCACCTGATCTTGTTGGCACTACTGATTGGCTCCACTCGCGCCGATACCCTCACCGGCACGGTCGTCTCCGTAGCCGACGGCGACACCATCGCCGTTCTCGACACCAGCCGCGAGCAGCACAAGGTTCGCGTCTCTGGCGAACGAAAAGACAACAAAAAATCCCGCACTTAGGCGGGTTCTCTGGATTTCGGCGGACCGACTTGGACTGCTTGATGGTGCCCAGGAAGGGAATCGAACCCCCACACCTTGCGGCGGCAGGACCTAAACCTGCTGCGTCTACCAATTTCGCCACCTGGGCACGGCACGGCCGTTTCGAGCTCGGGCGCTGGCTGCCTTCGTGGCTCACCGGGATGGCCTGGCAGCGCTCCGGCCGGATATTCTAAACCCATTTTCCCGCCCGCAGCCGCCGATCGCGGCGCAAACGGTCTTCGCGAACGCGGAAGCGGCCGCCGACCCGCCTTCCCGGTCGCGCGCCGGCTACTTCCAGACCGCTCGTGTACGTCGCAGCCACTCGGTCCGCTCGGCGAGGCCGATCAGTCCGCCGTTGATGGCGCGCGTGACCTTTCTGATGTCGTCCTGGTCGGCGAAAGCGTTGCAGTTCTTGGCGACCCATTCCGACGCCGCAATGGCCAGACACCATTTGGCGCTGATCACCTCGTCGGGGTTGGCGGCGAAGTCCGGCGCGTTGGGGTCGGTGCGGCGCAGGATGGTGGTCGCTTCCTGGTAGCTGGCCTTGCCGGTCAGTTGCAGGAGCCCGCGCCCGCGGTAGGTGAAGCCGTCGTTGGGCGCGCTGTTGCCCATGCGGCCGCCGTAAACCTCGTTCGCCAGCTTCTGCGGGTTGTTCGCGTAGTCGGCGGGGTTCAGCGGACCCTTCGGTTTGAAGCGCGAAGGCCAGACTTTGGGCAGGCGCAGGGCGCTGTAATTGAGATTTTCGAACTGCACGCTCAGGCCGCCCGATTCGTGGAGGATCTGGGCCATGAAGTGGGCCAGGCGAAGCGGCGTGGCCGAGATCTTGTGCTGATCGAGAATGCACTGGCCATTCTGAAAAGCCTCGCGATAGCTCGATCGCGCGTTCGGTGCGAGAAGGAGAATCTGCGAAAGGGTGGGCGTGACGGGCATGGATGAACTCCTCGGGTGGTGATGGATGGGCAGCGGATCGGCGGGCGATGGGCGCGGGCGCGTCGGCGGGTGTCCCGGTGCGCGTCCCTTGCTACGATAGCCGCACGATCCGGGAAGTTCAACCGCCCGCCGGGCGCGCTCCGTTCAGCCTTGCCGCTCGAAGCACTCGCGCCTGGCGACCAGCCGGGCCTCCGAGGCGCTGGCCTCGACGACGATGCAGTTCAGCTCGTAGGGGAAGCGGGATTCGTTGCGCAGATCGTCGAGCCTGAGGGGCGGATGGTTCTCCAAGTCGAGGTAGCGCGTCCAGCTGCCCGGATTCAGATAGTGACCGTTGTCGAAGCGTTTTTCGTCCGGCAGATGGGTGTGGCCCATGACGATCACCTGCGCCGCCGGACAGGCCTCGAAGCGGCGCTGCGCCAGATCGCGCAGCGCCCGCCGGCCGAAGTGGCGCGCCCCGACGATGGTGCCCAGCGTCTTGCTGCTCCCCGTGCCGAGCACCGCCGCCGGCCGCAGCGCGAACAGCGCCTGCCAGTCGTCCGCGGGAACGACGACGAACAGTCGGCGCATCCGTTCGGCCAGACTGTCCTCGTCCGTCACCTCGCGGCGAACGTCCTCCGCGCTGCGCTCCTCGCCCAGCAGCCGGCACGCGGCGGCCAGACGCTGCGCGAAATCGTCGTCGTCGCGCAGCCGCCCCAGCAGCCGCCGGCCGACATCGGAATCGCTCGGCGCGCCGAGCGCCTTGGCGTGGCGGGCGATGAACTTCAGCAGCATCCAGCCGGCGCTGGCGAAACCGCCGGTGTCCTCGCGCAGCAGGACCGTCGCCAGGTTCTGCACCGGGTGCAGGTTGTCGGCGAACGGATAGCGCGCCTCCAGGCCATTGACGAAGTGCACCATGAACAAGGTGCCGGGACACATTTCGAGCCGCTCTCCGTCCGGCGCGCGGAGGATCGGCGCCGACCAGTGTTTGAAGCGATTGGCCGGATCCTCCAGGTGGCCGTGGCCGATGTGCAGCCGGCCGCCGTAGCGCTCGACCCAATCGGCGCCTGTTTCGAAACGCAGGCCGGGGCCGATGCGCGCCCGCAAACGCTTGCGCACCGCCGGCCAGTACAGGTCGACGTCGTGGTTGCCGGCCGCCAGGGTCACCCGGTTGCCCGCCGCCTGAAAATCGTTCAGCGCGGCGAAGCTGTTGTCGTGCCCGGCGAGGATAGCCTCGAGCTTCTCCAGCGACTCGGCTTCCGAGCACCAGTAGTCGGCCGACGGGCTGCGGTAGACCTGCGGCCTGACCTGCGCGAACTCCAGGAAGTCGCCGTTGAAGAAGAGTTCGATTTCGCCCGCCTGGCCGGCCGGCGAAGCCAGGCGCTGGCGAACGAAGCGTTCGAGCTGCCGATTCTGGTAGACGTGGTCGTCGCCCGCATCGGCCGCGCCGCCGCCCAGGTGGAGGTCGCTGACGATCAG
>NZ_JAPUVI010000044.1 GCF_029255285.1 Accumulibacter sp.
TCACCGCCTGCAACCTGACCTGTGTTTCACGTGCCGAGCGCTCGACTTCGTAAAGATTGGTGTTGTCGGCGAAAAGCAGAATGACGCCGGCGATTCGCTGCGTATCACGCAGAAGCGGCGCAATGTGCAGGGTGTAATGGCGTCGGTTGGCGTTGACGATCTGGCGATCGCGAGCGTTCTGGGTGTCGATCACCTGCTGCACGTCCGCCAGGAGATCCGGCATGTCGGGTGGCAGTGGCAGATCGCGCAGGTGGCGTCCCGTCTGCGCCGCACCGAGCTTGAACACGCGGGCGGCGGCGCTATTGAAGCGCTGCAGCGAGGCGTTCCGGTCGAGCACCATGAGGGGGTAGTCGACACTGTTCTGGATGCTCTCCAGTTCGACGTTGAGTTCCTGCGTCTCGGCGGTCTTGATCTGCAGTTCTTCATTGACCGTCGCCAGTTCCTCGTTGGTCGATTGAAGCTCCTCGTTGGACGCTTCGAGTTCTTCGTTCGAGGCCTGCATTTCCTCATTCGACGCCTGGATTTCCTCGTTCAGCGCCTGCATTTCCTCGTTCGACGTCTCCAGTTCCTCGACCAGCGTCTGCAGATGCTCGCGCGTCGCGGCAAGCTCGTCCTCGAGTTCCTTCTCGTCGATGCCGCCGCTGTCCTCGACCGTCGTCTTGCCGGGCGCCGGCAGGAGCCACTCGATGCAGAGCATGTACAGTGCCTCGTTGCTGGCGTCGGAGACCGGGAGAACCGACAGGCGAAGGCCGCGTGTCGGGTCGAGTGCCTTGATATGCCGGGGACGGCCGCTGGCGACAGCCTGTTTGACCTGTGCCTGGCGCATCAGTACCTGAACTTCGGTGCGCAGTTCGCGACGGATCAGCGAGATCAGGTCGAAAGCCGGCCGCCCTGGCGAAACGTTGAGCAGTCGGCTGGCGTCGCCATGGATGTGCCGGATCTCGAACTTGCCATTGATCAGGATCGTGGTCGGGATGAAATGACGACCGGCCGCCTCGAGCAGGATCGTTTCGAAGCCCTGCGGCGTGATCGGCTTGCCCGGTCGTTGGTGCTGGTTGAGGCCGGCGGCCGGGATCTGCATCTCCGACCGGAGCAGTGGCAGCCGGGTGCTGGTGCCGTGCCGGCGATAGAGCCGCGCTTCCTTGTCGACGACCCCGAACAGCGCTTCCTGCTGGAAGATTCCTTCCGATTTGCCGAGGAACAGATAGGCCCCGGGGTTGAGGGCGTAATGGAACACCGACAGCAGGCGCGCCTGCAACTCGCTCTGGAAATAGATCAGGACGTTGCGGCAACTGACCAGATCGAGGCGTAGGAAGGGTGGATCCTGCACCAGATCCTGGCGCGCGAAGATCACCGCATCGCGCAGGTTCTTGTTGATCTCGTAGCGGTCGCCATGCGGCGTGAAATGCGCACGGATGCGGTTGCGATCCATGTGTGTCAGGTTGGACGCGGCGAAGACGCCACGCCTGGCCAAAGCCATCGCGTCGAGATCGATGTCGGTGGCGAAGATCTGCAGGCGATACTGGTCGAAGGCCGCACCCAGCCGTTCGGCAAACAGGATGGCCAGCGAATACGCTTCCTCGCCGGTCGCGCAACCGGCGACCCAGACCCGAATGTCGTCACCGGGTTGCTTGCTGGCGATAATCTCGCCGACCACCTTGTCGAGGCGTGAAAACGCGTCGGTATCGCGGAAGAAGGCGGTGACCGATATCAGGATGTCCTTGCACAGCTTGTCGAGTTCGGCCGGTGTCTGGTCGACCACCTGCAGGTAATCGTGCAGGGTGTTGACGTGGTTGGCGGCCATGCGCCGCTCGATGCGGCGCCACAAGGTCGGTTCCTTGTACTGCGAGAAATCGACCTTGGTGCGGCTGCGCACCTTGCCGAGCAGGGTCTTGAGCGTTGCCGGTGCGCCCGCCGCCTGGGCCGCCACCGGAATCAGTCCGCGGTTGAGGACGATCAGGCTGATTTCGGCGCCCATCTGCTCCGGCGGTAGAATCCAGTCCACGCTGCCGGTGTCGATCGCCGACTGCGGCATCCCGCTGTACTTGGCGGTGTCCGGATCCTGGGAGAAGGTGAAACCACCCGCCGCCTTGATCGCGTGGATCCCGGCGGCGCCGTCGGAGCCCGTGCCGGAGAGAACGATGCCGATCGTCGATTCGCCGATTTCCTCGGCGAGCGAGGCGAAGAAGCGATTGACCGACGGCTTGGGCATCGACTCGCGGGCCGGTTCGACCAGCCGAAAATGCCCTTCCTTGAGCGTCAGGTTGCGATTCGGCGGCGTGATGTAGACCATGTTCGGCTCGGGCAACATTCCGTCTTCGATGTCCCGGACGGTCATCGTCGTCTCGCGTCCCAGCAACTGCGACATCATGCTGCGATAGGTCGGTGACAAGTGCTGGACGACGACGTAGGTCAGGCCAAGGTTTTTCGGCAGACCCGGCAGCAGCAGACTCAAGGCTTCGAGTCCACCGGCCGAAGCGCCAACGCCGACGATGAAGGGTCGTTCATCGGCCCTTTCCGGGCGGGGCGCGTCATCGCCAGCGGTGGCAAGCGGCGCCGTCTTGGCGCTCGTGCGCCTCTTCCTGGGTTGTTCCTCGTTGGCGATACTCATTTGCGGCGTCTCCGATGCGTGTGCGGCCGTCCGGCGACGGTCATTGATAAGCCGCGACGTTGACCCATGGCTTTGGCCTGTGTTCCCTGCCTTCCGGGATGATATCGCGCGCGAACTCTTGGTCCATGGCTCGCGAGGCAAGCAGAATGCTTCGCGAGCGGCAACTCCGGCCAAGCGAGACGCCGTTGCGCGCGCTGGGCAGGCGGTTCAGGTGCGGCTGCGGACCGTCGAGCGCGAGTCGCGGGCGGGGTCGCTCCAGGTGCCGCCACGCAGCCACCCCTATTCTACCGAAGCAGGGACGGCGCGGAACGAGTTGTGGCTCAAACCGTGGCGTGGCATTCCAATCGGCACGCCACGCCCAGACAGGGATGACCCCGGAAGTTCGCACACGAGGCACAGGTCACACAGTGTGGGGAGCGCCGCAGCATGGGCGCCGCCGACGCTGACCGCCGGCTGAGTCGGTGCGTTCAGCTTTCCGGCCGGCTCCGCGCGAGGCAGGAGCGGTAGCGGCCATCGACCCGTCGGGCGAACCATTCGGTGGTCAGGCGGCGCGAAATCTTGGGGCTTTTCAGGTCGATTCTGGGGAGCAACTCGCGTACTCTTCGTTCTCCCGAAAGGGCATCGGCGAGGGCATAGATCCGCTGGTAGAGCGGTGTCTGTTCGAAGGCAAGTGACTTTTCGAGCTTGAGATCACGCAGGATTTCGGGTTCGCTGAGCTTGAGACGCGGTCGCAGGAGTTGAATCGCGCGTTGTGTGTCGCTGGCCTCGCTGGCGGGGACGCCGCCTTTGTAACGCAGGAGGTCGCCATCGAGGGCTAGTTGGCGGCCGCTGAGGAGTACGAGGGCGTTCTGGAAAGCGGCGTTGCGACTGCTATAGCGGCCGGCGTTGAAGTCGGCGAAGCGGTAGAGCATCTGACTATAAGTCGTCGGGTAATCGAGCAGGAAGGCAATCCCGAAATAGACACCGCCACGCCGCGCAAAAACTTCGTGACGGATGCTGTCCCGGGGTGCGTAAGGGTAGGGTCGACTACGCGCCTGCTCTTCGGCGAATTCGACGCTGACCTGCATCGGTCCGCCGGTACGCACCGGGTTGTAGCCGCCGAGCAGCGTCCGTCCGGCCGGCAGTTCGGAAATCATGTCTTCGTAGAGTGCGTTCATCTGTTTTTCGCTACGCAAAGCGTCGATGCGTGCCCGGTAGCTGCGCCCGTCGGGCGATGTCTTGAGCAGGGCGAGTTCCAGGACGGCCTTGGGGATGGCGTATCCCTCACGCCGCCGGTCGATTTCCTGCCAGACGATGCGCGACAGTCCGGGAACCTCCGGGTCGGCTCGAAAACCCGATTCCTGCTCGATGACAGCAATCGCGGCACACAGATTTTCGGCCAGCGTCGGGATTTGCAGGGCGGCAAACGCGGCCAGGATGTCCGTCATCCAGCCCTGGCGATCGCCGATGGAGGTCGGCAGCAGTCGGTTCAGCATCGCCCGTCCATCGCGCTCACCCGAAGAGGGCCGGGGAAAGGGTGGCGTCACGGGGACAGCGACGCTGGCCGGCGGCGGCAGCGCGGACGGCGACAGATCGCGCGGCGGCGTCGGCGTGACTTCCGGCAAGCTGCTGGGCGATACCGGTCGTGGGCGCGGCGCAGGGCGCGATTCGTAGCTGCCGTCGGTGGCGCAACCGCTGGCCACGGCGACGAGGAAAAAAGCGAGGAATTGCCGGGCGGACGGCATCGACCGCAACAGGCGCCGCAGAACAGTCGGCCTGTTGGCGAACGCAGCGGTACCCCGGAGTCCTCTGCCGGGCAGTCGCCGCGGCGTCTCGCTGCGCGTCGTCACCGCCCCATCACCCGGCCTTCGCGCCGCCCATCGGCGCCGCCGGTATAGCCGTCATCGCCCTTCCGGATCGCCTGCAGGCCGCTGCTCATGCCGACTTCCCTGACCTCGTGGCCACGTGTCTGCAAAGCGTCGACAAAAGACTTCGAGAAGCGCCTCTCCTCGAGCAGCGTCGGGCCGTTCAGCGAGCCGAAGTTGGGCAGGTCGATCGCCGATTGGGGCGCCAGCTCCCAGTTGAGCATCGCATAGAGCAGTTTCGCGGTGTAATGGATGATCAGCGCGCCACCCGGCGAGCCGCCGCTCAGCACCAGTTCGCCGCTCGCCTGGTCGAAGACCAGCGTCGGGCTCATCGACGAGCGCGGACGCTTGCCGGGTTCGACCCGGTTGGCGACCGGCGCGCCGCCGGCATCGGTCGGCGTGAAGGAAAAGTCGGTGAGCTCGTTGTTGAGCAGGAAGCCCCTGACCATCACGCGCGCGCCGAAGGCGTCCTCGATCGTGCTGGTCATGGCCAGCGCATTGCCGTAGGCGTCGACGATGCTGATGTGCGAGGTGCCGTATTCGACCTGCTCGGGCATCGGCGCTCGCGAGCTGCCGAGCGGCGAAGGTGAGCCGGGAGCGGCCACTTTCATGCTCTGCGGGCCGATCAGTCGCGCCCGTGCGGCCAGGTAGTCGCGCTCGATCAAGGTTTGCCAGTGACCGCCCGGGGCAGCGACGAAGTCGGGGTCGGCGACATACTGGGCGCGGTCGGCGAAGGCGAGGCGCGACGCTTCGCTGTAGTAGTGCAGCCAGAGCGGATCGTCAAACGGCAGGAAAGGCGCCGGAGTGTCGTTCAGAATACCGAGGATTTGGGCGATCGCGATGGCTCCCGAGCTCGGCGGTGGAAAGCCGCAGAGGCGGTAGTTGCGCGCTGGCGCGACGGCCTTGGGTGTGTAGTCGCTGCACAGCGGCGCGCGCCGCTTTGCCTGGTACGCTGCCAGGTCCGCCATGGTCAGCCGGCCAGGGTTTTGCGGGTGCTGCCGGACGCGGTCGACGATCGCCTGCGCGATGTCGCCCGTGTGCAGCGCCGCCGATCCTTCGCGAGCAATGCGGCGCAGCACGGTGGCTAGCGACGGATTGCGCAACAAAGTGCCGACCGCCCGCGCTTGTCCGTCCTGGTCGTAGAAGTAGGCCGCCGCGCTCGGGTCCAGGCGCAGATGGGGATCTTTCCCGAGCAGCGTATGCAGACGCTCGCCGACCGGGAAACCTTCATCGGCCAGCCGGATTGCCGCTTCGAACAACGTCGGCCAAGGCAGTTTGCCGTAGCTGGCGTGCGCCATCTCGAGCATGCGCACGGTCCCCGGAACGCCGACCGCGCGGCCGCCGACGACGGCCTCGGTGAAACTCATCACCTTGCCGTCACGCTTCAGGAACAACGCTTCGTCGACTTCGGCCGGGGCGGTCTCGCGGCCGTCGAACGCGACCGTTTCCCGTCCATCGTGATGCAGCAGGAAAGCGCCTCCACCGATGCCGCTCGACTGGGGTTCGACGAGCGTCAGCACCATCTGGGCGGCGATTGCCGCGTCGACGGCCGAACCGCCGGCTTCGAGTATCGCCCGTCCCGCCTCGCTGGCCAGCGGATGCGCCGTTGCGACGGCGAATTCCCGGCCGCGCCAGCCCGTTTGCGGAGTGACGCGCGAGGAGCCTTCGGGTTGGCGGAGTTCGACCGCGTCGGTGACGGGCGGTCGCCCGGCGAGCGGCGGGCTGGCGCAGCCCACGACGAAGCAGACGGCACTCAGGACGAACAGGAGAGGTTTCATGGCGCGATGGTCAGGAGCGATTCCCTCTTTGTCTCACCCAAGCCGCCTGTCCGTCAAGAGATCCTGCGCGCCGCCGGCAGACGTCTTCGCCGGTCGCTTGTCCGTGGAGTTATATCAGTATATGCTTATATGTATGAGTACTTACTTTACACGTGTCATGCCGAGCTGGCGGTGGTGGTTCGCCGGCTTGGCCGTGGCGTTTTCGCTGGCCGCGGGGGCTCAGGTTCAGCGCCTGCCGACGATGGTCGTCGAGCTACAAACGGTGGACGTGACGCTACCCGCCAACGGCCTGGTCGAGGCGGTCAGTCAGGCGACCGTCGCGGCGCAGCTTGCGGGGCGGGTGGTCGAGGTCTACGTCGATGCCGGGCAGTCCGTGCGCCGGGGCGACCTCCTGATGAGAATCGATGCTCGTGAAGCGAGCGAAGTGGCCGCCGCGGCGTCGGCGCAGTACGTCAACGCCAAGGCGAGCTATCAGCGAACGCTGAGTTTGCGCCAACAGGGCTTCGTCAGCCAGGCGGCGGTCGACAAGGCGAAAGCCGACTTCGACGCCGCTCAGGCAACGCGGGGCCAAGCGACGGTTGGCCTGGGGCACGCGACGGTGCGCGCACCGATTTCCGGAGTGGTCGCGCAGCGCTTGACCGAATTGGGCGAAATGGCGACCCCCGGCAAGCCTCTGGTGGCGATTCATGATCCTGATGGCATGCGTGTCACCGTCACTGTCGCGCAGTACCGCTTGGCGCAGATGCGTTCCGTCAAGCAGGCACGGATCGAGTTTCCGGAACTCGGGAAAGTGGTCGAGGCGACCAGCGTTACCGTCCTGCCGACTGCCGACGCGGCGACGCATGTTTCACTGGTGCGCGTCGGTTTGCCGAGCGGCATCGCCGATGTCGTTCCCGGACTGCACGCCCGGGTCTACTTCGTGATCGGTCGCGCCAGCAAGCTGACCGTGCCGCAGACCGCTATCGTGCGGCGCGGCGAGGTGGCCGCGGTGTACGTCCAGAATGAACAGGGAAAGCTGTCCTTGCGCCAGTTACGCCTCGGCGAGCCGGTCGGGAGCAGTGAAATCGAGGTGCTGGCGGGTTTGCGGCCGGGGGAGCGTGTCGCTCTCGATCCGGTCAAGACCGCCGTCGACCTGAAATCCGCGAGTCAGCGGGGCAACTGAGGCGATGGGGTTTTCTGGCCGCATCGCCCGTCTGTTCGCCAGCTCGCAGATGACGCCGCTGCTGGCGCTAGTGGCGCTCTTGATGGGCGTCTTCGCGACGTTGGTGACGCCACGCGAAGAAGAGCCGCAGATCGACGTAACGATGGCCGACGTGTTCATCCCTTTCCCCGGGGCATCGGTACGCGACGTCGAGAACCTGGTCGCGACGCCGGCCGAGCAGGTGTTGTCGCGCATGTCGGGCGTCGAACACGTCTTTTCGGTGTCGCGACCGGGGATGGCGGTGGTGACGGTGCAGTTCGCGGTCGGCGTCAAGTACAACGATGCCGTCGTCCGCCTCTACGATACCGTGCATTCGAACCGCGACTGGCTGGCGCCGAATCTCGGCGTGCTCGAGCCGACGATCAAACCGAAAGGTATCGACGATGTGCCTATCGTTGCGCTGACTTTCTGGACCGCCGACCCGACGCGCTCGGCCTTCGACCTGCAACAGGTAGCGCGTGCCGCCGAGGTCGATTTCAAGCGCGTGCCGGGGACGCGCGACGTCTCGACTCTCGGCGGGCCCGACCACGTGGTGCGTGTCTTGATGGACGGCGAGCGGATGAACGCCTTCGCCGTTACGCCACAGGATCTGGCCGCCACGCTGCGCATTGGCAACGCGTTGCACTCGTCGGGCAGCCTCGTCGCCGGCAACCGCGAAGTGCTGGTGCAGACCGGCAGCTATCTCGAATCGGCCGCCGACGTGCGGCAACTCGTCGTCGCTGTCCGTGGCCGTGCCGACCAGCGCAAGCCGGTGTTCGTCGACGACGTGGCGCGCGTCGAGGACGGTCCGGATCAGCCGCAGCGCTACGTCTGGTTCGGTAAGCGCGACGGTGAATTCCCGGCAGTCACGGTGCAGGTCTCGAAAAAGCCCGGCGTCAATGCGGCCGATGTCGCGCAGGCCTTGCTCGCCCGCGTCGAGTCGCTCAAAGGAACGCTGATCCCCGAAGGCGTCGAAGTCACGGTGACCCGCAACTACGGCCAGACGGCGACCGACAAGGCGCAGAAACTGATCGGCAAGCTCGCCTTCGCCACCGCCTTCGTCGTTCTGCTGGTCTTTTTCGCCCTCGGCCGGCGCGAGGCGCTGATCGTCGGCGTCGCGGTCAGCCTGACGCTGGCCGCGACGCTGTTCGCGTCCTGGGCCTGGGGCTTTACTCTGAATCGTGTGTCGCTGTTCGCGCTGATCTTTTCGATCGGCATTCTGGTCGACGACGCCATCGTCGTCGTCGAGAACATCCATCGCTGGCAGGCGCTGCAGCCGGACAAGCCATTGCTCGAGATCATTCCGGCGGCGGTTGACGAAGTCGGCGGGCCGACGATCCTGGCCACCTTCACCGTGATCGCGGCGCTGTTGCCGATGGCCTTCGTCACTGGCCTGATGGGACCGTACATGAGCCCGATCCCGATCAACTCGTCGCTCGGCATGTTCATATCGCTGGCCGTCGCCTTCGTCGTTACGCCCTGGCTGGCCGCCAACTTGCTGAGCACGACGTCGCTTCATCCGCCAGCCGCCGACGGACCGGTGGCCGGTCGCCTCGAGCGACTTTTCCGTCGCCTGCTGACACCTTTCCTCGACGTGCGGACCGGCCAACGCGCGCGCCGCCGTCTGCTGCTGGCCATCGGGCTGCTGATCGTCGGCTCGCTGGCGCTTGCCGGTGGCAAGCTGGTCGTCCTCAAGATGCTGCCCTTCGACAACAAGAGTGAGTTTCAGATCGTTCTCGACATGCCGGCCGGAACGCCGCTCGAGGAAACGGCGCGCGTCCTGCGCGAAATCGGCGCCGCTGTGGTCAAGGTTCCGGAGGTCAGCGACTACCAAGCCTACGCCGGTACTGCCAGCCCGATCAACTTCAATGGCCTGGTTCGCCAGTACTACCTGCGCGCCGCACCGGAACTCGGCGACCTGCAGGTCAACCTGGTCGACCACCGGCAGCGTGCGCGGCAGAGCCACGAAATCGCTGTGTCGGTACGCGCCGAGGTCGAGGCCATCGGCCGGCAGGCCGGCGGCAACGCAAAAGTGGTCGAGGTGCCGCCAGGACCGCCGGTGCTGTCGCCTATCGTCGCCGAGGTCTACGGACCGGATTACCGGGGCCAGATTGCACTCGCCAGGGAAGTACGCCAGGTTCTGGAACGTACGCCCGATCTCGTCGGAATCGACGACTCGGTGACCGCCGAAGGCCGCAAGACCGTGCTCCACGTCCTGCAGAACAAGGCCGCGCTGCTCGACGTTGCGCAGAGCGATATCGTCGAGGTCGTGCGCCTGGGCTTGGCCGGCGAGGATGTCACGCCGGTTCATAACACCGGGGCCAAGTACGAGATTCCGGTGCGTGTGACTCTGCCGGCCGAGACCCGGGGCTCGCTCGACACGCTGCTCAAGCTGCGCGTGCGTTCGCGTGCCGGCCTCCTGGTGCCGATTTCGGAGCTGGTCGAGGTGCGCGAGCCGCCGCGCGAGACGGTGGTTTATCACAAGAACCTGCTGCCGGTCGTCTACGTCGTCGGCGACATGGGCGGCCAACTCGATTCGCCGCTCTACGGCATGTTCGCGGCACGCGCAGAACTGGTCGGCCGCCCGCTCGACCACCTCGAGCGCGGCGCCGGCACGCTCGGCGAGTGGTTCATCCGCCAGCCGCCAGCTCCCGACGCGGCCTACGGCATCAAGTGGGATGGCGAGTGGCAGGTGACCTACGAAACGTTCCGCGACATGGGAATCGCCTATGTGGTCGGTCTGATCCTGATCTACCTGCTGGTCGTCGCGCATTTCAAGAGCTATCTCGTGCCGCTCATCATCATGGCGCCGATTCCGCTGACCATCATCGGCGTCATGCCGGGGCACGCGCTGCTCGGCAGTCAGTACACGGCGACGTCGATGATCGGCATGATCGCGCTGGCCGGAATCATCGTCCGCAATTCGATTCTGCTGGTCGATTTCATCCGTCAGCAGATCTCGCAAGGAATGGCGCTGCGCGAGGCAATCGTTCAGTCGGCCGCCGTGCGCGCCAAACCCATCGCCCTGACCGGGTTGGCGGCGATGCTCGGCGCGCTGTTCATTCTCGACGACCCGATCTTCAACGGGTTGGCGATCAGCCTGATTTTCGGCATCTTCGTGTCCACCCTGCTCACGCTGGTCGTGATCCCGGTACTCTACTACGCCACTTTCAGAAAGGACCATCCGACATGACAACCGACCGCGCCGTCCGCATCATGGCCGGTAGCTTCATCCTTCTTTCGCTCGCCCTCGGGGTTCCCGAGAGCCCGCTCTTCGTTTCCAAGTACTTTCTGTGGTTCACCGTCTTCGTCGGCGCCAACCTGTTGCAGAGCGGCTTCACCTGCTTCTGCCCGGCCGAGAGTCTCATGATCAGGCTCGGGATGAAGCGGCTCGGGTAAAAGGCCAGCGTTTGGGAGCCGGCAGGGCGAAATCCGCTTTCGTAGATCAAAGACAAGCGGCATCAGGTGTTGCACAATGCAGGTTTGCCAACCACAGAACCTCTTGGGGAGACTTCCATGCATGCTTGCGGCCAACCGACTCCGGAAGCCATCTACCCTTTCGACGCCCGCGGAATTGCCAAGCGCTTTCGCCATGCGGCGATTTTCGGTGCTCTCGACGCCTTGATCGTCGGTGAAACCATGCGCTTCAGCAATGACCATGATCCGCTGCCACTCCTCAATCAATTGCAGGAGTACTACGGTGATGGACTGGCGATCAACTACGTGCAGCGCGAGCCGGGGGCGATCGTCATCGATTTTACCCGTCAAGCTTGACGGTGGCGGCTCGGGCGATCGCCCCGCGCGCCTGCCCTTGTCAACGTTGGTCCGGCGGGAACTCAGCCGCTCCTTGACACTGTTCGGCTTTGTATGAAGCCGTGGTGATGATCTACTTAGCGTTTTCGGCGGTCGGCGTTTTCGTCGCTGCGCTGGCACTGCTGGTGTTTGGCGATCCTTCGCTGCCGGCGCTCGCCCACCTGGTGTTCGCGGTAGGTGTGGCGCCGCTGATCTTCGGTGCGATAAGCCACTTCGTGCCGGTTTTGACGCGTACTGGCAGGGCGCATCGCGGCCTGTTGTGGGCTACGTTGCTACTCCAGTTGGCGGGTGCGGCCGCGTTTCTCGGCTTCAATGGCGCGCTGGACCCTACGGCACGGAACGCCGCGGCGCTTGGCGCCTTCCTGGTGGCCATCGTATTTGCCGTTTGGCTTGTGCGGCGTGCCCACCGTACACTGGGCAGACCGCATCCCGGTTGGCGCTGGTACTTGGCGGCCGTCGTCGCACTGAGCCTGGGGCTGGCGCTGGTACCGGCGATGACCGAGTGGCCGGAATGGCGATCGGAGTTTCGCCTTCTGCACTTGCACTTGAATACCCTGGGCTTTGTCGGTCTGGCGGCGCTGGGAACCCTGCAGGTCTTGCTGCCGACCGCCGTGGGAGAACACGATGCCCATGCGGCGGCCAGACTGCACCACGATCTGCCGATTGCCGCCGGCGCGGTGCTGGCGGTGGCGGTCGGAGCGGCTTTCTGGCTGCCGCTGGCGCTGACTGGCGGGGTGCTTTTGCTGTGCGTCGTGCTGAATACCGGTGTCGCCTGGTTGCGGCGCTATGGCTGGCGAACACTGACTGGCAACAGCGCGGTAGCAGCGCTGTTCGCCGCTTTGGGCGCTTATTTTCTGTTGCTGGCTTTTGGCATTCTGCATGCCATGCACTTCGTCGATGGCCGCGACGCGGTAGTGGCGTTCATCGTCGCATTTCTTTTTCCCCTGGTTACTGGTGCCTTGTCACAACTCCTGCCCGTCTGGTGTCACCCCGGCGTGCGTACGCCGGCGCAAGCGCGAATGCATGCCGCGCTGCGTGCCGGCGGCATCGGGCGCCCGCTCCTGTTCGTCTCGGCTGGCCTTCTTCTGGTGCTGGGCGTGACTGAAGGAGGCTGGCTGGCGGCGGCCGGAATGCTGTCTTTCGTCGTCGCCTTGTTTCGTTCGAGAGCCGTTTCGCGGACCGACGCCGACCCGGCGTAGCTTGTCGGATGGGGAGACCATCCGCCACCCGTACAGATTTGCCATGCACACAAAGTAGAACTAAGTGTTGACGCCCATCCGATGCGTTTGCTAGAATTCTCCCTCTTCGCAGCGGCACTGGCCTGTAGGGGCGAAAAGCTCTGGTCGGCGCGGCGAGGAAAACCCGAGGTGGCGGTTTGCTCCTCGACGGTCGCGGGGTGGAGCAGTCTGGCAGCTCGTCGGGCTCATAACCCGAAGGTCACAGGTTCA
>NZ_JAPUVI010000045.1 GCF_029255285.1 Accumulibacter sp.
GCCAGGAGAGAACGCGCGGCGTGTCGCTGACGATCGCCAGTTGCAGTTCGCCGTGGCCGTGGCGCGTCGCATCGCGGTAATGGTCGCGCGCCTGACCCTGCCCGAACAGGGTCGTGAAGGTCTCCTCGCCCCAGCACTGCAGCGCCGCCTGCACGCGCTCGGCGCGATTCTGGTTGGGGCCGTAGGGATAGTCGAGGTAGCTTTCGAGGTACCAGACGAGTTCTTCGCCGAGGCGGGCCGCGGTATCCGGCAGCGCGCGCGACAGCGGATCGTCCACTGGCACCGCCGGCGCCGTCTTGGCGCCCCGGCCATCGACGCGCTGAACTTCGAAAGCGCCGCCCGATTCGGCGCCCCGGTGGCGGATCACCAGACGCGGCATGGTTCCCCCCTTGTGTCTTTCCTGTTTCGCCCACGGCCATTATAGGCGGGCACCTGGCCGCCGGTACGGCCCACGGTTCAGGGGCTCGGCGCGAGGCGATCCCGGCAGGCGGACGGGGGCGGGAAAGCGCCACTGGGCGCTATTCGTTTCGTATAAGATCCCGGAACGTCAACAGCAACCGCAACACCGGCCACTCGACCGCAACCGGCAGCGCGGCACTCAAAAGACTTTCCTGTCCACACAAGCGGGGCCATTTCCGTTGCCCCGTCACGGCCGCGGTCTTGCTGGGTTCGAGCACGTCCATGGAGGCACATTCAATGTCATCCTTTTCGTCCCCTCCCGACGGCGGCGACCCGCGCTCGCAGCTCGCTTCTGCGGGCCGGCAGTCGACCGGCGACGTTCACCTGCCCGGGTTCGAGGAGCAACCGGCGACACAGGACGGGCGCGCAAGCCGCTGGCCGAGGCGCGGACCCGGACTTGCCCGACTGGCGCGCGCCTTGATGGTCCTGGGTCTTGGCCTCGCGGTGCCGGATGCGCTGGCCGAGGCCGTGACCGAAACGCATTCCTACCTCCAGGCGCCCAACGACGAGAAAGTGTTCGACTATCAGTTGGCCGAATCCATCAAGAAAGCGCTGAGCGGAAAGTTCGACGATCTCACGGTGGTCGTCTCGGCCTGCCTGTCCGGCGGTTTCGCCACCGAGATCGGCGCCAAACTCAAGGACGACGCCGGCAAGTGGAGCATCACGACTTCGCGCGACCAGTCGAAGGTCGAGCGGTTTGCGGAGACTGACTCGAGCGTTTACGAACGCTTCGCAGGGCTCAAGTCTCAGACCGACCCCGACAAGTGGATTCATGGCTGGGAAGCCATCTGGATCAAGCAGTTGCTGTCCAATCCCAAGAGCACGGTGCAACAGCTTTACGACGCCGCCAAGAGTGGCGACTACGACCAGCCGGGCGCGAAGACATCGAGACTGCAGTTTTCGGCGGCCGGCAACCAGTCCACCGTCGGGCTTGACGAAAAGAGTCATTCACTGGTCTGGTACAACTACAATCGCGCCGCGGGCGCGGGCGCCTACCAGCTCTACCAGGGCCTCATTGGAGCGGGCTTCGCGGACAAGCGCATCCTGTTTGCCTACGACAACCTGAAGGGCGGCGACCTCGCGCGAGGCGATGAGCGCCCCGCGCCAGTCGATGATGACGCCACCAAGAAGAACCTCATCATCGATGGCACCGCCGGGTCCGGCAAGCTTCTTCTGGAGGTCGCAAAGGGACTCGACGCGGCCGACAAGGGACGCAAGAAAGCGACGATCTACCTTGGGTCCGACGGGAACATCGCCGAGGTCAAGCAGGAGAAGGTCGGCAATCCTCAGCCGGGCGAGGCGCGGCAGGGCCGGGTTTTCACGCCAACGGACAATGCCACCCGCCTCGAACTCGACCCCACCTTCATCAACGCGTTCTTCGTCGACGTCGCGGGTCCGGGACTGCCTGACCTGCATCGTGCGGGGCTCCCCCAGTTTCGGTGGACCACGGCCGAAGAAGCCTACTCAGGCCGCGTGGACGTCTACATCGAGGGATATCTCGCCGGCAGCGCAGACATGCTTGGTCGGAGCGGCGGCGCCGAATATTGGATAGATCTCAGCGATCGCCTGCTGCTCGATCTCTACTACCGCAGCTCCCTGCTCGGCGACCTGGTGGCGGATATCGCCTTCAAGTTCCATGAAGGCAGCTTCCGCGTGGCCACCGATTGGGACTTCGAACTCGGCCGCGCGGACAGCTATGGCGTCGCCCTCGTCGCGCCGCCGCTCCGATCGACGGTCCCGGAAGCGGGCACCCTCGCCCTTCTGGGACTCGGGCTCGCCGCCTCGCTGCTCTCCCAACGGACCGCGAGCCGGCGCTGACTGAAGTGGCTGCGGCTTCACCCCGGGATTCGGCCTGATTGTTACGACATGGCTGGCTGCCGTCGGCCGGTTGCCGCAGCCGGTGCAAGCTCCGCAAGCCTGCCCCCCGCTGCCAAAGGCGCGCCGACGAATCGCTTCGGCGGTGCTTTCCGCGAGTCCCGAACGGCGGGCTAGGGTCGCCCAGCGTACGGCCAGCGTAAGCCGCAGATTGCCCGGAACGAGTCGCCATGCCGAGTACGTCACGGCGCCGGCAACTGCCGCATAGGTAAGCAGTTCCTCGAACAGCATGTCAGCCTGCCGTGAGCATCAGGGCGACGCGATAGGTCACGAATGCCGCGCCATAAGCCAGGGCAAACAGGTAGCCGGCCATCAGCAGCGGGTAACGCCAGGAGTTGGTTTCGCGCTTGACGACCGCCAGCGTGGATAAGCATTGCGGCGAGAAGACGTACCAGGCGAGGAGCGAGAAAGCCGTCGGCAGCGACCAGCCGGCGGCCAGCATCGGCGCCAGTTGTGCGGCCACGTCGTCGCCGGTTGCCGACAGCGCGTAGACCGTGCCGAGGGCACCGACGGCGACCTCTCTCGCCGCCATGCCGGGGACCAGTGCGATCGAGATCTGCCAGTTGAAGCCAATTGGCGCGAAGATCACTTCGAGCGCCTGGCCGAGCATGCCGGCATAGCTGTACTGGATCGCCGGGCCGGCGGCGCCGTCGGGCGCCGCCGGGAACGACGACAGGAACCACAGCACGACCATCAGCGCAAGAATGATGTTGCCGACGCGCCGGAGGAAGATCCCTGCTCGTTCGACGAGGCCAAGGAGCAGATTGCGGCCATGCGGCCAGCGGTAGGACGGCAGCTCGAGCATCAGCGGATGCGGCAGTCCCTTGGCGACCGACCACTTGAGCACGCCGGCGACGGCCATGGCGCTGACCACGCCAGCCACGTAGAGGCAGAAAAGAACCAGCCCCTGCAAGTTGAAAACGCCGGCCACCGTGCTCTGCGGAATGAACGCTCCGATGAGCAGGGCGTAGACCGGCAGGCGCGCCGAGCAGGTCATCAATGGCGCGATCATGATCGTCACCAGACGATCGCGCCAGTTGGCGATGGTGCGCGCGGCCATGATGCCGGGGACGGCGCAGGCGAAGCTCGACAGCAGGGGAATGAACGAGCGGCCCGACAGGCCGACGGTCCCCATCAGCCGATCGAGCAGGAAGGCGGCACGCGGCAGGTAGCCCGAATCCTCGAGAGCCAGAATGAACAGGAAGAGGATCAGGATCTGCGGCAGAAAAACGAGCACGCTGCCAACGCCGGCGACGATGCCATCGACCAGCAGGCTGCGCAGGATGGTGTCCGGCATCTGTTCGGTGAGAAAAACGCCGAACGCCTGGACGCCGCTCTTGATCAGGTCCATCGGCACGCTGGCCCAGCTGAACACCGCCTGAAACATCAGAAACAGCGTTGCCGCGAGGATCAGCATTCCCCAGACCGGGTGCAGGACGACGCGATCGATCCGCTCGTCGAGGCGCGTGTCGAGCTCCGGCTCGCGCACCGTCGCGGCAAGAATGCGCCGCACTTCGCGTTGCGTGGCGGTGACGTCGGCGACATCGGGCGGCAACCAGACGGACGGGCGCGGTACGTCATCGAGCAGCAAAGCCTCGAGCTGGCCGATCAGCTCGCTCGCCCCGCCACGCTTGACGGCGATCGTGCGGACGACCGGCACGCCCAGTTCGCGGGCCAGCCCCGGCACGTCGATCTCGATACCGCGTTTGCTCGCCAGGTCGGTCATGTTCAGTGCCAGGACCATCGGCAGGCCAAGACGCTTGACCTCGAGAACGAGCCGCAGGTTGAGCTTGAGATTGGTCGCGTCGCTCACGCAGACCAGCAAGTCGGGACGCGCCTCGCCTCCGAGCATGCCCAGCACGACATCGCGCGTGATCTCCTCGTCGATGCTGACCGCGTTGAGACTGTAGGCGCCGGGCAGATCGAGTACGCGAAACTGTTTGCCTGACGGCGTCGTCAGTTGCCCTTCCTTGCGATCCACGGTGACGCCGGGATAGTTGGCGACCTTTTGCCGGCTGCCGGTCAGCAGGTTGAAGAGCGCCGTCTTGCCGCAATTCGGATTGCCGAGCAGAGCCAGCCGCAACGTTCCTTTCGCCGTGCTCATGCCACGCCCCCGAGCGGCGCGACCAGCACGCGCTCGGCCTCGAAGCGGCGCAAGGCGAACATCGTGTTGCCGACCCGTACGGCGACGGGATCGCCACCGGGATGGCCGCGCGCGACGACGCACACCCGCTCGCCGTCGATGAAGCCGATCTCGAACAGGCGCAGGGACAACTCGCGGTCTGACTTCTCGCCGTCAGCGGCGAGAGGTCGGCTGCCTACCGTCGCTTCCTGGCCGGTGGGCAGCTCAAACAGGGTGATCAAGTCCGTGGAATTCATGAAATCGGCTTCCTTTCTTCCGGTACGTCGCCGTGGGTCGGCACGCGAACAAGCGTGAACTGAGCGCCATGCTTCGCCGGATAAGGCCCGAGACGCGGAATTGCCCACAACCATGATCGACGACCTTGATTGTATATGCGAATCATTCGCATTGACAACCTGTTCGGCGGTTCGGCGAAAGGCCGGCGGCAACGCTCGAAAGCGATTCCTCAGGCATGCCAAGCCTTCGGTCGGGTTCGCCAAAGAATGGTTTTCCACGATGCCTGCGGCTACCGCCGACAAGAGACACTGTCGGTCGAAGACGACGGGCCTTTTTGCAACTGAGTTGCGCTTCTGTTTGGCTTGTGCTTGAATGAGCGGCCATGCTGACAGCGGTCGCCTACCCTACCGAAACGCCTATGGAAACGACACGCCTTCGCTGCGAATTCGTCGGGCAGGTGCGCGCACCGCGCGCCGGCGGGGGCATTGCTCGAGTTGAGGTCGGGTACGGCGATGAGCACCGCGGCGTCGCTCGATGACCGCGAGCTGGCGATCAGTGAAGAAACCGACGCCCTGTGCGGTGACGGCGGCGACCCGCAGTCGATGAAGCACCTGCGAGCCGCCGTTCTCGTATTGCTGCTGGTGCTGGCGCAGTCGGCAGCCTTGTTCCACTTCGTCGATCATCTCAAGCCCGACGCCGACGAGG
Organism: Accumulibacter sp.; assembly: GCF_029255285.1. Classification (GTDB taxonomy): domain Bacteria; phylum Pseudomonadota; class Gammaproteobacteria; order Burkholderiales; family Rhodocyclaceae; genus Accumulibacter. The sequence continues at coordinate 5,399 of NZ_JAPUVI010000045.1, forward strand.
GCAGTAGCCATGCCTGCATGTTCTGCCTGGCCGCGCACAATCTTGACTATCCGCTGCCGACACCCGCCACGGTCGTCGACGGACCATTGCTCCACCTCGCACCGCCGGTTGAAGAAGCCTGGCTCGCCCGCGCGGCGAGGCTCAGCCCGCCGCGCGCGCGCGCCCCTCCCGCCGCCTGATCGCCCCATCGGAGTCGTCGATTCGCCAGCAATCCCTGTCAAGGGAGGCGTTCTGCCATCTTGAGGAGTCATCATGCGTACCCCCGTTTCCGCCGCGTTGGTTGCGGCACTGTGCTTTACCTTTCCGGCTCACGCCGCCAACGACGCCGATCTGGCCGAGATCCGCGCCCAGGTCAAACAAATGAAGGAGACTTACGAGCAGCGCATAGCCGCGCTCGAAAACCGCCTCGCCGAGGCCGAGAAGACCGCCATCAAGGCCGAAAAAACGGCGGCGAGGACGGAAGCCGGCGTAGGACAGAGCGCCGCGGAAGCCGCGCCGAAGGCCACGGCAATGACTTCGGCCAGCGCTTTCAATCCGGCCATCTACGCGGTACTGCAGGGCGTCTATGCCAACCTGTCGCAGGACCCCAACAAATACGCGATCCACGGCTTCGTTCCGAGCGGCGACATAGCACCCGCCAAGCGCGGATTCAGCATCGCGGAGTCCGAGTTGGGATTCAGCGCCAACGTCGACGACAAGATCTACGCCAACCTGATTCTGTCGCTTTCTCCTGACAACAGCGTCGAGGTCGAAGAAGCCTACGGGGTGTTGACCGCCCTACCCGGTGGCTTCAGGCCGAAGTTCGGACGCTTTCTGTCCAGCATCGGCTACCTCAACGACCAGCACCAGCACGGCTGGGATTTCTACGACGCGCCGCTGCCGTACCAGGCGTTTCTTGGTGGCCAGTTCCGCAGTGACGGCCTGCAACTGAAATGGGTGGCGCCGACCGACACCTATCTCGAACTGGGTGCCGAGATCGGTGACGGCGCGAACTTTCCAGGCACTGAGCGCAACCGCAACGGCGTCGGCAACTATGCCATGTACGCGCACGCCGGCGGTGACATCGGCGCCAGCCACAGTTGGCGTGCCGGCGTGTCGTATCTCGGCCTGAAGCCGCGGGATCGCGAGTACGTGCAGGTCGACGCGGCCGGCGTCGATTCGCAAATGGCTTTCAGCGGCAAAAGCCAGTTGGCAATCGCCGACTTCGTCTGGAAGTACGCACCCAACGGCAACGCGCAGAACACCAATTTCAAACTGCAAGGCGAGTACTTCTGGCGCAAGGAGAGCGGCGACCTGACCTACGATCGCGACGGCGCGCTCGGTCTGACCAACGACTCCAGCTACGCGTCGCGACAGAGCGGCTGGTACCTGCAGAGCGTCTACCAGTTCATGCCGCAGTGGCGGTTCGGCGTTCGCTACGACCAGCTCGCAACCGGCCGTCCGGACTACGGCAGCAATGCCGCCTACCTCGACTCGTCCGGCTTCAATCCGAAGCGCTACGCGGCGATGATCGACTACACGACCTCCGAGTTCGGCCGCTTCCGCCTGCAGGCGCAGCAGAGCAAGCTCCTGCCCGACCTGACCGACAATCAGGTTTTTCTGCAATACATCCTGACTCTGGGTGCGCACGCCGCGCATAAATACTGAGAAACTCGAAAGGCCTCACATGAATCGTCTTCTACAAACCCTGGCGGCGATGATCCTTGCCGCCTGCGCGACACCGGCGCCGGCGGTGTTGAACGTCTTCGCCAGCGTACCCGAATGGGGCGCATTGGTCGAAGAACTGGGTGGTGACAAGGTCAAAGTCTACACGGCGACCAACGCCCTGCAGGATCCGCATCGCATCGAAGCTCGACCGAGCCTGATCGCCCGTGCACGCACGGCCGACCTCGTTGTCGCGACCGGCGCCGAACTGGAAACCGGCTGGTTGCCGCTGGTGCTGCGGCAGTCTGGAAATGCCCGGGTACTGCCGGGGAAAGCGGGCTATTTCGAAGCAGCGCCGTACGTGCGGATGTTGGAGAAACCGGATCGCCTCGATCGTGCCGAGGGCGACGTGCATCCCGGCGGCAATCCACACATCCAGAGCGATGCGCGCAACATCGCACGCGTGGCAGCGCCGCTGGCGGCGCGGCTCGCCGAACTCGATCCGGCCAATGCCGCTGCCTACCAGACGCGCCACAAGGCGTTCTCCGGCCGCTGGAGCACGGCGATCGCCAATTGGGAAAGGCAGGCCGAACCCCTGCGGGGCGTGCCGATCCTCGTGCAGCACAAGGCGTTCGCCTACCTCGAGGACTGGCTTGGGCTGAAACAGATCGCCGCCCTCGAGCCGAAGCCGGGCGTCGAACCGACCACCGCTCACCTCTCGGCAGTGCTCGCCAAGCTGCAACAGCCGCCTGTGAAGATGGTCCTGCGTGCCGCCTATCAGAGCGACCGTGCGTCGCGGTGGATTGCCGAGCGGGCCAGGATCGAAGTTGTGGTCTTGCCATTCACCGTCGGCGGCAACGAAGCCGCCAAGGATCTGTTCGGCCTCTTCGAGGACACGATCCAGCGCCTGCTGAAGGGGGCGCAATGAGCTTCGACTTCGGTAGCACCGAAGCCTCCATCCTGTTGCCGGCGTTCGCCGCCGGCCTGCTGGTGACGGCGACGCACGTGCCGCTCGGCATGCAGGTGCTCGCCCGCGGCATCGTCTTCATCGACCTGGCGATCGCGCAGATTGCCGGTTGCGGCGTGCTGCTTGCCGATCAACTCGGTTTCGAACCGACGGGCGCGGCGGTACAGGTGGCCGCACTCTGCGCGGCGCTTGCCGGCGCCCTGCTGCTCACCTGGACGGAAAAGGCCTGGCCCGATGTGCAGGAAGCGGTAATCGGCGTGACCTTCGTGCTCGCTGCCACGGGCAGCGTGTTGCTGCTGGCAAGCAACGTCCATGGCAGCGAGCACTTGCGCGATCTTCTCGTCGGACAGATCCTGTGGGTGCAACCAGCCCGCCTGCTCTGGGTGGCGGCCGCTTACGGACTGATTCTGTTGCTCTGGTTCGCTGCTCGCGAGCGGCTTGGGCAGCTTGGCTTCTACGCCTTGTTCGCGGTGGCCGTCACCCTGTCGGTTCAACTCGTCGGACTGTATCTGGTATTCGCGACCCTCATCGTGCCGCCGCTGGCGACACGCCGAATGGTGCGCAGGCGCCTGCCGACGGCGTGGCTGCTTGGCGTCGTCGCCTACGCGACGGGCTTGATGCTATCGACCGCGCTCGACCTGCCGAGCGGGCCGGTCATCGTCTGGGTCCTGGTCGTCGTGGCATTGCTCTGGCACGCGGCTAGCGCCAAGAGGGGCATGATAATCCATGGATCGGACTAGGCGCTCTCTGCTCCGCTGGGGTAGACGGGGTCAACGATGTCGATCGTCGCCACGCCAAGGCTCGGATTTTTTCCACCCGGATGCCCCCGACCATTCATCGTCGACCCGTCCGCCGTTCTTCACATAAACTCCACCACAAGGATCTTCCATGCTCTCTCGCACCCTTCTTGCATTTGCCGCCGCCTTGCCCATCGTCAGTGCTGTCGCACACGCGGAAAAAGCCCACGTTCACGGGGTCGCCGAACTCAACGTCGACGTTGATAAGGATACGTTGCGCATCGCGCTCGAATCGCCGCTCGACAGTCTTCTGGGTTTCGAGCGGGCGCCCAAGGGCGACAAGGAACTGGACAAGGTACGCCGCCTGGCGAGCCAGCTACGCCAGGCGGACAAGCTGTTCGTGCCCACGCCCGGCGCCGGCTGCAAGCTCGAAAAAATCAAGCTGGAATCCGCGGTCCTCGACCCCGTGCTCCTCGGCGAGGCCCCGGTTGCCGCGGCGAGTCCCGCACCGGCCCCGGCGCGTGCGCCGCAACCCGGCGCCAAGCCCGCGCACGCCGAGCTGGATGCCGAATTCGTCTTTCGTTGCGCACAACCTGCGGCGCTGCAAGGCCTGGAGGTGAAACTGTTCGACGCTTTCCCCGGTTACCGGCAAATCCGCGCGCAAGTGCTTACCGTGAAGCGACAATCGGCGGCCACACTGTCGCCCAAAGCCAAGGCATTGCACTGGTAGCCCGATCATGAACAGCGAAACGGTCTTCGCCATCACGGATCTGATCTTCCGCTGGCCTCGCCAGGACGCCGTTTGCCTGGATCTGCCCGCGCTACGCCTGCAGCGCGGCGAGCACGCCTTCTTGCATGGACCGAGCGGCTGCGGCAAGAGCACCTTGCTCAGCCTGATCGGTGGCGTACTGGCACCCGAAAACGGCCGTATCGAACTCCTGGGCGAGGATCTGGGGCGCCTGCGGTCGACACAGCGCGATCGGCGGCGCGCCGACCACATCGGCTTCGTCTTCCAGCAGTTCAATCTCGTTCCCTACCTGCCGGTGATCGATAACGTTCTGCTGCCCTGCCGTTTCTCGGCAAGGCGACGTGAGCGGGCGCAAGCGGGCGGCGCCTCGCTGCGCGGCGAAGCGGAACGCTTGCTGGGCCATCTCGATCTGGCGCGCGACCTGTGGCGGCGTCCGGCAACCGATCTCTCGGTGGGACAGCAACAGCGCGTCGCGGCGGCGCGCGCGCTGATCGGCCATCCCGAACTGCTGATCGCCGACGAACCCACTTCCGCGCTCGATGCCGGGCGGCAGGAAGTCTTTCTCGATCTGCTCTTGCGTGAGGCGAACGCTGCCGGGTCCACCGTGCTGTTCGTCAGTCACGACCGTCGCCTGGCGTCGCACTTTGTACACGACCTGGCATTGCCGACGCTCAACCGGGCAAGTCATGGAGAAACGGCATGCACTATCTGATCGTACTGGCCGTGCGCAGCGCCTGGAACCGGCGCTACACCTTGGGTTTCACCCTGCTCTCGATCGCCCTGGCGACCAGCTTGCTGGTGGGCGTCGAACGGCTTCGTCACGATGTGCGCGAGAGCTTCTCGCAGTCGGTCTCGGGTACCGATCTGCTCGTCGGCGCGCGCGCCAGTCCTGTCCAGCTGATGCTGTACGCGGTTTTCCGCATCGGCGAGGCAACCCAGAACATGCGCTGGACCTCGGCACAAAAACTGGCCAATCATCCGGCCGTCGCCTGGAGCATCCCGCTTTCGCTCGGCGACTCGCATCGCGGCTTTCCGGTGCTCGGCACCTCCGCCGACTACTTCACACACTTTCGCTACGGCGATCGCCAGCCGCTGCGGATGCAGGCCGGCAAGCCGTTCGACGGCATTTTCGACGCTGTGCTGGGTGCCGAAGTCGCCCGCAAATTGGGTTATCGACTCGGCGAAAAGATCGTGTTGGCCCATGGCGGCAGCGGCTTGGAAGGTGCCGCCCACGCCGACAAGCCGTTCTTTGTCGTCGGCATCCTGGCGCCCACCGGTACGCCGGTGGATCGCACCGTGCATATCCCTTTGCCCGGTATGGAGGCCATTCATCTCGATTGGCAGGGCGGCGCGCCAGTACCCGGGTTCTCGATACCGCCCGCACTGGTCAGGAAGTTCGATCTCACACCGAAGACCATTACCGCACAACTCATCGGCCTGAAACAGCGTGGCGACGTCTTCGCCATGCAGCGCGCGATCGCCGACGACAGCGATGAAGCGCTGATGGGCGTCATGCCGGGAGTGACTCTAGACCAGTTCTGGGAGCTCGTGGGCCAGGGCGAGCAGGCGCTGCTACTGATTTCGTGGATGGTCGCCCTGGTCGGGCTGGGCGGGCTGGTCGCCGTGATCCTCGCCAGCCTGGATGCCCGCCGGCGCGAACTGGCGATCCTGCGTTCGGTGGGCGCGCGGCCGCGAGAACTTCTGTTCCTGTTGGCTCTCGAAGGCTTTTCCGTGACTGTCGGGGGAATCGTGGTGGGTGTCGCGCTGTTGTCCGCACTCCTTGTCTTGGCCACGCCCTGGATCGCCGCCCACTATGGCATCGCGCTCAATGGCCTGAAGCTCTCTGGCGACGATGTCACGTCTCTCGCCGCGCTGCTCGGCTGGATCCTGCTCGCCGGCAGTGTCGCCAGTCTCCTGCCGGGCTGGCGCGCCTATCGCCTGTCGCTGATCGACGGCCTGACCCCAAGGACCTGACCATGCACACTCGTCGCTCCTGCTCGCTCCTGTTTTCCTGCTTGCTGCTCGTTGCCGGCGCATCGGCGCTGGCCGCAGACCCGACGGGCACCCCCTACAAGGTAGGCGAACGTCTCCGCGGCACGCCCGCCAAACCGGCATCCGATTTTCGTGAAGTCAAATGGGAGGAACTGGTTCCTCCAAACTGGAACCCCGCCGACGCCTTCAAAGGTGTCGACCTGGCGAAGATGCAGGATGGCGACCCGCGCGCCATGGACGCGCTCGCCCGGATGCGCGACCTCTGGGCCAATGCACCCGTCGTCACGTCCCTCAACGGTGCCGCCGTCCGCATCGCCGGCTTCGTGATTCCTCTCGAACGTGTGAAGGACGAAGTGAGCGAGTTCCTGCTCGTTCCCTACTTCGGCGCCTGCATTCACGTTCCGCCGCCACCGGCCAACCAGATCATCCACGTGGTCTCCGACAAACCACTCAAGAACGTGCAGACCATGGATCCGATGTGGGTCAGCGGCATCCTCAAAGTCGCCGCCGGCGACAGCTCGTGGGGACGGTCGGCCTACCGCCTGCAAGCCAAGGCGACGGCGCCGTATGCCTTGCCAGCGCGGTAGCGAGCTTGCCGGAGAAAGCGTCCGACGCGGCCGATGGGCGTGAACGCGCTCGCAACGGCGCGTTGGGCACCCGCACCCATAGTAACGACGCCGATGTCGACGCAGCGGGGATAGCCGCGCCGCCAGGCGTTCGATCCGTTCGAGCCTGGCCTCGGCCCGGTGCACGGCGGCTGCGGCGTGACTGAGGAAGCTGCCGCGGCAATTCGGTTTGCCGAGGCTGGCGCTCCGGAGCTGCGACGCGGGGTCACATGAGGGGGAATGGTCGGCAAAGTGCCGTCGAGGGCGACGCTGGCTTGACAAGGCCCCGGCGCGTCAATATGGTTTGCCGGTAGGGGTTTGGCGGCTGGCCAAAGGCTCCCGGATGGGGTAGCCGGAGCGGGCGGTCGGCGAGCGGGTTACGGGCCGCTCGTCAGTCCTTGGTTGGTGGTCGCGGGTCGCTGCTCGATCGCCAGTCTGCCCGTTCTTCCGCTTCACCCCACACCCGCCGCTCGTCGTTCGCCTTCTTCGGGAGACTCAAGCATGCCTACGCCATCGACGGCGACCGCTGAAACCCGCCCGCCAGGCGTCACGCGCCGCCGGCCAGGCCCTGGTGTCGCGACCTTCGCGGTGGCACTCGGCGGCCTGATCGTCGTCACCGGCGCGACCTCCGCGCCGCCGGCGCGCGCGGCGACTGCCGCGGGTGCAACGGTGGCGCCGGCGCCGGGCATCGAAACCGATCGCGACGCGCAAGTGCGCGAACTGACCGAGCGCCTCGTCCTCGATCGTGCCGCGTCGCTCGCGGCGAGTCAGCGGCGCAGCCTGGAACGCGAAGCGACCCTGCTCGCCGGACTCGAACAGCGCGACAAACAATTTCGGCGCGCGCTCGCGCAGCAGAACCAGAGCGCGGCCGAGACGGCCCGCCTGGGCAACGAACTGCGCGCGCTGACCAACGAACGGCAGCGCCTGGTCGACGAACTCAGCGCGCGCGACTCGGCCTACCGCGTCGAACTGGCCGAATACCGGCGGCTGATCGCCGCCCTCGCCGACTCGCCGAACCCCGAACGACGCCAGGCGCTGCAACGCTATGCCGACGGCGACCGCGTCGGCGCCTTCGCCGTCCTCGAAGAGCTGACGCGCGTCGAGGAAGCGGCGCGCGACAAAGCCAACAAGCTGCGCAGCGCCGCCGAATACCGCCAAC
>NZ_JAPUVI010000046.1 GCF_029255285.1 Accumulibacter sp.
CACTTCCAGTTTGCGCCGCGAATCCCAGATCCATGCGCAGTATCCGATGCTGGCCGTCACCAGCCTGCGCGGCAACCTCGACACCCGGCTGCGCAAGCTCGACGAAGGCCAGTACGACGCAATCATCCTCGCCGCCGCCGGCCTGACCCGTCTGGGCCTCGCCAGCCGCATCCGCAGCACGCTGCCGTCGGATGTCTCCCTGCCGGCAGCCGGCCAGGGCGCGCTGGGCATCGAGGCGCTGTCCGACCGCCCCGAAGTGGCCGCCTGGATCGCGCCGCTGGCCGACGCCAACTCGGCCGCCTGCGTGCGCGCCGAACGGGCCACTTCCCGCGCGTTGGCCGGCAGTTGCGAGGTGCCGCTGGGCGCCTACGCCGAAGTGAAGGACGGCGAGTTGTGGCTGCGTGGCTTTGTCGCCCTGCCGGACGGTTCGCGCATTGCCCGCGCCGAACGCCGCGGCCCCATCGACGCACCGGAAGCCCTCGGCCTTGCCTTGGCCGACGACCTGCGCGCCGACGGCGCCGACGACATTCTCGCCAACCTGTAGTCCGCAGCCGTCATGGGCGACAAGCCCCTCGCCGGGCGCTCCATCGTCGTCACCCGCCCGACCGGGCAGGCCGACAGCCTGTGCGCGGCGCTCGCCGGGCTCGGCGCCGAAGTGCTGCGTTTTCCCTTGCTGACGATCTCGCCGGTGGCCGATCCGGCGCCGCTCGCGGCCGTCGCCCGGCGTCTCGCCGATTTTTCGCTGGTCTTCTTCGTCAGCCCCAACGCCGTCAATTTCGCCCTCGATGCGATGTTGCCGGTGGCCCCGTGGCCGTCCGGCGTGCGCGTCGCGACGGTCGGCAAGGGGAGCGAAGCGGCGCTGGCCGCGCGGGGTTTCGATGGCGTGATCGCACCGCAGAGCGGTTTCGACAGCGAATCCGTGCTCGCCTTGCCGGCTTTCCAGCCCGAGGCCGTGGCCGGCCGGCGGATCCTGATCCTGCGCGGCGACGGCGGGCGCGATCTGCTCGGCGACACCCTGACCGCCCGCGGCGCCCGCGTCGAATACCTGACCTGTTACCGCCGCAGCGGTCCTTCCGGCGATCCGGCGCCGCTCGTCGAGCGCGCCCGCGCCGGTCGCCTCGACGCCCTGACCCTCACCAGCAGCGAAGGCGTTGCCCATCTGCTGGCCTTGCCGGGCGTGACGGCGCTGATCGGAATCCCGGTTTTCGTGCCGCATCCGCGCATCGCCAGCGCCGCGACCGCCGGCGGGTTCGCCCGCGTGATCGCGACCGGGCCGGGCGATCGAGGTCTCGTCGATGGCCTCGTCACCCACTTCGCCGTCCGCAACCACAACACTTATCCGGGTTAAACTCGCACCCATGAGCAGCGACATCCCCAATCTCCCGCCCATCGAAACCCTGCGTCCGGCCTCCGAGTCTCCGCCTTCCTGGCGCCGCCCTTCGGCCATCATCGCCGCCCTTGCGCTGGCGCTTCTCGGCTGGCAGTGGGTCGAAACCCGCAGCCGCCTCGCCGATCTCCAGGAAGAACTGGCCCGTCGCCTCTCCGATGGCGACTCGGTTGCCAAGGAAAGCCGCACCCTCGCCAAGCAGGCTCAGGAGAGCCTCCAGGACCTGCAAGGCAAGGTCGGTGCCCTCGAAGCCCGCCTCGCCGAGTCCCAGGGCCAGCAGGTGGCGCTCGAAGCGATGTACCAGGAATTCTCCCGCAGCCGGGACGACCGGGTGCTGGCCGAAGTCGAACAGGCGGTGGTGATCGCCGTTCAGCAGCTCCAGCTCGCCGGCAACGTGCAGGCCGCGCTGTTCGCGCTGCAAACCGCCGACGCCCGTCTCGGCAGCGTCGAGCGGCCGCAATGGCTGCCGCTGCGCAAGGCCATCGCCGGCGATCTCGACACCCTTAAAGCCTTGCCGCAGGTCGACTCCGCCGGCATCGCGCTCAAGCTCGAAACCCTCATCGGCCGGCTCGACAGCCTGCCGCTGGCCTTCGAGGCCAAGCCCCGCGCTGCCGCGCACGCCGCCGAGCAGGCCGAGCCCTCGTGGGCCAAGCGTCTGCTGCTGGAGTTCTGGAACGAATTCAGCCAGCTCGTCCGTGTCGAGCGCATGGATCGTCCCGATCCGGCCCTGCTGGCGCCGAGCAATGCCGTCTTTCTGCGCGAAAACCTCAAGCTGCGCATCATGAATGCGCGCCTGGCGCTGCTCTCGCGGGACGGCAATACCTTCCGCGAGGACGTGCGTATCTGCGCCGACTGGCTGGAGCGCTATTTCGATGTGCACAATGCGGCCGTTGCCGCAGCGCTGGCCGATCTGGTCGATATCCAGAAGACGCCGGTGGGGGTCGATCTGCCCAATCTGCAAGCCACCCAGACCGCGCTGCGCAGCCTGCAGGCCTTGCCTTCGCGGCGGGCCGATGGCGCCGTTGCGCCCGCGTCCGGTGCGCCGACCGCTCCGGCTCCCGCCGCTGTCCGGCATGCCGCTCCGGCGACGAAGAACTGAGGCCGGCCATGCGTGGATTGCTGTGGTTGCTCGGTCTCTTCGCCCTGGCTGCCGCCTTGGCGGTGGCCGGTCGTTACAACGAAGGCTATGCGCTGCTGGTGTGGCCGCCTTACCGTCTCCAGATTTCGCTCAACCTGCTCGTCCTGCTGTTGGTCGGCGGCTTTGTTGCGCTGTATACCCTGTCGCGGGTGGTTGCGCGGACCATGGCCTTGCCCCGCGCAGTTCAGCGCTACCGCGAGCGCAAGAGCCGCGAGCGGGCCTCGCAAGCCATTTACGACACGGTTCGCCTGCGCATCGAAGGACGTTTCGGTCAAGCCCTCAAGCAGGCCACTGCCGCCTACGAAGCGGGCGAATCGCCGGGGCTGGCGGCGCTGCTGGCCGCCCGCGCCGCCCACTCGCTGCGCGACGAGACGCGCTATCGTTTCTGGCTCGGCAAGGCCGCCGAGCACGACGGCGAGATGCGTCTTGCCCGCCTCATGACCGAGGCCAAGCTGGCCGTCGAGGAGCGTCGCTTCGATGAGGCGGCCGAGCGTATCGCCGACCTGCAGGCCGGCGGTCAGCGCCACATTGCGGCGCTGCGTCTGGCGCTGCGCACCGCGCAGGCCAAAGGCAACTGGTCGGAGGCCGTGCGCGTCGTGCGCCAGTTGGTCAAGGTCAAGGCGCTCACCGCCGCCCAAGCCGATCCGGTCAAGCGTCGTGCCCACCAGGAAGGTCTGCGCCAGCGTGCCGGCGATTCCCTGGCCCTCATGGCCTACTGGAACGAAGTGCCCCGCGACGAACAGCGCGACGCCCGGCTGGTCGGCGAATTGGCCCGTGCCCTGATTGCGGCCGGAGACAGTGCCGCCGCCCAGAAAGCCATCGAAAGCCAACTTGCCGTCGGCTGGGATTCGGCGCTGGCGGACATCTACGGTCGTTGCGATGGCGGCGACGTGCGCGGTCGTCTGGCCAAGGCCGAGGAGTGGCTCAAGCGCGAGCCCCGCGATCCGCTGCTGCTCCTGGCCCTGGGTCGGCTGTGCGTGCAGTCCCAACTGTGGGGCAAGGCCGAGAGCTATCTCGATGCGTCCCTGGCGATCGCGCCGGGCTGGGAGGCCCACGTCGAACTCGCCCATCTGGCCGAGCGGATCGGTCGCACCGACGATGCCAACGTGCATTACCGCGCCGCCGCCGAGCTTTCCCGGCGCTGATCCGATCCCTTGCAAATCGACCGTTCGCCGGTCTTCCCGGTGGCGAAATAGCGGAATAACATTGACATCCGCCTGCCCGGCTCCGGTCGCGGGGTCGGGCGGAGTCCGATAGCTTTAAACAATCCGGATCATTTCATCAATCAATTTGAACGATACGATGGTCCGGCCTATCATTTGATCTCTACCTCCCAACCCGTGAAGGAAACATCAATGTCCCTGATCAATACCGAAATCAAGCCGTTCAAAGCCAGCGCTTTCCACAATGGCAAGTTCGTCGACCTGACCGAAGCCGACGTCAAGGGCAAGTGGGCCGTGTTCTTCTTCTATCCGGCCGACTTCACCTTCGTCTGCCCGACCGAACTGGGCGACATGGCCGATGTGTACCCCGAATTCCAGAAGCTGGGTGTCGAAGTCTATTCCGTGTCCACCGACACCCACTTCGTGCACAAGGCCTGGGCCGACGCGTCCGAAACGATCAAGAAGATCAAGTACCCGATGATCGGCGATCCCACCGGTACCGTCACCCGCAACTTCGACGTGATGATCGAAGAAGCCGGTCTGGCTCTGCGTGGCACCTTCGTGGTGAACCCGGAAGGCGTCGTCAAGGTTGCCGAGATCCACGATCTGGGCATCGGCCGCGATGCTTCCGAGCTGCTGCGCAAGGTCAAGGCTGCCCAGTACGTGGCCTCGCACCCGGGCGAAGTGTGCCCCGCCAAGTGGACCGAAGGCGCCGCCACCCTGACGCCGTCGCTGGACCTGGTCGGCAAGATCTAAGCCTGACCAGACTGTTCCGGTAGCACATCAAAACGCCCGGGCGTCAGCTGGCGCTCGGGCGTTTTTACATCCAAAAATCGTAGAAAGAAGGAAATCGTCATGCTGGATGCCACCCTCAAAACCCAGTTGCAAGCCTATCTGACCAAGGTGACCCGCCCGGTGGAGATTGTCGCGTCCCTCGATGACGGCGAAAACTCCCGCCAGATGCGCGAATTGTTGCAGGAGATCGCCTCCCTTTCGGCGCAGGTCACCCTCGTCGAGCGCGACGACGGCGCCGAGCGCAAGCCGTCCTTCCGGATCACCCGTCCGGGCGAGAACATCGGCATTCGCTTCGCCGCGATTCCGCTCGGCCACGAATTCACGTCCCTCGTCCTCGCGCTGCTGCAGGTCGGCGGTCATCCGCCCAAGGTCAGCGACGAGGTGCTGGAGCAGATCCGCAAGCTCGAGGGCGACTTCAACTTCGTCACCTATATTTCATTGTCCTGCCAGAACTGCCCGGAGGTCGTGCAGTCGCTCAACCTGATGGCGCTGATCAACCCGAAGATCCGCCACGAAACGGTGGACGGCAGCCTCTTCCAGGACGAAGTGACCCGCCTGCAGATCATGGCGGTGCCGACGGTGATGCTCAACGGCCAGGAGTTCGGGCAAGGTCGCATGGAACTGGAGCAGATTCTTGCCAAGGTCGATGTCGGCGCCGAGAGCCGCGCTGCGGCGAAGATCGCCGCCAAGGAGGCGTTCGATGTGCTGGTCGTCGGCGGAGGACCGGCCGGCGCCGCTGCGGCCGTCTATGCCGCGCGCAAGGGCATCCGTACCGGTGTGGTCACCGAGCGCTTCGGCGGTCAGGTGCTCGATACGCTGGCGATCGAGAACTTCATTTCGGTGAAGGAAACCGAAGGCCCGCGACTCGCTGCCGCGCTGGAAGAGCACGTCAAGCAGTACGACGTGGACATCATCAACCTGCAGCGCGCGGAGGCGCTGGTGCCGGGCGATCTCATCGAAATCAAGCTCGCCAGCGGCGCCAGCCTGAAGTCGAAGACGGTGATCCTCTC
>NZ_JAPUVI010000047.1 GCF_029255285.1 Accumulibacter sp.
TTCGCCTCCGAGCACCAGAAGATGGCGATCATCGGCAACGAGCAGAGCCTGATCATCGACCCCGGCTCGCGTACCTTCGACTGGCTGGTGGCCCGGGGCATGCGCCTCGTGCAGAAGCAGAGTTACTCCTTCAATCGCGGCATGTCGGACGTGCTGCGCCTGCTGGCGGCCGAGATCACCAAGGATATCGGCTCGCCGTATCGGGACTACGACGCCATCGACCTGGCGCTGCGCACGGGCAAGCAGCCGATGATCTTCCAGAAGCCGTATGACATGAAGCGCCTGCTGCCCCTGGCCGAGACCGTCGCCGAGCAGGCCGTGTCGACGATGAAGGAATGGATCGAGGCGCCGCACAGCCTGCAGAACATCATCCTGGTCGGCGGCGGGGCGTTCCTGTTCCGCAAGGCGGTGAAGGCAGCGTTCCCGAAGCACCGCATCCACGAGGTCAAGGAACCGATGTTCGCCAATGTGCGGGGCTTTCAGCTGGCCGGGCAAAACTACGCGAGCAGCAAGATGACCGCCACCGCTAAGGAGCACGTTCAGGGGGCGTCGGGAGAACTCGAATGAGCACCGATACCGTGAAGGACGCCGCGCCCATTCGCCTGGTCTTCGTCTTGGCGCGTGCCGACCATCCCCGTCTGTACGACGATCTGATCCAGTTTCAGAAGGGCGTTAAACGAATCAATCGCCTGCGGTTGCTGGCCTACGATGGCTTGCTGGCGCAGAGCGGTGTCTTCGCCGGGATGGGACACGGCTCGCCTCGTCTGCCTTTCGCAAGTAGCGCGCAGGAGGGCAATGGCGCCATTACCAACGACCTCTTCGCGCCGGCGATCGACGCGTGAGGCGGCCATGGGCAAGCGATCACGCCGGTCAGCAGATGTTCGGATGGTCGGTGCTTCGGACCTGGCCCAGATGGGCCGCTGCGAACGGCTGGTGGTGTTCGAGTATCTGCATGGCAGCCGACGCACCGCCCGGCAGCAGCGAGCCAGTGTGCGCGGGGTGGTCGAGCATGAGCGCTTCTATCGGGAAGGCCTGGCGGCTTCTGCACAGGCCGCCCGGAAGGGGCGCTGTTTCATCGCTACCTGCGTGTTCGGCGAGGCCTGGCAGACGGAAGTCCTGCGTCGGTTCAGGGATGAGGCACTGCGACCCAGCGCCTGGGGACGCCGGGTGATCCGCCTCTACTATCGCGGTGCACCGGGCACCTGCGTCGTCCTGCGCCGATGGCCACAAATGCAAATTCCTGTGCGCATGGTCTTGGGGGCGATAGCGACGGGGCTTCGGTGGTGGTCAGGCTTGCGTGGAGGCGGCAAGTGTCGGCGCTAGCGTGGGGCGTCGGTTGCGCCGTTGCCGTCGTAGGCGTGGCGCTTGCCATTGCGCGATGGCGATCAGTTGAGACCGATGCCGCACGGGCTGAGGGGGCCTCACGACCGGCAGCGCTGCGGGATGCCGAGTTGGTCTACATGGAAAAACTGTTCCGGATTTCTACGCCCGTCGGGCTGGTGGCGAAACTTGACCGGGCGTACCGGATGCCCTCCGGGCTGCTCGTGTTGGTGGAGTTCAAGACTCGCTCAAGCAACCAGCCCTTCCTGTCGGACGTGATCCAGTTGTCCGCCCAGAGGCTGGCGGTGATGGGGCAGACGGGGCGGTTGGTGGCGTCGTACGGGTATGTGATGGTGAAGGCGCCAACCCGGCGAGCCTTGCCGATCGCGCATCGTGTCCGATTGATGACCGACGACCAGGTGGTTGCGTTGGTCAGAAGGCGGGAAGACATTCTCGCAGATCGTATCTTGCCCCGTCGGCCCCAGTCTCGGAAGACGTGTCTTTCGTGCGCATTCCGTGGGCAATGCGACGGCCTGATTCCCTGAGCGAAATCGGTGCATCGCTCGACCAGTTTCGCCGGAATCCGGTGGCCACTTTGTGCTACAAGGGGACGAGGGCAAGATGCTCGGCCGGCACATGACGCTGCGCCAGCTCAACCATATGCCGATGGTGCGTGAACACCAGCACTTGGTTCTCGCCAGCAAAATCCGCTAATGCCTCCAGAATGGACCCGGAGCGATCCTCGTCCGAGGTCATCAGAACGTCGTCGAGGATGACCGGCAGGTCGACGCCGGCAGCGCGCCGAAGATCCAGTGCAGCCAAGCGTAACGCCAGGTAGAGCTGGTCAAGCGTACCCTCGCTCATTTCCTCGACGCGGATTCGCGAGCCATTACTGCGTTCGGCTATCAGGGCCGGCTCCTTGTCGGAGTCGTCGCTGATCAGTCGCACCAGTTCGCCGCGCGTCATTCGGTTGAAGTAACTCGAAGCCGCGGTCAACATGGGCCCTTGAGCCCGATCGCGAAACCGCTTGAGCGCTTCGGCGAGGAGCGCATGCGCAAGCCGCGAACGAATCCACGGGGACATGTTGGCGCGCACGCTGGCGGCCGCCCGTTCCATGTCCTCGCGTGCCGCCACGGCCGTGTCGGATCCGTCGATGGCCTCAAGGGCGCGCCGGGCCAATTCCTCGTGCTCGCGGGCGGCCTGCAGATTCGGTTCGAGCTGATTCAGCTCATCCGAAAAGCTCATCTCGTCAGCATCCCTACGCGCGGCATCATAGTCGGCCAGCAGCGTGCGCAGTTCGTCCACGGAGCGCCGTGATGCTTGCGCCAACTGCGAGTTTGAGCGATCGACTTCGTTCTGTGCTTCCCGCTTGCGCCGCGACTGCTCCTCGGCTTCTGGCAGCTGACTCGCCGACTCGACGCCAGCGGCGAGGCACAGGGCTGACAGGACTTGCTGATGCCGCTCACCGGTATCCTCATGCTCGCGCTGCGTTTTTTGTGCCGCCTCCAGCGCTTGCTGCGCCAGGGTGCGCTCGGTCTGGACTGCCTCGGCAGCGTTTAGGCGCGCGAAGACCTGCTCGACATACAAACGAAGATCCGCAGGCTCGGGGCCACCAAGCACCTGCCAGATCGCCTTGGCAGCGTCGTCGAGGAGGGTGAGCGCCTGGCTGGCCCGGCGCTCTTTAGATTGAGCCGCGGCGAGCCGATCTTTGGCTTCCGAGAGATCTTCGAATTCACCCATGCGCGCCCGGGCGACGGCGACCGTCGTATCTTCGGGCAGCAGCAAGCCGGCGAGTGCGGGCTTCAAGGCATCCTTGGCGGCGAGCAGGGCCGTGGTCAACTCGTTCTCGCGGGTGGCATTCTTCTGGAGCTGCCGTTCGCGTTCGAGCCGCTTCCCAGCGGCCCGGTTGATCGCCGTTTCGCGCTGGTTGATTTCCGCATCTACGTCGGATGCCGTCGCCAACAGTGTGCTGAGTCGTGCATCCTCGGTAGGCGCGGCGAGTCCGGTACCGACAATTGCTGCGCGCAACTGGCTTGCCAGCGCCCGCTCAGTGGCTTGAACCTGCGCAAACTCGTCGAGCTTGGACTGCAGCGTCTCGCATACGGCCCGTGCGGCAGGCAACAAGGCCTGCCAGTCACGCAGGGCTGCCGGCGACAGGTTCGGCAGATCTGCCCCGGCAATGGTCTGATGCCAAGTCACCTGCCGGGACGCTTCGTCCCCGTCCAGTTCTTCGAGCTGATCCTTGAGATCGCGGCAGTCCCTCTCCAAGGTCTCGATCTGCCGCTTGCTCGACTGGAGCGCAGCAGCACGTTCTGTGTCACTGGCCAACTCGTCGATGAGGCTATCGGCCTCAATTACCGCGTCCTCGTAAGCTGCTGGGAGCGGCTTGCCGCTGTTAAGGGCATCGGTGGGAGACTCCGCGCCATCGATGTAGATCTGGCGTACCCGCACCCACTCGGCGTCTCGATGGGAGCGTGCCTTGTCGACATCATCCCGCGTGGGGACCTCTCCTTTCGCGAGCAGACGATCGCGCTGAGCGACTTCGTTGCATAGCGCCTCGGAAACCTGGCCGATTCGCTTCTCGAGCTCGCCGTGCCGCGTTGCATAGGCATTTTCCTGCTTCATCGCGGCGTCGATCTGCGCATCGAGCAGTGGCCGTACCCTGCGCAGGGCCGCTTCGTCCGCCAAGCCGGCGGTTTCCAATCCGTTGGCCACCGCGCGCTGTGCGGCCTTGATTTCAGCGGGAAGCGCAGCCAGCCGCTTGAGATCGGCGTTGCTACGCGCGAGTTCGGCCTGGGCGATGCGAAGCACCGTTCGGCATTCCGGGGACGGCAGTGCTTCGGCTGTCGATTCCTCGGCGTCTAGGGTCTGACGCCCGGATTCCTGATGCTGTCCAAGCGCCTGCTCGGCGAGTTCGACAGCATGCAGAAGCTGCTCGATCCGGACGCGTTCTGTTCTCGCTGGAGCATGTTCGCTGACCGCCTCGGCGGATCGCGATACGTCGATTCTGGCCGCGAGCCGGCTCACCTGTTCGGTCTCCGTGGCCACGTCGGCAGTAGCCTCGGCCAAATCCCGGCGGTGCTGATCAATCGCCTCTGCGGAGGCTGCCAGTCGCTTCACTGCCAATGCTACCTCCAAGATCGCAGTGTCCGGTTTGAGTTCGTCGAGCCGTTGCTGCTGGCGCATGGCCTCAGCCGAGGCGAGGCTGGCGTTATGCTGCGCATCCGACAGGCCGGACTCTGCGGCGGCGCGCTCGGTCGCTGCGGTGAGCGACAGGAGCGGCACCGACTTCAGGTCGTCGACGATGCGCGACGCATGTTCCAGCGCGCGGAGCACCGGCGCTACGGCACGCAGTTCCTTGATCAGAAGCAACTGGGCATTCAGTTCCCGACGGCGCGCCTCAAGCGCGGCGACGTTGGCTGCCGCCGCCTGATGCTTCTTGAAGACATCGGCCCAATGCGCCGGCCTTACCAAGGCCTGCTTGTACTCACCATGGCGTTCTTCGTAGGCCTTGATCGCTTCGTTGATGCGTGCGTTCTTTCCTCGCGCGCCGGGCATGAAGAACTTGCGCGCGGAGGCATCCAGACGATCAAGGACTTGTGGGATGCTGCGAACACCAGCGCTCGCTTCGAAGAGGGCGGCTCCGACGTCACCTTCGCCTTTGAGGAGTGCCTGACCGCCTTCCCGTAGCCGGCGATGGTCGAGCCCGAACATTGAGTCGTACTCTTCCTTGCGAAGCCCGCCGTTCAGAAGGATCTCGACATCCGGCGGAACGGGCGTTTCTAAGGCCAAGCCTTCCCGCGCGAAGTCAGCGAAGAATAGCGTCGCGCCCCGGCCCTTGCGGCGTATCAGCGAATACTCGTTGCCCTGGCGATCAACAAACTCGCCACCCACCCGCATGTCCGGATGAGCGTGTATGAAATTGTCCTTGCTGTGTAGGGGGATGCCGAACCGCAAATCCGAGACGGCGCGCAAGGTCGAGGACTTGCCCGCTTCGTTGGGGCCATAGACAAGCACGAGCCCCTGGGTGGTGGTGCCAAAGTCAAGCACGCGGTCGGTGAACGGGCCAAAAGCTTTCAGGTGCAGCCGGCGCAACCTCATTGCGTCTCTCCCTCGGCACCAACACCCGACAACTGCGCAAGCACTGTTGCCTCGGCATCCGCAAGAAACGCGCGCATTGCGTCGGCGTCGTATAAGGCAGGATCGGCGTCGGCGAGCGCGCCCGGAAGGTCTTTCATTTCCGCTACCTGCTGCAAGAACCAAGCTTTGAGCTGCCCCTCGTCCGTACCAATTGCGTCAACCAGCCGAACGACTTCGCCGACCGCATCGGTGCGCCCGGCCGCGGCAGTGCGATCGAGCGGCGACTGCAGGTCGAGGCGGACTTGCTCGATCCAGAGGTCGGCATCGTCCAGGTCTTGGGTCGCCGCCTGAATTGCCGCGGCGATGGAACCGGGCTGCTCGGCCTCCAGGCGATGCAGCACCGACTCTCCGTGGATCAGGAGACGCACTGCATGGAGCCGGTCCCGGGCATCGGCGACGAGTTCGCGCGCTTGACCCATGAAGTGCCTTGCCAGCGCGTCGACCGAAGCCAGCCCCGACGCATCGAGGCGAAACTGATGCCAACGCACCACCTCCAGCGGAATGAACTCGGCAGCAGTGATGACGCCGCTCTCGACGGTCACCAGTTCGCACCCCTTCGGGCCGGTCTCTTTGGCGTGGCGCCCCTGTAGGTTGCCCGGAAAGACAATGCGCGGATCTGACGGCCGGACCACCTCGCGCGCATGCACATGGCCCAGCGCGAAATAGTCGTAGCCCTTCTCGCACAGGGCTTCGACTGAAGTTGGCGCGTAAGGGTCATGGCCCTCGCGCCCGGTCAGGCTCGTATGGAGAATGCCTATGTTGAAGCGCCCCGGCAGCGGGTCGGGATAGAAGGGCACCAAGTCCTCCGGCACCGCACGGTGCGGGAAACTGCGCCCATGGACGGCCACGCCGAGTGCCTCCAGGTCGATCGTTTCGCTCTTGTGAGCGCTAAAGACGTGGACACCTTCGACTTCCGGCAGTTGTTTCGTGATCTGGCTCTCCGCGTCGTGGTTGCCCTTGACCATGAAAACCAGGATGCCGGCACGCCGTAGACGCAGCATCTGTTCGCGGAAAAACAGTCCTGTGCGAAAGTCGGCCCAGTTGCCATCGTAGATATCGCCGGCCAACAATACGAATGCAACACGGTGCTCAAGGGCGAGGTCGACAAGGGCGATCAGCGCCTGACGTGAAGCGCCGCGCAGGCGCTCCACGGGAGCCCCGTCGTAACTGTCCAGGCCGCGTAGCGGACTGTCGACATGCAGATCTGCTGCATGGATGAATTTCACGTCGGATTCCCCCTTGTCGCGCCATCGCCGACTTGATCACGTACGATATCAGCATGAAACGCCAGGGAGTTTACAAGAATCTCGGGCAACCCGAAGGCTTCGAGACTCTCTATGTACTGCGGGTAGCTCAGGCGCTACGGCCAAACATGAGGTTCCCCTGCGAATCCGGTGTCAATTTGACCCGAGATACCTCGCCAGTGACGGAGCCTCGAGGCTCGAGCAGTTCTGCCAGCTGGCGTCGGTGCGAAGGAAACCGCTCCATGGGCGCTTACCATCATGCTTCAGTTCCGCCTGGACGCCGCGGAAACGGTAGTGCTCGTATAGATCGAGCACGTGCACCATGTAGGCCTGCGCCAGCGCAGGATTGCGGCGCACGATCACCAAGTTGTCATCGTTGGCGTAGGAGGCCTTGTAGCCCAGGTTGTGGCTGCCGGTAACCACCACGCAGTCATCCGGAGACAACGGGTCGATCACAAGGATCTTGTCGTGAATGATGGCATTACCCGCGCTCAGCAGTTCGCGTTCGAAATTGCCCGTGATATCGCCTGAATTGAGCGCATTGGCGCGCACGATGTGCACGCCGCTCTCCTCGAACAGCGAGGGCTGGTAGTGGGCGTCTTGTTCGTCGCCGGTATCTTCGCCGCCACCATTGGCACGGTCTTGCGGACTGATATAGTTGGGCATCGCCGTCGGGCTGCTGATAGCGCCATAGACGAGCAATGTGGTGTCCTTGCGGCCCATGTCGATCGCCTCCTGAATAATGCTGGTCGCGCCCTTCACGCTGGGCAGGAAGACCGCGAAAAAGACCGCCTGCTTGGCGTTGCGGATGAGGCCGTACACCTCGTTGAGATCGGGCGGTAAGGCCGGGCTGGTGGAAGGCTTATTCGCCTGACGGGTGTTGGGCGACCTCCACAGCCGCAGGGCTCCCGTGCTGAGGGGCAGTGCGGGCAATGCTTCGGCGTTGGTGTTACGCATCTCCGCACCTTGCACATTGCGCGTTGGCGCCGACGTGGGATCCGGCTGCTCGAAATGCCCCGTGTCGTCACGCAGGTCGTTCCAGTACTGCAGAAACTGTGCAGCAAGTTCGGGTTTCTCTGCCACATAGCAGTTATTGCTCTGGGCGCAGAGGCCGTTCTCGGTCCAATTGGTGCTGCCAGAAAGCACTGCTTGTGGCTTACCGTCCTTGTCGACATAGACAGCGAACTTGTTGTGCCCAATGTGGCCGTTGTTATTGAACATGCGGTCGTGCATTTCGGCAAGGCCGGCACTGTGCATTTCAGTGCGGGCAGGATCGTTCTCCGTGTCCCACTCGCCGGTCTTCTTGTCGAGGCTGGTGTTCGACAGGATCAGATGCACCTTAGGCGCGTGGTTCACGATGAACTGGCGCAGCATGGGGTCGGTCAACTCGTAGAGCGCGAGAAACAGTTCGCCGCCGTCTTTGAGGCGGTTGAACAGGCTCTGCATCAGCGTCGGCAAATCGCCGGCAAGGTAGCTGCGGATCGGGCTGTCTACCTTGACGATCTCAGCCTTCAAGTCGTCCTTGGTCGGTACATGACCCAGGGCTTTTTCCATCGCGCGGCTTAGCCACTGCGTGGAGAGGATGCCGCTGTTGAATGCCGCCTGAACCTCGCCAAAGTCGCCCGTGACGGTGACGCTGGCGGTTTCGATGCCTTCGTCGAGGTAGCCCAGTGGCAGCGGCGTACCGGTGTAGTTCACCTTTTCGGGGGCCGGCACGGGTTGAAGTCCGTCGCGTAGGCGTACCACGGGTCTGATGCGGTACTTCACCACCGGGTCGGCGGGGCGCAGACTGGCCTCGTCACGACGTTGGCGCACCGTGAGATCGCGCCAGGTGAACTTCTGCACCGGCCACACCGATGTGGTCTCGGGCAGCCAGTCGGGGTTAGATTGCCCTTCGAAGGCGACCCACGCTGCCAGTACGCGTTCGGTTCCGTCCGTATAGATGCGCGTGATCTCGAACCCGAGACAATCAGGAATGGACTGATTGACCGTCCATGCCACGTAGGCGACGGCATTATTGGCGTAGGCCTTGGCAGACTGAATCAAAGGCATAGGCTCCTCCAGAATGGCACTATCTTATCGTATGTAACATGCATTGATGCTGATCTCAATTTATGACGGGTTCGTGACACTGTGAGGTCGACTAATCGAATTCCGTTTATGCCAATGATGCGACCAGCGCCAAGTCAGTGCTTGTGGGATCTGTGTAAGTCGTCGCGCAATTGAGGTTTCCTTCACGTCGAACCCTGCTGTCATCGCAAAAGAGACCCGACAGACAGACAAAGGGCATGTCGGCGAAATTGTGCTCAGATATGGGGTTAGGCGATCGGGCGGTGAGCCCACACGCTTCAACAGCAACTTTTTTGCGCTTCGTACGATCTTAGGCTATAAGAAAGTATTGCCCGATTTGAATTGACCAATCGAATAGTCAAAGCTTTGGGAGGTGCCTGTGTTGCAGAACTCCGGGATAGTGAGTCATCCAGGCACCAAAGACGAAAAACAAGACGCTGTGGATCGGGGGCAGGGCGTGCCTCCATCCATTTCTCTCCCCAGAGGCGGTGGCGCGATCCGCGGCATGGGCGAAAAATTCGCCGCCAACCCGGTGACCGGCACCGGCTCGATGTCAGTGCCCATCGCCACCAGTCCGGGCCGCTCTGGTTTCGGGCCTCAACTGTCACTCACTTACGACTCCGGTGCCGGGAATGGACCGTTCGGCTTCGGCTGGGGCCTCTCGCTGCCGTCGATTGCGCGCAAGACTGATAAGGGACTACCCCAGTATTTCGACTCCGTCGAGTCGGATGTCTTCATCCTCTCCGGCGCCGAAGACTTGGTGCCTGTCCTCGTGCAGGATGCGAGCGGCAAGTGGGTGCCAGAAAACCTTCCACAGCGGACGGTCGATGGCAATACCTACCGTATCCGCTGCTACCGTCCGCGCATCGATGGCTTGTTCGCGCGCATCGAGCGCTGGACGAACGCCGCCGACGCGAGCGACGTGTTCTGGCGTTCGATCTCCAAGGACAATATCACCACTTGGTACGGCAAGACCGCCGAAAGCCGCATTGCGGATCCCGTCGACGCTAGCCATATCTTCAGCTGGCTGATCTGCCAAAGCCACGACGACAAGGGCAACGTCATCGTTTATGGCTACAAGCCAGAAGATTCGGCGCGGATTTTCGAGAATGCCAACGGGCAGCCCCTGTCCAAAGCCCACGAGCGTAACCGCAGCGTCGACACGCGCAAGACCCAGCGTTATCTCAAATCCGTCCGTTACGGCAATCGCGTTCCGTATTTCCCGGCACTTAAAGCAGACGCCACCTGGCCCGAGCCGGCCAAGGCGCGCATCACTGACGACGGCAGTGATTCCTGGTTGTTCGAAGCCGTATTCGACTACGGTGAGCACGACACCGACGCGCCAACGCCGCAGGACGCGGGTATCTGGCCCGCAAGACCGGATCCGTTCTCGTCCTATCGCGCCGGTTTCGAAAATCGTACCTACCGGATCTGCCAGCGCGTGCTGATGTTCCACCACTTCCCGGGCGAAGCCGGCGTGGCGCGCAACTGTCTGGTGCGCTCGACCGATTTCACCTACTCGGACGAAGTTGCCCCTACCGATGCCCGCAACCCTGTCTACACCTTCCTGAAGGCAGTTACGCAGACCGGCTACCGCCGCAACAACGGGAGCTACGACCGGCGCAGCCTGCCGCCGGTGGAGTTCGAATACACCGAGCCCATCGTGCAAGAGGCAGTCGAAGAGGTCGATCCGGCGAGCCTAGAGAACCTGCCCGTCGGCTTGGATGGCAGCGCCTACCGCTGGACCGACCTGCACGGCGAAGGCATCCCCGGCATCCTCACCGAGCAGGCCGGCGCCTGGTTCTACAAGCGCAACTGGAGCCCGATCCCGACGAAGCTACCGGACGGCAGCGAGGTCGTGAAGGCGAAGCTCGCCCCCCTCGAAACCGTTGCCCTCAAGCCAAACGTGGCCCTGAGCGGTGGGGCAGAGATCATGGACCTTGCCGGTGACGGCCACCCCGATGTGGTCCTGATGGAAGGCCCCACACCTGGCGTGTACGAACACGACGAGGCCGAAGGCTGGCAGCCCTTCCGCCCCTTCACCTCGCGCCTGAACCGCGACTTCCGCGACCCCAACCTCAAGTTCGTCGATCTGGACGGTGACGGCCATGCCGACGTGCTTATCACCGAAGACGATGCCTTCGTCTGGCACGCCTCGCTGGCCGAAGAGGGCTTCGGTCCGGCCCGCCGCGTCGCACAGGCGCTCGACGAGGAGAAAGGCCCGCGCATCGTCTTCGCCGATGGAACCCAATCCATCTATCTCGCCGACCTCTCAGGCGACGGCCTGACCGACCTCGTCCGCATCCGCAATGGCGAGGTTTGCTACTGGCCCAACCTGGGCTATGGCCGCTTCGGCGCCAAGGTCACGATGGACGGCTCCCCCTGGTTCGACAACCCCGACCAGTTCGACCATAAGCGCATCCGCCTGGCCGACATCGACGGCAGCGGCACGACCGACATCATCTACCTGCACCGCGACGGCGTGCGCCTGTACTTCAACCAGTCGGGTAACGGCTGGAGCCAGCCGCAGACGCTGAAGGTGTTCCCGCGCGTCGATGACCTGGTGAGCATCGTGCCCACCGACCTGCTTGGCAATGGCACCGCCTGCCTGGTCTGGTCATCGCCCTTGCCCGGCGATTCACGGCGGCCAATGCGCTACGTTAACCTGATGGGCGTCAACAAGCCGTACCTGCTTGTCAAGATCATCAACAACCTCGGCGCCGAGACGCACGTCGACTACGCCCCTTCGACCAAGTTCTACCTGCAGGACAAATGCGACAGCAAGCCCTGGATCACGCGGCTGCCGTTCCCGGTGCACGTGGTCGAGCGCGTCGAAACCTACGACTACATCAGCCGCAACCGCTTCGTCACCCGCTACGCCTACCACCATGGCTACTTCGATGGTGAAGAGCGCGAGTTCCGTGGCTTCGGCATGGTGGAGCAGTGGGACACGGAACAGTTCGCCGTCCTCGCCGGCGGCAACGTCCCGGCCGACAACATCGCCGCCGCATCCCATGTGCCGCCGGTGCACACCAAGACCTGGTTCCACACCGGCGCTTACCTCGGGCGCGAGCGCATCTCGCGCCACTTCGAGGACGAGTATTTCCGTGAGCCCGGACTGACCGTCGATACCGCGCGGCCGCTTCTTCTCGACGACACCATCGTCCCATCAGGCTTGACGCTGGAAGAGGAGCGTGAGGCCTGTCGCGCACTCAAGGGCTCGATGCTGCGGCAAGAGGTCTATGCCGATGACGCCGAAAATCCCTGCGCAACGCCCGGGCAGATCCGGCGTGCCCGCACGCCCTACACGGTCACCGAGCAGAATTTCAGCATCCGGGCCTTGCAATCGCGCGGCGCCAACCGCTACGCCGTCTTCTTCACTCATGCGCGCGAGGCGCTCAGCTACCACTACGAGCGCAACCCCACCGATCCGCGCATCCTGCACGCGCTGACACTGGAAGTCGATGACTACGGCAACGTGCTCAAACAAGCGGCCATCGGCTACGGCCGCCGAACGCAGATCCGTGTCGTCGATGAGCATGGCAACGTGCAAGTGGTCGCCAACCCGGGCCTGCCCGCGGAAGGTGCCGACCAGGCAAAGCAGACGACGGCGCTTCTTACCTACACCGAGAACCGCGTCACCAACGCCATCGCGTCGCCCGACACCCATCGCGACCCGTTGCCCTGCGAGGCGATCACCTTCGAGTTGACTGGCTACGCGGCCACTGGGGCCGCCGACAGGTTCCAGGCTTCGGATCTTGTCGAACCGGATCCCGCGAACGCGGGTCGTCTGCGCCACAAGTTCACCGCCCCTGAAGTCGCCTATGAAGCCACAGCCTCCGGCAACCAGCGCCGTCGCCCCATCGAGTTGCTGCGCACGCTCTACCGCCGCGACGATTTGACCGGCCTGCTGCCGCTCGGGGAACTGCAACCACTCGCCCTGCCCGGCGAGAGCTACAAGCTCGCCTTCACCCCCGGCCTGCTCGTGCAGGTCTTCCAGCGGCCGCGCCAGGGCCTGGCCACCGAGCCCTTGCTGCCCGACCCTGCGGCAGTCCTCGGCGGCCAAGTCGGCAACCGCGGCGGCTATCTGCAAAGCCAAGCCTTCAAGGCGGACGGCCGCTTCCCCGCGAGCGATGCCGACGATCACTGGTGGATTCCTTCCGGGCAGTCGTTCTTCAGCACGAACCCGGCTGACAACGCCGTGGCCGAGCTGGCGCGGGCGCGGCAGCACTTCTTCCTGCCCCGCCGCTACCGTGACCCCTTCGGCCAGCACGCCTTCGTCGACTTCGACGCCCACGACCTGCTGATGACCGAGACCCGCGACGCGCTCGGCAACCGCGTCACGGTGGATGTCAATGACTACCGCGTACTGCAGCCGCGCCTAGTCAGCGACCCGAACCGCAACCAGACCGCGGTCGCGTTCGACACGCTCGGCATGGTGGTCGGCACCGCCGTGATGGGCAAGCCGCTGCCCGTGCCGGTGGAAGGTGACACGCTGACCGGTTTCGTTCTCGACCTCACCCAGGCCCAACTCGACGGCTTCTTCAACGCCGCCGATCCGCATGCCGCCGTAGCCACCCTGCTGAGGGATGCCACCACCCGCATCGTCTACGACCTGGACCGCTTCCGTCGCACGCAGCAAGCGAACCCCACAAATCAGACCCAGTGGCAACCCGCCTGCGCGGCCACGCTCGCCCGCGAAACCCATGCCAGCGCACCGCTGCCACCGCAGGGCCTGAAGATCCAGCTCAGCTTCAGCTACTCCGACGGCTTCGGTCGCGAGATCCAGAAGAAGATCCAGGCCGAGCCTGGGCCGCTCGATGTCAACGACCCGCAGGCGCCGATTGTCAACCCGCGCTGGGTCGGCAGCGGCTGGACCATCTTCAACAACAAGGGCAAGCCGGTCCGCCAGTACGAGCCCTTCTTCAGCGCCACACACGAATTCGAATTCGGCGTCATGGTCGGCGTCAGCCCGGTGCTGTTCTACGACCCGGCCGAGCGCGTCATCGCCACGCTGCACCCGAACGACACCTACGAGAAGGTCGTGTTCGACCCCTGGCAGCAGACCACCTACGACGTCAACGACACCTGCGCGCCGCGCCCCGCCCAACCGGGCGATCCAAGACCACCGCAGACCGGCGACCCGCGCACCGATCCCGACATCGGCGGCTACGTCGCGGAATACTTCAAGACGCAGCCCGCGGGCTGGCAAACCTGGCACGCACAACGCATCGGCGGCGCGCTGGGAGCGGACGAGCAAAAGGCCGCCCAACGCGCCACAGCCCATGCCGACACACCGACCACCGCGCATTTCGATGCCCTGGGCCGCCCCTTCCTGACCGTCGCGCGCAACCGCGTCGTCTGTCCCGGCCACGACCTGGATGGCAGCGAAGGCAGCTTCGCCACCCGCGTTGAGCTGGACATCGAAGGGAACCAGCTCGCCGTGCGCGATGCCATCCAGCAAGCCGGCGACCCGCTCGGCCGCATCGTCATGCGCTACGCCTACGACATGCTGGGCACCCGCATCCACCAGATCAGCATGGAAGCCGGCGCGCGCTGGATGCTGAACGACGTGGCCGGAAAGCCCATCCGCGCCTGGGACAGCCGCGGCCACAACTTCACCACCGCCTACGACGCGCTGCGCCGCCCGGTCGAGCAAACCGTGCGCGGCACGATTGCGGAGTCGGACCCGCGTACGCTGAACCGCGACATCCTGGTCGACAAGATCGACTACGGCGAGCCGCCCCCCAACGCTACGCCAGCCCAGGAAGCCGAGGCGCAGCACCTCAACCTGCGCACCCGCATCTTCCGCCACGCCGATTCCGCCGGCATCGCCACCAACGCACGGCTCGACGCCAACGGCCACCCGACCGAGGCCTACGACTTCAAGGGCAACCTGTTGCGCAGTACGCGCCAACTGGTCAGCGATTACACCGCCATCCCGGATTGGCTGCTGAACCCCCAACTCGACACCGAGACCTTCGAGGGCAGCACCTGCTACGACGCGCTTAACCGCCCCATCCAGTCCATCGCCCCGCACAGCAGCCTGACCCGGCCCGGGCATCCCAACAAGTTCAACGTCATCCAACCGGTGTTCAACGAGGCCAACCTGCTGGATCGGGTGCACGTGTGGCTGGAGCGTGCGGCAGAACCCGCCGCGCTGCTCGACCCGGCGAACGAGGCCCCATCGCCGGTCGGCGTCGCCAACATCGACTACGACGCCAAGGGCCAGCGCCTGCTCATCGACTACAAGAACGGCGCCAGCACCTTCTACAGCTACGACCCACTCACTTTTCGCCTCACCCAGCTGCTGACCAAGCGCAAGGCGGCGGACTTCGCCGACGACGACCCGCATCCCCCAGTCGCCGGCTGGCCCGGCAAACAAGTGCAGAACCTGCACTACACCTACGACCCGGCCGGCAACATCACCCACATCCAGGACGACGCCCAGCAGACCGTTTACTTCAAGAACAAGCGTGTCGAGTCGAGCAACGACTACATCTATGACGCGCTCTACCGGCTGATCCAGGCCACCGGCCGCGAACACCTGGGCCAGGGCGGCGCACCCATCGCCCATTCGCACAATGACGCCGGCCGCGTGGGCCTCGTCAGCGCCGATGCGGCCGGGCGCTTCGCCCCCAACGACGGCAACGCCATGGGCACGTACATCGAGGGCTATGTGTACGACGCCGTCGGCAACATCCTACAGATGCAACACCGCGGCAGCGATCCGGCAAATGCGGGCTGGACGCGCGCCTACGACTACCTTGATCCGAGCCTGATCGAAGACGGTAACGGCGGCGCGCTGCTCAAAAACAGCAACCGCCTGACCCGCACCACGCTGAACCCGGCAAGCAACATCCCGCAGCCGGAAAGTTATATGCACGATGCCCACGGCAACATGCTGCGCATGCCGCACTTGGGCGGCGGCCTGCCTGGGCCGAACATGCACTGGGACTACAAGGACCAATTGCGCCAGACCGATTTGGGCGGCGGCGGCGCGGCCTTCTACGTCTATGACGCCTCAGGCCAGCGCGTGCGCAAGGTGTGGGAGAAGGCGCCGGGCCTCACCGAAGAGCGCATCTACCTCGGCGGCTTCGAGATCTTCCGCAAGCACGGCGGCCCTATCGGCGCGAACACCGCCACGCTGGAGCGCGAGACGCTGCACGTGATGGACGACAAGCAGCGCATCGCCCTCGTGGAGACGCGCACGCTCGACACGGCGGGAGACGACCAAGCGCCTAGGCGATTGATCCGCTACCAGTTTGGCAACCACCTCGGTTCGGCCAGCCTGGAGTTGGACAAGGAGGCGCAGATCATCTCCTACGAGGAGTATGCGCCCTACGGCAGTTCAACCTATCAGGCCGTGCGCAGCCAGACGGAGACGGCGAAACGGTTTCGGTATACCGGGAAGGAACGGGATGAAGAGAGCGGTCTCTATTACCACGGGGCGAGGTATTACGCGCCTTGGCTAGCATTATGGGTGAGCTGTGACCCAGTTTGGAAGTTAACTCCATACGTCTATGGGAAACGCAATCCTGTCCGCTTTTTTGATCCGGATGGACGCGATGATCAACCGGGCCTCTTGGATCGGATTCGGCAGTCGGATACTGGTCAGTTTATAGCAGGGGCTCTTGCGGGAACAGCAGCGGCAAACGTTCCTGGAGGTTTTCTTCTGGCGCCTGTGGGACAGGGAACCGGTGTTCTCAAACCACCGACACGTGCATTTCAAGCTGGATTGGGCGCTGGAGAGTTCGCCACCGGCGTAGCACAGCTATTCACTGGAGGCGGAGGCGAAGTCGGCGGTGTTGCGCTGGATGCAACTGGCGTCGGTGCAGTCGCTGGCGTTCCGATCAATATCGCATCTGCGGCACTAATAGTTCAGGGCGCAGGCAATGCCACAGTTGGATTTGGGACCTTCGTGCAAGCGGTACGTCGAGATCCAGAGCCTGCACAATCGCGAACGACGCAGCAGCGCGAAGAGGCACCCCAAGGACAAACGGCAAAGAACACATCGGTGGAAGCGCGGCAACAGCGCGTTGCCAAGAATCAATCGGCTCAAGAAGAGCTAGTAAGAAACCAACAAAAGGAGCTCAAGGAAGCAATTGAGCGAGGTGGAGCGAAGGAAAAGGGGAGGGTCCTCGATGCCCAAGGGACGACTTCGGAAAATATCACTCGCGACACGTTGAACCAAGTTGAGGGTGCAACTGTGCGACCGGACGTTAGGATCGGAAAAGGGGAAGGCTCCGTCATCGATAATGTAGTAACCCGCGGAGGAAAGACCGCATACGTTGAAAGCAAATTGACGATCGCCGAGGTCAACGATCGCATTGTTAATCAGCTGACGAATGCTACCAAGGTCGCACAACCAGGGGATACTGTCATCCTTCAGGTGGCTCGCACTCCTTCAGCCGGTGAGATCGAAAGTCTTCGCAATGCGCTGGGCAGCGATGTGTTTAGCAAGATAAAGATCGTATCCAGCCAGTCCGATTTGTTCAGCGCAGTAACGACCGCACTCAAGTAACGACATGATGAAAGTGAAAACATGAAAGCCCCAATAAAGAAAGAGCTGATGAAATGCTTTGATAGAGAACTAGAAGCCCGTTGGCCGCAATTTGTGGTTTTTGAATCCGAGCGGGACGCAAGAACATGGTCGTGGAAGGCATCACCAAGTCTAGTGTTTTTCGTCACAGTTCAGGTACTTGAAGGTAAGGAGCAATTCCTCGTCGAAGTGTCCTGGAACGAGATTGCAGAATTTCCTTGGGGCGCAATGGGAAAAGTGAAGGTGGAGTCTTCTCAGGGCCGTGAACGGCTTGGCCGGCTTTGGGAGAGTGGTCCTTGTGAGCCTGTCTGGGATGTGTTGCCGGAAAAGACGGCCCGGCAAGTGCAGGATTTGGACGCGGTACGGCAGGGTAAGAGCATTCCAGCTGACCTGCCGTTTGCTCAAATTCAGCCGCGCATCATGCCTTTGGTCCGCGATGCAATGGACAAATTTGAGAATTATGGGATACCGCTTTTCCGCAGAGTTGCAGAAGCACACGGGATCACATCGCTGGCAACGGGGAGAGATTAATTTGGAGAACCTCTAAGCGCGCGGTTGCTCATAAGACAAATGAACTTCGACCCCCAGAAATTCTTCATCGGCCTGATGGACTTCTTCTCCATCCTACTGCCTGGCGCGCTGCTCACTTGGCTGCTGATGGGCGAGGTGGGGCCGGTCGTGCTGGGGGATCGCTATGCCAAACTCGATGGCGCGCAAGCCTGGGCCGCCTTCCTGTTCACGAGCTATCTCTTCGGCCACCTAATCTTCCTGCTTGGTTCCTGGCTGGACGAGTTCTACGACTGGGCGCGGCGCTACACGCTGAACACGCAGATCGCGCTGCTCGCCCGCCGCGGCCGCCTGCTGCCCTGGCTTGCCCGCACCCTCATCTGGCTTGTGTTCAAGCGCGAACGCAACCTCGCCGTGGAGTGCGTCAGCAAGATCAAACGGCAGGCGCTTGGCCCCCTGCAAGCCCAGGACGCCGTCAACACATTTCAGTGGTGCAAGTCGCTCTTGAATGCCGAAAGCCCCGCCAGCCTGTCCGTCGTCCAGCGCTTCGAGGCCGACTCAAAGTTCTTCCGCTGCTTCGCGGTCGTGTTGCTGCTCCTGCTCATCGCGTGGCCCTGGCAACACCAATGGCCGCTCGCCGGCATTCCCGTGGTGTTGGCGCTGCTCCTCCTCGCGCTGTGGCGCTACATGGAACAGCGCTACAAGGCCACCAACCAGGCCTATTGGTCAGTCATCACGCTTACCGCCCAGGGCGGTAAAGTCTCCTTAGACAAGCTCACTTCCAAAGCAGCCAGCCCGACCCACGCTGGCGGCGTGGTGCTCAGACTGCGCGGGAACACGGCCGAGTACCTGCTCGTCGAGGCCACGAATGATCCGACCCAATGGGTGCTGCCCAAGGGCCACGTCGAAGAAGGCGAACAACACCGCGAAACCGCCGTGCGCGAGGTGTACGAGGAAACCGGCGCCTGGGCGCGAATCGTTGGCGACCTGAGCGATGCGACTTGGTCGGTGGATGGTTCTGCTGTCACCACACGCTTCTTCCTGATGCGCGCCATCGGTCGCGGACTACGACAGGAAAAGGACCGTCGGCACGAGTGGCTGACGTTGCCGGAAGCCATCGCGAAGGCAAGCCATATCGAGACGCGCGAGTTACTACAAACAGCAGAACGGCGGCGTGCCCTCGCGGCCGATCCATCGACAACCGCCAGTCGTTTGTAGACCGGCACCCGAGATATTCCTGATCAAACCTCCAAAGGAGCCCAATCATGAGAAAACAAAGAACTCGATTCCAGGTTCCTTTGCGTCCCGGCAGCCGAGGTGCCGACGTCGCGCAGGCGCAGACCATCCTTGCGGAACTGGGCCATGTTGTCGCACCGATCGAATTGCGGGAGCAGCGCTTCGGCCCGTCCACATCCGAAGCGGTTTCTCGATGGAAGGGGGCGCATGGACTACCAATCGACAGCGCACTCGAACTCGACGTGCTTGAGCAGTTGTGGTCGGAGGGAAGGAAACTTCCGCGTACCGTCCAAGGGAAGGTGACACTCGCCGACGGCACCCCCGTGCCGAACTTGCGCGTCGTGGCCATCGACCGGGACTTCCGCGCTGAACAGATACTGGGCGAGGCGCGTACCGACGACCTGGGGCGTTACCACATCGCCTACTGCGCCGCTGATGCCCTGCGGGCAGAGAAGGGTTCCGCCGACGTCGGCGTACGTGTCTTCGCTACCGACGGCAAGACGCTGCTATGGAAACCGACGAGCCGCGACCTCGTGATGAATGCGCCGGTTGAGGCGCGCATCGAGCTCACGGTAAATCTACCTGAGGGCGCGGTACCTTCGGAGTTCGCGCGCATCGCCGCCGCGATCCAGCCGCGGATCGAGCAGGTGCCGGTGGCCGACATCAGCCGCGACCCAAGTTCGGACGAGGGGGATTTCCTCGCACGCGAGAGCGGAATTGACTTCGACCGTTTGGCGCACTTCGTGGTGGCCCATCGTGTGGAAGCCGAAACGAAGTTGCCGGCTGAGTATTTTTATGCGCTGCTGCGGGAGGACGGTCTATTCGGTGTGGGGCAGGACAGGCCACGCGCGGTACTGACGCCGGTGGAACTCGGCACCGACACGCGCGCGGTGCTGTACGAAGCCGTGCTGCTGCAAACTGATGCGGCCAAGGCGGCGGTAGAACGCGCTGTGCGCAGGCATCTGGTCGACCCTGGCCTGCTCAAACGCGCCAACGAGATCCACGAGCGCTTGCAGCATTGGCGCCAGGAGGCCCTGGCCTATGTCCAACTGGCGCTGCCGAGGCGCATCCTGGATGTGGTGGATGACCTGCTCGCTGATGGCAAGGCCCAGGACTTGCTGTCAGTGCTTGGTCCGCACGACATCGGCGAACTGCCGCAGTTGTTCGAGCGGCTGGATGCGCAAGGCGCGTTTGCGGCCGCAGCCAAACCCGCGGCAGCGGCACGGCTTCAGCTGGCCGATCTTCTGGGTTTCAACGTGGGTCTGGTCGAGGAAGTGACGCAGGGCCTAGGTGCCGACGCGCCAGAGAAGGTTCGTAAGCTGGCGCAACTCGAACGCAAGGATTGGTCGGAACTGATCGAGCGGGGCAACGTTCGTATGGGCGGCAAGGCTGTCGATCCCAAGCTGGCGCGACGCCAGGCTTCTGTGATCGTGCGACGATTCGAGAAGCGCTTTCCGACTGCGGCTTTTTCTGCCCAGTTCTCCCGCCGCAAGCCCAAGGCCGTGGCGAACTACGAGAAGGTGGTTGCCTTCTTCGATGCTCATCCCAACTTCGAGCTGGGACAGCACAAGCTTCAGCCATTTTTGAAGGCTGCAGGCGTCGACTTGAAGACCCTCGAACCCGAGGTGGTCGCGGATATCGAGAAGATGCAGCGCATGTTCCGGCTCACCGGAGACTACCGCAAGACGGAAGGTTTGATCGCGGCCGGCTACCGGGCCTCGGCCGATATCGTGGCGGCGGGAAAGACCCGCTTCGTGGCTGAAGCCCACCGCAGTGCAGGCATGAGCACTGCTGAAGCGACGAAGACCTTCGAGATCGCCGCCAACCAGAACTTGGCCGCGGTCATGGTGGCGACCAACCTGCGCACGCTGAGCTTCCCGTCCGCGCTGGAAGGCGAGTCGGCTCAGCTGCTGTCCAAGCAAATCGAGCGCATCGTCGCCGAGCAACCGGATCTGAAGTCGCTGTTCGGCTCTACCGACGTTTGCGCCTGTCGCCATTGCAGGTCGATCTACGGCCCGGCGGCGTACTTCGCGGATGTGATGCGCTTTCTGCGCAACCGGCTGGTGCGCAATACGACGCTGCCACCGGGTCCAAGCACCAAGACGGCCAAGGACGTACTCTTCGCACGGCGGCCCGATCTCGGCGAGATCGACCTCAACTGCGAGAACGCCGAGGTGCCGGTGCCGCACATCGACATCGTGTCCGAGTTGCTCGAAGAAGCTGTGGCGCCCGATCCGGGGTTCGGCTTCAACGGAGCCGTGGCCGCTGGCAAGGCCTCGGCCGGCATCCTGGCTGCGATCCGTGCGCAAGGATTCGAGGTCGGAGACGATGCAGTCATCTACGGGCCGTACGCCGGCAGCCGCTTCATGCTGCGCGACAAGGGCATCACCGTCGCAGTCGATGGTCCGGGGCCCAACTGGAAGTTGCGTCGCCTGCGCCAAACCCACGGAAGTCCGGAAGAGCGAGCCGCCTCGCCCGAGTACGTCAATGCAGCGGCCTACGTGGCGTTGGCCGCTGGCAAGGCTGCGTTCGGCCTGCCGTTCGACTTCTTCCACGCGGAAACGCGAGCCTATCTCAGTGCGGCGGGTATCGAGCGCGCAGACTTGATGCGCGCGCTGGCGACCGGTGGCGTCCCCAGTGCCAATGTGATCGCCGGTGAGGCCTTGGGGATCTCGGCGTCCGAAGGAAGCCTCATCTTCTCGGCCTCCGTGGCTGATCAGCCTGCGATCTGGGGTGTGGCCGGGCCGGTGGCTGCCAACGCGATGCGCACGCTCGACGTCTTCACTTCCCGCACCGGGCTTGTCTACACGGAGGTCGAGGCGCTGCTGATAGGAGCGTGGGTACGCAGCGGCGTAGATCTCTACATCCGTCAGTTGGACAACACCTGCAACCTCTCAGCAAAGGAGATCGTCAATCTCGACGACACGGTGCTCGACCGGATGCACCGCGAACTGCGGCTGGCCCGTCGCACCGGCTTGAGCGTGCGCGACATCGATCGGCTGGCCTTCGCGCCGCGCCTGGGGGCGTCCGACCTTGGCAATGCGGCGTTGGGAGCGTTGCCGGAACTACAACGCCTGGCTGCGGATCTGAAGGTGGATGTTGGCCGGCTCATCACATGGCTGGACCGCATCCCGACTGACGGTGCTCCTTCCGAGCACGCGCTGCTGTTTCAGAACCCGGCTGCTACCGGCCCTCTAGATCCCGGACTCACAGCCGCCGCCGTTGCCGCCAACGAGGCCGCGGAAATCGCGGTGCCTGGCAGCGGACGACGCCTTTCTGATCCGCTCATCGTCGCCGACGTGGCGGTTGCCTTCGGCGTCACCACAGCGGACCTGCAGCTTTTGCTGAGTCACCTCAGCGTCGCGGCTCAGTTAGGCGTTAATCCCCCGCTTACCGCTATCGGACTGGCGGCAATCTACGGTCGCGTGGGGTTGGCGCGGGCGCTCGGAGTGAAAGTCGCTAACTACCTGGGCTTGGAGCGGCTTTGCGCCATCGATCCGCTGGCCAACGTTACGAATCTGTCGACATTCGTCGACGCGGCCCACCGTGTCGCCGCGACGGGTGTCCCAATCCCTGAACTCGAATATCGTTTGGCACGGCGTGCTGCAAACCTAGCCGTGTGGGACCTCGCTGACGCCGCGATCACCCCGTCATTGCAGGGAGTCCGCACGGCACTTGTCAGCGCGTCAGAGGCCAATCGTTCGCCGTACGACGCAAGCCTCACGGCTTTCGAACAGATCGGTGCATTCGAGATGCTACTCCAGAAACAGCCGTCGCTCGACGCTGCGGCAATCGCTGCGTTGAGTGAACTGATCCGTACCGACACGCCAACCGCAGCTATTGGCAACGCGGCCAAGGCGGTGATCGATGGCCCCCTGGCAGATCGAGTCGATGGTGTGGCGATCAAAGCAGCCATCGATGCCATTGTTGCTGCACCTGGAGCTGATGTGCCACGCAAGGCGCTTCTGCAGGCGCTGATGCTGGGTCTGTGCGACAGCGTGCGGCGGGAGGCCGCATTCGCTGCTGCCAGCGGCGCTTTGTCTACGCTGTTGCGCGTGAATGGCGAGATGGCGGACGTATTGCTTCGCGGCGTCCGCATCAAGATTGCCGCCGTCCCTACGCCGCTGGTTGATTTGCTGACCCAAGGCGCCTTGGCGAATCCGGCAGTCGTGTTGAGTCCGGCAGGCACGCCCGACCTCTATCGGGCTCTGCGTCTGGCCCATGCCGTGGCCGGATTGATCGCTCCGTTCGAACCAGCACCCGAGACGGTAGCCTTCATGCTGAAGAACGCCGCCGCACTGGGCTGGTTGGCATTGGACAGGACGCCGTTCGAGGGACCCAGCCCGGCGCCGGCTGCAGCCATAGTGGCCCTTGCCGATTGGTTGTCGTTGGTGGATGCGTTTGCGCTCATCAAGCGATACCCCGCGACGGATGTACCAGGGCAACCCGACCAGACGGTCTCCGCGCTGTCGGTATTCGAGTTGGCATTTGCTGCCGGACCGGCCAAAGGCTCGCTACTCGACGCCCTCTCAATCTTGAGCGGATGGCCTCGGACGCTGCTAGGCGATGTTGACACTCGCCTGGCCTGGGTGCTGGCCGACTACCGGCGACCGTCGACGTGGAGCGCGACGGAAAGGGCGGCAGCCTTGATGCATCAGCTCGGCGTACCTCTGGCCGAGGCGGTGGCTTACTGTGCCGAGAGCCTCACCGATGCCGACCGTCGCAATGCCCGTCGACTGCTCCGCGCGCGTTATAACCCCGCCGATTGGCTG
This sequence comes from Accumulibacter sp., assembly GCF_029255285.1. Taxonomy (GTDB): domain Bacteria; phylum Pseudomonadota; class Gammaproteobacteria; order Burkholderiales; family Rhodocyclaceae; genus Accumulibacter. The sequence goes on from NZ_JAPUVI010000047.1 coordinate 23,832, forward strand.
GGTGCGCTTAAGGCGCTGATGGACCCGATCCGCGAGCGCAAGCGTGACGCGCTCGTGGCCTACCTGCTTGCCGCCAATCCCGCGTTGACGGGAAAGGCTGATCTCTACGACTACTTCCTCACGGACACCGAGTGGTCGGCCAAGATGCCGTCGTCACGACTGGTGCACGCGCATTCCACCCTCCAACTGTTCATACGCCGTTGCATCGAAGGACTGGAACCCACCGCGGTCGCCGACCTTGATGGTGACGCCGACTGGAGTTGGTGGGATTGGATGAAGAATTATCGTGTCTCCGAGGTGGCGAAGAAGGTCTTCGTCGAAGCTCAGTACTACCTCCGGCCTGAATGGCGCGACGACAAGACTGAGGGTTTTGCTGACTTCGAGACCGCGCTGCTCCAGAACGAAATCAATGACGAGAACACTTCGGCTGCCTTCGAGGGCTACTTGGATCGGCTGGACCAGATCGCCTTTCTCGACGTGCTGGCCACCTGCTACGACTTCGATTCGCAGAACCTGCACGTCTTCGCGGCCACCAAAGGCGGTGAACCTCGGACGTACTTCCATCGCATGTTGCAGCGGGAACGCGTTTGGACTTCCTGGCGGAAGATCGACTTAGATATCGCTGGCGAGCACTTGATTGCCTTCTTCCGCAATAGGCGCCTCTATCTGGCCTGGGCCACGTTTGTTGAGAAGGGGGACGATCAGCAACAGGCAACTTACCCGCAACCGGCTAGTGGCCCGCAGGACCTTCCGAAGTCCGACCGTTGGTCCGAGATTAGTCTGGCTGTGAGTGAGTACACGGGCAAGAAGTGGTTGCCAAGACGTGTATCGGTAGATCCCGTCACGACGCCGACGAAGCCATGGTCGTTGGACAAGAAGGATATTGTTCTTAGCGTGTCGCCGGACCCCGAAAACTTCACCGTCGACGTGTTTTGGGTGTGGGATGCGAACGCGTATCCCTATCGCATCGGCAGCTTCCTGCTGACCGGTTGCAAGGGCTATCCAGAGGCACGCCAGGCGAGTGGACCATCGTTCAACTTCTTGCCACGCTTCAAGGATACCCGCCTACGTGGTCAACGCCTTGTCGAACAGAATCAAGACAGCGATGACCAGCTAGCCCTGCAAAGCGTCTTTAGTGGCGGCAACTTCCAGACGCTTTTCGGCAAGACTTTTGGTCAAATTCCAGCCATTTTTCGGGTGAGCTACCCGTTCCAGGCATCGGAGATAGACCGCTTTCTGTCTACTTTGTTGTATGCCGCCAAGTACAAGTATCGTGAACTAACGTATCTCGTTTTCGGCACTTTCATGCCGTTCTTCTTCGAGGACAATCGCCATGGCTATGTGCTGATCCCCGGCTTCTACGGCGCCATCGACCGCGAGACAGGGGAGCGCAGCACAATCAAGACGTTCTCGAACATCCGGCAATTGTTTGTCGATGTCGTGGCACTCATCACGAAGTACCTGCAACTCTGGGCCGCTGCACAGACTGATGCGGAAAGGCAGGCGGTCATTGCACAGCTATTGGCCGACCCGGAGTACGCCCGCATCCTGCAGGAGTTCGATAGCTACCGAAAGACTCAATTTGGCATCGTGGTGCACAACTTCTACCACCCGATGGCCTGTCGCCTGCGCGAGCGGTTCTTTCAGGGCGGCGTGCCAGCATTGCTTGCTCGCAAGACACAACTCGAAGTGGGTAGTTTCCGCTTTGAGGATGCCATTACCGGCTACGCGCCGGATCCCATCATTCTGCCGCCGTATCCCAAGGAGGAGATGGAATTCGATCGCGGCAGCGCCTACGCGGACATCAACTGGGAACTGGCGCTGCATGCGCCGCACATGATTGCTTCCAAATTGATGGAGGAGGACACGGTCGAGAGCTTCGATGCCGCGGAGACCTGGCTGCGTTACGTGTTTGACCCTCGGGGTTCGTCCAACGACCCGGCTCCTAAGCGATACTGGAACACCAAGCCCTTCTATCTGCGTACGGCTGCGGACTATGGCCGCCAGGTAGTGACTACGATCATGGACAGACTTGCTCATGATCCCAACGGCGCTGTCGAAACCGAACTCGCCGATGCAGTCTTAGAGTGGCGCCGTAATCCGTTCAAGCCGTATTTGGTTGCGCGGTCGAGGACAGTCGCGTTCCAGCAGGCCATCGTTCATTTGACCGCGAAACTGTTCATTGGCCGGGGTGACGCCTACTTTCGCCGTGACCAACTCGAGGATCTGGTGATGGCATCGCTCGATTACTCCAGAGCGGAGCGTTTGCTCGGCCCTCGTCCCCAGATCGTCCCTGCAGCCGCGGAAGTACCGCCGGAGACCTATAACCAGCTCGAAGCGCGACTCGATCTATTCGGCAATGCACTATGCCGCCTGGAGAATCTCCTGCCCGATCTGTCGGTTTTGCCGCACGGCGGTGCCGAGCTTCCCCCGCCGCCGCTCTCGCTGGAGAGTCTATATTTCTGCATCCCGCCGAGCGACAAGCTCTACGAGTTGTGGGACAAGCTCGAAGAGCGGCAATTCAACCTGCGCAACAGTCGAACCATCGACGGCATCGAGCGGGAACTGTCACTATTTGCCCCCGCGCTTTCGGTCGAAGCGTTGATTCAGGCTGCGGCCTCGGGACTGTCAGTGTCGGCGGTCCTAAGCAGCCTGAGCGCACCGCGTCCTCCGTACCGTTTCCGCGTCATGTTGCGGCACGCGATTGAATTGGCCGATGTGGCTGCCGCCTTCTCGCAGAAGCTTGAGCAGGCGCTGACAACGCGTGATAGCGAGGGACTTCAACGACTCAAGGCTGAGCATGAAGGTCAGCTCTTGAAGGAACAGACCACGGCGCTGCAACAAGAGTTGCTGGCCGCTGGAAAAGCTATCGAGAGCGCACAGAAGAACCGGCAGACGCATCAAGAAACGCAGACATTTTACGCTGGACGGCCCTACATGAACGCTTGGGAGATTGCGGCGACAGTGAGCTATGGCTTGTCCTTTGGCCTGCAGGCACTCATGGTGGTGGGGCACGTCGCGGCTGCGGGGCTGGCTGTAGTTCCTGATTTCATGATCGGTGCGGCCGGTTTTGGCGGATCGCCAACAGCAAATGCCCAGATCGGCGGCAAGAATTTGTCTGAAGCGGCCAGCCAGGCGATGGTTGGAGCCGTCAACGCAGCAGCGGCCGCGCTCGACAAAGCCGGCAGCATGCTGAATCAACAGGGCAACTACCTGGTTCGGCAGGAAGATTGGCAGAACAGCGCACGCGTTGCCCAACGTGAAATGGAGCGCGCCGACATCGAGATTAAGATTGCGCAGATTCGTCAGACCATCGCTAGCGAGCAACTCCGCGTCCATAGCGTTCGCCGCCAGCAAAGTGCAGCGGAAGAAACCTACCTGCGCACTAAATTCACCAACCGTGAGTTGTTCGATTGGCTTGCTGGGGAACTGCGCACACTCTCCCGTCAGACCTACAACCTCGCTTTTGAGGCGGCACGTGCGGCAGAGCGCTGCTTTAATTTTGAGCTTGGCGCAATCGATCCCTTCGTGCGAACTGGCCAGTGGAATGATACGCGCCGTGGCCTGCTTGCCGCCGAAAATCTGATCGCGGATCTCCGGCGTATGGACAGCGCCTACCTGCAGCGCAACGTGCGCGAGCGTGAACTGACCGAGCATCTTTCACTTGCACGCCTTGACCCAACGGCGCTGACCGAACTCCGCATGTCCGGCCGCTGTTTGATTCAAGTGCCCGAAGCGGTCTTCGACTTGCACCACCCTGGTCACTACTTCCGGCGCATCAAGGTGCTGAGTATCACGGTGCCGTGTGTCGCTGGTCCCTATAGCTCGGTCCCACTGAAGCTCACCCAGACGTCTAATAGGATTCGTGTCGAGACGGGGCGCAGAACCGACCCAGCTCCCGCTGGCGCAAACGCAGACGTCTATGCCTATGCAGAGAATCCCGATGGGGATTCGCGCTTCCGCTATAACGTTGGCGCGATCCAGTCCATCGCGCTGAGCCGTGGTCAAGATGATGCGGGCCTGTTCAACCTGAACTTTGACGATGAACGCTATCTGCCGTTCGAGGGTAGCGGGGTGATCGGCACTTACGTTTTGGAACTCCCGCAGACTTTGCGGCCCTTTGACTATGGGACGATCTCCGACGTTGTACTCCATTTTCGATACACCGCCCGCGACGGCGGTGGTGCCTTGCGCACCCTATCTGCCAATACCCTACGGGAGCGGCTTAACGTGCTCGCGCTGAAGACGGGGCGAACGGGGCTGTTTCAGGCTTTCGACCTTCGCCGCGACAGGCCCGATGTGTGGAACCGATTGACTACCGCCGGTAGCGCCACGTTGGAGATCGCTGCTGATGACTTGCCGTACTTCACTAGTGGGCATGCCACGGCAATAAGCGCCACACGCATCATTGCGCGAATTGACGGCGGACCACCAAACTATGGGATTACCGTCGGTGGAAATGCGGTGACTCTGAACCCTGCTCCGGAACCAGAGCTATTGGGCTTGCATGCTTCTGCAGTGAACGGGGTCACCATAGCGACTCCGTTAGCGCTGTCGGCGCCGTTGCCATCGAAGCTGCGTGAGTTGATCTTAATAGTGAATTACTCATTGACCGCTTGATCCGATGAGCATAAGCCACCGAGACCAGTCAGATGTTTCACGCGGAATGCGCGAAAAGAAGTAGGGCGGGGCGGGGTTCGAAGCGCAAACGCTACCCCCACCAATGAACTCTCCGATACTATCTACGGGCAGCGCTCCCAAGGCAAGGGGATTTGACGGTATCGGCGACGGTATCAAAGACTTAAAAGCCACGAAAAGTGGCGTGAACACTGGAGATGGAGGGAACTATTGACAATCGAGTGGGAATGATGGGTTTATTGGTGGTGGTTACCGGCAGATGTCGGTAGCCACCAAGTAGCGTTTCCACCCGAAATAACTGCCTGAAATCTTGCCGGCAGCTATTTGGCCACATCGGCCAA
>NZ_JAPUVI010000048.1 GCF_029255285.1 Accumulibacter sp.
CCCGCCCAAGGGTTGACGTGGAGGCTGGCCTCGCGGGTTTGCCGTTCTGCTTTGCTCGTGCAAACCCGCGAGCCAACCATTCCCGTCGGCGCACGCATAAGTGGTTGACGAACAACGCCGTCTGCGTGTGCCACGGCGAAGAAGTTGGCGCAGGTTTCGAGAGAAGATAGGGCGGAACAGGGGCGAACCGGGGGAATTAGGTCGCTCGTGTCCGGAGTGGCTGGCACACGCAGAATGGCCCGGAACCCTGCGTGACGTGCGGAATCCACAAACGAAAACGCCCAACCGAGAACGGTTGGGCGCTGAATAGTGGTGGCCAAGCGCGGAATCGAACCACGGACACGCGGATTTTCAGTCCGCTGCTCTACCAACTGAGCTACTTGGCCGATGAGCGGCGGATTATAGTCAATCAGTCGTCAGTCGTCAAAGAGAAACCTTGTCCAATGTGGAGAACCGGAGATGTAGAACGTCATTTGTCCGGTGTGTCTTGGCTTCCCGAAGGGCGCGCAGGGATCGGGTGCGGCGAAGCGAAGTTTCCCGGATAATGTGAAAAATTCTTCCGAGAGTCCACATGCTCGTCAGATCACCGCTTGTTTCCGCCGTCCCGGCCTCACGCCTCCGGCGCTGGGGAGCTTCCGCCGCCTGCCTCGCCATCGTGCTGACGGCGGCGAGCGCTCACTCGTCGGGCAGCGAACCGCTTTCGTGGTTTGGCCGCGGGGGGCCGACTCCGGCCGCTCGTCAAGCCGTTGCCCTTTTGTCCGACGCCGCGGCCGAAGGACTGGAAGCCCGTGACTACGGCGTGAAGGAATTGCAGGAGAGCTTGGAGAATGCCGGCGGCGCGTCCGAGTTGAGCGAATATCGTATTGCCAGACTCGATGCCGCGCTGACTGCCGCATTGCGGCGTTATCTGGTCGACCTGCGCTTCGGGCGCGTCGACCCGCATCGGCTGGGTGAAAAGTACACTTCCGCCAGTGGCAGCGACTTCGATCCTGACCTCTTGCTGCAGTCGGCCGTGGCGGAAGACCGGCTGGCCGAGACGCTGCGCAACGCGGCGCCGCGCTCGGCGCAGTACGACAGCTTGCGGCAGGCGCTGGCCTCGTACCGCCGCCTTGTCGGCCACCCCGCCTGGCAGCAGGAGCTGCCGCCGCTGCCGGCCGGCAAGCTCACCCCCGGCCAGGTCTACGCCGGAACTTCGCGCCTCGCCGAGCGCCTGAGCCTGCTCGGCGACCTGCCGGCCGAAACGGCCGTGCCGCCGCGCTACGAAGGCAAACTGGTCGACGGCATCAAGTCGTTTCAGGAGCGGCACGGGATGGCGCCGGACGGTGTGATCGGCCGGGAAACCTTCGAGCAGCTCAAGGTGACTCCGGAAGTACGCGTCGAACAACTCGAACTGGCGCTCGAACGACTGCGCTGGATGCCGCTACTACCGGCTGGCCGGATCGTCGTCGTGAACGTGCCGGAGTTCATGCTGCGCGGCTATCTGGTCGGCGATGGCCGAATCGAGCCTGGGCCCGCCATGCGGGTCATCGTCGGCAACGCGCGCCGGACCCGCACGCCGCTTTTCGATGCCCAGATGCGCGCCATCGAATTCAGCCCCTACTGGAACGTCCCCCCGTCGATCACGCGCGGCGAGACCTTGCCCAGGCTGCGTCGCGACCCGGGCTATTTCGACCGTCAGGGCTTCGAACTGGTCGACAGCGAGGGCCGGGTGATCAGCGGCCTGCCCGAGGGAGGCCTGGACGCTCTCGAGCGGGGACAGGTGCGCATTCGCCAGAGACCAGGAGCGGCGAACGCACTCGGCGATATCAAGTTCGTTTTCCCCAATGGCGACAACATCTACTTCCACCACACGTCGAGTCCGCAGCTCTTCAAGCGCGACCGGCGCGACTTCAGCCATGGCTGCATACGGGTCGAGGCGCCGGCCGAACTGGCGCAATTCGTCCTCGGTGACGAACGGGAGTGGCCCCGCGAGCGCATAGTCCAGGCGATGCGCAAGGGAAGGTCGATGACCGTTCGCCTGACGGAAACGATTCCGGTGCGCATCGCCTACGATACCGCGGCGGTCAGGAACGGTCGCGTCCATTTCTTCCCCGACATCTACGGCCGCGACCGCGTGCTGCGCGATGCCCTGCGCCAGCGCTCGATCAGCATTCGGGCCGATGCCTCGCCCGCGATGGCCATCGGTCTGAAAGCAGCCAACTAGCCTTTGGACGAAATCATCATGTGGCAATCACAACGCTTCTCGCGACGGCGCTTTCTCGGACACGTGACGCGGCTGGCCGCCGCCGGGACGGTCATGACCTTGGCCCGACCCGCCTTGGCGTCCTTGCCGCAGGCGCGGCGGCTCGATTTCGATCACCTCCATACCGGCGAACGACTTTCGCTCGTTTTCGCGCTCGGCGAACGCTACCTTCCTGAGGCCTTGACCCGGCTCAACCATTTTCTGCGCGACCATTATTCGGGTGAAGTCGGCGCCATCGATCCGTTGCTGCTCGACCTCCTTTTCCGGACCCGGCGCGAGCTCGAGTGTCCGCGACCATTCCAGGTCATCTCCGCTTACCGCGGCGCCGCCACCAACCAGCAGCTGCGTCATGGCGGTCGCAGTGGCGTCGCGAGGCAGAGCTTGCACATGCAGGGGCGGGCGATCGACGTCCGCCTCGAAGGCGTACCGCTGGTCGACCTTCGTGACGCCGCCATGTCCTTGCAGGCCGGCGGCGTCGGTTTCTACCCGCGCAGCGAGTTTGTCCACCTCGACACCGGGCACGTCCGTACCTGGTAAGCCTGCGTTTTGCCCACGCTCAGGGTGCGCGGCGCGACGAAGGAGCGGCGTGGGTCCGAAAAGAAGAGGAGGTCAAGCCGTCGACGGCGGAGGCCGGTAAGTCGCCACCATCCGGCCGCCAGGTCGGGCCGGCGCTAGATCAGGCCGCCGTTGATCGAAATGACCTGGCCCGAGATGTAGGCGGCCCGCTCCGACGCCAGAAAACCAACCAGGTCGGCCACTTCCTCGGGCTGGCCGGCACGTTGCATCGGTACCCGTGCCTTGATCGTCGCGCTGTCGAAAGCGCCGCCGCTCATCGCGCCGGCGATGATCCCCGGCGCCACGGAATTGACCGTGATGCCGCGACTCGCCACTTCCAGGGCGAGCGCCTTGCCGGCCGCATGCAGCGCGCCTTTCGCTGCCGAATAATTGACTTGGCCGCGATTGCCGACGACGCCGGCGACCGACGAGACGTTGACGATTCGTCCCCAGCGCGTACGGATCATCGGCAGAATCAACGGTCGGGTGACGTTGAAGAACCCGTTCAGCGAGACGTCCAGGACGCTGTCCCATTGTTCGTCGGACATGCCGGGAAAAACCGCGTCGGCGTGGATGCCGGCGTTGTTGATCAGCACCTGAATCGGCCCGTCGGCAAGAAGATCGGCCAGTACGGCAGCGGCCGACCGGCGGTGGGTGACGTCGAAAACGACGCTTTCGGCAGAACCCCCGGCCGCGACGATCTGGCCGACGACCTCGTCCGCCCGGTCGCGACGGCTCCTGGCGTGGACGATCACGTAGCAACCATCTGCCGCCAGGCGGCGGCAGATGGCGGCGCCGATGTCGCCGCTGCCGCCGGTCACCAGCGCACGCTTCATGACGCCGCTGGCTCGCCAGGCGTCCCGGCGTCGAGAACGACGGCCGCGCGGCCTTCGACGAGGCAACGACCGGCGTGACCGACCGAGAAGCGATAGAGGACGTGCCTGTCGTCGCCCGACAGCCGCTCGGCCAGAACGACGAGTTCGCCTGGCAGGTCGTCCAGCCGCGCCACGTTCAGCGTCACCCCGCGCAGGCTGGCCAGGTAGCCCTGCCGGGGCCGGTCGCCAGCCGCCGCGAGCAAGGCGCCGTGCAAGGCCATCGCCTGCGCGGCATACTCGATGCCGCTCGCCGCACCCAGGCGATCTGCCTCGCGCAGCGGGTTGGCCGGATCGGCATGGCTCGTGGCGCGACAGGAAATCGCTCCCGCCGACCAGTCGACAACGGCGTCGAGCAGGCACATGGCGCCGCTCTGCGGGACGTGTTCGGCAATCCAGCGGCGATCTAGCATGGGTCGAGATCGACGCGCAGTGACATCGGCGGCAGGTAATCGAGGCAGACGCTGTCTGTTTTGCGTCTGGCCAGCGATTGCAGCAGAGGCAGCGCGCGCAATGCTGGAATCGTGGTCCGCAAGTGTTCGAGCCGGTCGTCGGCCAGTTTCGCCGCGACGTCGTCGCTTGGCGCGAGCGCCAGGCGGGCCAGCGAAAGGGCGCTGCGGTCGGGCGTCAACAGCAAGGCGACACCGGCGCAATCGCCGATCGGCCGCTTGCTGTGCAGCGGTTCCGGATACTCGCTGTCGTAGGCGATGAGCAAGACCGGCCGCTGCTCCGCGACGACCTGCGCCAGCGCCTCGAGCAGGCCGGCGCCGAAACTCGCGTCGAAAGCGCAGAGCACCTGGCAAGGCGCCATCGAGCCGGTGGCGATGCCCCAGTAACCGGCGGCGGCGTTATGCACCGAGTTGTGAAAGCGGGTTGGCGAAACCCGCCGGTCGTCGCTCGCCAATTGCTCGCACAGCGCATGGCAATTGTGACCGTCGGCGCCCGAGGCGGTAAACACCGTGGCCAGCGTGGTGAGTTCGGCGCCGGCTTGGGCCGCGGCTTCGAGGCCGAGCGCGAGAGCCAGCCGGACGACCCGGCTGGCGCGCCGACGCTCGGCCGCCGGCAGCAGGCTGGGCACCGGCAGCCGCGTCGGCGCCGGCGCGTACGCCTGCTCGCCGCACAGCACCGCACAGGCCGTTGGCCAGTCCGGCAAGCCGGGGGCAAGGCAGCCGATACCTTCGATCCAGGCGCCGAGCGGGGCGGGTCTCATGGTGCCAGGCCGAAAACCAGGCTGCAGTTGCTGCCGCCGAAACCGAAAGAGTTGCTCAACACCCGTCGCACGCGGCCGTTGCGGGCTGTCGTGAGATAGTCCAGCGACAGTGCCGGATCCGGCGTCTCGGTATGCGGGCTGCCGGGCAGCAGGCCGGACGTCAGCGCCAGCCCGCAGATCGCCGCCTCGACCGCGCCGGCGGCGCCGAGCGTGTGGCCGGTTGCCCCCTTGGTCGAGCTGCAGGCGACGCCGCGCTGGCCGAACAAGTCGACGACCGCCTGGCCTTCGGCGGCGTCGTTGCTCGGCGTACCGGTACCGTGCAGGTTGAGGTAATCGATCTCGGGTGCTGTGAGACCGGCCGAGCGCAACGCCGCGGCCATCGCCAGCCGGGCGCCAAGACCCTGTGGGTGCGGCGCCGACATGTGGTAGGCGTCGCTCGATTCGCCGTAGCCAAGCAGCAGGAGCGAAGCCGGGGGCACTTCGGCCGGCAGACGCTCGAGTAACGCGAAAGCCGCCCCCTCGGCCACCGAAATGCCGTTGCGCCGCAGGTCGAACGGCCGGCACGGGCGACTGGACGTCAGTTCGAGCGAGGCGAAACCGTAAAGCGTGGTCAGGCAGAGCGAGTCGACGCCACCGACCAGCGCCGCGTCGATACCGTCGCAGGCGATCAGGCGGGCGGCCGCGGCAAAGACTTTGGCGCTCGACGAACAGGCGGTCGACACCGCCGCCGCCGGTCCTTCGAGGGCGAAGTAGTCGCGCGCGAATTCGGCCAGCGAAAACGGATTGTGTGTGTGGCGATAGAGGAAATCGGCGGGCAGCTCGCCGCTCTGCGGGTCGCGCCGCCGATACGCCAGTTCGGCCTGTAGGATGCCGGACGTGCTGGTACCGAGAAAAACGCCGACGCGCTGGCGGCCGTAGCGCTGGATCGCCGTGCGGACCGCAGCGGCGAAGCCGTCGGCTTCGAGGGCCAGTTGCGCCAGCCGGTTGTTGCGGCAATCGTAGCGCCTGAGTGCCGCGGGCAATCGCTGCTCATCGACTGCCGCCACCTGGCCGACCCAGGTCTCGATCTGGACACTCTCGAAGGCGCAGGGCGTCAGGCCGCTGCGGCCGGTGCGCAAGCCGTCCAGCGTGTGCGCCAGGCCATGGCCGAGGCAGGTGGTCAGCGTGCAGGCGGAAAGAAGCAATGGAGTCAAGTTGGCGGTCCCGATCGTTGCGGGCGAATAGTAGCAGAGGTCGACGCTCATCCGCCGCCGCGCCTCCCCGGCCTGGCCGGCCGGTCGCTGGCCGGCGCCTGCCGCTCCGGCAGAGGTCAGGCCGGCAGCCGACAGACCAGCAGGGTGTTGGCGAACGGTTTCCCTTCGCTCATCGGCGCGCTGTCGACGACGAAACCCAGCGCTTGCAGCAGCTCGACCCATTCCCCGAGGCGTCGGCCGTACAGCTTCGGCAGGCGATGGCCGCGGGCAAAGACGACGGCGTGATCGACCCAGTTGGAAAGCTGGTAGGGCAAACCGGCGCCAGCGTCGCCGATGCGCGTGACGAACAGGCCACGCGCCGGCAAGGCGGCGCGGATCCGGCGCAGAACGTCTTCCTGCTGCAGGTAGTCGATGTAGTGCAGTGCGTCGAGGATGGTGACGACGTCGGCGACACCGAAATCCGCCTCGCGCATGTCGCCGAGCCGGATATCGACCATGGGGTACCGGTTGCCGAAAGCCCGCCCGGCGCGTTCGACGTCCTTGGCCATCAGTTCGTAGCCGCGCAGGCGGAGTGGTTTCGGCGCCGCCGGCCAGTGGCTCGGCCAGTCGCCCTTGTCGTATCGCGCGCGCGCCGCCAGCAGCCAGGAAAATAGGCAGCCCTGGCCACAACCGAGGTCGAGATAATGCCCTTCGGCGGGGAAAAGCCCACGCTCGAGAAGGGCGCGGAAGACGCAGTCGCCGCCCAGCTTGCCGCGCGCGTAGTGGTAGGCGAAGCGTCCGCCGGAACGGAAGGGCTGGCTCGCGTCGTCGAGCAGGCGGCGCAGGAAAGCTTGGCTCATGGCGCAGCGGTGGTCAGGGTGACGGGGTTCAGGCGGCGCTCGGCGATCGCCTGCAGCAAGCTGGGCAGCGCGGCGACGATGACCGCCGTCCCGGCATCCGTCCGGGCGGCGTTGCCGTCGTGCAGGAGCAGGATGTCGCCAGCGCCGAGTCGCCGGGTCAGCCGAAGACAAACGCGCCGCGCATCGCGTTGGCGGGTGTCGAAAGCGCGGCGTGTCCAGCTTGCCAGCCGCAGGTCGAGGCGAGCCAGCACCGGGTCGAGCAGCGGGCTGCGCAAGCCGGCGGTCGGCCGGAAGAAGCGCGGTTCCTGCCCGGTAATGTCGGCGAGAGTGGCTTGCGCCGCCGCGATGTCGGCTTGCAGGCGGCGCGTTCCAAAGGCGGCGAAGGACCACGCGTGCGAGTCGCCGTGGTTCTCGACGCGGTGGCCGCGGTCGGCGATGGCGCGGCAGAGGGCCGGAAACCGCCGGGCGCGATGGCCGATGCAGAAGAAACTCGCCTTGACGCTGGCGGTGTCGAGCAGATCGAGAACCTGTGGCGTGATTTCCGGATCCGGTCCGTCGTCGATGGTCAAGGCGATTTCACGGCGCGCCGTGGCGGCGGCCGGCAAGCGGCTGAGGTTGGGTCCGAGCAGACGACTGCGCGGCAGCAAGCCGGCGCCGGTCAGCAGCAGGTGGTTGGCGGCTAAAGCGCCGACAGCCACCGGCCAGCCGTCCGGAGCGGCGAGCAGGCCGAGCCCGGCCGCCGCGTGCGCGGCGAAGGAAAGCTTGATCGCCGGCGAGGGCTGCCAGGCTGGCGGCGGACGCGTCACCGGCTTCTCCCGTCGCCGGTCGCACCGGCCAGCGGGCGGCCGGTCAGACAGGCCGCCGACAAGAGCAGCGCGAGCAGCGCTCCCGGGCCGACCGTGATGCCAAGCGCCTGGAGGACAGGGACGGGCGAAGTCGCCAGCGTGCCGAAACCGATCGCCGTGGTCAGGCAGGCGATCACCAGCGAGGCGAGCGTGCGCGGCTCCTCGTCCAGCCGGTCGTTCAGGCGGTCGAAGAAAAGCGCGTAGTTGGATCCGACGGCGACGATCAGCAGCAGTCCGACCAGATGCAGGAGTTGCAGGCGCTCGCCGGCCAGAGCGAGTCCGGCCGTGACCAGCAGGACCGCGAGCAGCAAGGGCGCCACGATGCGCAGCGCGCGGCGCAGCGCACGCAGCGCGATGCCGAGCAGGCCGACGATGGCCGCCAATCCGGCCAGCGCGAGCCACCTCGCTTCGCCCAGGTAGTGCGCATAGAGGTCATCGACCTCGGCTTTGAGATCGATCAGCCGCGCCCCGGAGCCGGCCAGCGCCGTGCGCACGGCCGCCTCGTCGATCGCCTGCCGCTCCCCGCCCGGCGGCGGGCGCAGGGGCAGCAGAACGCTCCAGCCGTCGCCGCGCGGCAGCAGAAGAGCGTCGACGGCGAGCGCCAGACTGCTGCCGCGCCAGGTCTGCGGACCGATCGGCGGCGCCGTGCGGGCCATTTCGACATCGCGCAGGAAAGGGCCGAGCTTATCGACCGACAGCGGCAAACCGTCCAAGGCCAGCGGCAGACGCTGACGCAGTTCGTCGCCCGTCGGCAGGCTGGCGCGCCGGGCGGCTTGCGTCGCCTCGCTGGGCAGGAAGTGCGTCGGCGAATCGTAGCCGCCGATGACGCCGGCGGCGAGCAGCCGGTCGAGTCGCGCGCTGGCGCGTTCGGCGGCCTGCAGCGCCTGCTCGCGATCGATGGCGTTGACGACGACCAGCAGGCGGCCGTCTGGCGCCCCGAGATCGGCGCGCAACGCGCTGTCGGCGGCCAGATCCTCGCGACTGGCGGTACCCAGAGCCGAGAGGTCGCGCTGCCACAAGTCCCCGCGATGGGTCGCCAGACTGCCGGCCGCGAGGCCGGCGAGAACGATCAGCGGCCAGCGCCGTTTCGGCAGGTGGGCGGTAAGTCGCAGGAAAAAGCGGCCAAGCGTGCTCAGGTCGCGTGGCGCGAGGTCGGCCGGCAGCAGTTGTGGCAGGACGAAACGCGTCACCACGGCGGCGGTGAGCAGGCCGCTCAGGGAATACAGGCCGAGTTGGGCGAGGCCGGGAAAACCGGAGAAGAGCAGAACGCCAAACCCGCAGACCGAGGTCAGCACGCCGAGGCGGATCGTCGGCCAGAGCCTGGCGCGCCAGGCCGCGGCGTCGCCGCGCGCCGACTGGACGAAGTAATAGATCGAGTAGTCGACCGCTTCGCCGATGAGCGCCGAACCGAAACCGATGGTGATCCCGAAAATGCTGTCGAAAGCGAGGCCGACGGCGGCGGTGCCGACCAGCGCGCCGCTCGCCACCGGCAGCAGACCGAGGCCGACCAGCCGGGCCGAACGGTAGACGGCGAACAGCAGTCCGGCAATGGCTAGCGTGCTGATCAGCGACAAGCGCGCCACTTCGGATTTGATCGTCGCCCGCGCGTGCACGGCGAAAACGCCCGGACCGGCGATCTGCAGGCTGGCGGCCGGCAAGCCGGTCGCTTTTGCGGCTGCCGCGAAGGCGGCGCGAATGGCGTCGATGGCCGCCGCCTGCCCGTCGGTATCCGAGCCGAGCGCCGTGGTCTGCGCCAGGAGCAGGGCGCGCTCGCCGTCGCGCGATGTCCACACGCCGGCCCGGCTGTTTGGCTGGGCCGCGGCATCGAGTCGGCCGAGCAGAGCCAGAAGTTCGCCGGTCGGGTCCTGCGGCAACAGCCGCTTGGCCAGCAGACCGGCCGGCGAGGCCAGGAAGTCGATGCTCTCGGCGAGCGCGGCGTGCAGGCCGGCGACCGTAAAGCGTTCCGGGGTCACCGCCGGACTCAGCAGATAGCGCCAACGGAACAGCAGCTCGCGCTCGGCCTCCAGGCTGCCGCTCTCGCCATTGCGCAGCGCCGCGAACTCCGGTCGGCCGGACAGCCGCGCACGCAGGTCGCGTGACAGCGCGGCGCGTTGCTCGGCATCGCCACCGTCGATGGCCAGCATCAGCAAGCGGCCGAGCGAACCTTCGCGGATCTGATCCACCACCAGTGCCTGTTCCGCGCTCGGCTGTGCCGGCAGGAAGAACGACATGTCGGTCGAGAAGCGGCTCTGCCAGACGATCGCCGCCACGGCGAGCATGGCCAAGGACCAGAGAACGAGAGGGCGGCGGACGACCGGCGTCACTTCGGCGTCAACGGCTCGATGCTCATCAGCGCACGGTCGCCGTCGGTCTGCAGATACTCGATGCTGCGGATGCGGTTGCGCTGGCCGCCGATGCGGATTCTCTGAACGACCGTGGCGATCGCCTGGCTGCTCGGCAGCAGGGTCAGCGTCCAGTTCTCCCGATTGCCAGCGAGGTAGAGCGTGTAGTTCCTTTCGAGCGCCGCGCGGTCGCCGTTCAGCGCAGCGCGGATGCTGTCGACGAACGCCTGCGCTTCAGGCTGGCTGGCCAGGTCGATGCTCAGCTTCTGTTGGCCTCGCTCGATGGTCAGGCGGTCCTTGTCGAGCAACAGGAGTTCGGGGCGCGGGCTCAGTGTCCGCTTTTCGAGTCGCTCGGGCGCCGTGAAGCTCAGTTCGCCACGGCTCACCAGCGGTCGGTCGAGCAGCGCGAGGTACCGGGTTTCCACGTAACGCGCCCGTCCGCCGCGGGTCTGTGCCAACTCATCCATCAGTTGGGAGAGGTCCCAGGCGGCCAGCGCCGGGATGGTCGACACGGTGATCAGCAGGCCGGCGAACAGTCGCTTCATCGCGCCGTGTGCCAGAAGTCGAAAAAGTTAAACCAGTTGTAGGGTGCCAGCCGGCAGTAGTGTTCCAGGCGAGCGACATAACGGGCCTGCGCCTGCCGAATGGCGGCGTCGCGGTCGGCCGGCGCGACCTGCGAGAAGTCGGCCAGTGCTTCGAAGTGGATACGGTAACGATTGCTCCCGAGGTACAGGCCGGTCATGAAGAAGACCGGTCGGCGCAGCATGGCGGCGAGGCGGAAGGGGCCGATCGGAAAGGCCGCTGGCTGGCCGAGAAAGTCGTATTGTCGGGTCGCTTCGTCGGCCAGTGCGCGGTCCGCCAGCAGGCCGACCAGATAGCCGCGTTCCAGCCGGTCGCGCACCTCGAGCATCGAATCGAGGCGGCCGAGCGGGATGATGTCCTGCACCGCCGCCGGGTTGATCGCGGCCAGCGTGGCGTTGATCTTGCGTGCATTCTGCTCGTACATCAGCATCGCCACCTGCAGGCCGGCCCGGCCGCGACCGACGGCGCGCAGAACCTCGAAGCTGCCGAGGTGGGCGCCGATGAGCAGCGCGCCCGTCTGCCCGGCGAGCGCCGCGTGCAGTGCTTCGGCGCCGTGCACCTCGATGTCGAACAGGTCGAAACGGTCGTTGAGCAGATAGACGCGGTCGTGGATCGTGCTCGCAAACGACAGCACGTGGCGGTAACCGTCGGACCATTGGGCCCAGCGTCCCAGTGCCCGGCCGAGATACGCCCGGCTGGCGCGCCGGGCTTGCGGCGAGAAGAACAGGAAGTACAGCGCGATGCCGTAGAGCAGCAGGCGGCCGCTCGCGCGGCCGAGGGTCAGGGAGATCCAGACCATCAGCCGCAGGATCGCGGGATGGCTGCGTTCCGGTTGCCGCAACCAGGCCGCTGCTGCGGGACGGCCGTTCATCCGGCGGGTCGCAGGCGGCCGCTGGCGACTTCGCTCGCGCCGGCCCGAATGGAGAAAGTGAGCGCCGCATCCGGCTGTTCCTGCAGGCGAAAGACCAGAGTTTCGCCGGGGCCGACCGGACGGAAGAACTTGGCCTGCGCGATCTGCCAGGCGAGGCCCGGTCTGCCGAGGAGGGCTTCGGCGAAGAGCAGCGCCCGGTCGAGCAGGACGACGCCGGGAACGATCGGACGGCCCGGGAAATGGCCGGTCAAGGCCGGGTGGCCGGCCGGAACCGCCCACGCGCCGTCAGCTTGCCGCATGGCGCTGGCTCCGGTTCGACTCGTAGAACGCCTGCAACTGGGCGCGCTCCAGCTTGCCGGTCGCGTTGCGCGGCAAGGCGTCGACGATGAACAGCGGGCGCGGCAGGAAGGCGGCATCGACCCGCTGCCGCAAGCGGGCGAGCAGTTGCTGCCGACTCTGACCGGGCGCTACGGCGAAGGCGCAAAGGCGCGTGATGTCGCGGTCGCCGGGAACGGCGTCCGGTTGAAAGAAGGCGGCGTCGACGACACCCGGAAGCGCCGCGATCTGGTGGTTCAAATAGGCCAGCGAACTGCGCTTGCCGGCGACGCTGACGAGGTCGGAATGGCGGCCGAGCAAAAGAAAGCGGCCGTCCGGCAGCAGCTCGATGGCGTCGGCAAGTGGCACCCGGCCTTCGATGTGGCCGCCCGAGGCCACGATCAGCTCCCCCTCGCGTTCCAGGCGCACGCCGTCCAGCGGCAGCCAGGCGGCATCGGCAAGCAGCCGGCGGCTGGCCAGTTGTCCGGTTTCCGTACAGCCGTAGATCTCCTGCAAAGGTGCTGCCAGGCGTGCTTCGGCATCGGCGGCGAGTTGCTCGGAGAGCGGCGCGGTCGCCGACAGCAGCCGGTCGACTGCCGGCACTTCGACGCCCGAGGCCAGTAGCGTGGCGAGATGAAACGGTGTGGTGACCAGGAGTCGCGGTCGGGGGACCGCCTCGAGCGCGCAGACGATGTCCTGAGGATAAAAGGGCTTGCCCGACCAGAAAGGCGAATTGCCATGCATGGCGAGCAGTACCGTGGATTCGAAGCCGTACATGTGTTGCGCCGGCACGGTACCGACGACAGCGTGGCGCGGACCATGCCGCAGGCCGAGTCGGTCGGCCTCGGCACGCGCGTTGCGGACCAGCGATCCCCAGGATTTGTCGTGCGGCACCGGCAGGCCGGTCGAGCCCGACGTGAAGGCCGTGATGGCGACGTGTTCGGCCGCCACCTGCGGGATGGCGACCACCCGCTCGGGGTGCACTGCCAGCGACTCGGGATAATCGACGCGCGGCAGATCGAGGCTGTCGAAAGCGCTGTCGCACAGGCAGAAGACGTCCGGCCATCGTTGCCGAATCTGGTTCAGCGTTTCGGGCGATTGTGAAGCCGGCTGCAGGCTGCTCCGGCCGGCCAACAGTCCGGCCGCCAGTCCGACGCTGAAACGAAAGCGGTCCTGGCAGAGGTTGAGGAAGCGCTGTCCGGCCGGCAGGCGGTCGGCAAGCGCCCAGGCGGCGGCGAGAAAAGCGCGCACGGTCAGCGGTCCGCTCGGTCGGTAGGCAAAAATCTCGTCTAGGCCGGCGTGCCCGAGCAGCGGCAGACGACTCATCGGTCGCTCGCCAGCCAGCGCCGATCACGCATCGACTCGCGGTAGCCACGCAGGGTATCGGCGATTCCGGTACGGTCCGCCGGCGGCAGGACGCGATGACGGACCAGGTACTCGGCGACGAACATCAGGCAGAGCAGCGGCATGGCGAGCAGGTTGGCGAAGACCGACCACACGGCCGCCGAAGCCAGCAGGAAAAGCGCCGTCGACAAGGCGGCCGTGGCGACGAAGTAGACCGTCCAGGCAACGGTCACCTGTCGCGTATAGCGGCGCTGCGCGTCGGACAACACACCGTGGTGGGCCAGGCTGGCAAAACGGGTGACCAGTGGCGGCTGACCGCTGCGCAAACTGCGTCCGAACAGCAGGCCGAGCGCCAGGTGGGTGCCGGCATGCTGCAGGTAGTAGAGCAGCGCCACGTTCTGGCGCAGGGCCGGCCAGCTACAGAGGGCAGCGACGATGGCCAGCAGGCCGCCGGCGATCAGCCAGCAGGGCTTGCCGCTGCGCCACAGCAGGACGACGATGACGGCCAGCAGCCAGCTACCGGCCAGGGCGACCGCCAGGTCGGAGTCGCCGCTACCGACACTGGCCTCGTGCGCGAGCCATGCCCAGGCGATCAGCACGCCGCTCACGGCGCCGCCGCGCAGCAGGCTGGCCGGGGAAATCGCTTTCATTGCGTGCGCTGGCACGCGATGTGTTCTGCCAGCGTGCGCACGGAGGAGAAAATGCGCACGTTGTCGTCGTCGTCGGAACGCAACTGAAAACCGTAGCGCTTCGAAACGACCAGCGCGATTTCGAGAACGTCGATCGAATCGAGCCCCAGTCCCTCACCGAACAACGGCGCATCGGGCTCGATCTCGCTGGGCGAGAGGTCCAGATTGAGCGCCGAGACGATCAGTTCGGCGACCTCCATGAGAAGGGCTTCGGCCGCTGGCCGGCTGGCATCTTGAGACATCGCGTTTCTTCCGGAAGGTTATCGGCCGGCCGCGCGGAAAGCGAGTACCGCGTTGCTGCCGCCGAAGGCAAAGGAACTGGACAATGCCGCGCGCAGCGACGGTTCGTGGCGGGCAGCGAGCACGTGGTCGATGCCGCCGCACGCCGGGTCGACGGTCGTTAGATGAGCGGTCGGCGGAATGGCCCGCTCGCGCAGCGCGAGAACGGTGACGATCGCTTCGATGGCGCCGGCGGCGCCGAGCAGATGGCCATGCATCGACTTGGTGCCGCTCACCGCCGGTCCGCTCGTTCCCGTGCCGAAGACCCGGCGAATCGCGTCGACCTCGACCGGATCGCCTTCGCTGGTCGCCGTCCCGTGGGCATTGATGTAGTCGACTTCCTGCGGCGCGAGGGCCGCGTCGGCCAGCGTCGCGCGCAGCGCGCGAAACTGGCCGTCAAGCTCGGGACGCACCAGATGTGTGTGGTCGCAAGTCGTTGCGTAACCGATCAGTTCGGCGTGAATCTCGGCCCCGCGTGCCAAGGCATGCTCCCAGTCCTCGAGCACCAGTGCCGCGCCGCCCTCGCCGAGCACCAGGCCGTTGCGGTCGACGCTGAACGGGCGGCAGGCGCTGGCCGACGTCCCGGCATCGCCGGGCGCCAGGATGCGCAGGGCTTCCCAGGCGCGGGCGACGCCGTAGGCCTGCGGGACGTCCGAACCGCCGGTCAGCATGACCGGCGCCTCGCCGCTGCGCACACGGCGAAAAGCTTCGCCGATGGCGATGGTCGACGAGGCGCAGGCCACCGTGTAGCTCACGCTGATGCCACCCAGGCCGAGTTGGATCGAGAGGTGGGCGTTGGCGGCGTTGTTCATACCGAGTACGACGGACAAAGGCGAGATCCGCTCGCGGCCCTTCAACCACAGTTCGCGGTAGCCCTTTTCGTAGGCCAGCGTTCCGCCGAGCGCCGTTCCCCAGGCGACGCCCCAGTCGTCGCGTTCGGCGCCGGCCGGCCGGCGGTCGAAACCGGCGTCGTCCCAGGCGGCGAAGGCGGCGGCCGTCGCGAGCTGGGCGTAGCGATCCATCGTCGCCGCCATGGCCTGGCCGAGGACAGTGGCGCCGTCGAAGCCGCGGCAACTCACGAAGGGAAGACACAGCGGGCGCGGTGGCTCGTCGAGACGGAGCAACTGAATGGCCGACTCGCCGTTCAACAGGCGCCCGAAAAAGTCCGTCAGACTACCGCCAAATGGGCTGACCAGGCCCAAACCCGTAATGGCAACGCGACGCCGGTCCATGACTCAGGACGAGGACTGGCGTTCGCTGCGCAGCCGGTCCATCAGGCTTGCCATTTCGCTGACCGTCCGGGGAGTCGGCGTCCCCTTGGCGAGGGTGATTCCGAAGCGTTGCTCGAACTCGAACATCAGTTCGAGGACCATCAGCGAATCGACTCCCAGCGGCTCCAGCAGGGCCTCCGGGACGATTCTGTCAGGTTCCACGCCGAGTCGGCCTTGAAGGAATTCACGTATCAGAGAAAGGGAATCCATGGTGGGGCGCATTCTAGCCGATTGTCGTCGGCTCGCCAACGACCGACGGGTGATTTCCGGAGCGTGGCCGGCCTGGCGTTTTGCCGATCGATCCCGACCGGCTATGATCCAAAGTTTCGCGCACAGGCAGCCGCCAGCCCATGAACCTGCTCAAGACACTCGCCACCGTCAGCAGCATGACCCTGCTGTCGCGCATTCTGGGCTTCGTGCGCGATTTCGTGATTGCGCGCACTTTCGGTGCCGGAATGTTGACCGACGCCTTCTTTGTCGCTTTCAAACTGCCCAACCTGCTGCGCCGCCTGTTTGCCGAGGGCGCGTTCTCGCAGGCTTTCGTGCCGGTGCTTGGCGAATACCGGAACCGTCGGGGAGCCGAGGCCACCCGACAACTCGTCGACCGGGTGGCCAGTCTGCTCTTTCTCGTCGTTCTGGCGGTCACCCTGCTCGGCATGGCCGGCGCTCCGCTGCTGGTCCACATCTCGGCGCCGGGCTTCGTAGACGACGCCGCGAAGTTCGCGCTTACCGTCGAGCTGACGCGCATCACCTTTCCCTACATTCTTTTCATGTCACTCGTCGCGCTGGCCGGCGGCATCCTCAATACCTGGAGCCGGTTCGCCGTCCCGGCCTTCACGCCGGTGCTGCTCAACGTCGCGTTCATCGTCATGGCGCTCTATGCGGCGCCGCTTTTCGAGCCGCCGATCATGGCCCTGGCCTGGGCGGTCTTCCTTGGCGGTGCGCTGCAGCTCGCCTTCCAACTTCCCAGCCTGAAGCGCCTGGGCATGCTGCCGCGCTTCTCGCTCGACCTGCAAGACGAAGGCGTGCGGCGCATCTTCCGGCTGATGGCGCCAGCCTTGCTCGGCGTTTCGGTGGCGCAGGTGAGCCTGTTGCTGAACACCATTTTCGCGTCCTTCCTGAGTACCGGCAGTGTCTCGTGGCTGTACTACGCGGATCGTCTGATGGAGTTCCCGGCCGGCCTGCTGGGCGCTGCCCTGGGTACCATCCTGCTGCCCTCGCTCAGCCGCTGCCACGCGGCGGAACGCCACGACGAGTACTCGAAGCTGCTCGACTGGGGTTTGCGGCTGACTTTCCTGCTCGCTGCTCCGGCGGCTTTGGCCCTGGCGCTCCTCGCCGTGCCGCTGATCGCCACCTTGTTTTACCACGGCGAGTTCACGGCGACGGACGTTTTCCGGACGCGCGACGCGCTGGTCGCCTACAGTCTCGGCCTGCTCGGCCTGATCCTGGTCAAAGTGCTGGCGCCCGGCTTCTATGCTCGCCAGAACGTCCGGACGCCGGTCAGGATCGCCCTGCTGACGCTCTGCGTGACGCAGCTGCTCAACCTGATCCTCATCCGCTGGCTGGAACATGCCGGCCTGGCGCTGGCCATCGGCCTGGCTTCCATCCTGAACGCCAGTCTGCTCTACAGCGGCCTGCGCCGGCGCGCGATCTATCTGCCGCAGCCCGGCTGGCTACTCTTCTATGGCCGGCTCGCTTGTGCCCTGCTGAGCATGGGCGTGGCACTCTGGGCGGTGGCCGGAGAGGCCGCCGACTGGTTGGGCTGGAGCCTGGGGCAACGACTGTGGCGCCTTTCTCTGGTCGTCGCCTTTGGCGCCAGCGTCTATTTCGCTACACTATGGGTCGCAGGTTTTCGCCTGCGCGACTTCAAACGTAGCGCGGCCGAGTAATCAACCAGGGGGAATCAACCATGAACTTGACCAGCAACAGCTTCCGTGAAGGACAAGCCATTCCGGGCGACTTCGCTTTCTGCATCGTCGACCCCGAGCACCACGTCTGTCTCGGCAGGAACCTCAACCCGCATCTGGCGTGGAGTGCCGTCCCTGAGGGAACGCGCTCCTTTGCCCTGATCTGCCACGATCCGGATGTGCCGAGCCGGGGCGACGACGTCAACCAGGAGGATCGGACGGTGCCGGCGGCGCTGCCGCGCGTCGATTTCTTCCACTGGGTGCTGATCGATTTGCCGGCCTCTCTGCGCGAGGTGAGGGAGGGCGAATTCTCCGACGATGTCACGCCGCGCGGCAAACCGGGGCCGCATGCCGCCCACGAAGCGCGCCAGGGAATCAACGATTACACCGGCTGGTTTGCCGGCGACAACGACATGCGTGGCGACTACTACGGCTACGATGGGCCCTGCCCGCCTTGGAATGACGAGATCGTCCATCACTACGTCTTTACCGTTTTCGCGCTCGACCTTCCCCGGCTGAACGTCGAAGGCAAACTGACCGGTCAGCAGGTGCGCGCCGCCATGGCCGGCCACATCCTGGCGCAGGCCAGCCTGACCGGCACCTACACCCTCAATCCGTCACTGCGGCCGTAGCGCCGGCGCGGCACCGACCGGCTCCGGGCACCGCCTGCAGCAATGCTTGCCGGCCGTTTCAGGTGGCCGGCAGGTGCGCGTCCAGCCAGCGATGGAGAACCGACGTCGCCGGCCAGTTGCGCAGCAAGCGGGCGCGGTCGCGCCGCCAGGCACGTGCGTGCGCGGCGGCCGACCGATGCTGGACGACGGCATCGAGGTCGATCAACACGACCCGGTCCGTTTCCCATAGCAGATTCGTCGCCTTGAGATCGCCGTGACTGATGCGCCGTCGATGTAGCGACTCGAACAGGGCGATCATCGCTGCCGCCTCGGCTGGCGGCGGAACCTCATCGGGCGACAGATGATGCAACAGGTTCGGGCCGGCGCAGAATTCGCTGATCAGCCAGGCGCGTCGCCTCAGCGGTCCGACGCGTTCCTCGATCAGCGCCAGCGGCGCCGGTGTCGCGATACCGAGAAAACGCAGGCGATGCGCTTCGCGCCACGAATGCCAGGCCCGGCTCGGCCGCCACAGGCGACCGAAGGCGTGGCTCAGGCTCTTCAGGTTGTAGCGCTTGATCAACAAGGCCCGGCCGTCGACCACCAGCCTGGCGACCGTCGTCGTGCCGCCGTCCTTGAACACGGTACCCGCCTCGAGCGCCTGATCGGGAGACGCCAGCCAGGGGGCCAGCGTGGCGGTCTCATCGCGTCGCACGGCGCAAAAGCGGGTGGCATCGTGTTCGACGGCGAACAGCGTGCATTCGCGAACGGTCTTGGCCAGGAAGTCGTCGAGCCGCCAGGCGCGGATACGCTCGATCGCCGCCTGCAGGGCCGGCAGAGCGGGCGGCGCGGTGCGCGCCGCGGCGCCATAGATGGGCAGCAGTTCGCCCAGCCGGCGATCCCATTCGTCGGGCAACTGGGCGAGCAGGATCGCCAGGTTGGCGCAGGCGTCGGCAGGCGGCAGCGAGTGGCCGGGGCAGACCGGACGCACGGCGCCGCCGTCAACGACCAGCAGCCGTCCATCGTGGCGCAGGAAGTTGCCCAGATGCAGGTCGTCCTGCACCAGCCCGGCGGCATGCAGACGACCGACGACGGTCAGGGCTGGGGCCAGCAGCGTCATGCCGGCCGCGAAAGCTGCCGGCGGCAGGTATGCCATCGTTTCGGCGAGGCTTTCCGCCGGTGCGAGAAAATCGGTCACCAGGGCGAAGCCGCCGTCAGCCATCGCCGTCGCGGCGACCAGCGGCGGGGTGGCGATGCCGGCCGCGGAGAGCGCCGCGAGTCCTGCCCGTTCCTTTCGCCAGTGTCCTTCGCCGCGGCGCCCGATGAAGAGTTTGGCCAGCACCCGGCGGCCGTCCAGATCCGCTTCGCCGACCAGCCGTTTGCCAGGCAGAACGCGCAGCAGACGAAGCATGGTCAGCCGGTTTCCGTCGGCCAGGGCGACCCGGAAGGGCAGCGCCGGCTGGCGGCCGGCGGCGCGCAGCGCACGGCGCGTGGTCGGTTGCGGCGCAATCATCGTTCGTCGCCTGGCGCCGACGATCGCCGGGCCGCTTCGGCAGTCGCCAGCGGCTGGTCGATCTGCCCGGACTTCATGTCATCGTCCCGGCGGCGACCTTGCGTACGAAGCGCGCCTGCAGGCGCCGCGCTTCGCGTTCCAGCCTGGCGAGCAGGGCCGCCTCGTCGCGCAGGACGAGGCGTAGCGGACGAGCGAAATAGACGCTCAGGAAACGCAGCAGGTCGCGCTGCCGCAGGCCGATGTCGAGCGCCGAGAAGTACAGCGCGGCCAGATCCTTGTCGCGCCAGCGTTGCGGTGTCGCCGCTCTGACCTGCGCCCGATGAAGATCGATGAGCGACAGTCGGATACGCTCGGCGCTTGGCGGCGGAGCGAGGTGCAGCAGGAAATGGCAGAGGTAGAGGTCGCGGTGGTTGACGCCGGCAGCGTGCATCCTGCGCACCATTTCGGCAACGCGGACGATCAGCGCACGCTTCAAGCGAACCGCGGGCGGGCGCGTCGGCCAGGCGCCACAATAGTCTTCCAGGCTGATCGTCGGGGCCAGTTCCTCGGTCACGATGAACGAGCGCTGGCGCGCCGGATTGCCGCCGCGCCGGCCGAAAGCGGCGGCTCGCAGGCTGTCCACGCCGGCTTCGTCGAGCCGCCGGATGGCGCGCCATTCGTCCTGGGCGCCGAGCACCGGCCAGCGCAGCGCGAGGAGATTCTTGGCGATCTCGAGCCAGCCGACACCACGGTGGATCTTGACGAAATAGCCGCGTCCGGCGACTTCGCTGCGCAGCGTCCGGCGGCGTTCGAGCGCGCGGAAAACCTCGCCCTCGAGCGCTTCGACGGCGACGAAGGGATCCTGTCCCGCCCACTCGCGAGCGAAGGTCGGGTCGAGAAACAGTGTCGTCCGGCTCATCGGAGATCTTCCAGGATCACGTCGGCGGCGCGCTCGGCATTGCTGTAGATGTCCGCCTGCTCGGCAAAGGCTAGGGCCTTGGCGCGCCAGTCGGCGCGGGCTTGGTCGTCGTCCAGCATCTGCGCCAGTATCCGGTCGAGGCTCGACTGCACGAAAGGTTCGGGGACGACCGTGCCGGCGTCGGCTTCGGCAACGTAATGCGCGTAACCGCAGACCGCGGTGGTCAGTACCGGCAGGCCGGCGACCAGCGCCTCGAGGAGAACCGTGCCGGTATTCTCGTTGTATGCCGGATGCAGCAGCAGGTCGGCGCCGAGCAGGAAACGCAGGATGTCGCCACGGCCGCGCAGAATGTCGACGCGCGCCGCGAGGCCGAGCGCCCGCGCCTGGCCGCGGAACATCTTCGGGTTGTCGTCGCCGATGGCGATCAGGCGGCTGCGTCGGCGCAGTGCCGGCGGCAGGGCGGCGATGGCTTTCAGGCTGCGGTCCAGGCCCTTGGTCTTGAAGCCCGAGCCGATCTGAAGCAACAGCAGGTCGTCGTCGGCCAGCGCAAACTCGCGACGAAAGTCGGCGCGGATCGCCGGCGCGTCGGCCGGCGCACGGCGGTCGGAGGCGATTCCCGGCGGCAGCAGGTGAAGGCGTTCGGCGGGTGTCGCGTAGTACTTCTCGAACAAGGGCGCTTGGCGGGGCGAGATGAGCAGAATTTCGGTACGGCTCGACGGCCCGAAGACGGCACGCTCGTAAGCCGCGAAGTGACGGTAACGCCCGGAGAGCCGATAAAGCGGATGACGCAGGGTACGCGCCTTGTCTTCGAAACATGGATCGGCCGCGAAGTAGACATCGAGACCGGGCATCTTGTTGAAACCGACCACCCGCTCGGCCGGACGGGTGAGCAGATCCGTGCTCACCCAGGCAGTGAAGCGCGCGTAGCGGCGTGCGTTGGTGAGCGCGCTGACCGGCACCAGAACGACTTCGAAGCCGGCCGGGACGTCGCCCCGCCATTCGAGCGTATAGACCCGAACGGCGTGGCCGCGTGCCTGGCAGGCCAGCGCGATGCGCAGGAAGTCGCGCTGCAGGCCGCCGAAGGGGAAGTACTTGTAGAGGCAGAAAGCGATCTGCATCGGCTTCATTCCGTTGCCTCGGCGTCCGATGTCCGGTGCGTGCGGCAGGCTCTCACACCGATTCGGCCGATACGTCGGGTGGCGGCTCGCTGCCGCGGCGTCGCTTGTAGCGATTGTAGCCCCACAGATACTGCGCCGGACACTGGCGAATCAGATGCTCGATCTCGTGGTTGATCTGTTGCGCCCGTTCCTCGATCGTTCCCCGGATCGGTCGCGTCGGTTCCTGCAGGTGAAAATGGTAGCCCGCGCCGTGCGGCAGGCGTTCGGCCCAGACCATGATGACACTGGCGCCAGTGTCGATGAGGCGCGCCGCCAGCGTCATGGTATACGCCGGTTGCCCGAAGAAATCGAGCCAGCGACCGTCGCCGCCGCGCGGCGCCTGGTCGGGCAGCATGCCCACCGCCTCGCCGCGCTTGAGCGCCTTGAGCAGGCTGCGGACGCCCGATACGTCGGCCGCCGCGAGAAGGAGTTGTGGCCGCGCCCGGCCGACCTCGATCAGTGTCTGCAACCAGGCGCGCTTCGGCGGCCGATAAAGGCAGGTGATCGGCGCCCGGGTCGACAGGTATTGGGCGGTAATCTCGAAGCAGCCGAGATGCGGCGTCAGATAGATAATTCCCCGGCCGCGGCGGGTTGCCGCCTCGGCCAGTTCCCAGCCCGACACCTGGACGACGCGCGCCGCGGTCTCGGCCAGCGGCCGCAGCCAGAGGCGCGGCAGTTCGAGCATGCACTTGCCGGCTTCGCCGATCACGGCACGACGCAGGCCGGTTGCGCCCGCTTCGCCAAGTGCCAGAATCATGTTCTGCCGCATGTGCCGGCGATAGGTCGGTGACAGCAGCCACGTCAGCCAACCGAGCAGCACGCCGAGCGCGTGCAGCCAGGCAAGCGGCAGGCGGCCGAGAAGGCGGGCGAGGGCAATCACGAGGCAAGCACGCAGCGATCCGCGTAGACGAGGTTTGACCAGCGAACGGAAGAAAAACTATAATTATCGCTCCGCCGAGTTAATCAGGACAACTTGCAGGGCGGAGGGCGTCGCGACAGCGGCGATAAAATACTGCTAAAGCGTCGTCTGCTCGAACCCCGGAGCCGGCAACGCCGACTCATCGGGGTTTTTTTGGAGCAGACGCAGCGTGAGCAAAGAGTACCTTTTCACTTCGGAATCGGTTTCCGAAGGCCATCCGGACAAAGTCGCCGATCAGATTTCCGACGCCATCCTCGACGCCATCCTGGCCGACGATCCGCCGGCCAGAGTGGCCTGCGAAACCCTGGTGTCCACCGGCCTGGTCGTCATCTCCGGCGAGATCACCACCAAGGCGCACATCAACTATCGCGAAATCGCGCAGGAGGCCGTTCGCCGCATCGGCTACACCGATTCGGAGATCGGTTTCGACTACAAGAGCTGCGCCATCCTGACCGCCATCAACCGCCAGTCGCCGGATATCGCGCAGGGTGTCAACGAGGGCCAGGGCATCGACCTCGACCAGGGTGCCGGCGACCAGGGACTGATGTTCGGCTACGCCTGCAACGAAACGGCGTCGCTCATGCCCTTGCCCATCCACTACGCGCACCGCATCATGCAACGGCAGGCCGAAGTCCGCCGCGACGGCCGCTTGCCGTGGTTGCGTCCGGACGCCAAGAGCCAGTTGACCGTCCGCTACGCCGACGGCACGCCGGTGTCGATCGACACCATCGTCGTTTCGACGCAGCACGATCCGGACGTCTCGCACGCGCAGATCTCGGAAGCGGTGATCGAGGAGATCATCAAGCCGGTGCTGCCGAAGGACCTGCTGACTGCCAGTACGCGCTACCTGGTCAACCCGACCGGGCGCTTCGTGGTCGGTGGCCCGCACGGCGACTGCGGTCTGACCGGCCGCAAGATCATCGTCGACACCTACGGCGGCGCCGCCCGGCATGGCGGCGGCGCGTTCTCGGGCAAGGATCCGTCGAAGGTCGACCGTTCGGCGGCCTACGCGGCGCGCTACGTCGCCAAGAACATCGTCGCCGCCGGCCTGGCCGAGCGTTGCGAGGTACAGGTCGCCTACGCCATCGGCGTTGCCCGGCCGGTGTCGCTGATGGTCAATACCTTCGGCACCGGCAAGGTCGCCGACGAACTGATCGTCGATCTGGTCGGCAAGCACTTCGACCTGCGTCCCAAAGGGATCATCCAGTCGCTCAACCTGTTGCGCCCGATTTACCGGAAAACGGCGGCCTATGGCCACTTCGGCCGCGACGAGCCCGAATTCACGTGGGAAGCGACCGACAAGGCGAGCGCGCTGCGCGCCGCGGCGGGCCTCTAAGCAACTCGCGAGACGGCTGACGGGGCCCTTGCTGGCCCCCGGCCGTCGGGTTGTCATCGTTGCGAAGAATCGACGTGCCGCCGCCAGCGGTCGCCGCGCCGACCCGAGGTGCAACCTGGTTGTGCCGGATGAATTTTCGGCGCGCGCCGGAGGTGTCGATCGCCTACTGCGGCGGCGCGACTTCGATGAGTTTTTCCCTGCCGGTCAGGATATGCCTTTCTGATCTGCCACTTGCGCGAAATGCTGGAGCACGTGGTGAACGGAGGTGTACGGGTTGTACCCGTTGCGCTCTGCTCGATTCTCGACCCAGGCGGCGTTTTCGACGGCCTCTTTCAGCCGCGGCGTGAGTTGCTTGGCGATCGTCGCCTCCGCTTTTTCGTAGCCGGGCAGTTTCTTGCGTAGCCGCTCGATCACATCGGCGCAATGGTTGAATGGAGCATCCGTTTTTTCGTAGTGTAGGAGCAGCCAGAACTCGAAACAGGGGATCGAAATCGCTTCCCGAATATCGAGTGGCTTGTTCTTGCGCCCGGCCAGCGTTGCCATCCGTTCCCGTGCACGGCCAAAGCTCTCGTGACCGTTACGGTCAAAGACGCAATAAATCCGATCATAGCCGCCGCGCTCCGTACACTTCGCTTCGGCGCACGCGACGACGCTGACGGGTGCGGCGCCTTTCGTGTTCTCGGCAAGAACGATTTCCGCCGTCGTCAGCCCGTACTGAATACGCGCGGCCGCGAAATACTCCTGTTCGGTCTCGCCCTCGCACACGATGAGGGTGATGGACCGGGGCGGCTTCTGCCCCGCGGTACGACGGAATGAACCGCTGTCCCGCGGCTTGGAGATCGGCATGCGACGCGCCATACGTTACCCCGCGATGCTGCCGATGAACGGAATCGCCCCGTAACGACCTTTGAGATAACCCCGCTCCAGGGCTTCATCCTTGCGCGGCGAGTATTCCAGTAGCGAATAGAGCGACGATGAGCCCTGCTTGTCTTTCTCCACGAACCAAATCTGGTCGCGCCGTAGAAGCTCGGTGTCGAGCAGGGTCGTATCATGCGTCGTGAAAACCAGTTGGGCGTTCTTGTCGTTTTTCCGGCTATGAAATAGCCCCACAAGGAAGCGGGTAATGTGGGGATGCAGGCTGCGGTCCAACTCGTCGACGAGCAGCGTCGCCCCCCATTCAAGCGCCCGTAGCCAACCGCCAGAGAACTCGAACAGCTTCTGCGTGCCGTCGGACTCCTGATCGATGTCGAGTGCCACTTCTTCGCGGGAATCCGCCCGCTTGTGCCATGCCAGGACGCGCAGACGCTTTGGCGTTTGCGGCGAAGAACCCGAAGGCAGGCCAATCTCGAAATGAAGCCGTACGGCGCCCGGTGGAAGCTTTCCCGCGGGGGCCGAGGGAGAGTCCTCTTCCAGCAGTTCCAAACGATCAATGCCGATGTCCGCCGCACGCATAAAGCGCATGATCTGCTCGTGCTCATCCACGTCCCGTAGGAGGTTGAGACTCAGAAATGGGTTCATGACGACGCCGGGCACCAGCACGATGAGCTTCTGGGTAATCCAGTTGAATACCGGCCGGAGTTGAGCATTGTTCAGTTGAATGGCCGTCGACAGGAACAAGGCATTGTCCCGGGTGAAGTCGTGCCAAACCTTGCGCTCCGCCCGTTCGGCGCTGAAATTGGGGCCGAACCACCACCGTTGCGCCTTACTTCCGGCGTCGTATTCCCGTTCAAACCACCGTTGTGCGCGCCCACGCGGGTAGGCCACCAGCCATTCCTTGAACACCCGTTCCGAGCTTGCTGCGCAACTGTAGTGATAGCGGACACCGTCGTCGGCCGTGAAGATGATTTCGAACTCGGAAGGCTCTGCACATGATGCCTCCTCCGCAAAGAGAAACGGGGTCACGGGGATGGCGTAGCCTTCCTGGAAACCCGTGGCCGAGTTCTGCACGAGTTGTCGAAAAGTTTCCACGGCGCGTAGAAGGTTGCTCTTGCCTGCCGCGTTGGCGCCATAGATGACCGCCGACCGCAGCAACCGCAGTTCCTTGTTCTGGCCCGGGCTGACGTTGCGCTGAAGATGCGTGGCGTCCGGACTCGCCACCATGCTCAGCTTCTGCCGGGTCCGAATCGAGCGGAAATTCGCCACGCCAAACTCGATCAACATGTCTGCCGATTCACCAAAAGTGAAATCAAGGTTTGATTGTTGCTTCTTTTCCGCAATTTTGCAATCAAACCTTTGTATTCAACGATCGTGACGAGACTCATACTGCGGCTCATCGGCCCGCGCCCGCCGTTCGGATAAGTCGCAATTCAGCAGTGGCTTCGTTTGTTGGGACGGCAAATGCCTTTGGTCACGTGGAACACTGCCGCAAGGCCGGCTACGGTGAATCCACTGTGCGATATCAGCCAGTGGGTACGGCGCAAGTTGTATGGCCATCCCGGGAGACAATGGGGCCCGGCCGGCTATCGGGAACTGCGCAAGCGCGTGGTGTCCGTGCGCGAAGCGTGGGTTCATTCTCCCTGGTGATCCTCAAAGACGCCGGCGTTGGCGTTTGCGCTGCCATGGCGCTTCTTCATGGACTTGGGAGTGCCAAGCCTTGGCTCGGTAGTGATTCAGTTCATCGAATAGCCGGATACGTGACCCCTACCTCCGGAAGCGTGGGAGGAAGGGGCTGCGAGGCTTCGTCCTATCTCGATTGGGCGCCGCAACATGGAGCAGTCGTGCCCTGTTTTTCCACCATTTACCCAGCCATTTGGCGTGCTGCGGACGCACCTGTGCCTGAGCCGACCATTTCCGGTGCGAGATTCGCCGCGTGCATCAGGTTGTGCGCCAGGGCAAACAGAACGGCCACGGCCTTCACTTTCCGGATACCTCGTACCAGCAGTCGCGTCATCCTGCGGTTCCGAGCCTGCGCATGGACATATTCGGCGGTGGAGGCCCGCTGCTTGTACAGATCCTTGGCTTCCGCACCGGCCATTCGCTTGCGCCAATCGGCCACCGCAGGACTGTCACCGTCCTTCGGTTGGTGAACGTCGACAATCAGGGGGGCGGCGAGCCGTCGTCCTGGCCATTCCATCGTCGCATGAACTGGCGGCATGCCAGGCGCAGGAAATCCATCTGCGTGCGGAAATTGCGGCAGCCGCGACACATTGCCAGATGCATTTCGAGCAGCAGTTTCTCGCCACGGCTCAATGGGCGATCCTGCGCTTCGGACATCAGCCGGGTGGCCTCCTTGCAGCTCAACAAGGTTTTTCTCCCGAGGAGAACCAGTTGCTTTCCAGGCAACGGCGAAGGCCGTTGCGGGCCCGGTGCAGGATCACGTTGCAATTGCTGATCGTCAGGTTGAGCTTACGGCAAACCTCGTCGGTTTCGAATTCGAGAAACTCGCGCATCATGAACACGCGTGCCGTTTTCTCCGGCAGGTGGTTGAGGCAGATTTCGAACACCTCCCAAAAGCGTTCCTGCCGCAGGGTATCCTCCGGGTTGCCCCAGCCAAACGGGCGGGCCTCCGGGCGCCAATGGGCGTTCGCCTTGAACAACGCTTCGAAGGTTTCGTCCATTCCGGCCTCGTCGTCCGCCAGCGCCGACACGTTCGTCGTTCTCGACTGCAGACGGATCAGATCGACGATCTTGTTGCGCAGGATGGAGAACACCCAGGTCTTCAAGGCGGCCCGACCGGCGAAACTGCGCTCGCCGGCCAGCGCCGCAGCGAGCGCCTCCTGCACCGCGTCTTCGGCCATCGCCGCATCGCGGAGCTGCATTTGTGCAAACTTCAACATGTCGCGACGGACCGCCGCAACGAACTGGTCATCGATTACTGGGGTGTCGGACACGAGACCGTCGAGAATTCCGGGTGGTTGGCAGGTTGTGCGCTGCACTGCCGCCGAATCCAGGCGTCGATCGACAACTTGCCGGGGCCGCAGAGCAGTAGCGGCAACAGCATACCAATGAACAGCACCGGCAGCTTGAAATTTCCGGCGCCGTTGTCGGAAAAAACATAGCCCAGCATCAGTTCACCGAAGCTGCTCCATGTTTCTGGCCAATGCACGGCGGCAATGGCGACAACGGTGAGCACGATCAAGGAGATCGAAACAAAGCGCGTTGCCAGGCCGATCACCAAGGCGATGCCACCCAGCAATTCGAACCAGGTTGCCATCTGCCAGCTTACTTCAGGCGGAACGATGTTGAACGGGAAAGGAAAGCGCTCCTGAATATCGAAGAACCAGTTGTTGCCACGAAATTTCTCCAGGCCGGACTCGAAGTAATCCCAGCCGAGCAGGATGCGCAGGCTGAGAAGGCCAAGCCAGAAACCCAGGCTATCGACGGTGCGGATGGTCCGCAGGGCGAGATTTATCACAGCTTTCTCCCAAGAACGATACCCTGCTGCTGCAGTTCGCCGAGCAGGCCGGCGCCGAATCCAAGCAGTTTCTGCGGATCGGGATGTTTGAGTTGGTTGGCCAAGTGCAGGATTGCCCGTCTTCCGCTCGTCGGTTCGGAGGCCAGCAGCTCGATCAGGCGTCCGGTGATCGGTGTGACGACGGAAAAGCGAACGATGTCGTCGGCGTCGCGATAGACCACCAGGTGGGTCGGCCGGCGCTTGCGGGGTCGGAACTCCTGGCCGATCAGATGGACCGGCCAGGCATAGGCCAGATTCATCAAGGCCGGATTGAGCGCCACCGTGCCGTCCATCAGATCACCTGCCGGGTCGACTCGCGGTAGCGGCGCATCGATCACGTCGACCGCGAGTTCGGCCCACTCGTAATGAGCCAGTTCGGGCAGCCAGCGCGGCAACGGCAGGCGGACCTCCGCCTCGTGGAGATAGCGCACGAATTCGCGGGGAATTTCGCGGAACCACGGCGTGTGCATCGGCCAGTCGCGCAGGAAGGTCCGGCACAAGAGGCGCCAGCGCGTTTCGCCAGCCAAGCTGCGACAAACCGGAAAACAGGTATCGACGAAGCC
Source organism: Accumulibacter sp. (assembly GCF_029255285.1). Taxonomy (GTDB): domain Bacteria; phylum Pseudomonadota; class Gammaproteobacteria; order Burkholderiales; family Rhodocyclaceae; genus Accumulibacter. Next base: position 28,744 of record NZ_JAPUVI010000048.1, read on the forward strand.
GCACAGGTTGTTGAATACCAGTTCTTGATAGACCGCCACACGACGCTGCGGCGTACCGGCGGGACGCGGCACCCGATGTGGGTCGCACAGATGGCGGCCGAATTCGTGCTGAAACTTCTGAAAGTCGCGCAGCATCATGTCACCTGTCTGACGGCGTCGCGTGCCTGCGCTTGCAGGCGGGCGATCTGATCAAGCTCGGCGGTCAGTTGCGCCAGATCGGGGACGTTGAAATCTCGTTCGAGGCAGGTCGGCAGGTCGCTGCCGATGCGCCGGTAGGTCTCGGCCAGCAAGGACCACACCGGGTCGACCACCGTGGCACCGTGCGTATCGACCAGCAAGCCGTCCGGCTCGACATGATGTCCGGCAACGTGGATGTAGCAGGTGCGCTCCAGGGGCAAAGCGTGCAGGAAAGCCAGCGGATCGAAACCGAAGTTGCGGCTGTTGACGTAGATGTTGTTCACGTCGAGATGCAGTAGGCAATCCGCTTCGTGAATGATGGCCGAGATGAATTCGGTCTCGTTCATTTCCGCACCCGGCGGTGCGAAATAGTACGAGGCGTTTTCGATGCCGATCCGGCAGCCCAGGATGTCCTGCGCCTGGCGGATGCGTCCGGCCGTCCACCGCACGGCTTCCTCGCTGAGCGGAATCGGCAGCAGTTCGTAGAGATGGCTGTCATCGGAGCACCAGGACAGGTGCTCGGTGTAGAGGTTGATCGAATGTTCGGTCATGAAAGTCCTGATGCGGCGCAGCAGCGGCAGATCCAGTGGAGCCGGCCCGCCCAGCGACAGCGATAGGCCGTGACAGACGAAGTGATGGCGTTCGGTAAAATAGCGTAAATCTCTGGCCGATTTTCCGCCCATGCCGGCCCAGTTTTCCGGAGCCAGTTCGAAAAATCCGATGGCTGCGGGAATCCCGTTCTTGAGTTCGGCGATCAGCTCGCGGCGAAAACCGAGTCCGGCGCCTTGCAGGGGGCGATGATTCATGACGTTTCCTGGCTATGTCGCAACCCGCGCGGCGACGAACACGATGCTCGCGCCGCATCGTTGGCGGCTACTTTTTGTCGACACCTCCCTTCTTGTCCGCGCTTCCCTTCTTGTCCGCACCGCACTTGGCTTCACCGCATTTGCCGTCCTTCTTCTTGTCCGCCGTCTCCTTCTTGTCGGCGCCACACTTGGCTTCGCCGCACTTGCCGTCCGTTTTTTTGTCGGCTTGAGCCAGTTGATAGCCGCCCGACAGTCGTTTTGCGGCAAACGGATTGTCGTCAGCGTGTGCGGTGGAACCGAGGGTGGCAGCGGCGACCAGGGAACCGACGGTCAAGGAAACGAGGGCTTGTTTTTTCATCATCTTCTCCATAGTGGTTGGTAGGTTGCGAGCGTATTGTTGGTTGGCTCGAACGATTGGTCGGAGCTCGTGCCGATTTATTACACCCCGGACAAAGCCTTCTCGAAGAGCGGCAGTTCGGTCGCCGAAGCCCGGGCCGGCAGGGCAGTTCATCTCCTTCGGCGGGCCGCCGACTGTAGACACCCGCCTACCGTCTCGGAAAGGCGGAGCGATGTCTTCGCTCACTACGAGTCGACTCACGTCGAATTCGGGGCGACGGGGCACAACTTGTCGACCCAAATCGATAAGTCCAGCCCGGACAGGGCTTGGCGCGCCGCCGTGCGCCGGAGGAAGTGGCGCAGGCGACCGACGAGCGGCCGATGGCGGAAGGGCCGCCGGCCGGCAAGGCAGCTCGATCTTGGCCGGCCAATTCCATGGCGGCGACCGAAAACGTCGGCCTTGGAGTTTGCGCTACCATTGTGCGTCTTCATGGATCCAGGCTGTCCAGCCTTGGTCCACGCGAGAAATTCCGTTCATCGAACAGCCGGATACGTACTCCATATCTCCGGTGGTTTGGGGGGCGAAGCCGCGAAGCGGCTTCCTGTCCCGAATTGGCGCCGCAACATGAACCCGTCGTGTCCTACCAGCTCTTAGCTGACGTCGTCCTCGTCATCCACTTCGGAGTCGTCCTCTTTGTCGTGGGCGGCCTCGTCGTGGTTGTGGCGGGAAACTGGCGGCACTGGCGCTGGGTCAACGAATGGCGCTTCCGGCTGGCGCATCTCGCCGCCATCGCCTTCGTGGTAGTTCAGACCTGGTTTGGGCAATCTTGTCCACTCACCTCACTCGAATCCTGGCTCCGCGGTCAAGCGGGCATCACCGCGTACCGCGCGAGTTTCATCGAGCACTGGATCCAGAAGCTGATCTACCACGAGGCTCCGTTGTGGGTATTTACCGCGGCCTACACGGTGTTCGCCGGACTGGTGCTTCTGGCCTGGTGGCGCTTCCCGCCGCGCCGCGGTCGGAGCAGAAGCCGAGGCGCCTGACCACCCCGTTCCGTTGCTGCCACAGGCCGACGATCGCCGGCGCGAACGCCGAACCAGGGCGACGCTTGCGCTGGCGCCGACCGACCGCGGCTAGGCCTTCGCCACCTCGACCAGGCAATCGTAGAACGTTGCACCGCCGCCCATGTCGGTCAGCGCCTGGCTGGTGACTTCGTTGCAGTTGCGGCCGTCGGGCGACCGCTTGCGCCACCAGATCGACGTCGCCATCGCGACTCCGGAGCGCACGCGGTCGGTGACCACGACGCGGGCGCGAAACTCGCCGCGCCGGTTGAAGACGCGTACCGGGCTGCCGTTGGCGATGCCGCGTGCGGCGGCGTCGGCGGGGTGCAGGTGTATCTCCGGCGACTCTTCCTGTGCCAGAAAGCGCGCCGAGTTGGCGAAGCTGGTGTTCAGGAAGTTGCGCGCCGGCGGCGTGATCAGGGCCAGCGGAAAGTCGGCCGCCAGCGCGCTGTGCTGCCATTCGCGAGGCGCGATGAAGTCGGGCAGCGGATCGAGACCCTGGCTCGCCAGCCATTCGCTGTAGAACTCGCATTTGCCGGAAGGCGTCGGGAAGCCGCCGGCGGCAAAAGGCGCGCTGCCGCGTGGCAAGGCCAGGCGGGCGTGGCCATCGGCTTTGAGCTTCTCCCACGACAGGCCGGCCAGGCGGGGATCGCTCCAGTCGAAGGCCTGGCGGCACAGATCGTCGTCGCTGTCGGCGAAGCAGGCGTCGTCGAAACCCAGGCGTCGGGCCAGGCGGCGGAACAGCTCGGTGTTCGGCAGAGCCTCGCCGAGCGGCGCGATCGCCGGCCGATTCACTTGCAGGTACAGGTGGCCGTAGGACTTGTGGATGTCGAGCTGCTCCATGTGGCTGGTCGCCGGCAGAAGGATGTCGGCGTAGTCGGCGGTATCGGTCTGGAAGAGATCGTGCACGACGGTGAACAGATCGGGGCGGGCGAAGCCGCGTACCACCTCGGCGGCTTGCGGGGCGACCGCCACCGGGTTGCTGTTGTAGACGAAGAGCGCTCGGATCGGTGGTCGGGCGTGTAGCAGATCGTTGCCGATGGTGCTCATGTTGATCGTTCGTGGCGGCGGACTGGGCATCAGGTCGGGGCGCTCGAGCGCCGCGCTGGCCACCGGATAGTGGCCGGAAGTCGACAGCAGAACGCCGCCCGCCGGCTGCCGCCAGGCGCCGGTCAGCGCCGGCAGGCAGGCCACGGCACGCAAGGCCATGCCGCCGCCGGCGGTGCGGTTGATGCCGTAGTTCGTGCGGATCGCCGCCGGCGCGAGCGTCGCGTAGTCGTGCGCCAGTTGCTCGACCGTCGCTTCGTCGAGGCCGCAGATCGCCGCCACGCGCGCCGGCGCGTACGACCGGACGCGTTCGGCGAGCGCGTCGAAGCCCAGCGTGTAGCGCGCGATGTAGTCGCGATCGATCAACTCGTCGCGGATCAGCACGTGCATCAGGCCGAGCGCCAGCGCGCTGTCGGTACCTGGCAGCAACGCGATGTGCTGATGGCACTTGTCGGCCGTCGCCGTGCGGTACGGGTCGATGGCGATCAGCCGGGCGCCACGCCTCTTGGCTTCCTGCGCCAGGCGCCAGAAGTGGAGATTGGAGACCACGCTGTTGGTCCCCCAGAGAATGAGCAGCCGCGCATCGACGACGTTCTCGGGGTCGAAGCCGACGCTGGCGCCGATCGTCGCCCGGTAGCCCATCGCCCCGGCGCTGGCGCAGATCGTCCGGTCGAGCTGCGCGGCGCCGAGGCGGTGGAAGAAGCGGCGATCCATCGAACCGTAGCCGAGCATTCCCGAGTTGCCGGCGTAGCTGTAGGGAACGATTGCCTCGGCGCCGTGCTCGGCGGCGATGCGCTGGAAGCGCTCGGCGATCGCCGTCAGCGCTTCGTCCCAGGTGATCCGTTCGAAGCGGGCGCCAGGTCCCTTGGCGCCGATGCGACGCTGCGGGTAAAGCAGCCGGTCGGGGTGATGGATGCGCTCGGGGTAGAAAGCGACCTTGGTACATAGCACGCCAGCGGTCGGCGCATGATCGGCGGCGCCGGCCACCTTGATCACGCGGCCGGCGCTGACGGTCACTTCGAGCGCGCAGGTGTCCGGGCAATCGTGCGGGCAGGCGCCGTGAACGGTCCGGTCGGCGGCGGGCAGCGGTGCGGTCTCGGTCATCGGGCATCCTCGGTTGGGTTTGGACGGTGAGAAGATAGCAGTTCCGCTGCCTTTGCGGCGCTGCGGCTTCCCGTTTGCTTCCGGCTCGCCGTCGTCGCCGGCGCTACCGCATCGCCCGGCACCCAAAACGGCGCTCAATCCTCTCCCGCCGCATTCGCTATTCCCGGTTCAACTGTCCAGGGTGAATTGCAACGGTACGAGCACGGAGGCCTCGACGGCTTCCGTTCCCTGCCTGGCCGGGACGAATCGCCAGCGCTGCACCGCCGCACGGGCGGCTTGATCCAGACGCGGAAAACCGCTCGACTGCTTGACATCCACCTCTGCCGGCCAGCCCTGCGCGCTCACCCTGACGCGCAGAAGCACCCGCCCCTCCTCGCCCAGGCGGCGCGACGCGATCGGATAGACCGGCTGGGGATTGTGCAGGTAATCGGCGTCGAAGCGTGCCGCGCTGCCCGGCCCCGGCGTCGGCGCCGCAGGCAGCGGTTCGGCCGGCCCGCGGGAGGGTTGGGGTGGAACGGCCGATGAATGCGCCGTGGCCGCCGTCGCCGTCTCCCGGAGCGGCGGCGCCGCCGCCTTGGCCGGCCGGCCGGCCAAGGCGGCAGGCTTTGACCGTACAGTCACGTTCGGCGGCTCACGCCGGCTGGTTTGCGCGAACTTCCCGGGCCGCGGCGCCGGTTCTCGCACGTCGACCGTCAGCGCCGGAGGAAACGCCGGTGTGGGTGGTCGAACGACCACCCCGAACGCCAGCCGGAGAGCTAGGACGTGGAGTGCGACGGAGAGCAGCAGGAAGGGAATCGTCCGCCGGAGTGACGGTCGGGGCTTCTCCGGCAAGGCGGGCAAGCCGCCTGCCGCGGCGCTCAGGTCGGTTTCGGAGAGCACGGCCGGTGTCGCCAAAAGAACACGATTCTAGGCTTTCCAACACGCCTTCAGGTGCGGCATTTCGTCTCATGCCACAGGTTGGCCAGGCACAACTCGAAGGTTCGCTGACGGTGCCGGCCGATGTAGCGCCTGGGTCGTCTGCCGATCGGTCGGAACGTCTCCCGTCCACGCGCGGCTCTGCGCCAGCTTGCGCACCCGGTCTACCTGCCTCGCGCCGCCGGATTCGGCGAGTATCTCCTTGATCTGGCGGCGGATCGTTTCCTGGTCCACGCCACGCCGCGCAGCGGATCGACCGTTTCTACCAGGTGCCGACGTTGGGCAACTCCACCCAGGGTGCCTGCGGGGGCAACGGTGCTCCGGTTTGCCGCAATTCGATGGAGATATTGTCCGGCGAGTGGTCGAAGGACATGCGGCCGTCGCGCGGCGGCCGGGCGATGGTCAGCCGCGGGCTCGCCGGCGTTCGCGGGCGGTGCAGATGTCGTCGACCTGACAGGCGATGTGGCCGAAATTGCGCCCGCCGGTGCAGGTCTCCGGGTTCCAGTTGTGGGTCAGCTCGATCTCGGCCGCTTCGTTGCCGGGCGCGGACAGGAAGGTCAGCGTGAAGCGGCCGGCGGGGTTCTCGCAGGTCCGGCGCAGTTCCAGGCCCAGAGCGTTGCAGCAAAAGGCGAGCGAAGCCGGCGGGTCAGTGACGCGAACCATGGTGTGCAGGTAGTGCTGGCATTTTCTCGGTTTCGCTGCGACGGCGGGCGGGCACCGCCGCAGCGCGGGGGTCATCGACGGGCGTTGCCGCCGGTGCCGGTCCACACGCGCATGATGCGGTAGGGGGGTTGGCCGAGATCGTCGCCGCCGGTGAAGGCGCTGGTCTTGTGCAACTGGTTGACCGAGACATATAGCCAGGATTCCGGGCCGAACTGGGCATTGTCCGGCCACGACAGGCGGGCATCGCGGACCAGCGGCTTGAGGCGGCCCCGGCGGTCGAGGCGGTCGATGCCGTTGGCGTTGAGGTTGGTGAAGAAGTGGTTGCCGGCATCGTCGGTCGCCACGCCGTCGGACACCGGCTTCCTGCCGACGCTGCGGATCGCCGCGGCGATGGACCGGTCATCGGCGCCGTCGCGGAAGAGGTGGGTCGGCACGCCATACCACTTGAGGCCGTTCATGGCACCGAAGTAGAGCGTCTCGCCGTCCTTCGACAGCGTCAGCGGGTTCACGCCGATGCTGGCCGGCTTGCCGCCGAACAACGTTGGCTTGCCATCGACCTTCATGACGGCCTTGGGGTCGGCCAGCAGGGTCGGCGAGGCCGAGAAGCGGCGCGCTTCGCCGGTCTTGATGTTGAGGGCGATCAGGGCCGGTGGGGCGATGTCGGCGAGGTAGCCCCAGCCGCGTTCGCTGTCGACCGCCAGGTCCTGCACGAAGGCGCCCTTCGGGGCGACGTCGGCGGGCAGGGTGAACTTGTGCGCCAGCTTGCCGCTCGCGATGTCGAAAGCCCAGACGCGGGTCTTGCCGAGGTTCAGGCCCATGTCGACGATCCACAGGCGGTTGGCCTTGTCCTGCGCGATGCCGAGCGGCGTGTCGATGCGATCGTCGCCCTTGTTGTCGGCCGCGCTCTGATAGCTGGCATCCGGCCAGGGGCGGTAGGCGTCCGGCCCGGTGACTTCCATCAGCTGCACGCCCGAGGGTTTGTCGAGCGGATGCACGGTGGCAAAGACGCGGCCGGCGTTGGTGGCGGTGACGTTGCCGGGGCGGATGGGCAGTCGGGCCACCTCCTCGAGGGTGCCGACCGGCGGGGCGGCGGCGGCCAGCTGGGCAAGGCCGAGCAGGGCTGCGGCAACGAGGGTGTACGGTGTGCGCCGGGCGTGGTGGAGCGTGTGGGGCATGGTGGTTTTCCTTTTCTTGTAAGGATGATGGAGCTACCAGTCCATGGTCGGGCTGGTGGCAGGGGTGACAGGCGCCGGCAGCCAGGTGCCGCTGGCAGCATAGACGACGAGCAGCGCCAGCGCGAGGGAGAAAGCCAGGGTATGGCGGCTGCCGCCGCAGGTCGGCTGGGCGCCCTGGCCTTCGTGCCAGCCGGTGATCATGGGGCGGATGAGGTTCTGGCGCTTGATGCGGGCATGGAAGGCAATCGCCGCGACCTGCCGTGCGACCAGCAGGTAGAGGACATTGACGGCCGTGCGGTGCCAGCCCGTGGCGGCATCGTTCGTCGCCTTGTCGATCAGCGCGTAGAACGGCCCGTTGAAGGCGATGTCGTCGTTGGCCAACAGGCCCCTGCTTGCCTGGAAGGCGACGGTGCCGAGCAGGGCGAGTACCGAGAGGGCGGCCAGCGGGTTGTGGCCGATACCGCGCCATGCACCGCGCAGATAGGCAGCGACCTTGCCCGGCGTCGGCCAGAAAGACGAAAAGCGGGCATGGGTCGGGCCGGCGAAACCCCATACGAGCCGAAAAGCCGGCCGCCCGACCGCCACCAGCCCCAGGCGTTGGTGCCAGATCATCCAGTTGCCGCCGGTCAGGCCGCTGGCTATGGCGCTCAGGACGGCGGCGGCGAGGCTCCAGTGGAAGATGCGGATGGGAAGCTCCCACAGGCGAATACGGGCGGCGGTCATGGCGGGCCTCGGCGTTCAGTCCTTGCGGAACGCGTCGTGGCAGCCCTTGCCGGCCTTGCCCATGTCGTCGAAAGCGACCCTGACCTGTGCCTGATTACTGCTCGCGGCAGCCGTCGCCAGCTTGCTGCCGGCGGTCCGGCAGGCGCCGGCCACTTCCTTGACCTTGTCCGGCTGGGTGAAGAATTCCGGCTTCAGGCGCGTCTTCTCGCTTCCGATGTCCTTTTCGGTGCCTGGCAGGTAGAGCGCCCCCATGCCGGAATTGACGGTGCTGTTGATCACCGTGGCAGCGGCCAGTACCTGATCCTTGTTGTAGGGCAGGCTGCCGTCGAGCATGGCCTTGATCTTCAGCATGTTTCTGTTGGCGAAGGCATAGCCTGCCTTGCGGTAGCGGGTGGCTTCCTCCGGCTTCAGTTGCGGGAGTTGCTGCGCCAGGACGCTGCCAGAAACGGCCAGCAGGATGCTCACGGCCAGGCCTTGCTTGAATCGATGAAGCATGTTTTTCTCCGTGGGCTTGGGGGGAATCAGATTTGTGTGATAACGCTTTCCTCCTGCAGGCGGGATTTCGGCAGCCGGGCGTTGAAGTCTTCGCTGCTCCGGTAGCCGAGGCAGGCGATGACGACGCTGCTCAGCCCTTGGCCGCGCAGGCCGAGTTCCTCATCGAGGGTTTTGGCGTCGAAGCCTTCGATCGGCGTTGCGTCGATTTGCAGCGCGGCCGCCCCCAGCAGCAGGGTGCCGAGCGACAGGTAGACCTGCTTCTCCATCCAGTGCTGGACATCCTTGTTGTCGTAGAGATGCAGGTTGACGTAGAAGCTGCGGGTGGTGTGCTGGCCGGTCCGGGCGTCTGGTGTGGCAAAGCGGCCATCTTTATCTTCCTGCGCCAGCAGGTTCTGCAGGTGCGCTTCATCGATGCCTTGACGGGCGCAGAAGACGACGACGTGCGAGGCGTTCTTGATCTTCGCTTCGTTGTAAGCGTAAGCCGGTTGCGTCGCCTTGGCGATGCGGGACTTGCCTTTGTCGGTGCTGGCGATCACGAAGTGCCAGGGCTGCGAATTCACCGATGACGGCGCGTAGCGCAACAGGGTCTGCAGGTGAGCAAACTGCTCGGCCGGGATTTTCCGGGTCGGGTCATAGGCCTTGGTGGTGTAGCGGGCCTTGACGATCTGGCTGAGATTCATGAAATTGTTTCCGTGGTGAGTCGGTAAATGGATGTCAAAATCCTTCGAGAACGATCTTGCCGCGGGCTTTGCCGCTTTCCAGCAGGGCGTGGGCGCGCTTCAGGTTGGTCGCGCTGACGGTACCGAAGCGCTCGCCGACGGTCGTCCGGATGACGCCCTCGTCGACCAGGGCCGCCACCTCGTCGAGCAGGCGGTGCTGGGCGATCATGTCGTCGGTCTGGAACAGCGAACGGGTGAACATCAGCTCCCAGTGCAGCGAGATGCTCTTGCCCTTGAGCTTTATGATGTCGAGCGGGGCCACCGGGTCGTCGATCAGGGCGAATCGGCCTTGCGGCGCGATGACCTCGGCGATCTGCGCGAAATGCCCCTCGCTGTCGTTGAGGCTGGCTACCAGGGTGACGTTCTTCAGGCCGATGCCTTGCAGTTCCTCGGCAAACGGGCGGCTGTGGTTGATGACGTGATGGGCGCCCAGTTCGCGCACCCAGGCCTGGGTTTCCGGCCGGGAGGCGGTGCCGATGACGGTCAGCGGCGTCAGGCGGCTGGCCAGCTGAGTCAGGATGGAGCCAACACCGCCGGCTGCGCCGACGATGAGCAGCGACGCGCCGGTCGGGCGCTTGCCGGGGGCGACGCCCAGGCGGTCGAAGAGCAGTTCCCAGGCGGTGATGGCGGTCAGCGGCAGCGCGGCGGCTTCGGCAAAGCCCAGCCGGGCCGGCATGTGGCCGACGATGCGCTCGTCGACCAGCTGCAGCTCGGCATTGCTGCCCGGGCGCGTGATGTCGCCGGCGTACCAGACGCGGTCGCCCGGCTTGAACAGCGTGACCTCGGGGCCGACGGCGCGGACGATCCCGGCGGCGTCCCAGCCCAGCACGCCCCACTGGCCGGCAGCGGGCTGGCGGCCCTGGCGTATCTTGTAGTCGACAGGATTGACGGAAATTCCCTTGACTTCGACGAGCAGGTCGCGGCCGATGGCGACGGGGTCCGGCAGTTCGATGTCCTGCAAGGCGGCGGGATCGTCGATGGGGAGGTTCTTCTGGTAGGCAACGGCTTTCATGGATATTCCTTGGGTGTGGGGTCAGGCAATGTGGTTCAGGCGCTGGATGTCGATGCCGGCGGTCTTGTCGCCGATGATCGCTTTCAGCTGCGCCATGTGGGGCGTGGCGACATGGGCGTCGAGCGCGGCATCGTCGGTCCAGCGTTCGATCATGACCATGCGGTTCGGGTCGGCCTGGTCGACGTGCAGGTCGTATTGCCGGCAGCCGGCCTCGGCACGGGTGGGAGTCAGCATGGCGCTCAGGGCCTGGCGGACGGTTTCCCGGTGTTCGGGGTGGGCGACGATGCTTGCGATGATGCTCAGTGACATGGCTGTTTTCCTTTTGGGGTCTTATTGGGGGAAGACTGCGCTATGGGGTTGAAAATCGGCATAGCCCCGCGCGTCCCCGCCGAACAGGGTGGCAGGGTCGAAGTCGGCCAGTGGCCAGCCGTTGGCCAGGCGGGCGGGTAGATCGGGGTTGGCGATGAAGGGGCGGCCGAAGGCGACCAGATCGGCCAGCCCGGTCGCGAGCACGGCTTGTGCACGCGACCGGTCGTAGCGTCCGGCGACGATCAGGGTGCCGCCGAATGCCCGGCGCAGCTCGAGACGGAAACTGTCCGGAACCTGCGGCGCATCGTCCCAGTCCGCTTCCGAGAGGTGGATGTAGGCGATGCCCAGCCGCTCGAGTTCACCGGCGGCATGGAGAATGGCCGGGATGATCTCCGGGCAGTGCATGTTGCGCGCCGTGATGTAGGGCGAGAGGCGGACCCCGACACGTTGCGCCCCGATGGCTTCGGTCACGGCGCTCGCCACCTCCTTGAGAAAGCGGCAGCGGCCGGCGATGCTGCCGCCGTAGGCATCGGTGCGGCGGTTGGCGGTGCTGCGCAGGAACTGGTCGATCAGGTAGCCGTTGGCGCCGTGGATTTCGACGCCATCGAAGCCGGCGGCAATGGCATTGACCGCCGCCTGGCGGAAGTCGCCGACGATCGCGGCGATTTCACCGATGCTCAGGGCGCGAGGCACGGGGCAATCGACCATGCGGCCGACCCCGTCGCCGCCGACCACCCAGACCTGGGCATCGGGCGCCAGCGCCGACGGGGCGGCCGGCGGCTGGCCATCGTGGAAGCAGGCATGCGACATCCGGCCGACATGCCAGAGCTGCAGGAAGATGCGCCCACTGGCCTGATGGACGGCGTCGGTGACCAGTCGCCAGCCGGCGATCTGCTCCGGGGTGTGAATGCCCGGCGTGAAACTGTAGCCCTGACCCTGGCGGGAGATCTGCGTCGCCTCGCTGACGATCAACCCGGCGCTGGCGCGCTGGGCGTAGTAGGTCGCCATCAGCGCGTTGGGGACATCGCCCGGCTGGGTTGTGCGGCAGCGAGTCATCGGCGCCATGACGATGCGATTGGGCAAGGGCATGGTGCCGAGGGGAAAGGCGTCAAACAGGGTCGTGTTCGGCATGGCTTACTCCGGTTGCGGTGGCGAATAGTCGGCGGCTGTCGATCCGGCCGTTCCCACGGGGACGTCGAGTTCGACCACGAACTTCTCGGCAATCTGAACAAAGATCTGTGCCGTATCCGTTTCCGGAATACGCATGACGCGATAGGGCAGGCCGCTGGCGGTGACCGCCGGCAGCACCGTATCCAGCGGACGATGGCTGCGGAAGGCGAGGTGGTCGAAGGTTGCCCCCCCGTTTACGGCAGCATCGATGACGTGCAGTAGCGGGGTTTCGTCCTGATAGAACCAGTTGCCGCCGAAGGGGAAGGCCGGGCGGCGGCCGGGTTCCAGGCCGAGGAGCGCGGCCAGCCCGCAGACGCCCGTGTCGCCCGGTGCGGCCAGCAGGGTCAGGTGGTCGAACTGCCAATCGTTGGTGCTATGGGCTGGGGCCTCGGTCATGGTGTCTCCCGGTCGGTTTGGAACGTGGACGCATCATGAGCCTGTTTGATTTGCAAAAAAACTGGCTTCTGTTTGATTCACTTATCAGAATTATTTAAAAATAAGCCCTTGCCCTGACTACAATGAGCGGATGCAAACCCTGCGCGACCTCGAGGTGTTCCAACTGGCGGCCGATACCGGCAGCCTGTCGGCGGCAGCCCGGCGTCTCGACATGACGCCGGCGGCGGCCAGCATGAGCTTGAAACGCCTGGAGGCCGAGCTGGGGGTGCCGCTGTTCCTGCGCTCGACACGCAGTTTGCGCCTGACCGACGAGGGACGGGTTTACCTCGATCACTGCCGACAGGCGCTGCAACTGCTGGCCGATGGGCGCGAAGCGGCATTGACCGGCAGCGCTGCGCTGCGCGGCATGTTGCAGCTCTCCATGCCTTCGGATCTCGGCCGCAACGTCGTCCTGCCCTGGCTGGACCGCTTCCAGGAAGACCATCCGAATATGCAGCTGCGCCTGCTGCTGACCGATCGCCTGGCCGACATCTATCGCCAGCCCGTCGATCTCGCGCTGCGCTACGGAAGCTTGCCCGATTCGTCGCTGGTGGCGTTGCCCGTGGCGCCGGGGCACTGCCGTATTCTGTGCGCCTCGCCGGCCTATATCGCGCGTCATGGCGCCCCCGAAACGCCGGGGGATCTGGCGCGGCACAACTGCCTGACCTATCTGCTCGGCGATTACGTCCATGACCGCTGGCGTTTCTTCCGCAACGGCGGCGAGTCCTCGGTTCAGGTATCGGGCAACCGCACCTCCGACGACGGGGATGCCGTACGTCGCTGGGCGATCGCCGGTCAGGGCGTGGCCTACAAATCGTCGCTGGACGTGGCGCACGACCTGATCGCCGGGCGTCTCGTCCACCTGTGTCCCGATTGGGCCGGGGAGCCTGCGCCGCTCAGCCTGCTGTGCGCCGGCCGGCGGCGCATCAGCCCCGTCGTCCAGGCCTTGCGCGGCTACCTGGCCGAACGCTGCGCCCAATTGCTGTCGTCAATCGCCAAACCGGAGTAATAACATGCCGATCGATGCACTCGAATCAAATACGCCGCGTTTCTTCGCGGTCAGCGCAACGGGGCAGCGTGTCGCCCTTGATGCCACCAACCTGGTCGTGGCATTTGCCAACGGCCGCGAGCTGGAAATCCACCCCGATTGCCCGCCGGGAGAAGTCGCTGGCATCGCTGTGGAGGCACCCAACCCTGACGTGCCGGTGCCGACCACAGGCTACGCGCTGGCCCTTCGGCCCGCGGCAAGCAACGTCGTGCGTATTGCTGTCGAGGAGTATGCTGTGAATGCTGAAATCGATGGACTTTGAGGCGGCAGTTGGCCGGCAGGCGGTAACAACCTTTCCGGCCAACTCGCTTTGGTAAGCCCATGACCAGATACGACGAGGCTTTTCTCGACGAACTAGTGACCTTTTGGCAGTTGGCCACCGGGCGCTACTTCTGGCTCTCAGCCGTTCTGAGAGTGATTCCGACTTTTGTGGTGTTCAAGGTCGATAGCGGAGCATTGTTCGTACTCTATTTTGCGACCGTATGTCTGTTGACCCGCAGCGCCAGAATGGGTGGATTGATTGGCTGGTTCGTTGCGGCCCAGACGGCTTTCATTTACTACAACTATCCATTGGCAGAACATTTCATTGAGATACTCATGCGAGCCTCGGCCGGTTCTGGCGGCACTATCCCATCCTCTGAGCAGGTGCTGGCCAATATTCCGGCAACATTTTCGGGGAAGTTCTTTTTTTCTCTCGTCTTTGGAGTTCGTGCTGGAGCCGTTGGTTTGGGATTCGGGTTCCTCGGCTGAAAATTCTGGCATGCCCGCCAGAAGGAATAGTCGGCACAGAAACGGATCTGCATGCTTTTTGGCCAGACGGGCGAAACAAGTGACTGCCCAACCGCCGCAGCGGACAAAAAATGGGTGACGGGGTCAGCCGCCCCGCCCGAACCGAACGCCAAGAGACCCTATGGCGCATCGCAGAGGTTTTTGAGGCTCTATTAGTTCTTGCGCGGCGGCGGAACGTCCGTGCAGGAGCCGTGCGCGACTTCGGCGGCCATGCCGGCCGTCTCGCCCAGCGTCGGGTGCGGGTGAATGTTCTTGCCGATGTCGACCGCATCGCAGCTCATCTCGATGGCCAGGCAGACTTCGCCGATCATGTCGCCGGCCGAGGGGCCGACGATGGCGCGGTGCGTCCCGGCATCGAAGATCAGCTTGGTGAAGCCGTAGTCGGCAGCGTTGGCGATGGCGCGACCGGAGGCCACCCACGGGAACTTGGCGGTTCCGATCTTGCGGCCTTCCGGATTGGCTTGGTCTTCGGTGCAGCCAAGCCACGCCACTTCCGGATGGCTGCAGGCGACGCCGGGGATGATCTGCGCGTCGAAGGAAGTCTTGTGGCCTGCGGCGACTTCAGCGGCCACATGGGCTGCGGGATATTGGTGCGCATCTGGGCATCGACCGGGATGAAGCCGCAGTCGCTGACGATGACGCCCGCCTTCTCGGCGGCGATCTTCTTGCCGTTCGGCGCACGGCCGGCGGCTTGCAGGATCATGCCGTACTTGACCGGCTCGGCCGGTGCTCCGTCGCCTTCGAAGGTGACGTAAAGTCCGTCGTCCTTGGCGTCGACCACAATCGTCTTGGTCTTCAGCATGATCTTGTCGCCGCGGTGCAGGTTCTGCTTGTCCCAGACCTTGATGGCGTCGCGGTCCGGACCTTGCGTCAGCGCGTCGGCCATTTCGACGACATCGACCTTGGCGCCGGTCTTGTTCTGGCCGCTGCCGTCGGTGACTTCTAGCTCGACGTGATTCGGGTCGATGAAGGCGCCGTAGCCGCGCTCGACCTCGACCTGGCGGCCCTTGGCCATGCCGGCCAGGCCGCCGGTCAGCTTGCCGACGACCTTTTCCTTGTTCCAGGGTAGCGATGGTATCGTCCACCTTGATGCTGTCGCCGACCTTGACGAACAGGTCGATGACCGGCAGGTCGGAGAAAGCGCCGACATCCGGGACTTTGACTTCAGCGAGACCCGTGGTCATCTCCCCTTAAAGCGCCACGCGGCGGAAGTCGGCCAGCAGCTTGCGCAGGTGCACAAGGAAGCGCGCCGCGGCGGCGCCGTCCACCGCCCGGTGATCCCAGGACAGTGAGAGCGGCAGGATGGTGCGCGGTACGAATTGTTTGCCATCCCACACCGGCTTTACGCTGCTGCGGGTGACGCCGAGGATCGCGACTTCGGGTGCATTGATGATCGGCGTGAAGCCGGTGCCGCCAATGCCCCCCAGGCTGGAGATCGTGAAGGTGCCGCCTTGCATTTGTTCCGGCTTGAGCTTGCCGTCGCGGGCCAGGCGGGCCAGGTCGGCGCTTTCGCTGGCGATCTCGACGATACTCTTGCGGTCGGCATCGCGAATCACCGGCACGACCAGGCCGTTCGGCGTATCGGCGGCGAAGCCGATGTGCCAGTAGCGTTTTTCGACCACATCGTCGCCATCGAGCGAGCTGTTGAACGCCGGATAGGTTTGCAGGGCATGCACCGCCGCCTTGGTCAGGAAGGCAAGCAGGGTCACCTTGGCACCGTCCTTGTCCTGCTCGCCGTTAACCTGCTGGCGGAAGGCTTCGAGATCGGTGATGTCGGCCTCTTCGAAATTGGTGACGTGCGGCATCATCACCCAGTTGCGGTGCAGGTTGGCCGCCGAAATCTTCTGGAGGCGCGACATTGGGCGCCGCTCGACCGGGCCGAACCTGGCAAAGTCGACCTTGGGCCAGGGCAGCAGGTCGAAGGGTGCGCTACCGCCTGTCGCCGTGGCCGGTCCGGCGCCGGCCTGCATGGTGGCCTTGACGTGGGCGATCACGTCCTCCTTCGAGAGGCGCCCCTTGGCGTCGCTGGCCCGGACCTTGATCAGGTCGACGCCGAGTTCGCGGGCCAGGCGGCGGACCGATGGCGAGGCGTGCACGCGAGCGCCCGTGGCTGGGGTCGCCGCCGGGCTTGCAATCGGGGTCGGGTGCGGTGAGGCCGGTTGTGGGGTCGAGGCTGGAGCAGGGGCCGGCACGGCCGTGACGTTCGCTGCCGCTGCGGGTGGCGGCGCGGTGGTCTCTATGGCGGGAACAGACGGCGCTGCATCGGCACCCGCCGCCGCTTCGACGCGGACCAGCAGGCTGCCTTCGGCAACGCGCTCACCGACCTTGACCAGTACCTCGGCAACGACGCCGCCGACCGTGGCCGGCACATCCATCGTCGCCTTGTCCGACTCCAGCGTGACGATGGCGTCATCCACCTTGATGCTGTCGCCGACCTTGACGAAGAGGTCGATGATCGGGACTGCCTTGAAGTCGCCGATATCCGGCACCTGGATGTCGATGAGTTGACGCATGGGAACTTCTCCTCAGAAGCCGAGCGGGCTCGGTTTGTCGGCGTTGATGCCGAACTGGGTCAGCGCGCGGGCCAGGATGCCGCGCTCGATGTCGCCGTCGTCGGCCAGGCTCTTCAAGGCAGCGAGGACGATGTAGCGGGCGTCGATCTCAAAGAAATCGCGCAGCGCGACGCGGGTGTCGGAACGACCGAAGCCGTCGGTGCCGAGCACGGTGTAGCGACGCGGCACCCAGTTGCGGATGAGGTCGGCGTAGGCGCGCATGAAATCGCTGGCGGCGATGATCGGACCGCGGCTGGCGCGCAGCTGGGCGGTGACATAGGGCTCCCGCTGCTCGCTTTCCAGGTGGAGCAGGTTCCAGCGGTCGCAGGCGATGCCGTCCTTGCGCAATTCGCCGAAGCTGGTTGCGCTCCAGACGTCGGCGGCAATGCCGAAATCGCTTTCAAGAATGGCGGCGGCCGCCAGCACCTGACGCAGGATGCTGCCGCTGCCGATCAGCTGGACGCGCGGCTTGTCGTCGGCGAGCAGCGCGCTGCGCAGGCGGTAGAGGCCGCGGTGAATGCCTTCCTCGGCGCCGGCCGGCATGGCCGGGTGCGGGTAGTTCTCGTTGTAGAGCGTGACGTAGTAGAAAACGTTTTCGCCGACGTGCATCATCCGGCGCACGCCATCCTCGGCGATCACAGCGACTTCGTAACCAAAGGCCGGGTCATAGGCGCGGCAGGTGGGAATGGTCGCGGCGTAGATCTGGCTCTGCCCGTCTTCGTGTTGCAGACCTTCGCCGGAGAGCGTCGTCCGGCCGGCGGTGGCACCGAGCAGGAAGCCGCGCGCCTGGCAGTCGGCGCCGTTCCAGATCAGATCGGCGACGCGCTGGAAGCCGAACATCGAATAGAAGATGTAGCACGGCAGCATCGGCTGGTCGCTGTGCGACCAGGCCGTGCCGGCCGCCAGCCAGGAACCGAGCGAGCCGGCCTCGGAAATACCTTCTTCGAGGATCTGGCCCTTGATGTCCTCGCGATAGAAGGCGAGCTGGTCCGAGTCCTGCGGTGTGTAGCGCTGGCCCCAGGGCGAGTAGATGCCGAACTGGCGGAACATGTCCTGCATGCCGAAGGTACGTGCCTCGTCGGCGACGATGGGGACGATGCGCTGGCCCAGGTTGCTGTCGCGCATCAGCTTGGTCAGCAGGCGGACGAAGGTCATCGTCGTCGAAAATTCACGCTCGCCGGAGTCGGCATGGAAGGCGGTGTACAGGTCCGGCGTAGCCACGGCAATCGGCGTCGCTTCCTGACGCCGCTGCGGCACGAAACCGCCCAGCGCGGCGCGGCGCGCCTTGAGGTAGCGCACCTCCTTGCTGTCTTCACCGGGGTGGTAGAAGCGGGCGTTTTCGAGGTCGTCGTCGGAGAGCGGCAGGCCGAAGCGTTCGCGGAAGTGGCGCAGGTCGTCATGCGCCAGCTTCTTGGTCTGGTGCGAGGTGTTGGCGCCCTGGCCGGAGGCGCCCATGCCGTAGCCCTTGGTCGTCTGCGCCAGGATCACCGTCGGCTGGCCGCGATGCTTGGCCGCCGCGGCGTAGGCGGCATAGACCTTGATCGGATCGTGTCCGCCGCGGATCAGCGCGTCGATGTCCTTGTCCGACATGTTGGCGACCAGCGCCGCCAGTTCAGGATAGCGCGAGAAGAAGTGCTGGCGGTTGTAGTGGCCGTCGGTGGCCGACAGCTTCTGGAATTCGCCGTCCACCGCTTCGGCCATGCGCTTCAGGATCCAGCCTTCGGTGTCGCGGGCAAAGAGCACGTCCCAGTTGCTGCCCCACAGGCACTTGATGACATTCCAGCCGGCACCGGCGAACAGCGTTTCCAGTTCCTGCACGATGTTGCCATTGCCGCGCACCGGGCCGTCGAGGCGTTGCAGGTTGCAATTGACCACCAGGATCAGGTTGTCGAGCTGTTCGCGGGCGGCGAGCGAGATGCCGGCCAGCGATTCCGGTTCGTCCATTTCGCCGTCGCCAACATAGACCCAGATCTTGCGGTCGTTGGCCGGCATGATCTCGCGGTGCTGCAGGTAACGCTGGAAGCGCGCCTGGTAGATCGCAGTGAGCAGGCCGAGGCCCATCGAGCCGGTGGGGAACTGCCAGAATCCCGGCATCAGCGTCGGGTGCGGGTAGGACGACAGGCCGCGACCGATGCCGCCAGAGACTTCACGGCGGAAATGGTCGAGGTTGTCTTCGCTCAGCCGGCCTTCAAGAAAGGCGCGGGCATAGACGCCGGGCGCGGCGTGGGGCTGGAAATAGACCAGATCGCCGGGGTGGTCGGCACTGGGGGCGCGGAATAAATGGTTGAAGCCGACCTCGAAAAGGTCGGCAATCGAGGCATAGGTGGCAATGTGGCCACCGAGTTCGGGATGCGCCTGGTTGGCTCGCATCACCATGGCCAGCGCGTTCCAGCGGTGGATGGCGGTGATGCGGGCTTCCAGATCAAGATCGCCAGGGTAGGGCGGCTGCGCCTCCACCGGAATGGTGTTCCGGTAAGGCGTGGTGTGGCGGGTGTGGAATCGGCCACCCGCCCGGCGGCCCGACTCGATCAGTCGGTCTACCAGAAACTCGGCACGCGGCACACCAGCGCGCTCGATCACTTCCTGCAGGCTGGCTTGCCAGTCCTGCGTTTCGTCGTCGTCTTCATCGACCCAGTCCTGGGCCGGGTGGCGGCTCGTGTCCTTGCTCATGGGATCTCTCCTCGTGTCCGTTATGGCTGTCGATGGAGAAAACTATAGGCCCGCGAGCACTTTCAAGTGTTGCTATATGTGCTGCCATTTGCCACTATTTGGCAATATTCGATAAGAATTGATTGGCCATGGGCAATAAACGAGACTTTGCGGCGCTCGATGATACCGATTGCCGTTTGCTGGAGCTGTTGCAGGCCGACGCACGCATCACCAACGTCGCGCTCGCAGAGGCGGTTCACCTCTCGCCGGCCCCGTGTTTGCGCCGCGTGCGCGACCTCGAAGCCGCCGGGGTCATCCGCGGCTACGTCACCCTGCTGGACCCGGAAAGCGTCGGCCTCGACGTCTCGACGTTCATTCAGGTCAGCCTGGAAAAACAGGTCGGCAGCGTGCTGCAGGTTTTCGAAGCGGCCATCGATTCCTGGCCGGAAGTCATGGAGTGCTACCTGATGACCGGCGATTCGGATTACCTGCTCCGCGTCGTCGTCCCCGACCTCAAGGCCCTGCAATCCTTCATCGTCGACCGCCTGGCTCGTATTCCGAATGTCTCCAATATCCGCTCCAGCGTGGCGATCAAGCAGATCAAATACAAGACGGCGTTGCCGGTGGCGTGAAGGCCGATGCTGGGCCCATATTGAGTTGCCGTATTGCCTCAATAGGCTGTGGCAAATGGAATGAGCGGCAGTTCGCCGGCGCATTCCTGGCGAATGTGGCCGGTTGGCTGAAGGCCTGTTTCGGCCGAGGACTTGCCACGGGGGCGGTCTTCTGGAACGGCTGTTCGACTCTGAAACCCAGCGTTAAGGTGGTTTCTACGAATGTTCATACCGCTCATGCCAGTCGGATTCCTTTTTCATAGACCGTGCGGCTCAGCTCAACGACGGGATGAACGCCTTTCCAGGTCATGCTCTTGGGTCACTCCAGCATCGTTCGGGTGTCGGTCAGCTTGGCGCCGTTCCAGTGCTTTTCCAGGATTCCCCGGCAACGCTCCACCGGATGGTATTTGCTGTGCTAGGCGGATCGTAGAGGAGGCGGATGGATTTGCCGAGGTGATCGGCGAACTCAAGCATGCGTTTGAGAAATTGCGTGCGCCGGCCATTCTGGGGCCACGTTCATCTCGTCGACACCTTGGCGGATGCGTGTTTTGAGTTCGTCCTGAGAACTGACGCGGATATGTCGCAAGAAGGTGAGAGCCATTTTTGAGACGGCGCACTCGATGAGGTTGAGCCACGAGCCGTGTTTGGGGGTGTGGACATACGCCAAGCGCTCAGGGCGCGTGGCGGGCGAGAAACGCCCGGGTTTCCTTCGAGATATGTGCCGAATGATTGTCGAGGACGAGACGAACAATCGCCTCTGGAGGATAGTGGGCGTTGATGTCCTTGAGCAACTCCATGAACTCGGCGCTACGCTGCCGATCCTCGACGCGCTCGAAGATATGACCGGAGTGCCGATCGATGCCGGCCAGAAGCGAGACGGTGCCATGGCGAACGTACTCGTAGTCGCGCCCGAGGGTAGCCGCTTTGTCAGGTATCGGGGGCAAGTCCGGCGCCGTCAGACCCAGCGCCTGAACACCTGGCTTCTCGTCGACGCTCACGGTGTAGATCGGTTGCCGACGCGCATCATGAACAGAGGTGGCCCCGTTTGTTTGGACAGGAAATTCTCTTGGATAAGTGGAGCCCGGCCAGTTGCGGTCAAGTGACCGGTGTTGCGGTGGGTTTTGACTTTCCCGGATTTGATACAAAACGAATAGAGCTCGGTGGAGCTTGTGGGCGAAGGGACGTGCGGTGGGAAAGTCGTCAGACTTTTCCATGGCAAGCGGCCTGGTGCGCGACAGCGCATCGTCCACAAATCCACGGAGTCCCTTCCTCATCCCTTACGCCGCGGGTCGCGTGGCAGACGCGAGGGCTACGAAGTAGGCGACGTCCGGCGTCTTGCCTTCCAGGGAACGATGCGGTCGGCGCTCGTTCTAGAAACGTAGATACGTGGCCAGGTTGGCCTTCGCGTCGGCGACGCTGTCATGGGCCTTGAGGTAGACTTCTTCGTTACTTGGCGCTTTTCCACAAGCGCTCGACGAAGAGGTTGTCGCGCCAGGACCCCTTGCCGTCCATGCTGATCCGGATCTCGTGCGCCTTCAGGAGGCCAGTGAACTCGCCGCTGGTGAATTGACACCCCTGACCGGTGTTGAAGATCTCTGGACGACCAGAGCGGTGAATGGCTTCCCGCACGGCGTCCAGGCAGAAGTCGGTGGTGAGCGTGTTGGAGAGCCTCCAGGCGAGCACCCGGCGCGAGTACCATCGATCACCGCGCACAGGTAGAACCCTCGGCGCATCGGGAGGTAGGTGATGTCGGCTGCCCACACCTGATTCGGTCGCTCGATCGCGAGATTGCGCAGGAGGTAGGGATAGATTTCATCCCCCCGCGGCCGACGAGAGGTGTTGGGTTTCCGATAGAGGGCTTTGATCCCTATGCGCTCCATCAGCGTGCCGATGTGCTTGCGTCCCGCAGAGAAGCCATCGGGCCGCAGCAGATCGCGCCGCATGCGGGCGCTGGCGAACGGGTGCCCGAGGTGCCACTCGTCCATCCGGCGCATCAGCGCCAGGTTCTCCCGCGTCACTTCGCGCGGGGCGTAGTACGCGGTCGAACGCGTCACCCCAGTTAGCAGGCACTGACGCGATACGGGGTTTTTGTGGCGGCGGTTAATCATCCTCTTGCGGGAAGCCCACCCGCCTTGGTGAGCGCATGTTCAAAAAAATCATTTTCCAGCGTCAACTGGCCGATCTTGGCGTGCCGCTTCGTCAGGTCGAAATCGCTGCCAGCCGGGCTGCTGGTGTCTCCAAAAACCTGCTCCGCGCGCTCCGTCAGTTGCCGCTTCCAGTCGGTGATCTGATTCGGGTGAATGTCATTCTGCTGCGCCAGCTCAGCTAGCGTCTTGTCGCTCTTCAGCGCCGCCAGTGCCACCTGCGCTTTGAACGCCGGTGTGTGGTTTAGCCTGGTCCTTCTGGTCATGTGCTTGCTCCTGTGGCGGCTGGTTCCGCAGCCGTTCGTTGGGGCAAGGCTATCACTTATCCTCCTGTCCGAATTTCCGGGGCCACCTCTCCGAGCCGAGTTGCGACAGCACCAGCATCGAGGCCGCGACAAGCTCCGCTGGGCGGGGCGAATCGCGACGACTGCACCGCTTGGCGCGCCGCTTCGACCCGACACGGAAAAGCGGCTCGGCTGCCTGATGTCCGCCGCGGCCAGCGTCAGCCTTGCCGCCCGGGTAGCGCTGCGTTTCGGCAGCCCACCGCTGACCGATATTGATCCTTATCAAAAACCATGGCTTGTGCGGCGATATGCCACATTCTGCAAGTCAGCCTTACTTCCTAGAATGCCGGGCGCAAAGAAAACCACCCAGGGAGAGGAAGATGAAGTTTGTCAGGAAACCCACCGTCGTCGCGGTTGCTTTGACTCTGCCCTGCCTCTGGCAGGGCGCAATCGCCCAGGAAAGTGCCGCGATGCCGGTGATGGGCGAAGTCGTTGTCAGGGCGTCGAAAATCGAACACCAGGAGCCATTTGGCGCCAGCCGTCTCGACGCGGCGACTCTCGCCCCCTATCGCGCGGCAACCAGTGACACGGCCAGCCTGCTCGACCGCCTGCCGGGCGTCAGCCTCTACGGCGCCGGTGGCGTTTCCAGCCTGCCGGTCCTTCGTGGCCTGGCCGACGACCGCATCCGGATCAAGGTCGATGGCATGGATCTGATCTCCTCCTGCGCCAACCACATGAACCCACCGCTGTCCTACATCGACCCGACCAACGTCGGCAGCGTCATGCTGTTCGCCGGCATCACGCCGGTCAGCGTCGGCGGCGACAGCATCGCCGGCACGATTCTCGTCAACTCGGCGGCGCCGGAGTTCGCCAAAGCGGGCGAGGGTGCCTTGCTCAAGGGGCAGGCCGGCGCCTTCTATCGCAGCAATGGCAACGGCCGGGGAGCCAACCTGTCGGCCACGCTGGCCAACGAAATGTTCAGCGTGAACTACTCGGGCTCCACCGCGCAGGCTGACAACTACACTGCGGGGGGGCGCTTCAAACCTGCTGGACTATCAGTGGGAACCTCGGAGCGGCTGGCCGGTGACGAAGTGGGCTCGACGCAGTACAAGTCCGAGAACCAGTCGCTTGGCTTCGCGCTGCGATATGCGGAGCACCTGCTCGAACTCAAGTTCGGCTACCAGCACATCCCCTACCAGGGTTTTCCGAACGAGCGCATGGACATGACGCTCAACGACAGCCACCAAGTCAATCTTCGCTATCTGGGGCAGTACGGCTGGGGTTCGCTGGAGGCGCGCGCCTATTACAACGACACCCGCCACAAGATGAATTTCCTCGCGGACAAGCTGACCCTGGCAAATCCGGCCGGCATGCCGATGGATACAGAAGGTAAGACCGCCGGTGCGCTACTCAAGGCGGATGTCTTCGCCTCCGATCGCGACCTGTTCCGCGTCGGCGGCGAGTACCAGAGGTATCGCCTGGATGACTGGTGGCCGGCCATCGGGCCGTACGTACCGCCCATGGGCGGGATGGGCGGCATGGCCGGCATGAGCATGAACATGATGAACGGTTCGACCTTCTGGAACATCAACGACGGCAAGCGCGACCGCTTCGATGTCTTTGGCGAATGGGAAGCGCGCTGGAGCGGGCAATGGCTGTCCCAATTGGGCTTGCGCAGCAGCACCGTATGGATGAATACCGGCGACGTGCAGGGCTACAACCCGGTGGTCTACGGCGATCCGGCGAACCCGAAGTCGATCCCGGGCGCGTTCAATGCCGCCGATCGCAGTCGAACCGATCACAACCTCGATCTGACGGCATTGCTGCGCTTCACTCCCGACGCCCAGCAGACCTACGAAGCCGGTGTTGCGCGCAAGACGCGCTCGCCGAACCTGTATGAGCGCTACGCCTGGTCAACCAACAACACCATGACGATGACCATGATCAACTGGTTCGGCGACGGCAACGGTTACGTCGGCAACCTCGAGCTGAAGCCGGAAGTCGCCAATACTGTCAGTGCCACCGCCAGCTGGCACGACGCCGAGCGCGAGCAGTGGGGTTTCAACGTCACGCCCTACTACACCCACGTCCAGGACTACATCGACGCACGTCGGTGTTCCGGGGGAGCGATGATGACGTCCTGCGATCGCAACAACGTGATCGCGACGACCGGCTTCGTCAATCTCCAGTTCGTCAATCAGTCGGCTCGCCTGTACGGCGCCGACATTTCCGGCTTCTTCACGCTGCTCCAGGGTGGGGAGCTCGGCAAGGTGAAAATGACGGGAGTGGCGAGCACCGTCAGGGGCAAGAACGCGGACACCGAAGACAATCTCTACCACCTGATGCCCTTGAACGCCAAACTGGCTCTGGTGCAGCAATCGGGGCCGTGGACGAACACTCTCGAAGGCGTCTTCGTAGACGCCAAGACCCGGGTTTCCAGCGTTCGCAACGAGTTGGAAACCGCTGGCTACGCCTTGATGAATCTGCGCAGCAGCTACCAGTGGAAGCAGCTTCGCCTCGATGTCGGCGTCGAGAACGTGTTCAACCGGTTCTACGATTCGCCGCTCGGCGGTGCCTATCTTGGCCAGAGGCCGATGGTCTATGGCACCGCCGTTCCCGGCATGGGGCGCTCGCTCTATGCCGCTGCCAACCTGCGGTTCTGAGTGGAAGTGCCGCCACTGAGTAACCGGTAACTACCCGGCGTTCTTGCCTACGCCCGAAGGCTGTGCAAAGGCGATCGAAGTGGATTGCGGGCGAAGAGTTTCTTCCAGAGTCGCGGCGTGAGTTCGTGGACACGGCTGGCCGGAGGCTGGCCGACTCGCGGCAGCACATCGACCA
>NZ_JAPUVI010000049.1 GCF_029255285.1 Accumulibacter sp.
CGCTTGGTTGATAAAACCCCCGTGGTGCAAGCCACGGGGGTTTTTCGTTGGATGTCGCGTATCCTGGCCGGCCGTATGGCTCCGGTAGAATCGAGGTTTTCCCCGCCACCTCGCCGCATGCAATCTCTCTGGATGATCGTCGCCAGCCTGCTGTTCGCCTGCATGGGCGTCTGCGTGAAACTCGGCTCCGGCCACTTCTCCACCGGCGAACTGGTGTTCTACCGCGGTTTCGTCGGATTCCTGATGATGCTGATGCTCGTGCGCCTGCAGGGCATTTCCTGGACTACCCCGCACTGGCGCATGCAGCTATCGCGCGGACTCTCGGGCACCCTGTCCCTGATGTGTTACTTCTTTGCCCTGAGCATTCTGCCCCTCGCCACCGCCGTCACCCTGGCCTACACCTCACCGCTATTCGTCGCGCTGTTGCTCGTACTGTGGTTTCGCGAACGTCTCGGAATCAAAGCCTTTGCCGCCATTGGTCTGGGCTTCGTCGGTGTAGTGCTACTGCTCAAGCCAACCTTGCGGGCCGATCAATGGGTCGGTGCAGTCGGCGGAATCGGGTCCGGACTGATCGCGAGCGTAGCCTATGTCAACGTGCGCGAACTTGGCCGTGTCGGCGAGCCGGAAGCCCGGACGGTGCTGTGGTTTTCCTTTGTGACCAGCCTGCTCGGCCTCTCTTGGACACTACTCGCCGGCCAGCTGCACGCGATTGATCTGCAAAATGCCGCCATTATCCTCGGCGTCGGTGGTTTCGGCGGCTGTGCGCAATTAGCCATGACCCGCGCCTACCGCTATGGAAAGACCGTCGTTTCGGCCAACCTGTCGTACTCAACAGTGATATTTTCGAGCCTATTCGGCGTCGCGTTATGGAACGAGCACTTGCCTTGGACCTCGGCGCTGGCCATCGCCATCATCATCGCCAGCGGCGTGCTGGTTTCCCTCGCCTCGCGCCAGCCCGCACCGGCAGCGGAGTCCGATTGAAGCGGGTGCACCGCGAGGCTACACTGACGACATCCCGTCATTTCCATAGAAAGCACAGGCCATGATCACCATCGACAACCAGGAAAACCGGGTCAATCTCACGGTCTTCGGCGAATTCACGTTGGCCGACTACAAGGAATTCGAAGAAATCTTCAATTACAAGGTGCGCTTTGAAGGGCCGGTCAATCTGTTCTTCGATCTACGCGAAATGAGCGGATTCACCGTCGACATGGCGCTCGAAGAAATCCGCTTCGCCCGCGCTCACTCCAACGACTTCGCGCGCATCGCCATCCTCACCGACGATCAGTGGATCACCTGGAGCGCGTGGTTGTCACAGATCTTCGTCGCAGCCAAGGTGCGTGTTTTCGAAGATCTGGACGATGCCGAAGCCTGGCTCGGCGGTATCGAATCGGTCGTCTGAGGTTCACGTCGTGCCCGCGCCCTTTTACAGCCTCATCAGCGTTCAGGAATTGGCCAAGCTGGCCACGCCCGCCTGGCGGATCTTCGATTGCCGCTTCAATCTGGCCGACCCACCAGCCGGTCGTCAGGCCTACATAGCGGGGCATCTGCCGGATGCCTGCTTTCTAGACTTGAACGAAGACCTTTCCGGCCCCCTGTCGGGCCTCAATGGCCGCCACCCCCTGCCCGACCCGCAACTGCTCGCCGACAAGCTTGGCAGCCTGGGCGTCGGCTCCGACACGCAGGTTGTGGCTTACGACGACAGCGGCGGCATGTTCGCCGCGCGCCTCTGGTGGCTGCTACGCTGGCTAGGACACGACCGGGTCGCGGTATTGAACGGCGGCTTCCAAGCTTGGTTAGCGGGCGGACATCCGCTTGCCACCGATTGTCGCGAACCAGTCGCGACAACGTTCATGCCCAAACCCAGGTCCGGCATGCGGGTCGATGCCAATTACGTTCACAGCCACCTGCACAGCCCGTCCATGCTGCTCATCGACGCCCGCGCGCCAGACCGCTTTCGTGGCGAGAACGAAACGCTTGATCCTGTCGGTGGCCACATTCCAGGCGCAATCAACCGATTCTTCCGGGACAACCTGGATGCCAACGGCTGCTTCAAGGCAGCCGCGCAGCTTCAGGAAGAATTCGGCGCCCTCATCAAGGGCGGCGATGCCCACCACGTGGTGCACCAATGCGGTTCCGGCGTCACCGCCTGCCACAATCTACTGGCAATGGAAGTCGCCGGACTCTCGGGCGCCAGACTCTATGCCGGATCGTGGAGCGAATGGTGCGCCGACCCTGCCCGGCCCATCGCAACCGGGCAGTAAATAAGAGGCCGGTTATCTGCTCAAGAGTCGGTCAGCCCTTGCCGAACATGGCCGCAAGGCCGGCGAGGGCTTGTCCGACATCAACGCCTTCGGCCCCGGTGTCGGGCAACTGACCGTTCGGCGTCAAACCATCGACGACGCCCGGCAACAAATTGGCAATATGTCCCGCCAGTTGCTCGCCCGGAATACCGAGTTGTGCCGCCATATCGCTCAATTCGGCACCGCCGAACACCTTCCCGATCTGCTCGGCGCTCACCGGCAGATTCTGC
>NZ_JAPUVI010000050.1 GCF_029255285.1 Accumulibacter sp.
ACACCGACACGCTCGATTACCTGCGCGATTTTCTCAAGACACAGGGATTCTCGGTTCTCTGCTATTCGGGGCGCGGCGGCGAATGGCTACAACCCGACGGCAGTTGGAAGAGGCTGACCCGCGAGGAAACGAAACGGCGCTTCAAACTCAAGGAGGCGCAGGTGCTGGTGTGCACCGATGCTGCCGCAGAGGGACTGAACTTCCAGTTTTGCGGCGCGCTGGTCAATTTCGATTCGCCCTGGAACCCGATGCGAATCGAGCAACGCATCGGACGCGTCGACCGCCTGGGCCAGCAGTTCCCGCGCATCGCCATCGTGAACCTGATGTACGAGGACACCGTCGAGACCGACGTCTACCGTGCGCTGAGATCGCGCATCAACCTCTTCACTTCGGTCGTCGGCCCGCTGCAGCCGATTCTCTCGGCGATGCCCGCGAGGATTGCCGAAGTCGCCCTGATGAGGCCTGAGAACCAGCAACAGGCCAGGGCGAATCTTGTCAGTGAGCTTCAGCAGGCGGCCAGCCAGACCCCGGCAGAATCCTTCAGCATCGACGAAGCGATCGAAGCCGCGCTTGAAGAGCCGGAACGTGCGCCCGCCCCGTACGGGCTCGAAGAACTCGGCCACCTGCTGGACTACCCGAAGCTTCTACCACCCGGCGTCGAGGCCCAACGGGTCGGCACGAAGGAGGTCTTCTGGACGCAGCCCGGAGCGCCGCGCATCAGCGTCACCACGGACCCGGACTTTTTCGAGGAGCATCCGGAATCGGTCGAATTCTGGACGCCGGGCAGCCCGGCGTTTCCGGAAGGCAGTGGATCGGGGGTTCAATCGGATGATGGGGAGACACTGGCTACCCTGATCCGCGCCACACGGGATCTGCCAAATCGCGCTTGAACATCCCCGCAACCGAGCGCGCGCCAATCCGTCCCAGACGCGGGCGTCGGGTTTGTCGTGCCTCCAGGAAACACCGTGCCCCAACGCGGTGGCCGGCTTGCTCGGCGGCGCGGTCGCGCCCTCGTCGAGCGAGTCGGCGAAGGGGCCGCAGTAGACAAGATGCTGTCATTTGCGTCAAACTTGCGGCCATGAAGAAGGAAAAAGCCGTTTTGCCGCCTGCCGACAGATCGCCCGGCGTGCCCCGCCAGCTTGGCTGGCAGGAAACCGGCCCAAGTCTCTTCAGCACCCGCCAACCCGAGCACCCCGGGTCGACGCTACGCGCCGACATCATCCCACCGCCGCCCAGCCCGTGGTACCCGATACGGGTCGACTGACCCCGTCGCGGTACGTCGGCACCCGGTTTCGGGGCGCCTCGTTAGCCAGACATACCTCCGGAGGGAATCCATGGATCTGCGAAAACTGAAGAAACTGATCGATCTGGTCGAGGAATCGAGCATCACCGAACTCGAGATCAACGACGCCGAAGAAAGGGTGCGCATCGTCAAGCACGGCGCTCCCGCTGCCCAGCCGGCGTGGACGGCTCCCCAGATCATGCACGCACCGGCGGCCACGCTGGCGGCGGCGCCAGCCGAAAGCGCGGTCGAGCCCGAGCTTCCCGAGGGCGATGTCCTCAAGGCACCGATGGTCGGCACCTTCTATCGCGCCTCGAGTCCGGGCGCCGAGCCGTTCGTACAGGTCGGCAGCGTCGTCAAGGCCGGCGATACGCTATGCATCATCGAGGCCATGAAACTCCTCAATGAAATCGAAGCCGAGCGGGCCGGCACGGTGAAGGCCATTCTGATCGAAAACGGGCAGCCGGTGGAGTACGGCGAACCGCTGTTCGTCATCGGCTAGGGGGAATCGTTGGCCATGTTCGGGAAAGTCCTCATCGCCAATCGCGGAGAAATCGCTCTTCGCATCCAGCGTGCGTGTCGCGAATTGGGAGTCAAGACCGTGGTCGTCCACTCGGAAGCCGATCGCGAGGCCAAATACGTCAGGCTCGCCGACGAGTCGGTGTGCATCGGCCCGGCACCCTCGGCGCAAAGCTATCTCAACGTTCCGGCGATCATCTCGGCGGCCGAGGTGACCGACGCCCAGGCCATCCACCCCGGTTATGGCTTCCTGTCTGAGAACGCCGACTTCGCCGAGCGGGTCGAGTCGTCCGGCTTCGTCTTCATCGGTCCGCGCCCCGAAACCATTCGGCTGATGGGCGACAAGGTTTCCGCCAAGGAAGCCATGCGGCTCACCGGCGTGCCCTGTGTTCCCGGTTCGGAGGGGGCATTGCCCGAGGACCCGCTGGAAATCCTGCGCATCGCCAAGGCGGTGGGCTACCCGGTGATCATCAAGGCGGCGGGCGGTGGCGGCGGACGCGGGATGCGCGTCATCCACACCGAGGCGGCGCTGATCAACGGGGTGACGATGACGCGTGCCGAGGCGCAGAGCTTCTTCGGCAATCCGAACGTCTACCTCGAGAAATACCTCGAAAATCCGCGCCACGTCGAGATACAGGTGCTGGCCGACAGCTTCCGGAATGCCGTGCACCTCGGCGAACGCGATTGCTCGATGCAGCGCCGCCACCAGAAGATCATCGAAGAGGCGCCGGCGCCGGGCATCGCGCTACGTCACATCGTGCGCATCGGCGAACGTTGTGCCGAAGCCTGCCGGAAGATCAACTACCGCGGCGCCGGAACTTTCGAGTTTCTTTACGAAAACAACGAGTTCTACTTCATCGAGATGAACACGCGCATTCAGGTCGAGCATCCGGTGACCGAACTGATCAGCGGCGTCGATCTCGTCGCCGAGCAAATCCGCGTTGCTGCTGGCGAGCGGCTTCGCTTCCGGCAGCGCGACCTGAGCTTCCGGGGCCACGCCATCGAGTGCCGGATCAATGCCGAGGATCCCTTCACCTTCGTCCCCTCACCGGGCAGGATCAGCTTCTACCATCCGCCGGGTGGGCCGGGAATTCGCGTCGACTCGCACATCTATCAGGGATACATGGTGCCGCCGAACTACGACTCGATGGTTGCCAAAGTGATTTCCTACGGCGACAGCCGCGACCAGGCGATTCGCCGGATGCGTATCGCCCTCTCGGAAATGAGCATCGAAGGCATCAAGACCAATATCGCGCTGCACCAGGAACTCATGCACGACGCCCGCTTCGTGGAAGGGGGCGCGAGCATCCATTATCTCGAGCAGCGCCTGGCGGCCAAGGACGAGGTCAAGAAGGGCGGCTGACCGGCAGCCGATGAGCGATGGCCTGGCTATCCCTAAGCATCGAAACCGATTGTCGGCACGCCGAAGCGCTGGCCGACGCCCTGCTCGAGAACGGTGCGTTGTCCGTCAGCATCGAGGATGCGGACGCCGGTACGCCGGACGAAAAGCCCCAGTTCGGAGAACCGGGCTCGCTCGCGCGGCCGGGCTGGGAGCGCTCGCGGGTGATCGCGCTGCTCGATCCGGGTAGCGACGCCCGCCGGCTGGTCGCCCTCTGCGCGGCGCGCTCCGGTCTGGACGACGTGCCCGCTTTCTCCCAGGAGGAACTGCCCGAGCAGGACTGGGTACGTTTGACCCAGTCGCAGTTCCCGCCGATACGCGTTGCCGAGCGCTTGTGGATCGTCCCCAGCTGGCACCTGGCACCGGATCCGGAGGCCACGGTTCTCGTTCTGGATCCCGGCATGGCTTTCGGCACCGGCTCGCACCCGACGACCCGCCTTTGCCTCGAGTGGCTCGAACGCAAGGTCCGCCCCGCCGTGTCGGTACTCGATTACGGCTGCGGTTCGGGCATTCTGGCCATTGCCGCGGCGAAGCTCGGGGCAGGCGACGTGCTGGGCGTGGATATCGACGAGCAGGCGGTGCTGGCGTCGAGGCAGAACGCCGAGCGCAACCGGGTCGAGGTAAGTTTCCAGGACTCGGCGCGAGCCTTGAACGGGCAGTTCGATCTGGTGGTCGCCAATATCCTGGCCAAGCCGCTCATGGTGCTGGCGCCGGCCATCGGTGGCCACGTCCGGTCCGGTGGCTGTCTGGCGCTTTCGGGCATCCTGCTCGAACAAGCCGATGAGGTCATCGCCGCTTACGCCCCCTGCCTGCCACTCGCCATTGCCGCGACGCTCGACGGCTGGGTCTGTCTCGCCGGTCGCCGGCCGTGAGCCGATGAAGACCTGCTGCCCGACTTGCCGGACGGTTTTCCGCGTTACCGCCGGGCAACTCCGGATGCGCAACGGGAAGGTCCGCTGTGGCCAGTGCCGGGCCGTTTTCGACGCGCTCGAATCGCTGCTCGACGACGACGAGTCGGGCGCCACGTTGCCGCCGAAAGTGGCGCAAGGCGACCCGCAAGCCGTACGCTCGATCGCCGCTTCGCTGCGCCAAGCGTCGCCGCCCGCATCGGACGCGACCGCCGACGGCACAAGCCTCGACCCGTCCGCCGCCACGCCGCCCGTCGCGTCAGCCGCGAGCGGCGACGCCGCGACGGACGACGCCGGACCGGCAGCGGGCGAAGCGGCGCGCGAGCCTACGGCGGCGCAGGGCGCAGCGGCCCAAGGCCGCTGGTTGGCCGCCGAACCGGCCAAGGCCAGTCCGCCGGGCCGCCGCTCGGACCGGCTGTTCGCCGCCGCGGGGGTCTTGCTGGCCTTGCTCTTGGTCGCTCAGGCGATCTTCTTTTGGCGCGGCGCGATCGCCGTCGCGCTTCCCGGACTGCGACCGGCGCTGGTCATGCTGAGCGAAGCCTTGGGCAGCGAGTTGCCCTTGCCGCGTGACGCGCAACTGATCGGTATCGAAGCCTCGGACCTGCAAACCGATCCGGGGCGGGGCAAGCTGCTGATCCTGCAGGCGACGCTGCGCAACCGCGCGGCCCATGTGCAGGCCTACCCGGCACTCGAACTGGCCTTGACCGACACCAACGACCGGGTTGTCGTGCGGCGTGTCTTGCTGCCCGACGAGTATCTGCCGCCGGGCGCGCGCGAAGAAAAATCCTTCGCCGCGAACGCCAGCCTCGATCTTCGTCTGTGGCTGGAGGCCAAGGAGATCGACGCGGCGGGTTACCGGCTCTACGTTTTCTACCCCTGATCGCACATCTCTCGCTACCCGACGGGGCGCCAAGCCTACCAGCGGCTTGCGCCCCGACTTGCCGAACATGGCGTGCCGGGCACCATGGCGCGGGTGGCGCGGGAGATTCCGACCCGCCAGTGTGCAACTTCCGGTCGTCTGCGCGGCCAGAGCGGAGATAGGACCATGAATACGGCAAGCGACAACGTGGGTTTCGAGCTACCGCCGGCGACCGTCGAACTCGCCATTGGCGGCATGAGCTGCGCGGCCTGCGCGGCGCGCATCGAGAAGCAGCTCAACAAGCTGGCGGGCGTCGAGGCGGCGGTGAATTTCGCCAGCGAGAAGGCGCATGTGCGCTATGTGCCTGGCCTTTGCGATGCCGAGCGACTGCTCGCCACGGTGCTCAAGGCAGGCTTCACGGCAACCGTCTCCGACGAAGCGACACGCGACGAAGAAAAGCGGCGCCAGCTCGCCGGCTACCGCGACGAGCGGCGCCGCTTCGCCATCGCCGCGGCGCTCACCCTGCCGTTGGTCGCGCAAATGGCCTTCATGTTCGGCAACGACGTGCACGGCGATGTCATCCCGCGCTGGTGGCAGTGCCTGCTGGCGACGCCGGTGCAGTTCTGGATCGGCTGGCGTTTCTACCTTGGTGCCTACCATGCGCTGCGTGGCGGCAGCGGCAACATGGACGTGCTGGTGGCGCTGGGAACGACGATGGCTTGGGCCTACAGTTTCGTCGTCACCGTTTGCGGGCTGGATCGTCAGCACGTCTATTTCGAAGCCTCGGCGACGGTCATCACGCTGGTCCTGCTGGGCAAGATCCTCGAGGCACGGGCCAAAGCAGGGACTTCCGCGGCGCTCGAGGCGCTGGCGAAACTGCAGCCGTCGACGGCACGTGTCGAACG
This sequence comes from Accumulibacter sp., assembly GCF_029255285.1. Classification (GTDB taxonomy): domain Bacteria; phylum Pseudomonadota; class Gammaproteobacteria; order Burkholderiales; family Rhodocyclaceae; genus Accumulibacter. Next base: position 5,873 of record NZ_JAPUVI010000050.1, read on the forward strand.
CCGCCGGGGTGACGCGGTCGACCTGCTCGACGTGCCGGTGGCGACGTTGATTCCCGGCGACATCTTCGTCGTCCGTGCGGGTGAGGCGGTACCCGTCGATGGCGAGGTGATCGACGGCGTATCAGTGGCCAACGAGGCAATGCTTACTGGCGAAAGCCTGCCGGTGAGGAAAGTCGCCGGCCAGCGCGTCTTCGCCGCCACGATCAACGGCGACGGCCTGCTGCGCTGCCGCGCCACGGGCGTCGGCCGCCACACCATGCTGGCTGGCATCATCCGCCTGGTCGAGCAGGCGCAGGGCTCGAAAGCGCCGGTGCAGCGGCTGGCCGACCAGGTGGCGGCGATCTTCGTTCCGGTGGTGAGCGCCATTGCGCTGTCGACCCTGATCGCCTGGTGGGCGTTGACTGGCGATTTCGCGTCGGCCTTGGTGAACTCGGTGGCCGTGCTGGTGATTGCCTGCCCTTGTGCGCTGGGCCTGGCGACGCCGACCGCGATCATGGTCGGCACCGGACAGGGGGCGCGGCGGGGCGTGCTGATCCGCAACGCGCTGGCGCTGGAACTCGCGGAAAGACTTGAGGTGCTGGTGGTGGATAAGACCGGCACGCTGACCGAGGGTCGGCCGGTGGTGACCGATGTCCTTGCCGCGAGTGGCGACCAGGCGTCCGCCGCCGGCGAGGCGGCGACCCTGTTGTCCCTGGCGGCGAGTTTGGAACAAGGGTCGACGCATCCCCTCGCGGCAGCCATCGTGGAACGTGCCCGGGCCGAGGGAATGGCGCTGAGCGTGCCGGAAAACGTCGCCGCCATCCCCGGCAAAGGTTTGCTTGGCGACGTCGGCAAGCGGCGAGTGCATCTGGGGTCGCTGGCCTGGATGAAGGACCAGGGCTGGTCGGTTCCACAAGCGGAGCAACTGGTGGCGCGGGGGCGCAGCGTGGTGGTGGTGGCGGCCGACGAGCGCCCGCTCGGCTGCCTGGGCGTCGCCGATCCGCTGCGCGCCACGTCGCGCGCCGCGGTGGCGCGTCTCGAGCGCCTCGGCGTCGAGGTCGTGATGCTCACCGGAGACAATGCCGGCACCGCCCAGGCCGTCGCCCGGGAGGCGGGAATCACGCAGTTCGAGGCCGAAGTCTCGCCTGGCGACAAGGCCGCCGCGCTGGGCCGGCGCAAATCGGCCGGCCGCGTGGTCGGCATGGTCGGCGACGGCATCAACGACGCGCCGGCGCTGGCGGCGGCCGACGTCAGCTTTGCGATGGGTGCCGGCTCGGACGTCGCCATGCAGACAGCCGACGTCACGCTGATGCGCGATGACCTGAACGGCGTGGCGGATGCCATCTCGCTGTCACGCGCAACGCTCGCCAAGATCCGGCAGAACCTGTTCTTCGCCTTCATCTACAACGTGCTCGGCATTCCGCTGGCGGCCCTGGGTCTGCTCAACCCGGTGATCGCCGGGGCGGCGATGGCGATGAGTTCGGTCTCGGTGGTAAGCAATTCGCTGCTCTTGAAAAACTGGAAACCGGAGAAGACTTGAAATGGAAACGACGATCATCAGGGTAGGCGGCATGTCCTGCGGCGGCTGCGTGAACAGCGTGCACGCCGCGTTGAGCGCGCTCGAGGGCGTGGCCAGAGTCGATGTATCGCTGCCGCAGGGGCAGGCGGTGGTCGAGTTCGACATTGCACAAGTGAGCCGGGAGCAACTCGCGGCGGCGGTCGAAGACGCCGGATTCGACGCTTCCTGAGCCAATCCCGGCCAGCGGGACCCGCGCCGCGGGCCAGGGAATGCATCCGCCGCCGCCTTAGCTGCGTACTTATCTGCGTAATGTGGCTGTGGGGCGACGCCGTCGCCCCCGGAAACTTGCCGGAGAACGGAGGAGGAAGGCATGCTCAGAATCATTGCCCGCATTTGCGCACGCGCCGGTCGGGAGGCGGAACTGCGAGTCGTCTTGCGCGAGTTGCTTCCGGCGACCCGCAGCGAGAGCGGCTGCCTGGCTTATCAACTGTTTCAGAACGCGGATCGGGTGGGCGAATTCGTTACTGTCGAGCAGTGGACGGATCAGGCAGCGGCGGATGCCCATCTGGCGAGCCCGCACGTCGCTGCGGCACTTGCCCGGGCGACCGATCTGCTTGCCCAGCCGCCGCAGATTCATCGCTTCGACGAGGTGAACTGAATGGCCGCCCGCTACGCTGTCTGGCCGGCTGGGGCTGCCGGACAGGCGCGCGGCAGGGGCTGGTCGTGGTGGCAGCACATTCTGTTTCTGGTCGTGGCGCTGCTCGCCACCAGTTATCTGACGGCCGTCGGCTGGGTCTATCGTTATCAGGAGCGCCTGCTCTTCAAACCGGAACGCCTGGCGACCGATCACGTCCTGGCCCTGCCGGACGTTGAGGAGGTAACCGTCGACGTTCCCGGGGCGAGGCTGTCGGCTCTCCATCTTCGCTTGCCCGACCCGCAAGGCGTCGTCTTCTTCCTGCACGGCAACAACGGTAACCTCGCGACCTGGTTCGTCAACGCCGACTTCTATCGCGCGGCAAACTACGACCTGTTCATGCTCGATTACCGTGGCTACGGCAAGAGCAGCGGTCGTATCGAGAGCGAGGAACAACTGCGGGCCGACGTGCTTGCCGCCTGGCGGTCGGTTGCCGGGCGCTACCTCGGCAAGCGTCGTGTGATCTACGGCCGCTCGCTCGGTACGGCACTCGCCGCCGGGCTGGCGGCCGAGGTGCAGCCCGAGCTGACGATCCTGGTATCGCCTTACTGCCGCATGGTCGAATTGATGCGCGCCAGTCATGCGTGGCTGCCCCCGTTCATACTGCGTTACCCGCTCGACACCTGCCGCGACCTCGGGCAGATCCGCGGCAGCGTGCTTCTCGTACACGGCGAGCAGGATCAGACCATCCCGATCGGGCACAGCGAGCAACTGTTGGCGCGTGCCCCGCAGGCGCGACTTCTTCGCCTGCGGGGCGCCGGACACACCGACGTCCACCAGTTTCCGGCCTACGCCGAGCGCATGAGGCAGGCGCTGCGCGAACTCTGAAATTCATTGTCAAGGAGAATACAGATGCTGAAAGGACTGATGCAGGACCGTCCGTTACTCATTTCCTCGCTCATCGAGCACGCCGAGAGCTGCCATCCGCAAGCCGCCATCGTTTCGCGGACCAGCGAAGGGCCGATTCATCGCTGTACTTACGCCGACATCGGACGCCGGGCACGGCAAGTGGCGAAAGCTCTTGGCGCGCTCGGCGTGACGGCCGGCGAGCGGGTGGCGACGCTGGCCTGGAACGGCTACCGCCATCTCGAACTGTACTTCGGCGTGTCGGGTATGGGCGCCGTTTTGCATACCATCAATCCGCGTCTCTTCCCCGAGCAGATCGAGTACATCGTCGATCATGCCGAAGATCGGCTGCTGTTCTTCGATCTCGGGTTTGCGCCGCTGGTCGCCAAACTGGCCGATCGCCTGTCCGGTGTTCGCGCTTTCGTCGTCCTGACCGATCGCGAACACATGCCCGATTGCGGGATTCCCGGCCTGCTCTGTTACGAAGACCTG
>NZ_JAPUVI010000051.1 GCF_029255285.1 Accumulibacter sp.
AAGCCTTGCCGCAGCTCCACATCGACGCCGGCGGTAGGCTCGTCGAGCACGATCACCGGCGGGCGATGCACCAGCGCCTGCGCCACCAGCGCGCGCCGCTTCATGCCGCCGGAGAGCATGCGCATGTTGGCATTGGCCTTGGAGGTGAGATCGAGGTGATGCAGGATTTCGTCGATCCAGTCGTCGTTGTTGCGCAGGCCGAAATAGCCTGACTGCAGACGCAGCATTTCGCGCACGGTGAAGAAAGGATCGAAGACCAGCTCCTGCGGCACCACGCCAAGGGCCATGCGGGCCGCGCGATAATCGCGCACCACGTCGTGGCCCATCACTTCGAGGGTGCCGGAATCGGGTCGGGCAAGGCCCGCAAGGGACGAGATGAGCGTCGTCTTGCCGGCGCCGTTGGGACCGAGCAGGCCGAAGAACTCCCCTTGAGCGACTTCGAGATCGACGCCCGCGAGCGCCTGCAGGGAACGGAAACGCTTGGTGACGCCGACAACGCGGATCGCTGGACTCATGGACACGGAATAAAGAGGACGGGGCTCAGAGCCCGAGAGGCAGAATGGTATCGACGTCGTAAAGCGACGCCAAGCTGACCAGCGGAGCCGGAGCGTGAACGATGGAGAACTGCCGCCCGGCGGCACGGGCCGCACGCGTCCAGGACAGAAGCAGGGCCAGCGCCGCGGAATCCACCTGGGTGACGGCGACAAGATCGACCACCCGGTCGGCCGCAGCCACGAGTCGCCGCCCCTCGTCCATCAGGCCGGCCACGGTGGCGAGGGTGAGCGGACCTTCGAGCGTCAGACGCGGACCGTCTTCGCGGATCATTTCTTGGCGGAAACGGTGGTTTCGAGTTGCTTGTTCTTGTCCTTGAGGGACTTGATCAGACCGTCGATGCCACCGGCACGCACTTCCTGGGCGAAGCTGTCGCGATAGTTGGTGACAAGGCTGACACCGGCCACCATCACGTCGTAGACCTTCCAGTTGTCGCCCTGCTTCTCGAGGTTGTAGTCGATCTGTACGGCCTTGGCGCCGGGCTGGCGGACTTCGGTACGCACCAGCACGTCGGTGTCTTCCGGCTTGGACTTGAGCGGCTTGAAGTCGATCTGCTGGTTGCGATACTGGGTCAGCGCGTTGGAATAGGTACGCACCAGCAGGTTCTTGAACTCGTGGGTCAGCACGGCCTTCTGATCGGCATTGGCCTGACGCCAGTCCTTGCCTACGGCAAGACGAGTCATGTGGCCGAAGTCGAAATAGGGCAACACCTTGGTTTCGACGAGATCGACGGCCTTGCGGGTGTCGCCGGACTGGATCGCCTTGTCCTGGCGAACGATGGCGATCACATCGTCGGTCACGCTCTTGATGAGCGCGTCCGGCGCGACGATCTGGGCAAAGGCAGCAAACTGGACTCCGGCTCCGAGGACGAGCGCGGCAAACAGGGAAGCGATCTTTTTCATTCCTGGTTCTCTTTCTTGGCGGGAGACGCTGGGGTGGTTTCGTCCACGTCGGCTTCGTCGTCCGGGTCTTTCTCCCGGGGCGGACGGCCGTCGTAAATCTGGCTTTTGCGATACTGGATGTAGAAGCTGCGCATGTATTCGTACTTGTCGAGCGCGGCCTGTTCGGCGGTGGTGTCGGCACCCAGCAACTGGCTGCGACGATTGACGAAGCGCAGACCGGTTGCACTGTTACGCGCACTTACGCTCTCGAACGAGAGCACCGGATCGACGTGGAGATCGCCGGCCAGCCCGACCGTGTCGCGCAGATTGCTGGAGCCAAGCAGCGGCAGCACCAGGTAGGGACCGTCGCCGACGCCCCAACGGCCGAGAGTCTGGCCGAGATCCTCGTCGTGCTTCTCGAGACCCAACTCGGTGGCGATATCGAACACCCCGAAGATGCCGACGGTGCTGTTCACCAGGAAGCGACCGCCATCCGACAGGCCGTCGACAAACTTGCCCTGGAGCAGATTGTTCACACCGATCCATACGTCTGCCAGATTGCCGAAGAAGTTGCCCACGCCAACCTTCACCGGCAGCGGCGCGTAATCGTAGACCTCGGCCAACGGGCGCACCACATAGCTATCGGCCTTTTCGTTGAAACTGTATGTGGCGCGATTGAGCGGCTCCAACGGATCTTTCGGATGCCCGCCGGGACCGGCGCAGGCCGTCAGGCCAACCGCCAGCAGCAAGCTCGCGACGCCCCGCAGAACGACCTTCGGTTCAGGTTTCTTGTTCTTCATTTTTTTCCGCGCACCGTTTTGACCGGTCTCGCGCTCTCTGTGATCGCCTGCAACCGCCCTACTTGGCCGGCGCCGGCTCTCCGTCGGCAGCCTTGCCGAACATGAACTGGCTGATCAACTTTTCGAGAACAACGGCCGACTGGGTTTTTTTGATGACTTCGCCGGGCGCCAGGGTCTTCTCTTCGCCACCGGGATCGAGGCCCAGATACTGCTCGCCAAGCAGGCCGGAAGTAAGAATGTTGGCAAAAGTATCGACCGGAAACTTGTAGCGCCCGTCGACGGTAAAGACCACCTCGGCCTGAAAGCGTTCATTGTCGTAGCGGATCTGCTCGACGCGGCCCACCAGCACGCCGGCACTCTTCACCGGCGCCCGCACCTTGAGACCGCCGATATTGTCGAAATGGGCGCTGAGGGTATAAGGCGAGCGGATTTCCGAACCGGAAATACTGCCCACCTTAAGCGCCAGGAATAACAGCGCGGCGATACCCATCGCCACGAAAACCCCGACCCACAGGTCGATCGTCGTGCGATTCATCATAAACCTCGGAACATGAAAGACGTCATTACAAAATCGAGCGCCAGAATGGCCAGCGCCGAACTCACCACCGTCCGCGTAATTGCCCGCGACACGCCTTCTGCGGTGGGCACGCAATCGTAGCCTTCGAAAACCGCGATGAGCGCCACCGCCACACCGAAGGCGCAGCTTTTGATCACCCCGTTCAGCACGTCGTAGCGGAAATCGACAGCAGCCTGCATCTGCGACCAGAAGGCTCCGTTATCGACTCCGATGAAGACCACGCCGATCAGCCAACCGCCGAAGATACCCATCGCCGAAAACATCGCGGCAAGCAGCGGCATCGAAACCACGCCACCCCAGAAGCGCGGCGCCACCACACGGGCAATCGGGCTGACGGCCATCATATCCATCGCCTTCAACTGCTCGGTGACTTTCATCAGGCCGATTTCGGCGGTCACGGCCGAACCGGCGCGACTGGCAAAGAGTAGACCGGCGACCACCGGCCCCAATTCGCGCAGCAGCGACAACGCCACCATGGTGCCCATGGCGTCGGTGGAACCGTAGCGCTGCAGGATTTCATAGCCCTGCAGACCGAGCACCAGACCGACGAAAAGGCCCGACACAAGAATGATCAGCAGCGACAGCACGCCGCTGAAATACAGTTCGCGAATCGTCAGACGAAGACGCGTGAAGGACTGGCCCGAGTAATACAGGATCAGCCAGAAAAAACGGGCGATGAAGCCCAGCTGCCAAACCATGTCGATGGCCATCGACCCGAGCTTGCGGAACACCCCACCCATCAGGCCGGCCCTCCGACGAGCGCAGTGGCGTAATCGCCGGCAGGGTAATGAAAGGGCACCGGCCCGTCGGCCTCGGCATGGACGAACTGATGCACAAAGGGATCGGACGTTTTGCGAATGTCTTCCGGCGTGCCTTCGGCCACGACCCTGCCCTCGGAAATGAAATAGATGTAATCGACGATCTGCAGGGATTCCTGAATATCGTGGGTGACGATCACCGAACTGGCACCGAGCGCGTCGTTGAGGCGACGGATCAATTGGCCGATGACACCGAGCGAAATCGGATCGAGTCCGGTGAAAGGCTCGTCGTACATAAGCAACATCGGATCGAGCGCGATGGTGCGCGCCAGCGCCACCCGCCGCGCCATCCCGCCGGACAGCTCGCCGGGCATGAGCCGCGCCGCGCCGCGCAAACCGACCGCATGAAGCTTCATCAGCACCAGATCGTTGATCAGTTCGGGCGGCAGATCGGTGTGCTCGCGCAGCGGAAAGGCCACGTTGTCGAACACCGAGATATCGGTAAACAGCGCGCCGAACTGGAACAGCATGCCCATGCGTCGGCGCATCGCGTAGAGCTTGTCGCGGCCGAGCTTGGCGACATCCTGCCCATCCACCAGCACACGACCGCCGACAGCCCGCTCCTGCCCGCCGATCAGGCGCAGCAGGGTGGTTTTGCCGCAACCGCTGCCGCCCATGATGGCAACCACCTTGCCACGCGGAATCGACAGGGAAATGTCGCGCAGGATCGTCCGTTCGCCATAGGCGAAGCGCACGTTTTCAAGGCTGACAAGAGGTTCGGACATGGAAAAATGTTGCATTGCGGGATAACAATTGTAGCAGAGGCGCCACCGACTGGCATGCGGACAACCCTTAGCGCCACGTGAAATATCGCGTGACATCAAGGTCTTGAGCGTAGCAAAGCGGGCGTCGCGAGAGCGGTTTATAATGCACGGTTTCGGTCCGTCTGTGGCCGCCCCTATCCCGCGCGCCGATTCGCGCCATTTTCTCCGATCTTTCCCGCCCATGCAGGACAAATACCTCCCCGCCGACATCGAACGTGCCGCCCAGCAGCACTGGGACAGCGCCGAAGCCTTCCGCGTCTCCGCCGACACCGCCAAGCCCAAGTACTACTGCCTGTCCATGTTCCCCTACCCCTCGGGCAAGCTGCACATGGGACACGTGCGCAATTACACCATCGGCGACGTGCTGTCCCGCTTTCACCGCATGCGCGGTTACAACGTGCTGCAGCCGATGGGCTGGGACGCCTTCGGCCTGCCGGCCGAAAACGCGGCGATCAAGAACCAGGTGCCGCCGGCCAAGTGGACCTACGACAACATCGCCTACATGAAGAAACAGCTCAAGTCGCTCGGCTTTGCCATCGACTGGAGCCGCGAACTGGCCACCTGTACGCCCGAATACTATAAGTGGAACCAGTGGTTCTTCCTGCGCATGCTCGAGAAGGGCATCGCCGAGCGCAAGACCCAGGTGGTCAACTGGGATCCGGTCGACCAGACCGTGCTCGCCAACGAGCAGGTCATCGACGGTCGCGGCTGGCGCACCGG
>NZ_JAPUVI010000052.1 GCF_029255285.1 Accumulibacter sp.
CGGCGACCAATCGAGCATCGCCGACTGACGGGTCGGGTTGTAGCCGGCAAGAATGGGCAGCCCCGCCGGATCGAGCGTGCCGAGATCGGCAGTGCCGCTGCGCAGCCAGTCGCCGCGCACGCCGATCCGCCAGCGCGGCATGAATTGATACACCGCCTGCAGATAGCTGCCGGACTGGCGGAACCGCGCCGCCGAACTCGCCTCGCCGGCGCCGCCCACGTCGTAGGCGAGTTCGCCGGTTTCGCGCCGCAACAGGTATTCGCCCTGCAGTTTGAGGTTGGTCACGCTGCTGTTGCCGTTGGGCGCCCATTTGTAGACGAAATCGGCGATCCAGGTCTGGCTGCTTCCGGAGAAAGCGTTGCTGACACCACCGTCTTCGAACGCCCGCTCCCGCGGATTGGCGCGCACGTGCGACAAGCCCACCTGCCAGGCCGACGAATCGCCGATGTCGCCGCCCAGATGCGCAAAGGCCGTCCACAGACCGGCGCCGTTGGCCTTGCGCTCGGCGCCGGGGAAGCCGCCGCCGTTGGCCACCTCGGCCCCGAACTCCATGAACAGATCGGTCGGCGCCACCCAGCGCAACTGCACGCCGTCGTTCTGCACCCGATAACCGAAGAACGCCTTGTAGGCCAGCGGCGCGTCGGCAAAATCCCACTCGTGGGGGTGCTGCTGATTGATGTAGCCCACGCCGGAGAGGAAGCGCCCGAACTTCATCTTGAAGCCTTCCGGCAGCGCCAGGGTTTCGACGCTTGCCTCCTCCACATTGACGACGCCCGCGCCATCTTCCTCGGCCAGCGAAAAGCGGGCGTTGCCGCGGAACAGGTGATCGACATTGGCGGAGATGGCCAGCTCCGATTCGCCCAGCGAGAAACCTTTGCGCGGGGGGCCGACTTCGCCGCCGGACGGAATGAAGCCGTCGATGCGATAGGACGACGGATCGCGCTGGAAGCGGGTGAGCTTGCTGTCGAGAATCAAGGACACCGAAGGATTGAAGGCGCTTTCGGCAGCCGGACGATTGACCGTGCCGCCCGCCTCCGTCCGTGCCTCGGCGACGGATCGGGCCGCCGCGCTGGCGGTCGTGCCGGCTTCGGCGGCGGCCGTGGCGGCCGCAGTGCTACGCGTTTCCGCTTCGGCGAGGCGCCGCTCCAGCGCGTCGATGCGCTGCTGGTAGTTGTCACGCAGCTCGCGGAGCTGCTCGCGGAGTTGTTTCAGATCGGCCTCGGTGGCCGCGGGGGATGCCGCAAAGGCGGCGGCCGGAAAGGCAGCCAGGGCCGCGCACAGCGCAGCCGGACGTACAAAAGTCATGCTCGGTTCTCCAGTCGGATCGGTCCGATGAAAAGACGTTGCCGGCGCGGGACAAACCGGCGCCGGTCAACGATTCGGAAACAGGCTCAGACGGAAGAAAGCGGCGGACCGCGATTGTGAGGGCGGGGCAGACGGCGCTGCGGCGCCGCGACAGGGGAATCGTCCGGAACGACCGGAGACAGGGTCTCCACCGCCAGCAAGGGCGGCGAGGACGGCAGAGCCGACGCCAGATCGGCGGCGGCCAGACACAGCAGACATTGTTCGTGACGCAGTGACGCCGGCGCGCCGCCCTCGTCGGAGGACGAAACGCTCGCCTCCGCGCCGCCCCGCGTCGGCAACGACAACTCGCCCAAATGGCCAAGCGCATGCGCGGCCGCGAAAACCTGGGCGCACACCAGCAGCAGCGCCAGCAGGCTGCGGAAGATCGCGGAAGGACGGCGGCCGAAGCGGATCATGCGGCAGCCAGCGGAGCGACGGCGCAGAAGCAGGCGAAGGCCCGATCGACAAGGTCGCGCTCGAGATCGCGGACGATGAAGACCAGCCGGGTCGAGCGATCGTCATCCGGCCAGGCCGGCAGCGCAGCATCCGGATAGCGCAGGTGATGGACACACTGGACGACCCGCGGCACATCCTCGCCACGCACATTCACGATGCCCTTTACCCGCAGCAGGCGATCTCCGCAAAGACTCTGCAGGGTGTCGAGCGCGGAGGAGAAATCGCCCCAGCCGACCGGCGACTCGATGCGCACCACGAAAGCATGGGTGCCCGCATCGTGCCGGGCCGAATCCACCGATTCCGTGCGGCGCCGGGGCGCATACGGATTACGGCGGGCCGCGGCGGAAACCGCTTCGTCCGCCAGCCAGCGCGCGACGTCGGCGGATTTGGCGGTCGGATTCCATAACCCGCAGTCGAGCACCGCGGCGGGCTCCACCGCGCCACCGGAAACCCTGAACTGCGGCGCACCGGGGTTGAGTCCGGCAAGGGTTGCAGCAAGCGCATCGACGGCTTCCGGCGCCGCCTGATCGCACTTGGTGATCAGCAAACGGTCGGCCATGGCGGCCTGTTTGACCGCTTCCGGCTGGCGAACGAGTTGTTCGGCGCCGAAAACCGCATCGACCGCCGTGACGACGCCGTCGAGGCGATAACGGTCGGCGATGAAGAAATCCTGCATCAGCGTGAAGATCACCGGCGCCGGATCGGCCAAACCGGTGGTTTCGATGACGATGCGATCGAGGGCCGGCAACTGCCGACGCAGGCGGCGCATGAAGACATCCTTCAGCGCCCGCGCCAAATCGCCGCGGACGGCACAGCAGATGCAGCCGGATTCGAGAAGAACGACATCCTCGTCGATCTTCTCGACGAGGAGATGGTCGATCGGCACTGCGCCGAACTCGTTCATGAGCACCACCGTGCCGGCCAGGGCAGGCTGGCGCAGCAGGTGATTGAGCAGGGTGGTTTTGCCCGAACCGAGAAAACCGGTGAGCAGGGTGACGGGAACGCGTGTCGCCGGGGCGGTCATGGTCGTGGCAGGCCGGGCCGGCGAAGCAGGGTCAACGCGGAGGTCGGACACCGAGCGGGAAGGAATTACTCCCCGTACAGTTTCTGGGTGCGCTCGCGACGCTCCTGGGCGTCGATCGACAGCGTGGCGGTCGGGCGAGCCAGCAGACGGCCGATGCCGATGGGGTCGCCGGTTTCCTCGCACCAGCCGTATTCGCCTTCGGCGATGCGCTCAAGGGCTTCCTCGATCTTCTTGATCAGCTTGCGCTCACGGTCGCGGACGCGGAGTTCGAGCGCATGCTCTTCCTCCACCGTGGCACGATCGGCCGGATCGGCGACGAGTTCGTTCTCCCGCAGATTGGCACCGGTACTGGCAGCGTTTTCAAGCAGCTCGTCCCGCATCTTCGACAGACGCAACCTGAAGAACTCCAGCTGCGCCGGGTTCATGTAATCCTCTTCCGGCATGACCAGGATCTCGGCCTCGGTCAACAGCTTGTCTTTGCTTGTGGTGGTGGCAACCATGTCTCATTCCTCCCTTGAATCGACTGTCGGGCTCGGGTGCCGGCGGCAACCTGCATTTCGGCCCCCGCGTTGTCGGCCCGTCTTGCGACTCTTGCATGACTTGCGGCGCATTGCGCCACAAATTCCCCGGCGCACTGGCGCCTTTTGCTGCGGCCGATGCACAAAACGCACCAGCCTACCATCAAGGGCGCGATTCTATGCACAGGATCGCCGCAATTACAACGGTTCCCGCGCAGGTAAATGTGCCGCACCTACATTCTGAAACACTGAATCTACCGCGTTGTTTCGGATCGGGGCGACTCGTGCGTTAAAATGTTGCGATGCATTTCACGAACGACCCCGCGATGGCCACGAACAGGGCGTCCACTTCGTCCATGTCGTCCTTCTCGCTGCCGGTTCGGGTGTACTACGAAGATACCGACGCTGGCGGCGTGGTGTACTACGCCAACTACCTCAAATTCTGCGAGCGCGCCCGCACCGACTGGCTGCGCGCGATCGGCTTCGAGCAGGGCCGCCTTTCTGCAGAGGATGGCGTCGTATTCGTCGTGCGCTCCGTGAAAGCCGACTATCTGCAGTCCGCCGTGCTCGACGACCTGCTGGAGGTCGTCACCACGATTGCCCGGCTCGGCCACGCCAGCGTGGTTTTCGCCCAGAAAATCCTGCGCGGCGACCAGGCCGTCTTCGACGCCCAGATCACCATCGCCTGCATCAACCTCACTTCGAAACGCGCAACCCCGATCCCACCCGCTGTCCGCGCACAGTTCGCAACCCTGGTTTAAACCGATGAACGTCACCGAAGACCTATCCATCCTGTCCCTGATCTCCAACGCGAGCCTGCTGGTCAAGCTCGTGATGGCGCTGCTCGGCACCGTTTCCTTCATGTCCTGGTACTGGATCTTCCGCAAGTGGTTCTCGATCCGCGAATCCAAGAAGAAGACCGACCTCTTCGAGCGCGACTTCTGGAGCGGCGGCGACCTCAACGCCCTGTACCAGAGTGCCGCCACCGGCCGCCACGAAGCCGCCGGCATGGAGCGCATCTTCGAGGCTGGCTACCGGGAATTCGCCAAACTGCGCGGCAAGAGCCTCGACCACGGAGCCATCATGGACGGCGCCCGCCGCGCCATGCGCGCCACCTATCAACGCGAGGTGGACGACCTCGAAGCCCACCTGGCCTTTCTCGCCTCGGTCGGCTCGGTGTCGCCCTACGTCGGCCTGTTCGGCACCGTCTGGGGGATCATGAACGCCTTCCGCGGTCTCGCCAATGTGGGCTCGGCCACCCTCGCCCACGTGGCGCCGGGCATTGCCGAAGCCCTTGTCGCCACGGCCATCGGCCTCTTCGCGGCGATTCCGGCGGTGGTGGCCTACAACCGCTTCGCCCACGACATCGACCGCATCGCGATCCGCTTCGAGAGCTTCACCGAAGAATTCCTGAACATTCTCCAACGCCAGCTGCGTTGATCGGAGCCCTGCCGCAATGCGTCAACGCCGCCTGATGAACCAGATCAACGTCGTGCCTTACATCGACGTGATGCTGGTTCTGCTCGTCATATTCATGGTTACCGC
>NZ_JAPUVI010000053.1 GCF_029255285.1 Accumulibacter sp.
TACCTTGGCGATCATGGCACTCGGCGCCATCGTCCTGGGCGCGGCGCTCGGTTATGCGTCGATCAAGTTCAAGGTGGAAGGCGATCCGCTGGTCGAAAAAATCGAGGCGATCCTGCCGCAGACGCAGTGCGGCCAGTGCGGTTACCCGGGCTGCAAGCCCTACGCGGCGGCCATCTCGGCCGGTGAAGCCGATATCAACCTGTGCCCGCCGGGCGGCATGGACGGCGTGCGCAAGCTGGCCGACCTGTTGGGCCGTGAAGTCAAGCCGCTCGAGGCCGAGGAGAAGCCCAAACAGGTGGCGACGATCGATGAGCAGACGTGCATCGGCTGTACCTTGTGCATCCAGGCCTGTCCGGTAGACGCCATCGTAGGCGCCGCCAAGCAGATGCATACCGTTGTCGAGCCGTTGTGTACGGGTTGCGAGCTGTGCGTCAAGCCGTGCCCGGTCGAGTGCATCCAGATGCTGCCGATCAACGAGAATCTCGACAACTGGAAGTGGAAGTACCCGGTGATCGAAATCAAGCGTGCCGCGTAAGGCGAGCCAGATGCGGCAACGATTATTCGGCTTCAAGGGCGGCGTCAAACCACCGACCCACAAAGCGCCTTCACTGCACGAGCCGATCGGCCAGGCGCCGCTCCCGGCGCGCCTCTACGTGCCCTTGCATCAGAACATCGGCGGTGCGTCGACGCCGCTCGTCGAGACCGGCGAGCGCGTTCTCAAGGGGCAATTGATCGGCGCCGCCGACGGCTGGGTGTCGGCGGCCGTGCATGCGCCGACTTCCGGAACGGTGCTCGCCGTCGAGGAGCACGTGGCGGCGCATCCCTCCGGTTTGCCGACACTCTCGGTGCTCATCGAAGCCGATGGCCGCGACGAATGGTTGCCTCGCACGACGCTCGATTACCGCAGTCTGGCTCCCGAGCAGGTGCGCGAAGTCCTGCGCGACGCTGGTGTCGTCGGCCTCGGCGGCGCGGCGTTTCCGAGTCACGCCAAACTGACTCCGGCGCGAGCGGTGCCGGTGAACGAACTGGTCATCAACGGCGCCGAGTGCGAGCCGTACATGACCTGCGACGACATGCTGATGCGCGAGCGGGCCGAGGAAGTCGTGTGTGGGACGGCCATTTTTCGCCACTTGCTGGGTGCCCGGCGGGTCCTGATCGGCATCGAGGACAACAAGCCCGAAGCGGTCGCCGCGATGCAGCAAGCCGTCCGCCGTCTGGGTGAAGATTACGAAGTCGTGGCCGTTCCGACGCGCTACCCGGCGGGCGGCGCGAAACAGCTCATCCGCGTACTGACCGGCAAGGAAGTTCCGGCCAGCAAGCGCTCGACCGACCTCGGCGTGCAGTGCTTCAACGTGGCCACCGTCTACACCGCCTATCGTGCGCTGGTGCACGGCGAGCCGGTGATTTCGCGCATCGTCACGCTGACCGGCAACGTGGAGCGGCCTCGCAACTGGGAGGTCCGGCTCGGCACGCCGCTGCGCGACCTGGTCGCGCTCGGCCGACCGAAAGCCGATACCGAGCGCTATCTGATGGGTGGTCCGATGATGGGCTTCGATATGCCCAGCCTCGATGCGCCAGTGGTCAAGGCGACCAACTGCATTATCGCCGCTTCACCGGCCCTGTTTCCGGCCAGTCCGCCCGAGATGCCGTGCATTCGCTGCGGCGCGTGCGCCGAGGTTTGTCCGCACGAACTTCAGCCCTTCGAACTGTATTGGTTCGCGCGCGCGCGAAATTTCGGGAAGACGCAGGAATATTACCTCTTCGATTGCATCGAATGCGGTTGCTGTAGCTACGTTTGTCCGTCGCACATTCCGCTGGTCCAGTACTTCCGCTTTGCCAAGAGCGAGATCTGGGCGCGCGAGCGGGAAAAAAATGCGGCCGACGCCGCCAAGGCGCGCTTCGAACTGCGCAACGCGCGTGAGGAGCGCGAGAAAGCCGAAAAGGCCGAGCGTCTGGCGAGAGCGGCTGCCGCCAGGACGGCCGAAAAGAAGACGGGAACGACGAGTGCCGACGCCTCTCCGGCCAGCGAATCGGCGACGCCGGCCGCTCCGCTGGTCGACGCGGAGGCGGTCAAGAAGGCCACCATCGTTGCCGCCATGGAGCGCGCACGCGCTCAGCGCGAAGCTCAGCCACCGAGAAACACCGCCGCGTTGAGCGCCGAGCAGCAAAAAGCGGTCGCCGAGATCGAGGCGCGGCGGGCTGCCGCCCTGCCACTGAGTACATCGGCGGAGGCGCCACCGGTTCACGTTACCGAGCGGGAGCGCGGCGGGCCGTGAGTGAGTTCACGACACCGCCTTACCTGCTCCTCGAGCGGACCAGCGTGCGCCGCGTCATGCTGCAGGTGCTGCTCGCCTTGTTACCCGGAATCGGAGCTTACGTCTGGCTGATCGGTCCGCTTGTCCTGCTGCAGTTGGCCGTCGCCACCGTTGCCGCCCTCGGGGGAGAGGCGCTGATGCTGGCCTTGCGCCGCAAGCCGCTGACCCTGTTTCTGACCGACGGCAGCGCGATCGTCACCGCCTGGCTGATCGCCCTGGCTTTCCCGCCGCTGGCTCCCTGGTGGCTGATTGCCGTCGGCGCGCTGTTTGCCATCATCGTCGCCAAACATCTCTACGGCGGGCTCGGCCAGAACCCGTTCAACCCGGCGATGGTCGCTTTCGCCGTGTGCATCGTTTCGTTCCCCGCGCTGATGTCGCAGTGGCCGGCGCTCGGGCTCAAGCTGACGCTGCTCGAACAGGTGCAGATCGTCGCCGGACTGGCGCCGCGCATCGACGTGATGAGCGGCGCCACGCCGCTTGATGCGATCAAGACGGCCTTGAAACTGGGCGACGGCAACGTCGACGTGCCGACACTGCTGGCGACGCAGGACGTTTTCGGTAACTTCGCCGGTCGCGGCTGGGAGTGGGTCGCTGCCGGCTATCTGCTCGGTGGGCTGTGGTTGTGGCAACGCCGGGTCATCGGCTGGCACGCTCCGCTCGGCTTCATCGGAGGTATTTCGCTGCTGGCCGGCGCCTTTTGGCTTTGGAATCCGCTGCAGTTCGCCAATCCGCTGTTCCACTTGTTTTCCGGCGGCGCGATGCTCGGCGCGTTTTTCATCGTGACTGACCCGGTGTCCGGTTGCACGACGGCGAAAGGCAAGCTGATCTTCGGATTTCTGGCCGGCGTACTGGCTTACGTTATACGTGTCTTCGGTGGCTATCCGGACGGCGTCGCCTTTTCGGTATTGTTGATGAATCTCTGCGTGCCGCTGATCGACATGTACTCGCAGCCGCCGATCTTCGGCATGAAGAACGAGAAATGACGCCACCGGTGAAGACGCCGACAGCGGCCGGCATGGCACTGCGCACCGCAGTCATCCTGCTCGTCTTCGTGGTCGTGTTTACCAGCCTGCTGGCCGCGGTGTTCCTTTGGACCCAACCGGCGATCGAGGCGGCGGCGGCGGCCGAGAAAATGAAGCTGATCGGCGAGGTGCTGCCGCCCGCGGTGTACGATAACGATCTGCTGAACGATCGACGGCGACTCGCTCCCAGCGCCGCGCTGGGCCTCGACGAAACTTCGACGGCTTACCTGGCGCGCCAGGGCGGCAAGCCTAGCGCGCTGGTCTTCGAGGCTGTGGCACCCGATGGTTATGCCGGCAAGATCCGCCTGTTGATCGCTGTCGCCGCCGACGGCACCCTGCTCGGCGTGCGTGTGACACAACACAAGGAAACCCCTGGGCTTGGGGACTACATTGAGCCGCGCAAGGACAAGAACAAGCAACATCCCTGGATTACGCAGTTCGACGGGCTCTCGCTGGCGACGGTGGCCGATCACGAATGGCGTGTGCGCAAGGATGGCGGCCGCTTCGATTCGGTCGCCGGGGCGACGATCACGCCGCGCGCCGTGATCCGGGCGGTGCGCAGGGCCTTGCAGTACGTCGCCGAAAACCGCCAGCAACTGTTCGCCTCATCCTTGGGAGAGGACCCATGATCAACCGTGACGAATTCCGCCAGATCAGGAACAACGGCGTTTGGCAACAGAACACCAGCCTGGTGCAGATCCTCGGTCTGTGTCCCTTGCTGGCGGTGACCACCAACCTGGTCAACGGCGTCATGCTGTCGCTGGCGACGATCATCGTCATGGCGATCTCCAACCTCGCCGTCGCCTCGTTGCGCAACCTGATCCCACACGAAATTCGCATTCCGGTGTTCATCCTGATCGTCGCCGCGCTGGTCACCGTGGTCGATCTGCTCTTCAACGCGCAGCTCCACGAACTGTATCTGGTGCTCGGCATCTTCATTCCCTTGATCGTCACCAACTGCATCGTGCTGGCGCGCGTCGAGGCTTTCGCGAACAAGAATCCGCCGCTGCAGTCGCTGCTCGACGGTGTTTTCATGGGCGTCGGCATGTTGTGGACCTTGGCTCTGCTCGGCGGACTGCGCGAGCTGATCGGCGGCGGCACGCTGCTGTCCGGTATCGACATGGTTTTTCCGGCACTGCAGCCGCTGCAGTTGCTGCCGGCCGATTATCCCGGCCTGTTGCTGGCCATCCTGCCGCCCGGCGCCTTCATCTTGCTTGGCTGTCTGATTGCCTGGAAGAACTGGGTCGAAGCGCGCGTCGCCGCGCGCACCCCACCCGGTCCACATCGGGCGCCACCCGTGGCGGCCTTCGGCGATGCCTGACGTGAGCGGCGCAGCGACCGTATTGAGCGGCGTGCAGTGCCACGAACTGTTTTCGCGCCTGCGTTCGGCGAATCCGCAGCCGACCACCGAACTTTCCTACGACACTCCCTTCCAGCTCTTGATCGCCGTCATTCTGTCGGCCCAGGCGACCGACAAGAGCGTCAATCTGGCGACCCGGCAGCTGTTCGCCGACGCCCCCACGCCGCAAGCGATGCTGGCGCTCGGCGAGAGCGGCCTGCTGCCCTACATCGACCGCATCGGTCTCTACCGGAACAAGGCGCGCCATGTTGTCGCCACCTGCCGGCAATTGCTCGAACGGCATGACGGCGAAGTGCCCCGCTCGCGCGCGGAGCTCGAGGCGCTGCCGGGCGTCGGCCGCAAGACCGCCAACGTCGTTCTCAATACCGCTTTCGGCGAAGCAACGATTGCCGTCGATACGCATATCTTTCGCGTTGCCAAGCGTAGCGGCCTGGCGGCCGGCACGACGCCGCTGGCCGTCGAACGCGAACTGCTGCAAGCCGTGCCGGAAGAGTTCAGAAAATCTGCTCACCACTGGCTTCTCCTTCACGGCCGCTATGTCTGCAAGGCGCGCCAGCCCGCCTGCCCGAGCTGCCTCATCGCCGACCTGTGCGCCTGGCCGGAGAAGGTTGGTGGTCTCACCGAGGCGGCCAGCCAGTGAGCGTTGGCAGCGCTCTCGTGGCCGGCAACGACCCGCTGCCCAGCCTGGCCGAGCGTGCGCTCGCGCGAGCACTCGAGAAGACCGGCGAACGACAGGCCAATGGCGTCTTGCTCTTCCTCACCGCCGAGTATTCCCGCCACGCGCAGCAGACCGTCACCGCCGTGGCACGTGCGGCACGTTGCACTCAGGTGGCGGGTGGCGTGGCCGCCGGCGTGTTCACCGATAGCGGCTGGGTGATCGATCGACCGGCAGCGGCCGTCATGGTCTTGGCGGGCGGAATTGCGCTGGGCCCTGCGGACACCTCCGAAGCGTGCGGTGAGCCGCTTCTCGGCTATACCGACAGCCACTTCCCGGCTGCTTGGGCTGGCGGCGCAAGAAAGTACTTCGGTGGCAGCTTCACCGGCGCCGCGGGCCTCGTCGAACCGTTGGCCTGGCAGCAAAGCCGCCTGGCCGCCCACTGCCGTGTGCAACTGCTCGGTACCCAGGTCGCGGTCGACGTCTCACTGGGCTGGCGGTTGCTGGGCGGCGCCCAGACAGTCGAGAGCAGCAAGGCTTACGCGCTGCTCGCCCTGGGCGGTTGCGAAGCGCACGAAAGCTTGTCGCGCGCGCTCCGCGAGGCTGGCCACAGCGGCTGGCCGCCGGCGAGCGCCTTGTGCGCCGTCCTGATCAATTCCGGCGCCGAGGCCAGCGCCTCGTTTGCCGGCGGCAGGTCTCACCCGATTGCCATCCTCGACATCGGCCGCCACGGCGCGGTGACCCTGGCCGAGCGGGTGACCGCCGGGCAACGCCTGGCCTGGGCGATTCGCCTGCCGCGCGCGGCCGAGGAAGACATGTGTCAGTGTGTCGCCCGTCTGGCGACGGTCGCCCCCGACCCACTGGCCGGCGTCGTTTTTTCGTGTATCGGTCGCGGTCCCTTTTTCCACGATGGCGAGGATCGTGACGTCGAATGCCTGCGCGAACGCTTTCCGTGCCTGCCGCTGATCGGTACCTATGGCACCGGGCAGATCGCGCCGAATGCGGCGGGCGGCAATCTGCTGTTGCAGAATGCCGTGGTCACCGCCTTGCTGAACCAACCCGCCGGGAGTGCCGATGTTCAATCCGAGCCGTGAACAGGTCCGGCGCTTCTTTTGCGAGGCTTGGCGAAAACACCGCGCCGGTTCGATCCTCGAGGGCGCCGAGGTCGTTGCCGCCGACCTGATCGCTCATCACCCCGAATACCATCGCCTGCTCGAAAACCCGGACGCCGCGCTGGAGCGGGAATTCACTCCCGAGAGCGGGCAGACCAACCCCTTCCTCCACTTGTCCTTGCATCTGGCCGTCGCCGAGCAGATCAGCATCGACCAGCCGCCCGGAATCCGCGCCGCCTATCAGACGTTGCGCGCCCGGTTCGACGTGCACGCGGCGGAACACGCCATCCTCGAGTGTCTTGGTGAGGCGCTGTGGCGTGCCCAGGGGCAAGCCCAGGCCATCGACCAGGCGGCCTACCTCGAGTCGATACGGCGGCTGACGCGCCACTGAGCGCGGCCGCCGGCGCCGCCGCGAAACCGAATCTGGCCGTGCGCGGCGAGTTGTGCGCCCGCGAAGCCTCCGCTGGTACTTGGCGATGACTGGGCGGCGTGGCGTGCGCCGGCGACGCTCTTGACTTTGCTCGCCCGCCCTCGGCATACTCGACTCGACTCCTGGCTGGTGGTGGTTTTCAAGGAGATCCTGCTTATTCAGCCACTTGGATAAACTCGTTAGCGGTGAACCGATTGGGATCGAACCTCGCGATTGTCTTTCACTCCTGCCGCGAGTCGCCCTTGTGGGGAGTGCCTTCGCTCTCTCGTTCAGGGCGCTTGACGTGGCGCGGTGCCGTTGCCTGCCCTGCGTGCGGTGCCAGCTTGCGCTCGATGCCCGAACGGCCGGTGGTTGCGGCAGTTCCGTTCGCGCCCGTGCCGGGAATCCGTCGCCAAGCGGTGACGTGGCATGAGATCGGGCGCCCGGAGTTGCTGCTGGAGTCTCGCGGCGATGGGTAAGCCTAGGCCCTATGTGTCACCACGGGACGTCAACGGTAAGCTGGAGTTCGCGGTTTTTCTGTCATCGCCGACCGACTGCAACGAACTGCGCCAGTCCGCCGAAGCCGTGTTGACTAAGCTGAACTTACGCTATCCATTCGAGAAGCGGCTGTGGTTGCGTGCGAGTAGTTTTTCCCACCTGTCGTTCGGTGTCGGCGCTCCGGCGCAAGAAGATATCGAGGCCCAGCTTCCGATGGCATTGGAGCGGCACCCGATCGTGCTGGGTTTTGCCGACCAGCGCCTAGGTCCGCAAACCCGGAAAGAGATGCTGACAGCGGTCAACGCGGCGGAGCCGCGGCCGTTTACGCTGTTCTTCATCGCCAAGCACTCAAGGGTAGATTGGCGCGACAGCTCGGGCCGTCAGGCACGCGAGGAACTCCAGGTGTTTGCGCAGGATTTGGAGAAGATTCACGACGGCGTCGTGTTCGACTTCAGCACGCGCGAAGGATTTACCACGCTTGTCGAGGAGAAGCTGGCAAGATACTTGGAAAGCTACTTGAAGGAGCTCGACCCCGCGCCCGCCGTGATTCCGGCGCACGACCCTTGGCCGCCAGAGGTCTCTCCCTATCCTGGCCTGCCGGCGATGCGCTTCGAAGATCGTAAGCGCTTTGTTGGCCGCGACGATGAACTCGCCGCTTGCTTGAGAATGCTCTGTGAAGAGGGTAGGCGTGTCCTCTTCGTGCGCGGTCCGTCGGGCATTGGCAAGTCCTCGCTGCTGATGGCCGGACTCTTGCCGCGGCTGTTGGAACGTGTGGCTGGTACGGCCTTGATCGTCAGTCTTGGCGATGGCGAGAGCGTAGACCGCGCGATCGATCCCTTCCTCGCGCTGGCGCGCGCCACGCTGGTTCGACCTGATGGGCAATCGGGTGCGTTGAGCGGTGGGAACGATCAAGTCTTACGTCTGGCAAGAAAACTGGCGCATAGCAACGAGGGCATCCGGCAGGTACTGGACGAATGTTCGGCGTTGCCCAAGTCGGCACAAGCCACGGTTCTATGCCTCGACCAGGCAGAGTACCTGACCGGCCGCTGCGAGTCGGGCGCGGTCCGCGAATTTACTACCCTGTTGCAGCGCTCACTCGATGCTGGCGGATTAACGGTATTGTGTACCTGGCGCGACGAGGACAGCCGCTTCTTCGAAGCAGAGGACTTTGCCGGTTTGCGTGGCTTGTCGGACGGTAACGTTTTCAGTTTGGGGCCGCTGAACCGTAGCGGCTTGGTGGGAGCAATCCGCGAGCCCGCACGGCGGGCGGGGTACGACGTTGATTCGTCGTTGATTGACCAGTTGGTCGTCGACGTCGCGGCGCAGCCCAATTCGCTGCCCTTGCTCGCTGCGGCGCTGCACGATATTCACCAGCGATGGTACGCCGAGTGGCGGCAGGCGCCGGCCGACGCCCGTCCGTCGCGGATATTTTCGAAGGATTTGTACACTGATCTGCGCGAAATCGTAGATCGCCTCGACGAGAAGGCACTGGCGCTGGCCAGTGACGACGAGCGTGCCGAGCTGGGTACCCTTTTCTGGGGCCTCGTGCGGTTTGACGGGCGACGCCCGTACGCCGTTGCCATGGACCGTAGCACGCTGGGTGCCAGGAGCGCGCGCGCCCGCCTGACCGAGCAGCTAGTCGGCGCGCGACTACTCCTGGCGACGGGAGGCAAGATCGAGCTGGCGCACTCCCGGCTACTCGATCTATGGTGGCGACTGGCCACTTGGATAGACGATCAGCGCGCCGATCTCGAATCCTTCGCCTATTGGCACCTGCGCGCGGAGCGCTGGGTGAACAGAGGGCGCGACACCGCCCACCTCTTGTCTTGGGAAGAGGCCGCGTCGGCGGAGAAACTGCTGCGGTGCCTCGCCCGGTACCTGAGCGAGTCCGACCTGCGCCACCAGCAAGTGACGGCTCTGGTCAGGGAATCGCTCCGCATTCGGGGTTTCCTCGAAGGCATCAGGAAGGTCGACTTCGACATGATCTGCGCTGGGCTGGCGGCGGGTGCCGAGTTGAGCGAGCAGGAGTGCGGTCAGAGTTGGGCCTTTTACAAGGCGATGCGCGGGGATTACGGTGTGCATTTCAGCGACGCCGAGCGTGAGCAGGTGGCTAACCGCGGCTTTCGACCATCGCACTTCGCCGCGCTGGCGAACAACGTGGCGATGCTGCGTGAATTCCCAGCAGACGTTACCTGGCTCGACCGTAGCTCGCAGGGTGGCTGGACGCCCTTGCACATGGCTGCCTATACCGGCGCCCTCCTGGCCGCCGATTGGCTGGTTCGCGCCGGGTGCCGGCCTGACTCGTTGACGTTCGACGGTTACACGCCATTGGGCATCGCTTGTAATCGCGGTCACCGCGAGGTGGTGGACTACCTCTTGTACTGCGGCGCGGCACTCGACGGTGGCGGGGGCACGCCGCAGCTTCCCCCGCTGTTTGCGGCTGTGGCGGCAAGCGATCGGGGCATGGTCGAATTGTTGTTGGCGAAGGGAGCCAATGCCAACTCCGTGGCACCCGACGGGACGACGCTGTTGCAGAGCGCCGCGTCGTCCGGTGATGCGCGGATAGTGCTTGAGTTGCTGGCTCACGGTGCGCCAATCGACGCGCGCGACCCGTCGGGTCTGACGTCGCTACACCGAGCCATCGCCGCCGGTCATACGGAAATCGTCACGCAACTGCTGGCGCACGGCGCCGACCCATTCGCCCGGGTGGAGCCAAGTGCCGCCGACGATGGGAGCGGAGCCAGCGCTTTGCATGTGGCCTCGGCGCATGGCCGGCTCGACCTCTGCCGTTTGCTGCTCGAACGCGTGCCACGATTGTTGAACGGGGTCGACAGCGATGGCTTGACGCCATTGCATGTCTCGGCCGCGCAAGGTCAGGCGGCCGTTTTCGAGTTCCTGCTGGACGCCGGGGCGGATGTCGCCGCACGCGATGCCTGGGGTCAAACGGCGCTCACCGTCGCCGCACGCGAGGGTTTGGTCGACGCGGTCCGCGCTTTCCACTCTCGTTTCGCTACTGGACTGCTCGCGACCGAAGCGGTGACCAGCGTGCCCAGCACTACGCGCAGTGGCGTGTCTGGCCTTACGCTTCTGCACTGCGCTGCGCGATCGGGCCAAGCCGAGTGCTGCGACGTGCTGCTCGAACTCGCTCCGGCGCTGCTCGAGATGCGCTGTGTGGATGGCTACACGGCATTGCATCTGGCGGCGGCCGGTGGACACATCGAGGTCCTGACATTGCTGATGCGGCGAGGTGCGCGGTTGTCAGATTCGGCGGGTAACGGCCTACAGGCGCTGCATCTCGCCGCGATGGCGGGACACGACGAGGCATGCCGCTGGATCGTGAACAAGAGCCAGGGCGAGGTGGACTGCAACGCACGTGGGCTCGAACAGGCGACAGCGCTGCACCTGGCGATCCTAGGGGTGCCAAACGAACACCTGCGCAGGACGGTGGGAACATTGCTCGAACTCGGAGCCGACCCCGACCTCGCCATGCAGGACGGGCGAACGGCTCTCCATCTGGCTGTCGAGCGTCACGATGTGGATCTGGTGGACGACCTGCTGAAGGCCGGGGCAAGCACGGCGCTCCGCGATGCGCAGCAGCGTACCCCGCTGCTTGCTGCGCTTGCCACGGGCAACGATGTATGCGGCAGCCTGCTGCGTTGGGCCGATCCGGCGGCGGCGGACGAGGCGCGACACCTGCCCTGGGTGGCGCTTAGTCAGGACGCCTGTGAACTCGCTGCGGCGGCTGTCGAGGAGATGAGTGCCGCAGGTGCCGAGCCGCCGAGGTGGCTGTCTGTGCCTGTTCTCAGATCGGCTTGGCAGGACTTGCCGCGCGCCGAGCTGATCGAACTGCTCGCGACGCTGGACGCCTATCAGGCGGAAGACGGCAAGCCGCGTACGCTGCAGGCGCTTGTTCCAACCGGCGTGCGCGCACTCGCCTTGCCATTCTATCCGGGCTTCAGCCTGGTCGAGCTGGCGCTGATCGAACGATCGGGCAACCCGCCCTGCGCCTGTGTGATGGCTTTGCTGTGGGGCCGGCGCGCCGAGTTCCGCCTGCCGGTCGCCTCGCCGCGTTGCTTGCTGGTGCTCGACGGGGGGGCCGCGTCGCTACACTTGGTCAGTTGCCGCCTGCCGATCACGCTGGATAACGAGGCCGATGCGACCCTGTTCTTGCGGCTTTTCTCGGGCTATCTGCGGGGCGCTGAGGACAACTTCGTGATCATCGATTCGTTTGCTGAGCTCAATCTGCCGGACGAAGCAGGGCGGCGGGCCTGGAGGTCGGTCGAAACGCAGATTACGCCGCTGATCTGCACTGACCACAGCGAGAATAGCTACTATTTCTCGGCAACGGTCTTATATCGCTCCATTCTTTACAGGACGAGGCTGCGTGTGGACCGCTGTGGTTTCGTCCGTATGGAGAGTGATGACCGGCTCACGTCGCAGCCAATGCCGATCGGCGAGATACGTTGGTCTCCAGACGGTTGCCGCTTGCTGCGAACTGGCAGTCTCTGACAGAGGTCAGGTAGCCAGGGCAATCGCATGACAGTCAACGTCGTAACCTCTAGAAAGTAGTCTTTTTCCCTCGGGGTGGTGTTTCTACGCTGGGTGGGCAAGTTCATGCGGCCTTCCTCGATACCCGTTGACTTGATTTATCCTATCCTGGGGGATAGGATAAATCATGAGCACACACACATCCCATCCCGAAATCATCAAGCGTCTGAGGCGGGCCGAAGGGCACCTCAAGAGCATCATCGCCATGGTCGAAGGCAATCGCAACTGCCTGGAAATCGCCCAGCAACTGCAGGCCGTCGAAAGCGCCGTCGGCAACGCCAAGAAGATTCTGGTGCACGATCACATCGACCATTGCCTCGAACACGCGGTGCGCAACGCTTCGCAAAGCGCGGACGAAACCATCCGCGAGTTCAAAGCGATTACCAAATACCTGTGAAGGAAAGTCGATGAACAGTTTTTCCGTGCTGCTGGCGCAAGGCACGGCCAGTGCTTGGTTTTTTATCCCCAGCGCCATCCTGCTCGGCGGCCTGCATGGTCTCGAACCCGGCCACTCCAAGACGATGATGGCGGCCTTCATCGTTGCCATTCGCGGCACGGTGGCGCAAGCCGTTCTGCTTGGGCTATCGGCGACGGTTTCCCATACGGCCGTGGTCTGGGTCATCGCGCTCGGCGGGATGTACTTCGGCCAGAAATGGGATGCCGAAACCAGCGAGCCCTTTCTCCAGGTCGTGTCCGCCGCCCTGATCATCGGCGTCGCGCTGTGGATGATCTGGCGGACCTGGCGCCAGCAGCAGTTTGCCCAGGTGGGTGATGGCCACGAGCACGACCATCATCATGACGAGAGCAAGCGAATCGACACCGGCCACGGTGTCGTACGGCTGGAAGTGTTCGAAAAGGGTGTGCCGCCGCGTTTCCGCCTGTTCCACGAAAGTCGCCATGGGCACGCCTGGACAGCCGATCAGGTGAGGATCGAAACCGAGCGGCCGGACGGTAGCCGCCAGACATTCGGTTTCGTGCAGCGCGACGGTTTCGTCGAGTCCGAGCAGGACATTCCGGAACCGCACGAGTTCGTCGCTCGCCTGCGCCTGGGTCATGAGAAACACAGCCACGACTACGACGTGGAATTCGTCGAGCACGACGACCATCATCACCATGCGATCAAGGACTACGATGGCTTGGACGTGTCGGCGCCGGGTTATCAGGATCCGCACGAACTGGCGCACGCCAACGACATCCGCCGCCGTTTCGCCAATCGGGACGTCACCACCGGACAGATCGTCATGTTTGGCTTGACGGGCGGGCTGATTCCCTGCCCAGCCTCGATCACCGTCCTCTTGCTGTGTTTGCAGCTCAAGGAGATCACGCTCGGCGCGACCCTGGTGCTGTGCTTCAGTATCGGCCTGGCCTTGACGATGGTTCTCTCGGGCGCCCTGGCCGCCTTGAGCGTGAAGCACGTTGCCGGGCGCTGGAATGGTTTCGGCGAACTCGCGCGGAAAGCGCCGTATGTCTCCGGCGCGCTCATCCTGCTCGTCGGCCTCTACCTTGGCTATCAAGGGCTACGAGCGCTGGCCTGAACCGGTCATCACGGCGTCGGTTTCAGCCAGCCGGCGATCTCGTCGCGGCTCGGTATTCTTCCCGCCACCTTCACTTCGCCATCGATCACCAATGCCGGAGTGGTCATGATTGGGTAGGCCATGATCTTGTCCATGTCGCGTACGTGATCGAACTCCGCTTCCACTCCGAGTTCAGCCGCCGCTTGACGAGCGAGTTGTTCGAGCCGCTGGCACTTCGCGCAGCCGCTGCCGAGAATCTTGATTTGCATGATGCTTCCTTGGTTTCAGTGGAACGGTACGGCTCGTGATCGCTCGATCAGTTGGAGCGCAATGATCGGCGCCAGGATACCGGCGCCAACGATCAGCGCCAGTGTTGTCAGGGGCGTACCATCGACCCAGGCGCCATAGGTCAGTCCGGCAACGGTCGAGAACAAAGCGACCAGGCCAACATAGGTCCAGGCCTTGAGCTTGCCGATGATGGCCGAGCTTATCAGGATGCTTTGCAGCGAGAGTTCCGGATCGGCCATCAGATAGGCGATCAGCGGACCGGGATGCATGCCGAGCGAAAGAAACATCTTGGCGATAGGCACTTCGACCAAGGTCGGAAAATACATGAAGACACCGAACACGACACCCGCCAGGTTGGCGAGAACCGTGTTCTCGCCGGCGACGAACTGAACCCACTCAGGCCGGATGAAACTGCGGACCACTCCGACGAGAAAGACGCCGATCAGCAGCAGCGGAAAAATCATCTTGACGAAGCGCCAAGTCTCCCACAACCATTGCTGGATGTCCCAGGCGTCGAAACGCCTGGCGAGAGTAATGAGGATGGCGCAGCAAAGGCTTACCGCCAGCGTACGGCCGGTGACGGTGACGGCCAGTCCTTCTTCAGCCACCCGCACACCGAGAGCCGCGAAGACCAGGGTGGCGACGGTCAGGCCGAGCGCCGCCCACGTCTGGCGAGTGAAGCCGCTATCGACCTGACCCAGACCACGCCGTGCCACGGCGCCGATGGCCAACAGCAGTCCGACAAGCGCCAGCCCTTGCAGGCTCAGACCCTCCTCACCCTTGATTTCATTGGCCGGTACAAGGCGGTCCAGAAGGTTCTGAGCGGCCAGGCCATTGAACGGCAGAACGGTACCAAATAGCGGCAGGGTGAGCCACTGCACCTTCAGCGTGCCGAAAACGAGTAGCGCCACTAAGAAGCCGAGGAACAAAAGGGTTTGCCGCCCAACGCCGGAACGCTCGGCAAACGTCGCGCTGGCTGTCGTCCGGGCATGATCGCTGCGGTGAAAGAGAAGCGCCATCAGCAGGCCGATGCCGATACCGAAGCACAAGGAGAGGATGATCCGTGCGATGGCGTAGTCGGCGCCAAGCGCGACGCCCGTGTAGGACAGCGCCAGGATGTTGGCCGCCGGCGCGAAGAAGAGAAAAGTGATGGCCGGTCCCAGACCCGCGCCCTTGGTGTAGATGCCGGCGAACAGAGGCTGCACGGTGCAGGAACAGACCGCCAACAAACTGCCGGCCGCGGCGGCGGCCGGGTAGGAGACGAACTTGGCCGTATCGGGGCCAAGAAAACGGATGATCGACTGCTGCGGCACGAGTGCCGCAAGCGCTCCCGCGATGAAAAAGGCAGGAACCAAGCAAAGCAGCACATGGGCCGCGAGATAGGAAGCCAGGCTGGCCAAGCCACTTTGCAGGGTCGCGGTGAAGACGTCCATCGGACCATTATAGGCTTCCGGAAGTGTAAAAGCGAGCTCCGCCGCTCGGCCGTTCTCGTTGGGAGCGAGCAAGCTGTCCGGGTTCGACGCAGAGCGTTTGCAAACCGCTGGGGCGGGCGTTGCCGGCAAACACGCGCAATTCGGCTGGATCACGCGTCAGGGCTGGGCAAGCCAATGGAAGGTGGCAACGCGAAGGGTTTTGATGGATAATTTGCCCATGAGACAGAATGCCTTACTCCTGATTGGCAAATCATCGTGTCCACTGCTTTTACCTCCCTGACCAGCGTCATCCGCGCCCTTGCCATGGACGCGGTCCAGCAAGCCAACTCCGGCCACCCCGGGATGCCGATGGGTATGGCCGAAATCGCCGAAGTCCTCTGGAGGTGCCACCTCCGCCACAATCCGGCCAATCCTCACTGGCCTGACCGCGATCGCTTCGTACTCTCGAACGGTCATGGGTCAATGCTGATCTACGCCCTGCTGCACCTCACCGGCTACGACGTGTCGATCGACGACCTCCGGAGTTTCCGCCAGTTTCGCTCGAAGACACCCGGGCATCCGGAAGTCGGCCATACTCCCGGCGTCGAAACGACGACGGGTCCGCTCGGCCAGGGTCTCGCCAACGCTGTCGGAATGGCGATCGCCGAAAAGGTACTGGCGGCCGACTTCAACCGGCCCGGCCACCGGGTCATCAACCATTGGACCTACGTTTTTCTCGGCGACGGTTGCTTGATGGAAGGCGTGTCGCACGAAGCCTGTTCGCTGGCTGGTACGCTAGGGCTCGGCAAGCTGATCGCCGTTTATGACGACAACGGAATCTCGATCGACGGTCAGGTCGCCGGCTGGTTCACCGACGATACGCCGAAGCGTTTCGAGGCCTACGGTTGGCAGGTCATCGCCGGGGTCGACGGACATGACAGACAGGCGATAGACAAAGCGCTGCGCGCCGCGCGCGCCGATACCGAGCGGCCGACGCTGATCTGCTGTAAGACCCGGATAGGACTCGGTTCGCCGAACAAGGCCGGGACGCACGAGGTGCACGGCGCACCACTTGGCGTTGCCGAGGTGGCGGCGACGCGCGCGCAGATCGGTTGGCCGTACCCGGCTTTCACCGTTCCGCATGAGATCTATGCGGAGTGGGATGGCCGGCTGCGTGGTCAAGCTCTGGAAGCCGACTGGGAGAGCCGGTTCGCGGCCTATCAGACGGCTTTTCCGGAACTGGCGGCGGAGTTCCTGCGGCGCATGCGCGGCGAACTGCCGACCGACTGGGCGGGCCAAGCGGGCCAGGGCCGTGGCGGGGGTGGGCCCGCCCGGGGAAAAAAAACCCCCCCCCAAGGCTGCAAAGAA
>NZ_JAPUVI010000054.1 GCF_029255285.1 Accumulibacter sp.
CATGCTGATGGCGCGCGGCGTCGAGCGTATCGTGCCGATCGGTCAGGCCCTGAAGTTCGGCCGCTTCTGGGACGGGCACGACATGCTCATGTCGTTTGGGCGGTACATTCACATCATCACGCCGTCAGCGCGCAAGCGCTGATGTCCCGGCGGTCAAAAGGTGGGCGGAAGCGTGGCAGGGATCAGCGAGCCGCATCCAGTCGAGCAAAGTCGTAGCAGTGGACGCCGCTATCGCATAGGCCAAGATACGCCAACCTTATACTCTCGCAGTCGAGCAGAACCAGTCTGACTCCGCCCACGCATGCCTCACGCCAGACATTCATGCTCCTGAGCGGCGGGATCAGCCGGCGCAGGACGCGAATCCGGGCAACCCGTGAATCGAAGAGCCGTGTTTCCGTCGGAATCCGGGCGCCGTTGCGGTCAATGCTCGCGAGTTGAAAGACTTCCGTGGTGAACGGGGAGTATGGCAGCTTGTTCTCGTAGAGTTCCTCCAGCGTGTGAAAAAAAGTCATTGCCTGGATGTCAACGTCGATCAGGAGGATGCTGCCGCCTCTGGTCAGCAACTCGTGGAAAGGCGACCCACTGCCGCAAGGTGTTCTTGCGGCAGGATGACCCGCGGCGATCTCTTCGGCATCTTTCCCCCATATGGCGACCGGGTGAGTCGGGTGTACGCTTCTGACGGTGGCCGGCATCCGGCGCAGCAACTCTGTCAGTATCCCCATTTGCGACGGGCTGCGACGAACGTTGAAAGTCTCCGACTTCGCATAGTCGCTGGCCAGTCCGGTAAACGGCATGGTCGGCATCATGAGCGTTCCGCTCTCCCCGATGATCGTCTGAATGACCCGGAGGGCGTCCAGCGGCGTCCCCGCGAAACCAATAAAACGGTCGACCGAACTGTGCACCATGACGCGCGCGCCTGGCCGCAGCCCTGCTGCTTCGAGCGCAATCCGGAAATCTTCGGTATCGAATCGATGGAAGGTCTTGAAGTAGGCGCGCCGCGCTCGGTGAACCAAGGACTTCACCGTCTGCTTCAGGCCGGCAATAGCGCTGGAAATACTCATGCCGGTCGCCTCGCCGTCTTGCTGCCAGATCTGATTTCGTATGCCGCTACCGTCAAGGGAAGACCGGATTTGCCAGCTGCGTTCAGATACTTGTATCTTCCGTACGGGTAAGTCATTGATGGTCCTCCGACGTTTCGTAGCGCGCAGTTGTGCCAGTGTTACACGAGTGACGTCCCAATGAGCGCAGCACGCAGCGCGGCAAGAAGAGAGAAACTGGAGATCTCGTACATGCGGGGGGGCACGCTGAAGATATTGGATTGGCGGACGGCATTGATCTCATTCAGAAAAATCTCTCATTAAGATGATTCGATGAACGTGCCACGCGCCGTGCTCTCCTGGTGCAGCGCTGTGTCGGCCGTGGGCGGGCCGTGCATGTAAAGTGGACTTTTGAAGTCAAGACAAAAATCAGGCTTTTGTCAAACCATCCAGAAGCAGGGCAAGTTCTCTGGTTCGTGATTTCCGCGAGTGTGTCATGGCGAACTCTCTCTCGACGCCGAAATCACGTCTCTCAGACAGTTTCTGGACGAAAGATTGAATCGAATCAGCGAGGTTCCCTGCGTCGGCTATGTCTGCGATATGTTGTACCTTGGCATCTGAGAGCATGCTTGCGGAAATGCCTCCGTGATCAACAAGCCCGAGGATAGGGCGTTCCGAGCGGTAGTACTAGATCTTCGCCGGAATTTGATGATTATAGCATGCGGCTTGAAACAATAAAAGCCCATCGGCTCGCAGCATTTCCTGGAGGGCACGATAGGGAAGCACAGGTTCCAGCCGGACGATGTCGTCAATGCCTAGTTCGGCCGTCATCGGCCTGTACAGGTCGTCGTTGCCAGTTGCCCGCAGGACAACCTGAAGCCTCGAGTCATCGATGCGGCCCGTGCGCTTCAGCATGTCCAGTGCGGCGAAGAAAGGGCGAGGGTCCCTTTCTATCGGGTAAAGGATGCCGCTATGAAGAAGTGTGATCAGCCCTGGCTTGCCAAGCGGATTGCTTGCAAGGCCCACCTCGGCCGCGCGGAAGTTCTCTTCATCGAAGCCGTTTTCGATCACGGCCCATCGCGACGAAGCAATGTCGGGATACCGCTGGGAATACATCTGTCGCGTCGGCTCGGTCGTGAATACGGCCCTTGTGCAGTGATGAACAGTCTCATGTTCAAGCGTGCGATGGACTTTCCATGTGAGCGGGTCGCGCGGGTAGCCCGGCTCGGTCATCGAGTCGCGAAAGTCGGTGATCCATGGCAACCCGCTTCGCGGCTCTATGTCGTTTCGTGTGGAACCGGCCGCCAGCCGCCCTCGGCCGGCAAGCCTGCAGCCACTCTCAAGCAGTGGGGTTGGGAGCGTTGAGGGCGCTGTCAAGGGCGGGCGGAGCCCGGCGAAGCTGCGTCTGAAACGCCAATACGCTGAAGGGCTTGGGGCTGGTTGCGGTCTTTCGCGGCCAGCTCCCGAGCCCGTCCGGCGGCGAGGACTTCCCCGCCCTCGGGGGCGGGGCAAGGGGCGGGGGCGCCCGAAGGGCTGAACAGAGGCATCCGCCTCTGCGGGGCCAATTCCACACGAAACGACACAAACCCTGTGAACGGTTACGGTTCCTCTGCTCATATAATAGATAGATAATGGCGTGTTTAAATGGATGGAATATCTTCCCGGGTCAGACAGGCCTTTCTTCCCCAGGGCCTTGACACTTGAATAGCATATTCTTTTTCATCCTATTCGTGCAAGAAAAACATTTAACATTCATAGTGGTATGATGGAATGGTTGTAAACCAACGAGCAATCGGGTCTACTCTCGTCTTTTGGGCACGAGAAATGATCAAGACGAAGGTGGCAAGCTTGGTATGCTGTTTGGGTGACATCGACGACCCACGCAAAGCCAGCAACGGAACACTGCACGACTTCCTGGAG
>NZ_JAPUVI010000055.1 GCF_029255285.1 Accumulibacter sp.
CTGCTCACCCGAGCGCTGTGGCCGCGCAGTTCGCCAAGGAGCTTGCCGTCGAGACCCCACAGGCGCGCGGTCTTGTCTTGACTGGCGGTGACGATGCGCCGCCCGTCGGGGCTGAAGGCGGCACTAATCACCGAATCATTGTGGCCGCGCAGCACGGCGAGGAGCTTGCCGTCGAGGTCCCACAGGCGCGCGGTATTGTCGCTGCTGGCGGTGACGATGCGCGGTCTGTCGGGGCTGAAGGCGGCGCTCCATACCGAATTGTCGTGGCCGCGCAGCTCAGCAAGGAGCTTGCCATCGAGGCCCCACAGGCGCGCGGTCTGGTCTTGACTGGCGGTGACGATGCGCCGCCCGTCGGGGCTGAAGGCGGCACTGTTCACCGAAGCGCCGTGGCCGCGCAGCTTGGCGAGGAGCTTGCCGTCGAGGTCCCACAAGCGCGCGGTTTTGTCATTGCTGGCGGTGACGATGTGCTGCCCGGCGGGGCTGAAGGCGGCACTGGACACCGAATCGTCGTGGCCGCGCAACTCGGCAAGCAGCTTGCTCTCAAGGTCCCACAAGCGCGCCGTGGTGTCACTGCTCGTGGTGACGAGACGCCGCCCATCGGGGCTGAAGGCGGCACTCTTTACCCTATTGCCGTGGCCATGCAGCACGGCCAAGAGCTTGCCGTCGAGGTCCCACAGGCGTGCGGCATTTGCGTCGCTAACGGTGACGATGCGTCGCCCGTCGGGGCTGAAAGCGGCACTCTCCACCGAAGAGCTGTGGCCGCGCAGTTCGGCAAGGAGCTTGCCATCGAGATCCCACAGGCGCGCGGTCTTGTCGAAGCTGGCCGTGACGATGCGCCGCCCATCAGGGCTGAACACCGCACTAAGTATTCCGTCATCGTGGCCACGCAGCACGGTAAGGAGCTTGCCGTCGAGGTCCCACAGGCGTGCGGTCTTGTCGAAGCTGGCCGTGACAATACGCCGCCCATCGGGGCTGAAGGCGGCACTCCACACTGAATCGCCGTGGCCACGCAGCTCGGCAAGGAGCCTGCCGTCGAGGCCCCACAGGCGCGCGGTCTGGTCTTGACTGGCGGTGACGATGCGCCGCCCGTCGGGGCTGAAGGCGGCACTCTCCACCCGATTGCGATGGCCGCGCAGCACGGCGAGGAGCTTGCCGTCGAGGTCCCACAGGCGCGCGGTCTGGTCCCCACTGGTGGTGACGATGCATCGTTCGTCGGGGCTGAAAGCGGCACTCTCCACCGAAGAGCCGTGACCGCGCAGCTCGGCGAGGAGCTTGCCATCAAGATCCCACAGGCGCGCGGTCTTGTCTCTACTGGCGGTGACGATGCGCTGCCCGTCGGGGCTGAAGGAGGCACTATTCACGGAATTTCCGTGGCCGCGCAGCTCGGCGAGGAGCTTGCCATCAAGATCCCACAGGCGTGCGGTCTTGTCGCCGCTGGCGGTGACGATTCGCCGCCCGTCGGGGCTGAAGGCGGCACTGTTCACCGAATCGCCGTGGCCGCGCAGCGCGGCGCGGGCCGGCAGATCCTCGGCATGGAACGCCGCTTGCAAGGCCGACGGCGTGGCGCTCACCCTTAGCGCGGCGCGCGCCAGCAGCAGGCTCGTGTCGTGATCGCCCAGTGCGCGCCGCGATTCGGCCGCCGCGGCTAGCTCGCCGGAGCGCGCCAATCGCGCCTGTTGCTCGGCGGCATGCTGCAGGTCCTGCGCCCGCTGCCACAGATAAGTCATCGCCAGCGCGACGGCGAAGCTCAGCACGGCGAAGCCGGCGAGCCTCCTGTTCGCCGCCGTCCAGAAGGTCGGCCGGTGCCGCCTCACCCATTGCCGGTCGAAGTGCTCGCGATAAAGCGCATTGCGCATGACCAGCCGGCCGTCGACCCGTTTGGCGAGGCCGGCGAGGCGCAGCCGGTTGTGTATCGGCGACTGGTCGTCGCAGGCCAGCGGCCGGTCGGCGAGCAGCGCGGAGCAGCTTTCGAACAAGGCGCTGAGCTGCTCCTTCGGCGCCTGCGTCAGGTAGTTGGCGATGAACTGGAAGTGCGGGTCGCCCTTGGCCTGTTCGCCGAGCAGCGAGCGGCGCGCCAGCCGGTCGATGTCGGCCTCGGCGTTCGGCTGGTCGACAAGCAGCAGGCCGCACAGCTTGCGCGTCAGGAAGGGCTGGCCGCCGGTCCAGTGGAGCACCCGCTGCAGGACGCGTGGGACGTCTTCCGCCGGCAGGCCGATGGCGGCGACCAGCGGCCGCGCTTCGTCCGGCTCGAAATCGTTCAGTTCGACGCGCACGCCGATGTTGAAAGGCGTGTGCAAGGCGTCGTGGATGAGCTCGGCCGGCGTCGCGACGCCGATCAGCACGAAGGACAGGCGGGCGAAGGCGGGCTCGATGGCGCGCAGGTTGTGCATCGCCCGGATGGCGGCGAAGAAGTCGTCGGTGAAATCGAGTCCGAGCGTCGAATCGATTTCGTCGACGAAGACGACGAGGCGGCCGCTGGTTTCCGGCAGGACGACTTCGCGGAAATAGGCGACGAAGCCGTCGCCGAGCGTCAGCGTGCGGCGGCGCCGGTCCCACCAGTCGTAGAGCTCGGTCGCCGGCGCGCAGGCCGCTTCGATACGGTCGAGGACGCTGAGGTACCAGCGCTCGGCATCGCCGCCTGCGGTGCTGCCGGACGGCGACAGGTCGAGGGCGGCGACCGTCGTTCCCTCGTCGCGCAGGGCCTGCGCGGCGCGCGCGACGAGGCTCGATTTGCCCATCTGGCGCGAGCTGAGGACGTAGCAGAAGGTGCCGGCGCGGCACAGTTCGAGCAGTTGCGCGTCGGCCGCGCGTTCGACGTAGAACGGGTCGTCGGGCGGCAGCGCGCCGCCGGCGTTGGCGAGCCGCGCTTCAGGCATTCAGCACGCGGCCGAAATAGCGCCCGTAGAGTCCGTTGCGGGCGGCGATGCGGCCTTGCCGTTCGACGATCAGGCCGCCCTCGAGCAGGCGGCGGCGGTGGTCGTCGGGCGCCGGCTGGCCGGCCAGCAGGCGGCGCAGCGCCTCGCCGAGGCCGGCGAAGTTGACGCGCGCGAGCAGTGTCCGCAGATGGTCGCCGAAGATCCCGCTTTCCGAATCGGCGTTGCCGTCTTCGGCCGGGTAGCGCCAGCGGCCTTCGGCGATCTGGTTGAGCGCCAGCCGGGTCAGGAAGGGGTGGCCGCGCAGCAGTTCGTAGAAGCGCGCGCGATCGGCCGCGGCGGCGATGGGTGCGCCGTAGCGCGCCTGCAGCGCGTCGACTTCGCGCTGGTCGAAGTCGTCGATCTCGATGGTCGTGCCGACGTTGAACGGCGACTGATTGAGGTCGGAAATCAGCATCGCCGGTTCGGTGCCGACGACCATCATCAGGTTGAAGGGCGCCCAGTGCGGCGGGTTCTTGCCGCGCGCCTGGTTGACCCAGGAGCGCAGCAGCGGGAAGAACAGGCGGCCGCCCGGCTGATCGAGCAGGGTGTCGCATTCGTCGAGGCCGACGACGAGCTTGCGGCCGCCCAGCGCCGGCAAGACTTCGCGCTCCAGATAGCGCGTCGCGCGCGTTCCCGGATCGCGCCGCGCGTGCGTCTCCCAGAAGTCATCGACGTTCGATGGGAGCTGCAACTGGTATTCGATCTCGGCGCAGAATTCACGCAGCAGGGTATCCGCATCGGCGCGCGTGGCGTCGGCGAAGCGCTGCAGGTCGATGGCCACCACCGCCTGCTCGCCGCGCCGCGCATCGCCCAGGATGCGGCCGAGCAGCGAACTCTTGCCGACCTGGCGCGGGCCGCGAATGACCAGCGTGAAGGCGTGCGCCCGGCACTCGCGGGCGGCCAGCGTGTCGGCGTGGCGCTCGACGTAGTAAGGCGAGTCGGGCATCGCGGCGCCGGCCTGTTCGAGCGGCGCAATCGGGTTGCAGGCGGCGGCCGGCCGGCCGGCCGCGGCGTCGGCCGGGCCGGCCGGGGGAATCGCCGGCGAGCGGCGCCAGACGTCGTCGCCGGCGCCCGGCCCGCCTTGCGCCATGGCGTCGAGCAGCGCGGCGGCGAGGTGTTCGGTGTCCGGCTGGCCGCTCCAGGTCGCGTGCTGGATGCCGGACAGCGCGGCGCCGAGGTGGTAGGGCAGTTCGCCGGCGAAGGCGACGCGCACCGGCAGGATGCCGTCGACGATGCCGCGCGCCGCTTGCGCGCGCCGCGCGAGGCGCACTTCCTCGGCGACCATTTCACTCGCCGCCGCGGCGGCCGAGAGCAGGAGGACGAGGTAGTCGCAGCTTTCGAGATGCGCCTGGATCGCTCTCGCCCAGGGCTGGCCGACGATCAGGCTGTCCTGGTCGCGGAAGACCTGGTGACCGGCCGCGCTCAGGCGGCGATAGAGTTCGCCGGCGAGTGGCTCGTCGAGTTCGGTGCCGCGTTTGTAGCTGATGAATATCGTCGCCATGCGCGTCTCTCGGAAAGGCGGAAGGGGGCGCCGACGATTCTGTCACAAAAGACCTGGCGCGCCAAAGGACGGGGCGGCGTCGCCAACTAGGGCGCCAGTACGTGCTTTTCCTTGCCTTTCTGGGCCAGCGTGATCCGGCTGCCGGCGCGGTCGGCGGCCAGCCATACGGCGGGTTGTGTGTCGCCGTCCAGCAGAACGAGTGCCGAGCCGTCGGAGGTCGCGCCGAGCTTGACGCGCACCTCGCCGTTGCCGCTGCGCAGCCGGATCTGCCCGGCGCCGTCGTCGGCGGCGTGGATCTGCGCGACGATCTGGCCGTCGGGCGCGAGAATTTCGATCGATCGCGCACGCACGACGTCGTGAACCGGCGCCGCCTCGGCGCCGGCGAGCCGGTCGGAGCGGGCGAACAGGTGGGCGACGAGAAGGAGGGCGATGACCGCCAACAGCGACTGGCTGATTCGGGAACTCATGGGGCTTACCTCCGGTTGGCCGGGGAGAAACTGGCTGCCCGCCTGGTTGGGGGCGAGCGATGACGGGTCGGCGCGGCTTCTTCGTTCGTTTTCGTTCTACAGCCCGCCGATCGGCAGAAAGACCATCACCGCGGCCGATTGCGTCAGGCGCGAGAGAGCGCGGCCCTGGCGGTCGGCGACGACGCTGGCCAGCAGATCGAGCAGGCCGATCTGGCGGCCGAACTCGCGTTCGAAGGAGAGATTGGGCCGCGCCGGGTCGAGTTCGTTGGCGAGCAGGAACGGTTCGCCGGCCGCCGTGCGGTCGTTGCCGAGCTTCCAGACGGCGACTTCGAGGTTGCGCGCGCAGCGGTAGAGCTTCGTTTCGTCGAGGCTGTCGAACAGGTAGAAATCGGTCTTGTCGTCGAATGCGGCGTCGGCCATGCTGAGCAGACCGAAGGACAGCGCGGCGACGCGGTCGCCGGCGTAGGTTTCGCTGAAGGCCAACTGGGCGGCCGGGCCTTCGCGCGCGCCGCCCAGTTCGGGCAGGCCGCCGCTGCGACGCGCGCGCAGACGCTCGAGCGCCGCGTCGCGGTTCGCCAGACCGGTCTTCTTCCATTCCCTTGGGTTGCGCTTGTAGAGCTTGTCGGCGATGCGCAGCAGCCCTTCCTCGACTTCGCGGCGCACCGTGTCGGCCAGGCGGTCGGCTTCGGACTTGACCAGGTAACGGGCATGCACGTCGGTCTCGCTGCGCCCGTCCTTGCCCAGGCGGGTGGCGCAGCCGGTGAGCAGGAGGAGGGCGGCGAGCAGGGCGAGGAGGAGGAGGCGCGCGCCGGCCGGAGCGGCGGGCCGGCAAGCCGTGCGGTGAGCGACCGGCCGCGCCGCGCTCGCCGATGGCCTGCCGCTCACCCCGGTAGCGGTTCCGGATTGCCGAGCGCCGTCGTGTTCAAGCCGCCATCGACGTACATGATCTCGCCGGTGACGGCGCTCGCCAGGTCGGAGAGCAGGAAGGCGGCGGCGTTGCCGACTTCGTCGATCGTCACGTTGCGGCGCAGCGGCGCGTTGTGCGCGTTGTAGGCCAGCAGGCGCGAGAAGCTGCCGATTCCGGATGCGGCGAGCGTCTTGATCGGGCCGGCCGAAATGGCGTTGGCGCGGATTCCCTGCGGCCCGAGGCAGAAGGCGAGGTAACGCGTGGCGGCTTCGAGGCTGGCCTTGGCGAGTCCCATGGTGTTGTAGTTGGGCAGCGTGCGTTCGGCGCCCAGGTAGGACAGCGCGAGCAGGGCCGGCTGGCGGCCTTTGAGCAGCAGCGGCCGGGCGGCCTTGGCGAGCGCCGGGTAGCTGTAGGAGGAGACGTCGTGCGCGATGCGGAAGGCGTCGCGCGTCATGCCCTCGAGGAAGTCGCCTTCGATCGCCTCGCCGGGGGCGTAGGCGATCGAATGGACGAGGCCGTCGAGGCCGTCCCAATGCCCGGCGAGGTCGGCGAACAAACGGTCGATCTGGGTGTCGTCGGCGACGTCGCAGGGAAAGGTCAGCGTGCTGTCGAATTCCTTGGCGAATTTGCCGATGCGATCCTGGAAGCGCTCGTTCTGGTAGGTGAAGGCCAGTTGCGCGCCTTCGCGATGGCAGGCGCGGGCGATGCCGTAGGCAATCGAATGTTTGGACAGCACGCCCGTGATGAGGATGCGCTTGTCGGCGAGGAATCCCATGAGTTCTCCTGTGACTGAAATTGTTCTGGTTGGTCGCGCTGCTCTGCGAGTCTGCTTTAACCCACGCATTATAAAGGAATTGCCCCCGATGCCAGCGATTGTCTGGCGAGCGGTCGGAGATCGGCCGCCGCCGCCGCCGGGGCCCGCGACGCCGACTTCGCGCTACACTGCGCGCCATGCCGTGGTTCCGTTTTTTCTTCGCCGCCCTGTCGTTGCTGTTCGCCGCTTGCGGCAGCGAGCAGAACGATCCCTATCCGGCCGGCGAGCGCGGCAGGAACATTCTCTACGCGGGTTTCTCCGAGCGTCCCAAGCATCTCGATCCGGTGCAGTCGTACACGGAGGACGAAATCACTTTCACGGCGCAAATCTACGAGCCGCCGCTGCAGTACCACTATCTGAAGCGGCCTTACACGCTGATTCCGGCGACCAGCGAGGCGGTGCCGGTGGCGCGCTACTATGACGAGCGCGGCCGGGAACTGGCGGCCGACGCACCGGCGGCGCAGATCGCGCTGAGTGTCTACGAGATTCGCCTGCGGCCGGGAATCCGTTATCAGCCGCATCCGGCTTTCGCCACCGACGCGGCCGGCGAGCCGCTCTATCGCGATCTCGACCGCGAGCGCCTGCGCGGCATCGAGCGGCTGGCCGATTTTCCGCTGACCGGGACGCGCGAACTGGTCGCCGACGACTATATCTACCAGATCAAGCGCCTGGCGCACCCGCGCCTGCATTCGCCGATCTTCGGCATGATGGCCGAGCGCATCGTCGGCCTGCGCGAACTCGGCGCCGCGCTGCAGGCCGCCGCGCGGTCGCTGCCGGCCGACGCCTGGCTGGACCTCGACCAGTATCCGCTGCCCGGCGTGCAGCGCGTCGATCGCTACACGTATCGCTTCACGCTGCGCGGCAAGTACCCGCAGTTCGTCTATTGGCTGGCGATGCCCTTCTTCGCGCCGGTGCCGCGCGAGGTCGACCGCTTCTACGGTCAGCCGGGAATGGCCGAGAAGAATCTGACGCTCGACTGGTATCCGGTCGGCAGCGGCCCGTTCATGCTGACCGACAACAATCCGAACAGTCGCCTGGTGCTCGAACGCAACCCGAACTTCCATGGCGAGACCTACCCCTGCGTCGGCGAACCGCAGGACGAGGCGGCCGGCCTGCTCGCCGACTGCGGCCAGCCTTTGCCGTTCATCGACCAGGCGGTCTATACGCGCGAGAAGGAGAGCATCCCGTACTGGAACAAGTTTCTGCAGGGCTACTACGACGCGTCGGGAATTTCTTCCGACAGTTTCGATCAGGCCGTCCGTCTCGGCGTCGGCGGCGACGTGCAGGTGTCCGACGAGATGCGCGACAGGGGGATCACCTTGCTGACCAGCGTCCGCGCGTCGATCTTCTACCTCGGCTTCAACATGCTCGACCCGGTCGTCGGCGGCCTGGCCGAGCCGGCGATCAAGCTGCGTCAGGCGCTGTCGATCGCCATCGACCAGGAGGAGTTCATCTCGATCTTCATGAACGGTCGCGGGATCGCCGCCACCAGCCCGCTGCCGCCGGGGATTTTCGGCTATCTCGAAGGCGAGGCGGGCAACAACCCGGTGGTCTATGACTGGGTCGACGGCAAGCCGCAGCGCAAGCCGCTGGCGGTCGCCAGGCGATTGCTCGCCGAGGCGGGCTGGCCGGATGGCCGCCACGCGACGAACGGCGAGCCGCTGGTGCTCTACCTCGACACGACGAGCGGCGGCATGGGCGACAAGTCGCGCCTCGACTGGCTGACGCGCCAGTTCGCCAAGCTCGACGTGCAGCTCGTCGTGCGCTCGACCGACTTCAACCGCTTTCAGGAGAAGATCCGCAAGGGTGCGGTGCAGCTCTACTACCTGGGTTGGAACGCCGACTATCCCGACCCCGAGAACTTTCTCTTCCTGCTCGCCGGGCCGGAGGGCAAGGTGGCGAAGAGTGGCGAGAACGCTTCCAACTATGTCAATCCCGAGTTCGACCGCCTGTTCGAACGGATGAAGAACATGGAGAGCGAGGGGCCGAGCGGCGCCGAGCGGCTGGCCATCATCCGCCAGGCGGTCGCCCTGCTGCAGCACGATGCGCCGTGGATCTACGGCTTCCATCCGACGACCTACACGCTCGGCCACGTCTGGCTGCACAACCGCAAGCCGAACGACGTCGGCCACAACGTCCTCAAGTACCAGCGCATCGACGTCGCGCAGCGCCAGCGTCTGCGCCAGGAATGGAATCGGCCAGTGCTCTGGCCGCTGGCCGCGGCGGCGCTCGTTCTGCTCGGCCTGGTCCTGCCGGCGCTGCTCGGCTATTGGCGCCGCGAACGCGGCACGGCCTGAAAGGAGCCGGCCCGCCATGTTCGCCTACCTCGTTCGCCGCCTGCTCTACGCACTGCCGATCCTGGTCGGCGTGAACCTGATCACCTTCGCGCTCTTCTTCGTCGTCAA
Source organism: Accumulibacter sp. (assembly GCF_029255285.1). GTDB lineage: Bacteria > Pseudomonadota > Gammaproteobacteria > Burkholderiales > Rhodocyclaceae > Accumulibacter. The sequence goes on from NZ_JAPUVI010000055.1 coordinate 9,010, forward strand.
TACGCCGGACGACATGGCGCGCCTGCAGCTTGGCGTCAAGCGCGTGACGCCGGAAGCGATCGCCAAGTGGAAGGCCGAACGCGGCTACGACCGGCCGCTCTTCGTCAATCCTGCGGCGGCCGGTCTCGGCGTGCTCACCGAAACGATCTTCTTCGCCAAGTCGGTGCGCATGTTCGCCGGCGATTTCGGGCGCGCCGAGGACGGCCGCGACATCGCGCGCGAGATTCGCTCGCGCCTCGGGCCGTCGCTCGCCATCGCGTTGCCGACCTTCGTTCTCGGTCTGCTGGTCACCGTTTCGCTGGCCTTGCTTCTCACCTTCTTTCGCGCCAGCTATCTCGACTTCTGGGGCGTCGTCGTCTGTGTGGCGATGATGTCGATCTCCGGTCTGTTTTACATCATCGGTGGCCAGTACCTGGTCAGCAAGCTGTGGAAGCTGGTGCCGATCTCGGGCTACGGCGGCGGCCTCGAAGCCTGGAAATTTCTCATCCTGCCGCTGGCGATCGGCGTCGTTTCCGGCATCGGTTCGTCGACGCGCTGGTATCGCACGATCTTCATCGAGGAAATTTCGCGCGACTATGTGCGCACGGCGCGCGCCAAGGGGCTGTCCGAGCTGAACGTGCTGTTCCGGCATGTGTTGCGCAATGCGATGATTCCCATCCTGACCGGTGTCGTCGTCGTCATTCCGCTGCTCTTCCTGGGTTCGCTGCTCAGCGAATCGTTCTTCGGCATTCCCGGCCTCGGCAGCTACACGATAGACGCGATCAAAGCGCAGGACTTCGCCGTGGTGCGCGCGATGGTCTTCATCGGCTCGCTGCTCTACATCGTCGGCCTGATGCTGACCGATGTTTCCTATACCTTCGTCGATCCGCGGATTCGCTTCCACTGATGGACTTTCTCCCGATCCTGCTCTGGTCCGACCTGCTGATCTGGCTGCTGGTGCTGGCGGCGCTCGTTCTGGGCGGGTGGTCGGCGCGCAACCCGCTGCTGCGCGCCGCCTGGCGGCGGGTCGGCCGCAGCCGCGCCGGGATGGCGTCGGCGACGGTGCTGATCGTCTTCGTCGTCGTCGGCCTGCTCGATTCCCTGCACTACCGGCCGCGCCTGGAAAGCCGCGCCGGCCAGCCGACGGCCTACGCCGTCGAGGTGCTGTCGCTGCTCGACGCGTTGCTGACACCGCTGCGCACGCGCAGCGAGAAAACCTATTCCGCGCCACTGGCGACGCGCGCCTACGCCAAGGAAGCGATCGACAGCCGCGACGCCGACGGGCAGTTGCGCCAACGGCGCGACTATCCGCGCCTCAAGTATGGTGGCGCGCACCTGGGTGCCGACGAGGCGCGACGCGACGCCGACGTCGGCCAGCGGCTGTGGCGCGGACTGGCGATCGCGCTCGTCGTCTGGTCAGCCGTGGCGGCGGCGACGACGGCCGCGCTGGCGCGCGCCGCGGGCGCTTCGCCGGGCGAGGCGTGGCGGCGAATCTGGCGCAACGAGTGCGACTTCGCCTGGAACGCGGTGCTCGCCACCAGCGCGGCGCTCCTGCTGCTCGCTTCGTCGATCGCGACGCTGGCGGTCGATTATCACGTCTTCGGCACCGACAAGGTCGGCCAGGACGTGCTCTACCAGATTTTCAAGAGCGTGCGCACGGCCCTGGTCATCGGCCTGCTGACGACGCTGGTCACGCTGCCGCTGGCCATCGTTTTCGGCGTCCTGGCCGGCTATTTCCGCGGCTGGGTAGACGATCTGATCCAGTATCTGTACACGACGCTGAGTTCGATTCCCGGGGTTCTGTTGATCGCCGCCGCGGTGCTCATGATGCAGGTGCTGATCGACACGCATCCGCAGTGGTTCGCCACGGCCGCCGAGCGCGCCGACCTGCGTTTGCTGGCGCTGTGTTTCGTTCTCGGGCTGACGAGCTGGACCGGCCTGTGCCGGCTGCTGCGCGGCGAGACGCTGAAGCTGCGCGAACTGGAGTACATCCAGGCGGCGCAGTCCTTCGGCGTGGCCGACCTGCGCATCATCGGGCGCCACATCCTGCCCAATCTGATGCATCTGGTGATCATCGCGCTGGTGATGGATTTTTCGAGCCTGGTGCTGGCCGAGGCGGTGCTGTCCTACGTCGGCATCGGCGTCGATCCGACGATGATCAGCTTCGGCACGATGATCAACAACGCGCGTCTCGAGCTGGCGCGCGAACCCATGGTCTGGTGGTCGCTGGCGGCGGCCTTCGTTTTCCTGTTCGCGCTGGTGCTGGCGGCGAATCTGCTGGCCGACGCGGTGCGCGACGCTTTCGATCCCCGCCTGGCGGGGGCGGCATGAGCCCGGCGTCGGCGGTGGACGATAGCGGCGCCGGGCGGCTGCTCGAGGTGCGCGCGCTGCGTGTCGCCTTCGTTGGCGGGGCAGCCGGCGCGCTGCTGCCGGCGGTCGACGGCGTCGATTTCGAGATCGCCGCCGGCGAAACGCTGGCCTTGCTCGGCGAATCAGGCTGCGGCAAGTCGGCGACGGCGCTTGCCTTGTTGCGCCTGTTGCCGGCCGCCGGCCGGATCGTCGGCGGCGCCGTGCGCTTTGCCGGGCGCGATCTGCTGCGCCTGCCCGAGGCCGCGATGCGCGGTGTGCGCGGCGGCGGCCTGGCGATGATCTTCCAGGAGCCGGCGACCAGCCTCAATCCGGTCTCGACCGTCGGTCGTCAGCTCGCCGAAGTGCTCGCGTGCCATCTCGGGCTGGCCGGCGCCGCGGCGCGCGAGCGTTCGCTCGAACTGTTGAACGCGGTCGGCATTGCCGACCCGGCGCGCCGTCTCGGCGAGTATCCCTTCCAGCTCTCGGGCGGCATGAAGCAGCGCGTGATGATCGCCATGGCGCTGGCCGGCAATCCGCGCCTGCTGATCGCCGACGAGCCGACGACGGCGCTCGACGTCACCATCCAGGCGCAGATCCTCGAGCTGTTGCGCCGCCTGCAGGTCGAACGGGCGATGGGCATGCTGCTCATCACGCACGATCTCGGCGTCGTCGCGCAGATGGCGACGCGCGTCGGCGTCATGTACGCCGGCGAAGTCGTCGAGCAGGCGCCGCGCAACGTCTTTTTCGGCGCGCCGTGCCATCCCTACACGCGCATGCTGTTCGCCGCGCTGCCCGATCTGGCACGGCGTCGCGGTCGGCTGGCGACCATCGCCGGGCAGCCGCCCCGGCTGTCGGAAATGCCCGGTGGCTGCCGTTTCGCCGCGCGTTGCCCGCAGGTGCAGGAGATTTGCCGACACCAGTCGCCGGTCTGGCAACAGGTGGCGGACGGGCATCTGGTGCGCTGTCATTTCGCCGGCCATCCGGGCGGTGAAAGCGGCGCCGCGGCAGCCGATATTCTGCCTGGCGCCGACGTCGTGGCCCGGCAGGCCACGGCGGAGCCGCCGCTGCTCGCGGTCGACGACCTGCGCGTGCACTTTGCGATCCGCCGCGGCATCCTGCAACGTACCGTCGGCTACGTGCGGGCGGTCGATGGCGTCTCGCTCGAACTGGCACGCGGCCGGACTTTGGCGCTGGTCGGCGAGTCGGGCTGCGGCAAGACGACGGTCGGCAAGGCGATCCTGCAACTGATCGCCAGCAGCGGCGGCAGCGTCCGCCTGCTCGGCCAGGAAGTGAGCGGCCTGCCGCGCCGCGCGCTGCGGCCGTTGCGGCGCAGTTGGCAGATGATCTTCCAGGATCCTTTCGCGTCGCTCAATCCGCGCCTGTCGATCGGCGAGATCATCGGCGAGGGAATGCAGGCGCTGGGCATCGCGGTGCAAGGGCAGGGCAGGGCGGCGGCGATCGCCACCGTGTTGCAGCAGGTCGGGCTCGACGGCGCCGCCGCCGGGCGCTACCCGCACGAGTTCTCGGGGGGGCAGCGGCAGCGTATCGCGATAGCGCGCGTTCTGGCCGTGCAACCCGATCTGGTGATCTGCGACGAACCGACCTCGGCGCTGGACGTTTCGGTGCAGGCACAGATCCTCAACCTGCTCGGCCGGCTGCAGGACGAGATGGGGCTCGCCTACCTGTTCATCACGCACAACTTCGCGGTCGTCGACCATCTGGCGCACGAGGTGGCGGTGATGTACCTCGGGCGCATCGTCGAGCGCGGGACGGTCGACGAGGTATTGCGTTCGCCGCATCACCCCTACACGCGCGCCCTGCTGTCGGCGGTGCCCAGCCCACGGCTCGGCGCGCCAGTCGATTTCATCCGTTTGCCGGGGGAGATTCCGTCGCCGGCCGATCCGCCACGCGGCTGTCACTTCAACCCGCGTTGTCGGCAGGCCAGCACCATCTGCCGCGACAGCTATCCCGCGCCCACCGCCTTGTCGGCGACGCACACGGTGCGCTGCCACCTCTATCCGTAGGCGTGGCCGGGGTCACCCTCTCGGCCATGGTCGAGGCTGCCCACGGCGCGGCGGGCCGCTCAGAGGGTGTTCTGGACGAGCTGGATGGTCAGCGTCTGGCCCGCTTTGATGTCGGTCGGCTGCAGGCGGTTCCAGCGCAGCAGGTCGTCTTTCTCGACCTTGAACTGACGGGCGATCGAGACCAGCGTGTCGCCCCGGCGGATCGTGTACTGGGCGAGCCGGGTCGACTTGCGGGCGTTCGGCTTGGCCGGCTCGGTCGCGGTATCGGCCTTCTTGCCCGCTTTGGCGTCGCTGCCGGCGACCTTCTGACGGTTGTCGGCGGTCGCCTTGCCGGGGCGACTGGCGGTGGCGACTTCAGGCGCTTCTTGCCGCGCCTTGCTGCTGCCCGCCGCCGACGCCTTGCCGGCCGGTTCGGGCGCGTTGAGCGCCAGCCGGCTTCCGGCGGTCAGCCGCTCCGTCGGCAGTCTGTTGATCTGTTTCAGTTCGGACGGACTCATTCCGTAGCGTTTGGCGACTTCGCTCAGCGTCTCGCCCTTCTGCACGACATGCGTCCTCGTCGGCGCGACGACCGGCGCCGCTTCGCTGCGCGTGGCGGCCGGCTTGCTCTCCACGGCCGCCAGCGCGCTGGCGCGCGTCGCCGGCGCCGGCCGACTGTTCGTTTCAGCAGCGGCGGCGACCGTGAGCCGGGTGCCGGCATTCACCTGGTTGGCCCGCAAGCCATTGAGCTGCTTCAGCTCGGCCAGACTGAGACCGTAGCGCTGCGCCACCTTGACCAGCGTTTCGCCTCTGGCCACGGTATGCGAGCGAGTCGCTGCGACGGGCGCCGGTTCGAATTTGGGCAGGCGTGGTTCCGCGGCGGCGCGTGCCGGTGGCTCGGGAGCCACTTCCTGTTCGGGCAGACCGGCCAGATCGGCGGCCTCCGCACCCTCCGACCCGGCGACCAACAGCGTCTGGCCGGCCGAGAGCTTGATGCGGCCGTTGATGCCGTTGACCGCCTTGAGGTTGGCCACCGTCATACCGAAGCGCGGCGCGACCTGTTCGAGCTTCTCGCCGGCGCGCAAGGTGTAGGCCTGCCACGACGAGAGCGGCTTGTCGCTGCCTTCGTGGGCTTCGAGATTGCTGATGAAGGTGTCGACCTTGTCGGCCGGAATGACCATCGGCGTTTCGGACTTGATGACCGGCCGATTGTGCGCCGGGTTCAGTGCCACGAACTCCTTGACCGGCATCCCGGCGAGTTCGGCGGCGAGCTTGACGTCGATGTTGGCGGTCTTGGTGACCGTCGCGAAATAGGGGCGGTTGGGAACGCCGCGGATGTTCAGGTTGGCGAGAATGTTCGGGTTGCTGAAGATGTTCTTCAGAGCTTGCAGTTTGGGCACGTATTGCCGGGTTTCCTCAGGCATTTTCAGGCTCAGGTAATCGGTCGGCAGTCCTTGCGCCGCGTTCTTGCTGATCGCCCGGCCGACGGCGCCTTCGCCCCAGTTGTACGAGGCCAGCGCCAGGTGCCAGTCGCCGTGCAGTTCGTAAATGTATTGCAGATACTCGAGCGCGGCGGCGGTCGACGCGACGATGTCCCGCCGGCCGTCGATCCACCAGTTCTGCTCGAGCTTGTACTGCCGGCCGGTTGCCGGGACGAACTGCCAGAGGCCGGACGCGTGGCTGCGCGAATAGGCGGTCGGGTTGTAGGCGCTCTCGACCATCGGCAGCAGGGCAAGTTCCATCGGCATGCCGCGCTTCTCGATCTCCTCGACGATGTGGTGCAGGTAGCGGCTGCTGCGCTCGACCATGCGGCGCAGGGATTCCGGGTGGTTGAGATACCACTGCTGGTGGTGGAGGACCAGCGAGTTGTTGATGTTGGGCATCGAGAAGCCCTGGCGAATGCGCTGGTAGAGCTCTTCGGGTTCGGAGGTCAGGTCGATGGTCTCGGGAAGCGCGCTTGGCGCGACCAGTTCGATGACCGGCAAAGCGCCGTCGGTACCGATCTGCAGTGTGGAGTCACCGCTTGCGGCGCGGTTGGCGCTGCGCTCCGGCGGTGTGGCGAGGAGTGAGCGAAAGCCCTGTCCAGTCGCTTCCTCGGCAGAAGCGGCACCGCAGGAAAGAGAAAAAGCGATAGCGAACGCGATGCGTGGCGTCATCCGTAGTTCCTGTTCTCGTGATCGGGCGGGTGCCAGTTCATCCCGCGGCGGCGCGGGATCGCCTGGTCGAATGGTTTGCGTGCAGATCGAGGATTATAGAGCAAAGGCGCGAGCGAAGTGGACGGCATTCTCGGCACACTGCCGGGCGGTGAGCCCGGCGAGAAAAAAAGCCCTGTCGGGTGGGCTCTTGCTGCCTCTTGCTGGCGGAGTGGACGGGGCTCGAACCCGCGACCCCCGGCGTGACAGGCCGGTATTCTAACCAACTGAACTACCACTCCGTGCTTCCCGAATGGCCGCCTTGCACTTGCGGCGTATCAGGTGAGGTGCGCATTATAACGGTTTTTGCGGGGCAGACAAGAGGCAGTTCGGCAACTGTTGGTCGACGCTGGCCAACTCATTGAATGGCGCCGACGAAGGCATCGATGGTTGGCCTGGCTTGCCGCAGGTGTTGCAGACAGTCCTGCCAGTAGCTGGCTGGCAGGGCGAGAGCGTCGAGTCGGGAGCTGACTTCGGCGTTGCTCGGGTGCGGCGTGCAGTCGACGGCAAGCGCGGCGTAGGCGGCCTGGTCGGCGAGGCCGATCAGGCGGCAGAAGGTGCCTTCGTCGCCTGCTGCGGCGGGGTCGTGGTGGTGGGCAATGGCGGCCACGTAGCGCGCCGGCAGGGCCCAGCGCTCGGCGACCATTTCGCCGACTTCCGGATGGGTGAACTCGAACAGCGTCCGCTCGGCGTCCAGGCTGCTCATCGCCGTTCCACGGCACAGTTCGAGTACCCGCTGGTAAGCCGGTTCGGCCTGGACGGCGAAGATGAGCTTACCGATGTCGTGCAGCAGGCCGGCCATGAACGCTTCGTCGGGCGAGAACGGCTGGCGGGTGGCGAGAAAGCGCGCCGCGGTTGCGGTGGCGATCGAGTGCCTCCAGAAGTCCAGCAGATTCAGCCGCTCGGTCCGGAAAGCGTCGAAGGCGCCGACCGAGATGATCATTCCCTGCACATTGGTGAAACCCAGGACGCGCAGCGCTTCGGCGATGGTCTTCACACGGCGCGCGAAACCGAAGAAGGCCGAGTTGGCGACGCGCAGGATTTTGGCCGACAGCGCCAGGTCGTGCACGATGACCCGCTCGACCGCCCGCGCGTCGCTGCCCGGATCCTGCATCACGCGCAGCGCCTGCAGGACGACGGTCGGCAGGGTCGGTACTTCGTACAGGTCGAGCGGCTTGAAACGCGCCACCGGCTCGGCTTCGCGCTTGTTGCCGCCCGAAATGTCGCCGAGTTCGAGCAGTTGTGGGGCGAGTCCGGGATGCATCAACTGGAAGACGTGTACGGGATGCGGCAGATCGCGCAGGCGCAGCATGCCCGTGTCGCGCAGGCTGGTCCCTTTGGGCAGAGCGCCGCGCAGCCGCGATTCGGTGGCCGAGGTGAGCAGCGTCTGGCCGCCCCGTGTCACGGCCAGCAGCCGGGCGCAGCGGTTGACCGTGGTGCCGAAGTAGTCGCCTTCGCACAGGTAGGCCGGGCCGGTATGCAGCGCGACGCGCACGCGCAGCGGTGCGTGTGTCGGCCACTTTTCGGCGCCGATGCCGGCCTGGATCTGGCAGGCGGCGGCGAGTGCGTCGGCGGCCTCGTCGAAAGTGACGCAGAACGCGTCGCCGACGGTCTTGAAGACGCAGCCGCGATGGTTTTCGATGGCGCCGGAGAGCAGTGCGTTGTGGCGCTGCAAGGCGGTGCGCATCGCTTCGGATTCGCGCTCCCAGAGGCTGGTCGACCCTTCGATGTCGGTAAACAGGAAGGTGAGCGTGATCAGCGACGCGTCGCCCAAAGTCAGCTCCACTTGTCCCATGCGCAGCCTCGCTCCTTGCGCGGCGGGTTGCGCCGCCGTTCGACGATGTTCGGGCGACCAATGACGGATGAAATGCCCGACGGCCAAGAGCGGAAGTATCCCGGCTTCGACCGGCCGCCGTCAATGCCGATCGTCGTGCGGCGAACGGCGATCGGCGAAGCTTCGCACGGCGCGCGGCCGACGACCGGCGCGACAGATCGACCGGCTGCCGTACGGGCTGCGCCGAGGCGTGGGGAACGAGCATGCCGGCGCGATGTCTGTGCCTGAGTATCTGCGCGCCGCGCGTATCCGTAAGGAGTCCTTCGATGCCGTACTCGCCGTTCAATACGCTTTCCCGTTTCACCCCTCCCGGTCAGCCCGAGCTTCTCTTCTATTCCTTGCCTGCGCTGGCCGAGGCGGACATTCCCGTCGCCCGGTTGCCGGTTTCGTTGCGCATCGTCCTCGAAGCGCTGCTGCGTCACTGCGACGGACAGCGCGTCACCGAGGCTCACGTCCTCGAACTTGCCGAGTGGCGGCCGCGTGCGCCGCGCCACGCGGAGATTCCCTTTGTCGTGGCGCGCGTCGTGCTGCAGGATTTCACCGGCGTGCCGCTGCTCTGCGATCTGGCGGCAATGCGGGACGTCGCGCGGGCGCGCGGCTTCGACGCGCGGCGTATCGAACCGCTGGTTCCGGTCGACCTGGTCATCGACCATTCGGTGCAGGTCGACTACTACGGTACGCCGCAGGCTTTGACGCAGAACATGCGCCGCGAGTTCGAGCGTAACGCCGAGCGCTATCAGTTTCTGAAGTGGGGCATGCAGGCTTTCGATTCCTTCCGCGTCGTGCCGCCCGGCGTCGGCATCGTCCATCAGGTCAATCTCGAGCACCTGTTCAGCGGTGTACGCCAGTGCGATATGGCCGGCGGGCGGCTGTGCTTTCCCGATACGCTGGTCGGTACCGACTCGCACACGACGATGATCAACGCGCTCGGCGTCGTCGGCTGGGGGGTCGGCGGTATCGAGGCCGAGGCGGCGATGCTCGGTCAACCGGTCTACTTCCTGACGCCGGATGTCGTCGGTGTCGAACTCTCCGGCCGCCTGCGCGAGGGCATCACGGCGACCGACCTGGTGCTGACGGTGACCGAGCTGTTGCGGCGCGAGAAGGTGGTGGGCGCCTTCGTCGAGTACTTTGGCGACGGCGCGTCGACCCTGTCGGTCACCGACCGGGCGACGCTGGCCAACATGGCGCCCGAGTACGGCGCGACGATGGGTTTCTTTCCGGTCGACGAGAAGACGGTTGGCTACATGCGCTCGACCGGGCGCAGCGAAGAATCCTGCGTGTTGTTCGAGGCGTATTTCCGTGCCCAGGGATTGTTCGGCATGCCGCGGCTGGGGCAGATCGACTATTCACGCATCGTTCGCCTCGATCTGTCGAGCATCGTTCCTTCGCTGGCCGGGCCGAAGCGCCCGCAGGATCGCGTCGCGCTGCCGGCGATGGCCAGCAGTTTCAATACGCGGCTCAGCGCGCCCGAGTCGGCCGATGGCTTCGGGCGTCCGGCGGAGACGCTGAGCGAACGTTACCCGACCGATTTCCCGGGAATCGATCTCGGCCACGGCGACGTACTGATCGCCGCCATTACTTCGTGCACCAATACCAGCAACCCGGCGGTGATGATTGCCGCCGGTCTGCTTGCCCGCAAAGCGGTGGCCCGGGGGCTGCGCGTGCGGCCGCAGGTCAAGACCTCGCTGGCGCCCGGGTCACGGGTGGTGACGGATTACCTGCAAAGCGCCGGGTTGCTGGCGCCGCTCGCCGAACTCGGTTTCGCGCTCGCCGGTTACGGCTGCACGACCTGTATCGGCAACGCCGGCGACCTTCACCCGGCGTTCAACCAGGCCATCGCCGAGCATCAGCTGGTGGCCGCCGCGATCCTTTCGGGAAATCGCAACTTCGAAGCGCGAATCCATCCGAGCCTGCGTGCCAACTACCTGGCCTCGCCGCCTTTGGTGGTCGCTTTCGCGCTGGCCGGACGGGTCAATATCGACCTCGACAGCGAGCCGCTGGGAACCGGTGGTGATGGTCAGCCGGTCTATCTGCGCGACATCTGGCCGACGTCGGACGAAATCGATGCGCTCCTGCCGTTCGCGCTCGACCCGGAAGTCTTCCGTCGGCGCTACGCCGACGTGGCCGCCGACCAGGAACTCTGGCAAGCGATTCCGGCTCCGCTCGGCGAGGTGTACGGCTGGCCGTCATCGACCTATATCGCGCGGCCGCCGTTTTTCGAACTGCCGCAACAGACGGCCGGCGACATTCGTGGCGCACGCGCGCTGCTGCTGCTCGGCGACTCGGTGACGACCGACCACATTTCGCCCGCCGGCTCCTTCGGCGAAACCACGCCGGCCGGCATCTGGCTCAAGGAGCAGGGCGTCGGGCGCGGCGATTTCAACTCCTACGGTGCGCGACGCGGGCACCACGAGGTGATGATGCGCGGTACGTTCGCCAACGTCCGCCTGCGCAACCTGATGCTGCCGGCCGGTGCCGACGGAGGGCGGCCGGAGGGAGGCTACACGCTGCTCGACGGCCAGCCGACGACGGTTTTTGCCGCGGCGACGGCGTATGTCGCGCGCGGCACGCCGACCATCGTCGTCGCTGGCGAAGAGTACGGCACCGGCTCGTCGCGCGACTGGGCGGCCAAAGGGACGCGCCTGCTCGGCGTGCGCGCGGTGATCGCGCGCAGCTTCGAGCGCATTCATCGCGCCAATCTGGTCGGTATGGGCGTGTTGCCGCTGCAGTTCGTCGGCGACGATTCGCTGGCCTCGCTGGCGCTGCGCGGTGACGAAACCTTCGACATCCGCGGCCTCGATGCCGGTCTGTTGCCGATGCAGAAACTCACGCTGGCGATCGAGCGGGCGGATGGACAGCGCGTCGAACGCCCGTTGCTGTGCCGGATCGATACGCCGATCGAAGTGAAGTACTACCGCTCGGGCGGCATCCTGCCTTTCGTTCTCGACTCGCTGCTCGGTGATCGGCCGTCGGCTGACTGAACCGGCCCGGAGCGTGCAGAATTATGGGCGCCCATTCGGCGCCGGGAGCCCGGTTGGCGTCCGCGGTCTCGATCCGTAGCGTTGCGTCGGCCAGCGCGATTCCACGCCAGACGTGGGAGCGCCTGTGTCCGGCCGGCCACCCGTTTCTGAACGCGGATTTTCTGGCGATCAGTGAGCATCATGGCGCCGCCGCCGGGACCAGTGGCTGGATGGCCTGTCACCTGGTGGCAAGCGACGATCGGGAGCGGGTCGTCGGTCTGCTGCCGCTTTATGTCAAAAGCCATTCGCACGGGGATTTCATCTACGACTGGTCATGGGCCGCCGCCTACCGGCAGTGCGGCCTGCGCTACTACCCGAAGCTGATGAGCTGCCTGCCGCATACGCCGGTGGTCGGGCCCCGACTGCTGGTCGCCGACGGACCCGAAGCGGCTGGCGTCCGCTCGGCGCTGGTCAATGGCGCGCGCCAGTTGGCCGGCCATCTGGGCGCATCGTCTTGGCATGTCGCGCTGCCGTGCGAGAGCGACGCGCAGTGTCTGCAAGGCGAGGGCCTGCTGCTCAGCCACGACGTCCAGTTCCACTGGGTCGATGCCGGCTGTGGCGACTTCGACGGCTACCTGGCAAGCTTCAGTGCCGCCAAGCGGCGCAAGGTCAAGGCGGAACGGCGACGCGTCGCGGCCAGCGGACTGTGCCTCGAAACGCGCCACGGCGACGAGATCGATGCCGCCGAATGGCCTCTGCTGCACGCCCTCTATGCCGCGACTTTCGAGAAGTTCGGCAATCACGCCGCGTTTGGCGCCGCCTGCTTCGCCGATCTGGCGGCGGCGCTGGGCGACCGCATGGTCGTCTTCATCGCCCGCGATGCCCGGCGTCCGGTCGCCGTCGCGCTCTGTTTCCGCAGCGACGAGGCGCTCTACGGGCGCTACTGGGGTGCCCTCGGCCACTACCACAGCCTGCATTTCGAACTCTGTTTCTACCAGGGGATCGCCTATTGCCTGCGTCATGGCCTGCGTCGCTTCGAACCCGGCGCCGGCGGCGAACACAAACTCGCGCGCGGCTTCGTGCCGACCGTCGTGCAGTCGGCGCACTGGCTCGGCGATGCCCGGATGCACGCGCTGATCGGCCGCCATCTGCAACTCCAGCGCGAGGCGGTTGCCGATTACCGCGCCGGGGCCATTGATCAACTGCCGTTTCGGCGCGACGGCTGGCTACCGCCGTCGGACTGAAGCGTGGCCGTGCGCCAGGTCGCCGGCTATCGCGCTTACAGCCGGGCGAGTTACGTCGAATTCGCCACCGACATGAAGGTCCGTACCCTGATCGACTGCCACCAGCCTGCCTTTGAGGCGCTCAATGGCGTGGCCAGGCGCCTGCTCTACGACAACATGAAGGCCGTTGTTCTCGAACGCGACGTCGACGGCCCAGGCGAACATCGCTCTCACGCCGGCTTTCTCGACTGCGCCAATCCCTGTGGCTTGCGACCACTGACGGGGCTCGGCCAAGTCATCAATACGGATCGGAGATTACCAAAATAACTTTACGCGACCGACACGGGCGCACTTGGTGAGCCCCCAATACTCTATCCTGCGCGAAAAATCTGCTTGGATCTGACTGACGGGCAAAGACATGACCTACTGGGCGCATAGCGAAAATGACTACTCGGCACGCCATCGGCTGGCGACGCATCTGCTTTCCGCGGCTAGGCTTGCGGGCGAGCGCGCGGGCGATGCCGTTTGGCGCCAAGAAGCCGATCTGGCAGGAAGACTCCACGACCTAGGGAAATACGGAGACCTGTTCCAGAAGCGACTAGACGGTACCGAGAGCGGCCTGGACCACTGGAGTGCAGGCGCCTATGCGGCGCTGGTGCACTTCAAGTCAATGGCATCGGCATTGGCGATCGAGGGGCACCACATCGGTTTGCAATGCGCTTCTCTCGACGCCGTCACCTCGCGCATGGCCATGGTCCGCCGTGGCGCATCACCCATGGGGCACCACATCCGCCTGTCTGACCCCGACATCACTCGACTACTGGCGCGCGCCAGCACCGATGGAATCCACCCCGACGCTCCAGAACGCGTGGCGCTCCCCTTTCGGCCCAATGCCTTGAGATACGCCATCGCCAGCATGGTTGATGTGCGCATGCTGTTTTCGTGCCTGGTCGATGCGGATTACCTGGATACAGAGGCGCACTTTCAGGGCGGCCCGGAAGGCAAACGCTATCGCGCCACGGGTTTGTCATTGGACGCTGAAGAGGCCGCTCTGGGCCTCGACAGATATATGGCCCGGGCGGTGCGTGGGCGAAACCACTCAAGTGATGCCGTCACCGCGGTCCGTGCGGACCTGTGGAAGGCAGTCACGGAGGCCGCTGCAGGCGCGACCGGCGTCTATTCGCTCACCGCGCCGACAGGTTCGGGCAAGACTTTTGCTATGCTGCAGTTCGCGCTGACTCACGCGCGGAAAAACCAGCTCAAACGTGTGGTCCTGGCCGTTCCCTATCTCACGATCATTGAACAAACGGCGCGCGAATATCGCAAGGTCTTTGCAGAAAAGCCCGCACATTTCATCCTGGAGCACCACAGCCTCGCAGGAATTCGGGAAGCGACTACCGATGCCCAGAAGCTTGATGACAACGAGCGCCAGCGCCGCCTGTATGCCGAAAACTGGGACGCCCCGATCGTCATCACCACCAACGTCCAATTGCTCGAATCGCTGTTCGCGAACCGCCCCTCTGCCTGTCGCAAACTGCACAAATTGCGCGATGCGGTGCTTCTCTTCGACGAAGCGCAAAGCCTGCCGCAGCATCTCGCGGTGCCGACACTGGCAGCGCTCTCGCACCTCTCCCACGCCTACAACACCAGTATCGTCTTCGCCACCGCCACGCAACCCGCCTTCGATACGCTGGATGAGGGCGTACGAAAACACGCCGTTTCGGGTTGGCAACCACGCGAGATCGTTCCCACGCACCGCAGAATGTTCAAACAGCTGGAACGGGTGGAAGCTGTATGGCCTGCGCCAGGCGAGGCCCTAGACTGGGGCGATCTGTCCACCACGTTACGCGACAAGGCTGCCCCACACTCCCTGTGTGTGCTCAACCTCAAACGCCATGCTCACGCCTTGCTTGAAGCCATGCAGGGTACGGAAGGCCTTTTCCATCTATCCACCAATCTGTGTACGGCTCACCGGCGTGCCGTGCTGGACGAAGTGCGCGTGCGCTTGAACCCCGCCCACCCGCAGCCCTGCCGACTGGTTTCGACGCAGTGCGTTGAAGCCGGCGTCGACCTCGATTTTCCATTGGTGTATCGCGCCATGGGTCCGCTGGAAGCGATCGTGCAGGCTGCCGGGCGCTGCAATCGCGAGGGACGCATGAACGCGAACGGCCAGCTTGGGCGGGTGCGAGTCTTCGAACCCGCACCAGACACCGGCGAGCGCCGACGCATGTATCCCAACTTCGCCTACTTTCAGGCCAGCGAAGTCACCACCTCACTGCTGCGTGAGTCCGGCGGCGTCTTGGACATTAACGACCCCGACGTCTTCCGGCGCTATTACCAAGCCCTGTATGGCGTCAGCCGTCCCGCTGAACAAAACCGCGACTTGAACAGGGCCATCGATGAACTCGACTTCCCCGAGATCGCCCAGCGCTATCGCCTCATCGACCAAGATGCGATCCAGATCGTCGTGCCTTGGCAGGGCGGCATTGCGCAGTACGAGCAACTGCGCGCCCAAGCCGCTGACGGCGTCACCGGAAAATGGATGCGCGAGGCGCAAACGCTGTCCGTCAGCATCTACCGCCCCAGGCCTGACCACCCGGCCTGGGGTTGCCTCATTCCCGCGCCGTTCCGGCGCGGCGGCGTATCCGATGAATGGTTTGTGCTCGAAGATCCGAGCGGCCAGTACTACGACGAGACCTTGGGGTTACAGTTGCCCCAAAATCAAATCGTCATGATTGCCTGAGCGATGTCGTAAAGGGAGACATGTATGCCAAATGGACAGCAAGATACACCGCCGAACACCCATACGCTGGAAGTCTGGGGTGACCTCGCCTGCTTCACCCGCCCCGAAATGAAGGTCGAGCGTTTTTCTTATCCGGTCATCACGCCATCGGCTGCGCGAGGCATCTTCGATGCCATCTACTGGGACGGAAAGCGGGACGAGCGACGAACCGGCAACAGCGTGCGCGAGATCATTCGCCCCTATTTCTACTGGCAGGTCGCGCGCGTCGAAGTCCTGGAAATGCCGCGCTTCATCGCGCTGCGCCGCAACGAAGTAAAAGGCACCGTACCCGGGATGACAACGCTGAACAAGTGGATGAATGGAAAAGAAAGTCCAGAGCCGCTCTGGGCGGATGGCGATGATGAAACCACCGGCCGCACCCAGCGCCAGACGGTTGCTCTCAAAAACGTTCGCTACCGCATCACCGCGCGCATCGTGCCGCATGCCACTCACCGACATGAACTCGGCAAGCTCAATGCCTGCTTTCTGCGCCGGGCGCAGCACGGCAAATGCTTCCAGCAACCGTATTTCGGCTGTCGCGAATTCGTGGCCTTTTTCGAGTACATCCCACCCGGAACGTCAACATCACCAGCCGTGCCCCTGAATCAGCACCTTGGCTGGATGCTCTACGACGTGTTCGACCTCGCCAACGAAGCACCAAAACTGGACGGTACGCCATTCATTTCGGTTTTCGACGCTACGGTGAAAAATGGTGTGCTGGAGGTGCCGGAGTACGGCAGCAGTGCGGTTCGCAAACCGGGGAGAGCGTAGGCATGTTGCAAGCGCTGAGAGAGTATGGAGAGAAGCTTGGCGGTGAACCAGGCTTCAAGTCGAGAGAAGTTCGCTGGTGCATTCAACTATCTGAAGCAGGCAATCTGCTCAACATCGTGCCCTTGGGAGATGGCCGGTCCGGCATTCAGATCGAACGCTGCCCGGACATGCACGCCATGAATTCGGGAGGCAAGGCCCACTTTCTGATTGAAACGGCGCAGACCATCGCGTGTCACTTCAAACCCGACGAATCGCGCGAGAGAATTGTCTCGGCTGAAGGCCGTCACCGTTTCTACGTTGAGATGCTGACCCAGTCGGCTCTTGAAGTTCGCTTATTGCAGGCGGCTGCATCACTGCTAAGCGACAGTGCAACGCGAGAATCACTGCGCCTGATGATGGTCGAAAAGCGCGTGAAACCCGCCGATTGGCTGACATGGCAAATCGGCCAATCCGATCCGTGTGCCCAAGCGGATGTTCAGGCATGGTGGCGGGCGCGGCGACATCAAGATCTTCTTCGCAATGACGAAGATGCCCCCAAGTTGTCCGGCCAAATGGTGTGTCTTCTGACTGGCGAACTCGCCCAGCCGTTGTTCACCCAGCCCAAGGTGACAGGCCTTGCGGGTGTCGGTGGACTAGCCATGGGCGATGTGGTGGTTGGTTTCGATAAGGCAGCCTTCCGGTCGTTCGGGCTGGAAAAATCATCAAATGCCGCTATGGGGGCGGCAGCGGCCCAGCAATACGTTGATGCAATCAACCACCTGATCAAAGAGCAGCAAGAGGCAACGCGCAAGAATCCCTCGCGCCGAACCAACGCCCTGATGGTGTACTGGTTTGGCGAGCGTATTCCTCCTGAGGATGACCCTTTCGCCATGCTTTACGGCATGCAAACCGAAGAACAGCAAACCGCCTCCGCTCTGGGTCAGGCGCGCAAGCTGCTTGAGTCCATTCATACCGGGGAGCGAGCGCAACTCGGGCACAACCACTATTACGCGATGACGCTGTCCGGTGCCTCCGGCCGGGTGATGGTCCGCGACTGGATGGAAGGGCAGTTCGCGCAGCTGTTGTCCTGTATCGAAGCCTGGTTCACCGATCTATCCATTGCCCATCGCGACAGTAGTGAGCGTCTGGCGCCCGATCCCAGGTTCCTCGCCGTTGGCGGGGCGCTGGTGCGAGAGCTGAAGGACTTGCCTGCTTCCACGACGGCGGCCCTGTGGCGTGCCGCCGTCGCCGGACAAGCGATACCACAGTCACTCATGGCGCAGGCTCTGGATCGCTTTCGCTCTGCTCTCATCAAGGGTGACACCTTCAATCACGCCCGCATGGGTCTTATCAAAGCCTACTTTGTTCGCAAACCCTCAGGAGGACAGCATATGAAGCCCTATCTCAACCCGGACCATCCCGATCCGGCCTATCACTGCGGGCGTCTGTTGGCCGTCCTTGCACGACTGCAGCACGCGGCGCTCGGCGATGTCGGCGCTGGAGTTGTGCAGCGTTTCTATCCAGCCGCAAGTACCGCTCCGGGGCTCACACTGGGGCGGCTGGTCGCCAATGCGCGCAACCATCTTGGCAAGCTCGAGGGCGGACTGTCCTTCTGGTACGAGCAACAGATTGGCGAAGTGATGGGGTGCTTCGGTGACGGCTTGCCGCGCACACTGGACCTCGAAGGGCAAGGTCTTTTCGCGCTGGGCTATTACCAGCAACTGGCCGCCCTGCGTAGCCCGAAGAAAGACGCACAACACGACGAGCACAACGGAGAACAGCCATGAGCAACGACAACCCGACAGCCATCAAGAACCGCTACGAATTTCTCTATCTGTTTGACTGCGAACGCGGCAATCCGAACGGCGATCCCGACGCCGGCAATAGCCCGCGCATCGACCCCGAAGACATGCACGGGCTGGTATCGGATGTGGCCATCAAACGACGGGTACGCAACTACGTGCAGACCAAGCATGGCAATTGTGAGGGCCACGCGATTTTCGTTCAGCACTCCACTAACCTCAATCGCCCCATAGCTGCCGCGCATGAAGCCACCCATGGCGCACCGGCCGGTGGCGGTAACCGCTCGCAGGTGACCAAGGCCCGCGACTGGATGTGCCAGCAGTTCTACGATGTGCGAACGTTTGGCGCAGTGATGTCGACCGGCGCGAACGCTGGCCAGGTACGTGGGCCGGTCCAGGTGGCTTTTTCTCGATCCATCGACCCGATCCTGCCGATGGATTCGGCGATAACGCGCATGGCGGTGGCGGAAAAAGTGAAGGATGCAAAGACGGCAGCAGATTACGTCAAGTGGGAAGAACAGCAGCAGGAAGACAGCCTGCGCACCATGGGCCGCAAGTCCCTCATCTCGTACGGCCTCTATGTGACCAAAGGCTTCGTTTCCGCGCATCTGGCGCAAGGCACGAAGTTCTCCGAGGCCGACCTCGCCGAGCTATGGGAAGCGCTGGCCAACATGTACGACCACGACCGTTCCGCGTCCAAAGGCGTGATGTCCTGCCGTGACCTGTTCGTGTTCAAGCACGTCGGTGCGGATAACGGCGATCCGCTGGCGCAGGAACGGCAAGCCATGCTCGGTTGTGCGCCCGCGCATCACTTGCTCGATCTCGGCCGCGTCATCGAAGTTCCCGCCCTGAAAGATCAGGGCAAGCTGCCTCGCCGCTACGCCGACTACGACGTGAAGGTGCATCTGGATCGCGTGCCCAAGGGCGTCGAACTCTGGCGCTGGAGCTTCACCGAGCAGCGGCTGGTGAAGGCGTAGCGCGGCAACCGTGACTGACGATCTGGAGCCGGTCAATGTATCGGCGCTCAACCAGTACGCGTATTGCCCGCGCCGCTGTGCCCTGATCTATCTCGAAAACGAATTCGCGGAGAATCGGCACACGGCGAGCGGCAACGCCGAGCACGCTCGCGTCGATCGCGTGGCGCATGCCAGCAATCGGGAAGGCGCGCGTGTCGAGTATGCCCTGCCGATCTGGAGCGAACGCCTGGGATTGATCGGCAAGGGGGATGTGGTCGAATTCTGGCCAGACGGGACGATCTACCCCGTGGAATACAAGCACGGCGCGAAAAAGCAGCACGACAACGATGACCTGCAACTGGCGGCACAAGCGTTGTGCCTGGAAGAGATGTTCGGCAGGACGATCCTGCGAGGAGCCATCTTTCACGCCAGGAGCAAGCGTCGTCGCGACGTGATGTTCACCAGCCAGTTGCGCGCAGCCACCGAACAAACCGTCGCTTCAATTCGCCAAATGCTCATGGCCCAGATAATGCCGCCGCCCCTGATCAACGATACGCGCTGCCGGGAGTGCTCGCTGATCGACCTGTGTCAGCCGCAGGCGCTGGGCAATCTCAAGAGCTTGCGGCGCGAAGATTTGTTCGACCCGGATCGCTGAGAACGGCATGCAATTACTGAACACGCTATACGTCACTCAGCCCGAAAGCTATCTGCGGTTGGAGAACGATACCCTGTGCGTCGAAATCGAACACAAGCTGCGCCTGCGGGTACCGCTGCACCATCTGGCCAGTGTCGTGTGTTTCGGACATGTCGGTCTTTCGGCGCCGCTCATGCATCGTCTGGCCGATGAGGGCATCGCGCTGGTTCTGCTGGATGACCATGGGCGCTTCAAGGCCAGGCTCGAAGGAGGAACGTCCGGCAATGTTCTGTTGCGTCAAGCCCATCACCGCCGCGCCGATGATGCCATGTTTGCGCTCGACACCGCCCGTACCTGCGTCGCTGGCAAGATCAAGAACGCGCGACAGGTGCTGCTACGCGGTGCGCGCGAAGCCAAGTCAAGCACGGATGGAGCGGCCCTCACGCGCGCTGCGGATGATCTCGCCGCCGCCCTGCGCGGCTTGCCTGTGGCCGACAGTCTTGACGCTCTACGCGGATTTGAAGGTGTGGCCGCTCGGGAGTACTTCGCCGTACTGACTCTCATCGTGCGGCCGGACTTGCGTACCCATTTCGCCATGGAAGGCCGCACACGCCGACCACCGCGCGACCGCTTCAACGCGCTGCTGTCATTCGTCTACGCCATGTGGATGAATGACTGCCGTTCCGCTGTCGAGGCCGCAGGACTTGATCCGCAGATCGGCTTTCTGCATGCCGTCCGCCCAGGCCGTGCCGCTCTGGCGCTTGATTTGCAAGAAGAATTCCGGCCTTTGGCAGATCGCCTGGTTCTGACCCTCATCAATCGCGGGCAGGTCGCTCCGGATGGATTCATCGTTCGCGAAGGAGGTGCCGTCATGCTTCATGGCGATGCCCGCAAGGCTGTGGTGGTGGCCTTTCAGGAGAGAAAGCAGGAAACCATAACGCATCCTCTGCTGGCCCAGTCGATTCCGCTGGGCGTGATTCCGCTCGTGCAGGCTCGCTTGCTGGCCCGCGCCATCCGCGGTGAATCCGACGGCTATATGCCGTTTGTAATGCGCTGAGGATCACCGCGGTGCTGGTCATCGTCTGTTACGACGTAAACACCGAAACCTCCCAAGGGCGCCGCCGCCTCCGGCGCGTTGCAAAGATCTGTGAGAGCACAGGGCAACGTGTCCAGAAATCCGTCTTTGAATGCCAGGTCAATCAGATGCAATTCGATGAACTGGAACGTCGTCTGCTGGCCGAGATTCAGGTCAATGAAGACTGCTTGCGCCTCTATCGGATGGCCAACACGCGCGGATGTGAAGTGCACGAGTATGGACGATTCAAAGCTACGGATTTTGACGGGCCACTGGTAATATGAAGCGCGAACGCCAAGTGATTGGTGATATCGCGGATAGTTCGCGCAGTCAGTAACGCCATGATTTTTCATATGAAAGCATGCCGACAACGGAAGAGGCGCCGTCACTGGCTCCCGCTAATGAGGACGTTTGCGTTGGCCATGAATCTTTTGTCGACAATACATGCTGTTACGCGCGAAGAGTCGCGCGCTCCTCACGGGGCGCGCGTGGATTGAAACATGATCTGATTATCTACCCATGCCCGACGACATCATCGTCGCGCGCTCCTCACGGGGCGCGCGTGGATTGAAACAGCCCACGCTCTGCCGCCCACCTCCGCGCATACTCCGTCGCGCGCTCCTCACGGGGCGCGCGTGGATTGAAACATCTCGTGCCGACCGGGCATCTCTACGGCGCCGCTCGGCCTGTTGTTGAAGCCGCGCGGTCGCGCGCTCCTCACGGGGCGCGCGTGGATTGAAACAGCGCGCGGGAATACGCCAGGCTTCCAGCCTTCTACGTCGCGCGCTCCTCACGGGGCGCGCGTGGATTGAAACTTCGCCTTTCCGTGCCGTGCCTAGCATTGCCAAGCGTCGCGCGCTCCTCACGGGGCGCGCGTGGATTGAAACTCATCGATCGGCCGGCGAAGCCGATTGATTCGCTGTCGCGCGCTCCTCACGGGGCGCGCGTGGATTGAAACTCCTGGGAATACTTCCGCCTTCAGCGTCTTGTAGGTCGCGCGCTCCTCACGGGGCGCGCGTGGATTGAAACGCTTGCGCTGCGGTCGTCAATCTTCGCCTTCGGCAGTCGCGCGCTCCTCACGGGGCGCGCGTGGATTGAAACAGAGGTAAGGCTTATCATAAGGGTCCTCATCTTGGTCGCGCGCTCCTCACGGGGCGCGCGTGGATTGAAACATGGACGGAAGAGATCATTTCTCCTCTGTCTCATGTCGCGCGCTCCTCACGGGGCGCGCGTGGATTGAAACATGGATCACTAACGAAAGGGCCCTGAGCCGCTGCGTCGCGCGCTCCTCACGGGGCGCGCGTGGATTGAAACCAGTGGAGAGTCGTGCAGTACTGAGAATCTCGGCGTCGCGCGCTCCTCACGGGGCGCGCGTGGATTGAAACATGGGCATGCTTACTCCTTCCCCGATGAAACGAGGTCGCGCGCTCCTCACGGGGCGCGCGTGGATTGAAACCTCGTGCGCGGCCCGTGGCGAGGGGTGGGCGACGGTCGCGCGCTCCTCACGGGGCGCGCGTGGATTGAAACCGCTGAGGTTCACACTGTTAAGCGTCGCGTCCCGGTCGCGCGCTCCTCACGGGGCGCGCGTGGATTGAAACCGACCCGGTCGACATGACCGACGCCAGTCTCACGGTCGCGCGCTCCTCACGGGGCGCGCGTGGATTGAAACATCAGGCCAGAACCCCGACAGAGCCTCGATGATCGTCGCGCGCTCCTCACGGGGCGCGCGTGGATTGAAACAGCGGCACCGGGACGCTGGGATTTCTCGTCGGCCGTCGCGCGCTCCTCACGGGGCGCGCGTGGATTGAAACTCAGTGAATTTGTTCAAGATCAGCGGGCTTGTGCGTCGCGCGCTCCTCACGGGGCGCGCGTGGATTGAAACATTACCAGGATGGGCAGATTGTTATTCCTGGTGCGTCGCGCGCTCCTCACGGGGCGCGCGTGGATTGAAACGGCGATGGAAGCATGCCGTCGACGGTTTGCTGGCGTCGCGCGCTCCTCACGGGGCGCGCGTGGATTGAAACATGTGAGTTCGTACATCATCAATTGCTTGGCGCAGTGTCGCGCGCTCCTCACGGGGCGCGCGTGGATTGAAACTGCAGCACGACGAGGCCATATCCGCGAGAGTGCGGTCGCGCGCTCCTCACGGGGCGCGCGTGGATTGAAACTTCTCCAGTTGGCGGAAGCTATACTGCGACCAGCGTCGCGCGCTCCTCACGGGGCGCGCGTGGATTGAAACGATGCGTGGGATGTGGGCGCGCACCTCGCAGGGTAGGAATTGTTCGTGCTGACGTAGCAAGAACAAAGGGCAATGGCGACCGGAAAGCTCTCATAGTTCGAGTTCGCAGGCGGCGGGAGGATTGGCCATGGAATTGTCAGCGCCTGGGGCGCATACTGTGGGTGAGGTCATTCGTCACCTGAAGGGGTTGTACTGGGAACCCGCGCGTGAACTGACCTCTCTAAGCGGACTTCGCCTGCCGATGGCGGTGGGTTGTGCGTTTCGTGCGCGTCGGGCATGGCGCTTTGCTTCGTCGGCTAAGTCCGGCACCTGGAGATGGACAAGGGCGCTGCGGCAAGGAAGGCTGAAGGAAGCCCGGTCGGAGCGTCGAAGCTGGGCGTTTGCGGAGGACGAATGTCGTGGAGAAGTCAGCCAAGGGCCGATCTGGCGACGCCACCGCCCGAGGGCCAGGCGAAGAAGGGTTACGGATCGTGGCGAAGGGAACTGGAGACGGCTCTGACTTCCTGTGCCAGCCGGTGGTGGCCAAGCGGCGGGATGAACGGCCGGAATCCCCCCGGCACCGCGCTGTCGCTCAGCCGCTTCTGAGCGATGAAGGCCGAGCGCGGCCGAACTTCAATTAAAGCCACAGGGATGCCCGGCATTGATACCTTGGATGGAGACACTCAGTCTGCTGGCCTTGCTGGCCGGCGTGTGGTTCTGGCTCGACAGCTTCAAGGCGCGCGACGCGGCAATCCGCGTCGCGAGTTCGGCCTGCGACGCCGAGCGACTGCTGCTGCTCGACGATACCGTGGCACTCGGTTCGCTCCGGCCGCAGCGTGACGAGCAAGGCCGGTTGCGGCTGCGCCGTGTCTACCACTTCGAATACAGCGACACGGGCGACAATCGTCGCAACGGTTACGTGACGCTGCTGGGGAATGAACTGTCGATGCTGCACCTGCCGCATGGGCCGCAGTTCGTGCGGCAGTCGTCGCTGTCGGTCGTCGGCGGCGACGCGGATCGCTCGTCGCCGCGCTCGCCGCAGTGAATTATCTGGCGCATGCACTACTGGCCGGCGACGATGCGGACTGCCGCCTCGGTGGATTGCTTGGCGACTTCATCAAGGGGCCGCTTTGGCCGCCGCCACCGGGCCTGGCACCAGCCGTCGTGCAGGGCATCGTCTTGCACCGGCGCATCGACAGCTATGCGGATTCCCATCCGGCGTTCCAGCGAAGCCGGCAGCGGGTCAGCGCCGAACGTCGCCGCTACAGCGGCATCCTCGTCGACCTGTTTTACGATCATTTCCTTGCCGCGCATTGGGAGCGTTACTCGCCCGAGCCGCTCGAAGTCTTTACGGCCGGTGTCTATGCCTTGCTTGGCGAACGCGCGCTGCCCGAGCGGCTGGCGCAAATCCTGCCCGCGATGCGCGCCGGCGACTGGCTCGCGGGCTATCGCGAACCAGCCGCGATCGGCTGGGCGCTCGACCGGATCGGCGAGCACCGGGTCAGGCGCAGCAATCCTCTGCGCGGAGCCGGCGGCGAGCTTGCCCTGAACTATCGCGGCTTCGAGGGTGATTTCGTGGAGTTCCTGCCGGCCGCGATGGACTTCGCGGAATCGTTTCGGCTGCCGCGGCCGGCCTAGAAGCCGGTGACGAACTTGAAATAGAACTTGTTGCCCTGAAATCGGTTCTCGACGCCGCTTTCGTGGCTCCAACTGGCGACCAAACTCGTTCCCTTGTAGTCGTACTTGAGCGCCGGGCCGTAGGCGAAGACCTTGCCGCGTCTGCCGTCCGGGCCGACCTGGCGACCGTCGATGCGGTCGTCGGTGGTTTGCGTCAGGTAGTAGCCGGCGAGGCCGACGGCCCAGGGGCCGAAGTGCTGGCCCAGCAGATAGTCCATGTGGAAATTGTCGCCCGACTCGTAATCGGTGTCGCGGTTCTTGGTCTTGATGTTGTACATCAGCTTCGCCGTGGCTTCGAAACCGCTCTGGTTGAGGTAGGTGAAGGCAAAGATGGGTTCGAAGCTGTAGTAGTTGGCGCCGATGCTCTCGGTCGGGTCGTTCCGGTTGTACTTGCCGGTTGGCAGGTAGATGTCGAGGCCAACGGTCAGGTGCCAGTCGGGCGGCAAGTGCCAGCCGATGATGATCGGGTCGATGACGATGTCGCCCAGGCCGAAGGTGCTGCCGGTGCCGATCGCCGGGATCGGCGTGTGCAGCTTCTGGTACACCAGCGGCACGATCGCATGCATGGCCCAGTCCCCGCCGAAGATCTTCTGGTTGGTGACGTGGATGTAGCGCAGCGCGTCGAAGGTGGCGTTGACTTTCAGTCCGGGAACCTTGTCTCCCCGGTTGTCACGGTAGTCGCCCTGATAGTAGCCCAGGTAGTTGATGAAATAGTTCCCGGGCGGCGGCAGGGCGCCGGCCATGAAGTTCTCGGAACCGTTCGGATATTGGTCCGGACCCTCGAGCGCCGCGGCGGCGCTGGTGAACAGCGCCGGCACGGCCAGCAGTAGAAGTCGTTGGGCTTTGCGCATTGGTCTTTTCTCTCCCCTGATTGTCTGTTGCCTCGCCCGCCGCCGCGCCATCCCTTGTCGGGCCAAGGATCGACCGCGTCCGGCGGCCAGCCGGCAATGGTATCACTGCGGTCGATGTTCCGGCGGAAGAGCGGCCGTGGCGACCCGTCGTGTGTGCCGAGGGTTTTCCCGTCGCGGCGCGAAGCGCGTTCCGGCGGGCGGTTTCAGGAGGTTTTCCCGGCCCCCGACGATAGCGGCACCATGATCGCCTGTCCGGGCGGCGAGCAGCCCGCGTCACAACAGCGCCCCGGCTGCCGCTGGCGGGTGATGGGTCGCTTGTCGTCGTGCAGGACGCCCCGATCCAGCAGCCTCTCGACCAGTTCGACCTTGCTGCCGAGCGGGTAGTTACGCCAGATCTCCTGTTTCATTGCTGCCGGCGAGCCGCCGCCGTGCAGGCTGATCACCGAGTACCAGCCGCCCTGGTAGGAAGCGGTGAGGTCCTCGATGAAGCGCGCGACTTCGATCCGCTTGTCGTAAGGTACGTCCGGGTTGGCGCGCAGCACCTCGGCGAGGGTGGCCGCGGTCGCCGGGTTGTGATCTTCGTCCGGACCGGGCAGGGCGACGATCAGGCCGCCCGAGACTTCGTGCGCCAGGCGATGCATGTCGTAGATCTGGGTGGCGAGCAGTAGCTTGCCGATATTGGCGAAGACCGGCTCCGGCATGAAGCTGCCGCTGTGTTCGTCGGGCTGGCCATAGACGCTGGCGGCGACGCCGCAAGCGAAGAAGCCCTCGGTGATTTTGATCAGTTCGACCATCGGTTCGCGCAGGCTGGCTTTCCTGCCGGGGTCGAAGCCGTTGGCCTCGCACATCAGCGCCCCGGCGCCGATCAACAGATCGCCGAAACCGGCCCGGGCGGCGATGCAACTGTGTCTATGGTGCGTCGCGTAGTCATAGGTCAGCGATGCCGAATGTTCCCATTCACCGGCGAAGAAGACGCGCTCCCAGGGCACGAAGACGCGGTCGAAAACGACGACCGCGGTGGATTGACCATAGCGCCGGGAAAAGAGCGCGGCGCCGTGCTCGACCTTCTCGCCGGGGCGGCCTGCCGGGCGGGCGACGATCGTCACTCCCGGAGCATCGATGGGCAGCGCGCAGCAGACGGCGAAATTGGCGTCTGCTGGCCCCATGTTGCGGCTTGGCATGACCAGAAGCTCGTGCATGTAGGGCGCGCCGGTGACGATCGCCTTGGTTCCCGAGATGACGATGCCGCTTGCCGTCCGCTCGACGACGTGCACGTAGGTATCGGGGTTGGCTTGCTGCTGCGGCCGTCGCGAGCGGTCACCCTTGGCGTCGGTCATCGCGATGCCGAGTGCCAGGTCGCGCTCCTGGACCCATTCCAGGTAAGCCGCGAAACGGGCACGATGTTCCCGGCTGCCGTGCGCGTCGTCGATCCGGGCGCTGACCTGCTGGATCGCGTTCAAGGCGTCGTGCGCCAGATAGCGCTGCGCGCAACCGGTTTCCTGGCACAGCAGGCGCACCGCCTCGAGCTTGTTCAGGAGGTCGCCGGCCGACTCGTTGATGTGCAGCATCCGGTTGACCGTCCGGCCGCGGGAGCTTGGCACGGCGGTCATCAGCGGCGCTTTCGCGGGGTCGAGAGCGAAATCGTAGCTCACCGCGAGCGCGTTGATTCCGGGTTGCAGTTCGCGTGCGTCGGCAACCGATTCGATCAGCACACCATCGACATAAACTCGAGGCCGGTAGCGGCGCAAGGAATCGCGGTACTCGGCGCCGCTCGACAGCGTACCGGATGAGGCGGGCGTTGTTTGGCGGTGAGTCATTGCTGTTTCTCAGTCGTCTTCGTAGCCTCGTCGGGCCATGAGGCCGGTCGGGAAGTTGTCAAATCGTGGAGGGTCGAGCGCGCCTGTCGCGGCACCGATCGATCAGCCCTCGCGCGCCGCCCGGCGCCGTTCGTGGTCGGTAAGCAGCCGCTTGCGGATGCGAATGCTCTTCGGTGTGATTTCGACCAGTTCATCGTCGTTGATGAACTCGACGGCGGATTCGAGGGTCAGGGCGACCGGTGGTACCAGGCGAACCGCTTCATCGCTTCCCGAGGCGCGAATGTTGGTCAATTGCTTGCCTTTGATCGGGTTGACGACGAGATCGTTGTCACGGCTGTGGATGCCGATCACCATTCCTTCGTAGAGTTTGTCGCCGGGCACGGTGAACATCCGCCCGCGTTCCTGCAGTTTCCATAGGGCATAGGCGACGGCTTCGCCCTTTTCGCCGGAAATCAGAACGCCATTGCGGCGGCCGCCGATCTCGCCCTTGACCGGGGCGTACTCGTCGAAGACATGGCTGACCAGCCCGGTACCGCGCGTCAGGTTCATCACCTCGCCCTGAAAACCGATCAGACCGCGGGCCGGAATGCGATACTCCAGGCGGACCCGCCCACGGCCGTCGGACGTCATGTCGACCAGGTCGCCGCGGCGATAGCCGAGCGCTTCCATGACCGCTCCCTGATGCGCTTCCTCGATATCCAGGGTCAGCATCTCGTAGGGCTCGCACAGTTCGCCGTCGATCTCCTTGACGATCACCCGCGGCCGCCCGACCGCCAGCTCATAACCCTCACGGCGCATCGTTTCGAGCAGGATCGTCAGATGCAGTTCGCCACGTCCCGAAACCAGGAAACTGTCGGTGTCCGAGGTCTCCTCGACGCGCAGCGCCATATTGGTCAGCAGTTCCTTGCGCAGGCGCTCGCCGATCTGCCGGCTGGTGACGAACTTGCCCTCGGTACCGGCATAGGGCGAGTTGTTCACCATGAAGGTCATGTTCAGCGTCGGCTCGTCGATCTTCAGCATCGGCAGCGCCTCGGGTTTTTCGGCATCCGTGATCGTGCAGCCGATCGACAGATCGTCGATCCCCGTCACCAGGACGATGTCGCCCGCCAGTGCCTCGTCCATCGTCACCCGCTCGAGACCCCGGAAACCGAAAACCTGGCCAACCCGGGCGTTCTTCGGCTGGCCATGCGCGAACCCGCCATCGGCATCGGGCTGGCCGTACATGACGACCACCGGCTGAGCCGGCTTGAGACGCCCGCGCTGGATGCGGCCGATACCGATCCGGCCGACGTAACTCGAGTAGTCGAGCGCCGAGATCTGCAGTTGCAGCGGCCCGTCGATGTTGTCCGCGTGGGGCGGGGAGACGTACTCGAGAATCGTCTCGAACATCGGTCGCATGTCGGGCGAAGGCTGCGCCAGATCACGCGTCGCGTAGCCGTTGATCGCCGACGCGTAAAGCACCGGGAAATCGAGCTGTTCGTCGTTGGCACCGAGTTTGTCGAAGAGATCGAAGGTATGGTCAACCACCCAGTCGGGGCGGGCGCCGTCGCGGTCGATCTTGTTGACCACGACGATCGGTTTGAGGCCCAGAGCGAGCGCCTTCTTGGTGACGAAGCGCGTCTGAGGCATCGGGCCTTCGACGGCATCGACCAGCAGCAGGACGCCATCGACCATCGACAACACACGCTCGACTTCGCCGCCGAAGTCGGCGTGCCCCGGCGTATCGACGATGTTGATATGCACTCCCTGATAGTCGACCGCCAGGTTTTTGGCCAGAATCGTGATTCCCCGTTCCTTTTCGAGGTCGTTCGAATCCATCATCCGTTCGGTGATGTGCTGGTGGGCGGAGAAGGTTCCTGCCTGAACCAGCAGCTTGTCGACCAGCGTGGTCTTGCCGTGGTCGACGTGGGCGATGATGGCGATGTTGCGGACGGAACGGGACATAAGGAGGCCAGCCTTTCAGGAGGGGCGGCCATTCTAGCACAGCGCGTCGGCGCGCCCTGTTGCGCCGCAGAAAACCGGCTCACGCCTACTGGTTGCGCATGAAATCCGCGGTATTGAAGAAGGACGCCAGCAGCCTTTCGCGCAACCGCTCGGCGATGCCGACCGATTCCATCGCCAGATACATGCACGCCACCCACTGATCGCGCTCTTCTTTTCCGATGGCAAAGGGCAGGTGGCGGCGGCGCAGCATCGGGTGACCGATGTGCTGGGCGTAGAGGTCGGGCCCGCCAAGCCATCCGGAGAGGAACATGAAGAGCTTGTCGCGTGAGGATTGCAGGTCGGCAGGGTGCATGGCGCGGATCGTGGCGAACTGGGGAATGCTGTCCATCAGCTCGTAGAAGCGTTGACAAAGCAGGCGCACGGCACCGTCGCCGCCCATCAGTTGGTAGGGTGTCTGTTCGTCCATCATGTGGTGAGGTGGCGGGAAATCTTGACAATCGCCCGTCGCTTGCTATGATAACTCGTTTGTTGCGCCGCAGCAAACGCGCGTCGTCGTCAAGGCCGGCCCGACGGATGATTGCCAGAACGGGTTCTGCGGCGCACACTATGTCGGTTTTCCGATTGGCGAAGGCTTTCTTGGGAGTAGTCAGATGAGCGAAGCGATTCTTGCGTATTTGCGAGCCAATGCGGAGCAACTCGATGTCGACATGGCCGAGGCGCTCAACATTCCGCTTGCCGATCTGCGGGATGAAATCACGCGACTGGCGGCAGCCGGCGACGTGATCTGCTGCAAGGTCACCCGTTTCATCGAGGGCCGGAAGATCGAGGGCATCAGTTGCCGGCTGTCCTGCGATCTGCCGACCCCGGCGCGCGGGCGGAAACCCGGAGTCAAGAAGGACGACGACGCGGAAGCCACGGTCTACTGAGGTGGCTGGTCGGGCCGTTGGCGATTCGTTTTTTTCCGGCCTGGCCGTTGCCGGGGGCGGGTTCGTCTATCGGAGCAGATGCAGATGGAAGTGCCCCTTGATGAACTCCTGGAACTTCTCGACGCCTTTCAGGGCGATCCGCAGCCGGCCGAGTTCCATCATGTTGAGCCGCTCCAGCGAAATGTAGTTGTCCGGCGCTTGTCCTTCGCGCACCGCTTCGACCTGGGCGCGCAGCCGCATCAACACCAGGAAGTCGAAGCTTTCGGCGATGTTGTCGGCGACTTTCCTGCTTAGCACCTTGTCCCTGACCAGCGCTTCAAGCCGCTGATGCGTGCTGCCCTTGAGCGTGCCGGCCTGAATCGCCAGCGCCTTGACGCCCTCGGAAATGGCAAAAATCCCTGCTTTCTTGATCTCCAGCATGCCGCTATGCGCCCCGTCCTTTTCGCCTTTGATCTTGCCGAACCAGCCGATCGGCGGTGCGAAGCGCAGCGTGTTTTCGACCATCCGCATGAGAAACAGTTTGTCGCGCTGGACGTGGCTGTAAACCTGGGTCTTGAGTTCCTGCTCGAAGGAGGGGTCGCCAAAAATCGTGCGGATGTCGACGAAGGTCCCACAACTGAGCACATTGCTCGGCGTCGGCGAGCGCAGCCAGCGGTCGAGCTGGTCCTGCCACTGGCGAAGGCTGCGCCGCCACTCCTTGTTGTTGGCCATGATTCCGCCGGGGCAGGGGGGAATGCCGATGGCGACCAGCGAATCGATCAACACCTGTGAGAAGTCCTCGATGCGCGCGATCTCGTCGGCCCCGAGCTCGTCGCCATAGACGATGGCGTTGTCCTGGTCGGTGAGCAGCGTCTGCTCGCCGCGCCCTTCACTACCGAGGACGACGACGGCAAAGCGCCCGGGCAGGTCGGCGAAACGGTCGGCGTGCAGGAGGGTGATCAGACGCAACAGGATCTGGTCGTTGAGGTGGGCGATCAGGCGCACCATGTCGCGCGTGCTCGTGCCGGAGGCGCTCAAGTGGAGGACCAGGCTCTGGATGCGGGTGAACACCGTTCGCAGTTCGTCTAGGTTCTGTACCCGCTCGATGTCGAGCACCAGTTGATGCGGCGAGCGCGACTGCAGGCGGATGATGTCGCTGTCGGTGATGATCCCCGAAAGCTTGCCCTTGCCGTCCACGACGGCCAGACGATGGATGTTCTGACGCGACATCTGGTAGAGCGCTTCGTACAGCCGATCGTTCTCGCCGATGACCGACAAGGGGCTGTTCATGATTGCCCGCACGGCGAGGGTCGACGGATCCGTTCCGTTGGCCACCACTTTGTTGCGCAGGTCGCGATCGGTCACGATGCCGCTTGGCAGCTTGTTTTCGCAGACGACGACACTCGAAATGTTCTTTTCGCGCATCACTCGGGCGACACCGACCAGCGCGTCGTCAGGTTCGCAGGTAACCACCGTGCGTTGGCAAAAATCCTTCACCGGGCGAAAAAACTGACTTTCTTCAGCCATCGGTCGCTGCTCCTTGTGGTTCGGCCCTGGTTTTTGTCGATCGGCGAACACTTGGCGGGGGCAGGTGTGGCCGGTCCGGCCGAATCCCATGATTCTAACATGGGCGGCCAGGGTCGACACTGGAATCTCGCTGTCCTTCCAGGATGCCACCCCGGCAGCCATCCTTCGCGCCGGTCGGCGCATGCCCGACGCCATTCGCCAGCCGGGCCGAGGAGGCTGCCGGTGCCGCGCCACGCTAATCGCGTGATCGGCGCTCCTGCGCGACCCACTGCTGAACCGAGGGCCTTTGCCACTGTTGCCGAGCGTAGGCGACGAGCCGGTCGGGAACGGCATCGCCGTTCATGACCAATCGATTGAGCATCAAGGCGAGGTCGGTATCGGCGATGCACCAGTCGCCGAAGAGATGGCTGCCGTTGCCGGCCAGCAGAGTATCGCAGGCGGCAAACAGGATTTCGGCCGCCGCCTTGGCTTTGGCGGTCAGCGCTTGGTCGCAGGGTCCCAGAAATACGACTTCGGTCGGGCGCTGCTCTCTCAGAGGCAGGAAATCACTGCGCAGCCAAGCCTGGAGCATACGTGCTCTGGCGCGGGCGTGCAGGGAGCTTGGCAGGACCTGAGGGTACTGCGGAGCGGGGAAGGCTTCGTCGAGATACTCGGCAATGGCCGACGACTCCGAGAGGCTGAAGTCGCCGTGCACGAGAGTCGGCACGCGACAGGTGAGCGATCTGGCCGCATAGCCCGTGTCATGGTTCTCGCCTGCCTCCAGATCGACCGTGCGGATGGCGAAGGGCAGGCCTTTTTCGTATAGCGCCACAAAGGCCGACATGGCGTACGGACTGAGGAAGTGCGCGTCGACGTAGAGTGTAAGCTGTTGATCGAACATGGTTGTCTCGTTAACGACCGAGCTGGGCGCGGCCCATGCCTGGGCGGGCTGTCGCCACTCGGTCCAGTCTTAGCCCAGTTCGCGGGCGACTGCGGCGACCGACGCGGCGTCCGGCAGTCGGGCGAGTTGCGCCAGCATGTAATCCTTGACCAGCGCCAGCAGTTCATCGACGCGCGTCGCCGGCATGCCGATCTCGGTCGCGACGACGCGCACTTCCGCCAGTTCCTCGGCGATCAGCGCGCCGTCGGCATAGGCGACGAGCAGGCAGGTGGCGACGACCAGATCGCGCTGCGCGGCGTTTCTGAAAGCGCCGGCGGGGTTGGTGTTCTGCGTTTCGGTGGCGAGCGAGTCGAAGGCCGGCCAGTCGTCGGCGCCATTGCGGCAAGCGTCGTAGAACTGGCGAATCAGGGCGACTTCTTCCGCCGTCCTGGCGCCATCGACGTGCGCAATGCGCAACAGGAGTTGCGTCGCGGCGACGGTTTGGTCGGTATCAAGCGAAACGTCAATCAATAGGGGAAGCATGGCTACTCCTTCAAGGGTGGATCTGGCGCCGGAATTCGGCGAGCCGGGTCTGGACTTCCTGCACCGTCAGCGAGCGGAAGCGCTGCGGCAGCAGGGAGCGTCGCGAGGTCTCCGAAACCGCCAGCATTTCCATGTAGCTCACCATCGCGATCTCCTGTGGCGGCATGAAATCGTCGATCGCCCGCGCCAGCAGGGCGGCGGTCACCGGCGTGCGCTCACGTTCGGCAAACTCGGCGGCAAGCAGGGCGACGGCCTCGAGGTCGGCGTTGGAATAGCCTGCAAGCGCTTGGCAGGCGTTTTCCAGCACTTCGTCGGCGAGTTCGGGGACGATCTGGTAGCGCCGCAGAATGGCGCTGATGACCGCGGCGCGTTCGGATGCGGTTTCGGCGTAAAAGAACGGAATCTTGCGATCGAGCCGTCCCGGACGCTTGATGTCGGTATCGAGCTTGTCCGGTCGGTTGGTCATCAGGATGAAGAGAACCTGGCCGCGGTTTTCGGGATCGGACATGAACTCCTTGAGGCGGGCGATGACGCGTGAGCCGGTGCCGCCGTCGCTATCGCCGCTACTGCCGAAGCTGCGGTCGCCTTCGTCGATGACCAGGGCAATCGGCCCCATCGCCTTGACTGTCGCCAGAACGCGTTCGAGGTTGGCCTCGGTCGAGCCGACCCATTTCGAGCGGAAATTCTTCAGCGCCACTCCGGAAAGTCCCGCCTCCTTGAGAAAGGCCTTGATGACGAAAGTCTTGCCGGCGCCCATCGGCCCGACCGCGAGCAGACCCATCGGCGCCCGCGCCCGGTCGCCACTGCGGATCAGGCGGGCGATTTCGAGCAACTCGCTCTTGATGTGCTGGTTGCCGCCGACGCTGTCCAGCCCGTGGCGCGGTTCGATGAACTCGATCAGCCCGGCGCACTCTTTCTCGATCAGCTCGCGCTTGCGCTGGCGGACGACGGCCATCATCTCGCTGGCGGGGTCTTCCGCTTCGGGCAGCGCGCGTGTCGGGTCGACGAGTTGCTGGATCTCGGGCGGCGTCATTCCGGCGGTGATCGCCGCCAGGCGCTGTGCCCGCTCGGCGGCTTTCGGGCTACCGGCCAACAGTTCGGCGATGAGGTTTCTCCGCTGCGTTTCGTTGAGGCCCTGGGGAGCTTCGCTGGCGACGATGCTGGCCAACTGGATGAGGCGCAGTCCGGCCGTCTGGTCGGCCAGGAGATCGCTTTCGCCGGCCGCCATGGCCGGTGCGTAGTGGCCGATCGCGCCGCGCCGCGCCGCGCGGTCCGGCATCGGCAGTTCGATCGCCACCACTCGTGGATGCGTCAGCAGTGCCGGGCTGATGTCGGCCAGCGATTCACTGATCAGGATGACGACGTTGTCGCGATCGGCGAAAGCTTCGTCGAGCGACCAGCGGTGCAGTGCGGTGAAGGCCCCGCGCTCGTCGAGAGACAGAAAGTGTGATTCGGCCGCCGGAAAGATGGTCCCGGCGTAGGGAATCAGCAAGGCGTTCGAGCGCTGCTCGAGCATCTGCCGTTCGAGCGACTCGAAAATGCCGGCCAGTCCCTTGCCTTCGAGATGACGATACAGCTCGGCCTTGCCTTGCGGGCTGCTTCCCTGGACGACGCGCACGCCACGGTCTACGCTGAGCTCGAAGATGTGCTGCTTGTTGTCCTTGAGCAGCACGTCGCTGAGGAAGGGCAGCAAGGTGTAGTGGCGATCGCCGACCGGATAGCGATCGAAAACGTTGCGGTAAAGGATGAAGACGGAAGCCTCGCCGGCCAGATACTTCTGGCGTAGCGTTTCGGCCCAGGCCGGCAGTGGCAAACGGCCGGCGGTTTCGCTTGGCAGCGTGCCAGTCGGAGTCATGGGCGTGCCAGCCCTACATCGACTTGCCGGCATCCGCCTGGGCGGCGCGCGCGCGCTTCATCTCGTCGAGTTGCTGTCGGGCGGTGATGGCGCCGCTACTCTGCCGCAGCTTGGCGAGTTTGACGTCGAGGTCGGAATCGCGCAGCTCGGAGCCCATCTTGGCTTCGGCGACCGTCGTCTTGATGTGATCGCGGACGTTGTCGAGCGCGCGGACTTCGGCGTCGACCGACAGGCCGTCGAGCTGATTCTGGATCTTGAGGCGAGCCTGTGCGCTGAGCATCTGGGCCAGCATACGGTCTTTCTCGTCCTTGAGTTTCTGGATCTCGGACTTGACCTGCATCAGCGAGTCCTTGGCCTCCTGTGCGTCGGTCTTCGCCTGTTCCATGTCCTGCTCCAAGGTCTTGATGCTGGCTTCGAGCGCGTTCTTCTTCTGGATCAGGACGACGCCGAGGTCGTCCTGGCCGGTGGCGAGCGCCACGTTGAGGTCGGCGCTGACTGCTGCCAGTTCGCCGCGCTCGCCTTCGAGGCGCGCCGAAATGTCCTCCCGGCGGCGCATGATTGCCGCCGTGGCACTCTTCAGCTTGCCGTACTTCTCGATCATCGAATCGATCGCGTTCTGGTAGGCGATTTCCGGATGCCGCTTTTCGACGTCGGTGATCCATAGCGAGACGAAACCCGACCAGAGATTGGACAGACGTCCCATGAAGTTGATGTCAGCCATCGCCTTTTCCCTTTCCTAAACCGGTCGCCCGGCGAAACGTGAGTGAGCCCCCGACGCCCATCGTCACCAGGGCCTGCCAAAAAATTTCAGCCTTTGCCGGCCTCGCCGACCGCCGCCAGCCGCCGGGCACTGCCCGCCGCCGGCATGGCGATGCCGGGCAGCGCTTCGGCCAGACCGTTCGCCAGATCGGCCTCGATGTCTTCCTGCAGGCGCAGCTTGCCGACGGCTTCCTCGAGCCGGCTGCCGACATCTTCGGAGGCCGGCAGGGTCATGATCGTCTGGTAGATTTCGTCGAGCTGGTCGGGCATCGACAACATCGTCGCCTCGAGCGCCCGGCGTCGGCTTTGCATCCGGTTGTGCCGCTCGATCAGCGCCGCGTAGTCGCCGCGCGCTTTCTGGAGTTGTCTGAGATCGGTTCCCGGACGTGGCGCGGCGAGTTCCTTTTCGATGCTCGCCAGCTTGCCATCGATTTCCCGTAGATTGATCGATTCCATGCGGTCGTCGATCACCAGTGCCGACAGCCACAGGGCAAGATACTCCACCGTCGCGTCGTCGAGCTGTTCGACGTCACGGTAGGCAAGTCTCGACAGGCCGGCCTCGGCGCGTTGGTAAAGCGCTCCGACGCGCTCCATCATGCGCTGGTAGGTGCGCAGTCGCAGCGCAAAGCCATCACGTTTGGCGGCGCGTTTCTGGAGTTCGGCAATGAGTTGCTCGCGTGACGCCTGCCGCGCCTTGGCCCGCCAGCGCCGGTCGACCTTTTCGCGAAAAGTCGGCAGCGACGGAAGATGCAGCACGGCGAGCACTTCGCCGGCGGCAAAGGCGATCAGCGGCAGCGCGCCGACGCCGAAGCCGAAGGGAATCGACAGCAACGCCCCGGTTGCCAGCGAGCCGAGCAGTGCGTAAAGGTTGGTCTGACTGGTCAGCACTTCTCTGACGTAAGGCGGTTTGCCCTCGGCCATCGCTAGATCGTCACCCTGACCTGACCCTTGCCGGGGCTGGCGTGGAGCTGATTGAGGATGCGTTCCTCGAGGGACTGTGCTTCGGCCGAGCGTTGCCAGGCTGCCGAGCGTGGCCGCGCTTCGTTGACCATGAAATCGTCGGCGACGCGCGCCGGCTGGGTCGACAGGACGATCACGCGGTCGCCGAGCATCAGCGCTTCGGTGACGTCGTGCGTCACGAAGACGACCAGACACGGCCAGGAGCGATAGAGATCGATCAGCAGGCGCTGCATTTCCTCGCGCGTCTGCGCGTCGAGTGCGCCGAAGGGTTCGT
The DNA here is from genome assembly GCF_029255285.1 of Accumulibacter sp. Classification (GTDB taxonomy): domain Bacteria; phylum Pseudomonadota; class Gammaproteobacteria; order Burkholderiales; family Rhodocyclaceae; genus Accumulibacter. Next base: position 45,735 of record NZ_JAPUVI010000055.1, read on the forward strand.
CCATCAGCAGGATTTTCGGACGCAGTACCAGCGCGCGCGCCAGTGCGACGCGCTGGTTCTGTCCGCCCGAGAGTTGCGCCGGGCGCAGGCCGGCCTTGTCGGCGAGACCGACGGCCTCGAGCATGTCGGCGACGCGCCGACGCCACTCGCTTTCCGGTACGCGCGATTTCCAGAGCTTGAGGCGGAAAGGGAAGGCGATGTTGTCGAAAACCGAGAGATCGGGGCGATTGGCGTAGCGCTGGAAAACCATCACCGAATCGTCGTGGGCGTCGTGGCACTCCTTGCCGTCGATCGACACGCTGCCCGAGGTCGGAGTCTTGACCGCCATCGGCCGCACGCCGCCGAGCATGTGCAGCAGCGTGCTCTTGCCGCAGCCGGAGGGGCCCAGCAACATGTTGATTCCGGTTCGATCGAAGCTCAAGGTCACGCGATCGATGACTCGTGTCACACCGCCGTTTTCCGAGGGGTACTCCTGGACGATGTCTTTGACGACGACCGAAACCGGCTTCGCTTCGGATCCTGCCGCCGATGGCGTCGGGGCGACCGGGTCCGTCATTGCTGAGTCTCCCACGGGTAGAGGCGGCGCTTCAACCAGATCATCGACTGGTAGGTGGCCAAGGCGAGTCCGATGATGACCATGATTCCGGCGAAAACCTGATCCCAGGCGCTGAAGCGGCGGGCGTTCTGGATCAACTGACCCAGTCCTTCGCGCGCATTGACGTACTCGGCTACCGTGATGTAGGTCCACATCACCGAGAAGGCGACGATTACGGCGTCGGCGATGCGCGGCATAGCCATCGGCACGACCGCGCGGCGGATGCACTCCCACGGTGTCGCGCCGAGGTCGCGGGCGCCTATCCAGTAGCTTTGCGGCACTGCCTGGATGGCGTCACGGACCATAGGAATCAGGTACACGACCGCGCCGATGAACAAAAAGGCAATTTTCATTGACTCGCCGATACCCATCCACATGACGAGGATCGGCAGCAGGGCGACCACCGGCGCCGAGCGGAAAGGATCGACGAGAGGCGACAGCGCGGCGTTGACCTGCGGCGCGGCACCCATCACGATGCCGATCGGAATGCCGATGCCGATCACCAGCAGGCCGGCAACGAGCAGACGGCCGACCGACCACAGGGTTGCCGTGAGCAGCATGCTTTGCCCGTCGTTCCAGGCCAGGTACGAGAACGCCGACAGAACCTGCCAGGGCGCCGGCAGCTTGCTTGGGCTGACCAGATCCGACGCGGCGACGGCGCTCCACAGCAACACGATGCCGAGCACCGAGCCGACCCCGAGCAGCCGCCGGCGGCGAGCCTCGGTTGGCGCGTAGGGGTTCCAGAATTGCGGCATGTGTCCGTCTCCGCCCTAGCGGCCGCCAAAAACGGCAACCCGCGTCGTCCGGTTCATCGCTCGGCAGTCTTCGAGCGACAGACCTTCCATCGCCGCATTGACCTCGTTGCACAATGGACGGTCAGGGCCGTAGCCGACGATCTTGAAGCGCTCGCGTGGAAATTCCCACTGCTTCACCAGATAATCGACTACCGCCCGCGCGCGTGCCGCCGACAGACGCTGATTGACTTCGCGCGATCCTGTCGAGTCGGTATTGCCGCTCACCTCGAAGTAGGCTTTACCGTTGTTTTCGATGAACGGCACCATCTCGCTATCGACCGTCTTCTCGGCGCGCTTGCTCAGTTCGGCACTGCCGGAAGCGAAACCGACGGTCACCGGCTTGGTGACTATCGCTTCCTTCTTGGTCGCCTCTTTGAGTGACGACTCGGTGAACGTGGTCTGCGGTTGAGCGGCCGCCGCGGCGGCAGGTTTGTCGCGCGCCAGAATGGCCTTCACGAAGCGGTAGTCGAAGCTGTCCTGCGGTGCCACGACCGGCGACTTCGGATTGGCCAGCGCACCGGCCTTGCGGTAGATCTCGTCGAAGCGCTTATACACGCGCTCGTAGTGGTTGGTTCCTCCGGCCAGACCGAGAATGCGCGCGTTTTCTTCGACCCCGGTCCACACGACGTTGGCGAACAGGCTCTTGACGAAAGGCCGGCCTTCCTTGTCGGCCAGCAGCTTGAAGAACTCCTCGGTCTTGACCAGTGCCTCGACCGCATTGTCGGGGTTGGCGCGCGCCGCCGGAACGCCTTCCAGCCAGCCGTCGACGAATTTCTGCACCACCGCCTGTCCTTCCGGTTTGGCCAGCAGGCGGGAATCGCAGACCATCACGTCGAAAATCAGGTTGGTTGCCGTGCGCGTCGAATAGACGACATGCGCGCCTTTGACGTTACGCAGCGCGAGCGCCAGATCCGGGTCCCAGAGCGCGGCCGCATCGACGTGGCCCGATTCGAGCGCGGCGCGTACGCCGGCGGTGCCTTCTTCCGCGTTGATGAAGACCAGCTTGACGCTTTCCTTCTTGCGTGCCGTAAGCGACGAATTGTCCAGCGCGTCGATCAGCATGCCGTGCGACGGCGTGAACTGGAGCAGGGCGACCGAACGCCCGGCGAGATCCTCGATCGACTTCACCGCCGGATCGCTGGCGATAACCGCATCGCCGCCCTGCGTGTTGTCGACGATCATCACCGCGCGGCCGTCGAGGCCGGCGTTGCGCAGGTTGGGCTGCTCCTGCGCCCAGAAGTCCGAAGTCCGCCAGGCGCACTGCGCCGCGCCGGACTCGAAGATGGTGGCCAGCGTCGGGATGTCGTCCTGTATCACGAAGCGGACATTGACGTCCTTCTTGTGGTAGATCGATCCCGGCTGGGTGTCGAGCGAATTGCCGTTGGCGACCAATGCCGGCGCGTAGCCGTGGAAGCTGACCAGGCTGACTTTCAGCGGATTGCCCGGGCTGCCGAGCGGCGCATTGCGGTCGTCGGTCGGGCTCGCCTTGTTCGCAGCCGCCGCGGGTTTGGTCTTGGCGGGGGGTTCCGGAGTTGCGGCGGACGGTTTTGCCGACGAGGCTGTAGGTTCGCTGCCGCCGAAGCGTTCCTTGAGGCCGAAATTCCAGGCGAGCGAGCCGGCGACGCCGAGCACGATGACGGTGATCAGGCCCTTGGCCAATGGTGTGAGTTGAGCCATCTGCTTTCTCCTTGCTCAGTGCGCGGCGACCTGCGAAGCCTTGAAGTTGGTCGGAATTTCGCGCAGCCGTTCGATTTCGGCGTCCATGCGGCGAGTTTCGCGGGCGCTTGACTCGCGGGCCGCCCGCAGTCCGGCCTCGACGCTGGTCGTTTCCTGCGCGGCGCGCGTCACTTCGCGTTCGAGCAAACCTTCGAGCTCGCTGATCTGCTGGCGAATCGCCGCCGTCGAGTTGTCGAGTGCCAGCTTGATGTGCTGGATCACTTCGGCCGATTGCTGCTCGCGGGCTTGCAGTTGCACGGCCAGTTGTTGCTTGTAGGCGTCGAGCGCGGCGATCTTGAACTCGGCATCGCTGACGCAGTCCTCGATCTGCCAGTTGTCGTCCGCCGCGTCCATCGCCAGAACCGCAGCCTTGCGGGTTACCGCGTCCATGGCGCGCAAACCGTCGAGCAGGCGCAGCAGCTTCTCGGCCGGATACGGCGAACCCGGCACGCCAGCCGCCGTGAAGATGTCCGCCAGCGGGGTGGCGTGGTCCTCGCCGGCCATCGGCTCCGGTGAAGCGGCGGCCGGTGCCGGCGGTGGGATCGTGACGTCGTTTGGCGTCGATCGCATTTGGTCCGGTGGTCCATCCGGCGGACCGGCGTCGGCAATGTGCGGGCCAGGTTCCGCTGCACGGTCGGCGGTTACCAGTTTCTCGTCCTCCGAGAGTTCGACCAGTTTCGCCCGCGCGAGAAAATTCAGGATGCCCTTCATGCCGACTCCCGGGAGAGTGGCAGCGCCGTGCGATGGGGTTGGCAGTGAGTTCGGGGGATGAGGGGGAAGAAACGGCACATGGCAGAAAAGCCCCGGAAAACGTCAGGGGCAGAGTATCTCTGTCCTTGGCCGGCGCCGTCAAGCTGCGCTCGGGCGAACCGGCGAGGTCCGCCCCGCGGCCTCGTCCCGCCAGTCCGGCCTTGCCGGCTGGCCTAGCGTTGGCCGAAAACGAGCGGAAAGTCCGGGACGCCGCTCGGGACGATGGTCACTGGTGATTGCGCGCCTTCCGTCAATGCCTTGACCCGTTCGGAAACATAGAGATCAAGCATCTTGTGCGTGATGCGGCCCGATCTGTTGTAGTCGGCTTTGCCGCGCAAGCCCTCGAGAATGGCCTTGGTGAACGCGCCATTGCCCCAGTCGGACGATTCTTGGGCGTACTGGCGTCCGGTCGCGGCGGCGAAGACGATCACTCCGTTGTCGGCACTCGACAATTCGTTGATGACGGCGGTCGTGTCGAGGCGCAGCGAACGCGTTCCGGTGCCCAGCACGTTGCCGGCGTGGCAGGTGTCGATGAAGAACAGCGCCTTGCCGGGCAGAGATACGAGCGTGTTGCGGATTTCGCTGAAGATCACGCCGCTGCGCTTCAGCGCCTTGATGTTGACATCCTGCGGCAGAAAGTAATAGGTGCCGTCGGCATCGTTCACACCGTGCCCGGCAATGAAGACGATCGCTACGTCGCGTGAAGTCAATTCGCGGCGGATCCATTCCAGTCCATCCAGAACGTCGTCGCGTTTGGCGCCGTTGTCGGTCAGCAGGCGAACTGCGACCTTGCGGTACAGACCGCCCTCCTGCGTCTTGAGAAAATTCGTCAGATCGGTCGAATCCTTGGCAGCGAACTCGAGCTGGATAGAAGGATCCTGGTACTTGCTAACGCCCACTGCCAGTACATAGAGCGCAGGCCGCAGGTCGGCGGAGCCGGTGGCCAGCGACGGGCTGGCGGGCTCCGCCACGGCTGCCGGCGGCCGCTTGAGCAGCAGCGTTGCCTCGGGCGACACGCCATGTTTGTTTTCGGCAAACAGCAGGAGCTGCGCATCGTAATCCGGTAGCGCTAGCGGTACCTCGTAGATCGTTTCGTTGTCGCTTGCCCGCGAAGTGCGCAGCGAAGCCAGCGGCGGCACGGCCACCGGCTGCCCGTTCAGGCGTGCGCGCAGTCTGGTCGTGGGTGCGTCCACCGGCGTGCGAACCGCCACTTGCAGCTTGACTTCACTGCCGCGCGACGTCGGCGCGACGTCGGGCGAGACGATGCGAACCGTCGGCGGCAGGCGCTCACGAATCGCCTTGCCGCCGAGCGGTGTTGCCGCAATCGCCGGCAGGGCGGCGAGGGCGGCCTGGCTGCTGCCTTTGCCGACCACTTCGCTGAGCAGTTCGGGCCGGTAGTACTCGGCGCGGAAACGCGATACCGGATAAAAATCGGCCGCCTGCGCCGGACCTCGGTCGACCTGCCAGCCGACCAACGTTTCGCCGCCCGGGCTGGCCGCGAAATGACCGCCTGGCGTCCACATGACCCAGCGGCGTCCGTCGGCCTGAGGAAAGAAAACGAGTTGCTCGCTTCCGTCGTTTTGACGGTACCAGCGCAAGCTGCCATCGCTGAAACCGGCGACGACCCAGCGTCCGTCGTCGCTCAGGTTGACCTGCCAGGGCGTCGCCGGCGCGGCGGCACGCCAGAGCTCGCTGCCGTTGCGGTCATACAGGCGGATCCGGAAATTCGTCGCCACAACCACACGGCCGCCGTCGCGGGCCACGCTGGCCGACAGCGACCACTCGCCGGCGTCGAGGACGAGTGTCTTGCCGTTGATCGATGGGTTCTGTCTTTCGAACCAATTGTCGACCACGGTCTTGGCGGCCGTCGTGCGCGGCGCCTGCCAGTCCTTGCCGGGTTTTGCCCAGGCGAGCTGGCGGAGGTCGAAGGCCTCGGCCGAACGGCCTGGCCGCGCTTCTTGAAAGGATAGCGCGCCGCCATCGGTGGCCAGGCGGAAGCGGCTGCGCTGGTTGCGGAAATCGAGCAGGCCATGGCCGACGTTGAGCAGAGCCTGTCCTCCGGCGGCGAGCATGCCCCATGCCGGATCGGCCGTGGCATACAGCAGGCGGCCATCGCGCGCGGCGTGCAGCGCCGTGATCGTGTTGCGCGCCACGGGCAGTATCGATGGCTCTCCACGTCCGGCGTCGGGCCAGGTCAAAATGGCAAACTGTCCCTTGTCGTTGCTCCAGCTACCAGCGGCGTAGATCCGCTGGCCATCGGTCGACCAGGCGACGACACTCAAACTGCGGCCGGGGCTGCTTCTGGGCGGCGCAAGAGTTCTCGAGGCTTTCAGCGTCTTGGCCTCGAGCAGAACGACCTGCGCCTGGTCCGCCGCGCCAACGGCGACCGTTTGCCCGTCGGGCGAAAAAGCAAGGCCAAAGGGCACCCCGGTGCCGGCCGGCGTACTCCGGGCGAGCCGCTGGAGACCTTTCGCGGTTGCTTCGTAGCTGCGGACGAAACCGTCCGCGCTGCTCACGACGAGCATCTTGCCGTCCAGCGACCAGGCGGTCGCATTCACTTCGTCGGAATAGTCCGCGTCGCCTGGCAGTTCGCGGGCCGCCGTCCAGGCGTCAGCACTGGCGAAGATACGTACGCCCTGTCTGCCCCACAGACCGGCGACCAGCTTTCTGCCGTCGGGAGAGAAGGACAGGTGGGTGACGACGTCGGGCAGGCCAGTCACGCGGTGGATGATCTGGCCGTCGTGGCGGCGCACCAGGTAGAGGTCATTGCCCGACGACCAGCCGGCTGCCGCATAGACGCTGCCGTCCGGTGTCATGGCCACGGCGTAGAGCTTGCCATCGTTGCCGGCGCCGGACGGCGGCCGAAATACCGACAGCAGCGTGCCGCTACCGGCATCCCAGAGGCGGGCGGTCTTGTCCTCGGCGGCGGTGACGGCGTAGCGGCCGTCACGGTCCAGGCTGGCCGCGCGAATCGGCGCCACATGGCTGCCGGTTTCGATGCGCAGGCTGGGTACGGCTTCTGCCGCCGCTTGGCCGGCAGCCGTACCGCTCATCAGAAGGAAGCCGCAGAGCAGAACTTGAACTTGGCGCAGGCAGTCCCGAAGTCTCAGCACGTCGCTCAATTCCAGCCGCGTGGTCAGCAGGAAACCTTCTTGAACTCGATGCGCTGGTCCAGCGCATCCGACTCGTTGCCCCTGCCGGTGCCGACGAGCGCGCGCTGCGAACCATAACCCTTGGCCGTCGACCGTTTGGCCAGGGCCGGATTGGCCGCCACCATCTTCTGGCGGACGAATTCGGCGCGCTGCAGCGACAGTCTTTCGTCCATCTGCTCGGAAGTGCCGCGCCGGGTGTGTCCGGCGACTTCGATGCACGAGTTCTGGCGCAGCGACTGACGGCCAATCTCCGACAACCACTGGGCATACGGTTGCGGCGCCTGCTCCTGACTGAAAGCGGTCGCGCCGGGTTTGAAGTCGAAACGCACGGCGAGCCGGTCGCTCGCCAGGCCCATTTCGACGAGCTGCCCAAACGCCTGCATGGCGGGCTTCCTGCGGCCCAGTTTCTGGTTGTCGAGGTAGATGCCGGCGTAGACGCGTGCCTGGTTGCCGGCCGGATTCTTCAGAACCGATTGGTAGAGGGCCAGCGAGTCCTTGTAATTCCTTGCCTGGTAGGCTTTTATCGCTTCGCTGATGGTCGACGCGGCGAGCACGGCGTCGATGTAGGCCGGATTGATCGGATCACCGGCTTTCGTTCCCTGGCAGGTCTTGATGTAGCCGTCGACCGCCGTGTCCTTGGCCCATACCGGCATTTCGCGGAAGAAAGGCAGTGGGGTCGGATCGAAACCGTCGGGTAGCGAGCGTGCCAGCCCCTTGCTGATGATCTTGCCGGTTTTCAGATCGGCAAGCGCGAAGCAGATGCGGTAGGCGTCGCGCTCGCCGTCGGCCTTGCCCTGCAAGTTGATCGGCGTGAAGGTGCCGACCATCAGCAAGGGCAGCGTCGAGACGGTCTCACTGGTAAAGGGCTTGACATCGACCTGCTGGTAGTTTTCCTTCACCAGCTGAACGACCGACTGCTCCATCGATGCCGTCGCTTCGGTTTGCACGCCGGTGTTACCGTCTACCAGCGGGTCGACCACCATGCTGTATTTCTGATCCCTGGCCAGATTGGCGTTGGCCAGCAGGTCTTGTGCCGCCTTGCGCACCGCCTGGTCGTAGGGCAGGGCGGTCAGGGCAGCCGGCGCGGGCGCCGCTGCGGTGGGCTTCTCCTCGGTGCTGCTGCAAGCGCTGGCCAGGGCTACTAGAGCAAGGCAAGCGCTGAATAACAGGCGCGATTGGAATGGCATCATGAATACTCCCTATGGTTTTCCGTGGTTTTCCGTCATCGTTTGACCGAGGATTGCCCAGCGCGTTCGTCGATACGGCAAGCGGATTGTACAACTCGCCGGCCAGGCTTCCGGCGGTCGTCGCTCAGGGTTTACGGTAGATCGTCGGTTTGACCGACTTCAGCCGATCGGTGATGCCGTTCAACGACTCTGAATGGCCAACTATCAGGTAGCCGCCCGGAAGCAGTTGGGGCAGGAGGTTGGCGATGACCTGGCGCTTGGTTTCGCTGTCGAAATAGATCATCACGTTGCGCAGGAAGATGACGTCGAACAAGCCGAGGCGGGGATCGATCGGCCGGGTCAGGTTGACCTGGGCGAAGCGGACGTGCTGGCGAATCGCCGGTGCGACCAGGAAGCCGTGCGGATCGTCGCTTGTTTTCACGCAGTACTTGCGCCGGCAGGCTTCGGGAATACCCTCGTTGCGCTCCAGGGGGTAGCGACCGGCACGTGCCTTGGCGAGCACCTGCGTGCTGATGTCGGAACCGAAGACCTCCCATCGGGCGTTGCCTGGCACGGTGTCGGCGATCACCATGGCTAGGCTGTAGGCTTCCTCGCCACTCGAACTGGCGGCACTCCAGAGGCGTAAGGTGCCGCCCGTCGGACGCTGGCCGAGAATTTCGTCACGCAGGAACTCAAGATGGCGAGCTTCACGGAAAAAGTAGGTTTCGTTGGTCGTCAGCAGGTCGACCATGGTCTGCAGCTCAGCTGGCTGCCGACCGCTGGACACCATCCGGTAATAGTCCCCGAAGCTGCCGAGTTGGTGTTCGCGCAGCCGCTTTTGCAGGCGGCCGACCAGCAGCGCTTTTTTGTTGTCCGCCAGCTTGATACCGGCTATCTGGTGGACCAAACGCTGGAAAAGAGAAAACTCCTGGTCGGTGATCGCCGGTGCGTCCATGGGCAATGGTCTCGATTCTGTCGCCGGCGGGCCGCACCGCGGGCGGGGCGAGTGGTTGTCGGGTGCGCAGCGGCGGTTCGGCCGTGCGCACGCGTCATCCTGCGGCAAAGATCCTTGTCGGCGCAAGCCTGGGCGCCGCTTCGACGGGCGAGGTGCTGTTCGTCCGCTTGGTTGTCGCCACGGATGCCGGGCGAGGCACGGTGCCTTGTCCGGGGGGGGCGTGGCGCATCGGGCATCGTCGAAAGAGCTTGATTTATTTCCCTTGGGCAAGCCCTCGCTAGTGTTGTTTTGCCACATTGAGCGTAGTAAGGGCGTGGAAGTGTGCGTTATTTGTCGTCTCCTCGCCGTGGAAGCAAGTATTCTGCGGCTATTCGAGGAACGTCGCTGGGCGGCGACCAGGCGGGCCGTCGGGTCACTGGCATAAAGGCAGCAGGTCAAAGAACTTTGCCTGTCGTCGAGAGCCATGGTACGGCGGGGCGAGGGAAGCTACTTTCGTGGCGAGAGTCAATTCCACTATACTGTGGCGCGTTTTTGTGATGCCTGACGGGGTGATGTATGGCGGGCGTCGGCAGCAATTCGTGTCCAAGCTGGTGACCAAAACAAGGAGAGAGTTATGTGGTTTACACGCCTGCATGAGGTACTTGGCGCCGCGTTTCGTTGGTTCGCCGCTGCCGCGCTGGCGGCGCTGGCTGTCGGCTGCGCTTCGCTTCCGCCGGCGCCGACCGTCGCGGCCTCGCCTGATTACCGCTATCTCATCGGCCCCGGAGACAACGTCAATATCATCGTCTGGCGCAATCCTGAGCTGTCGATGTCGGTGCCCGTACGTCCGGATGGAATGATTGCCGGACCGCTGATCGAGGACATGCCGGCGATGGGCAAGACGCCGACGGCGCTTGGACGCGATATGGAAAAAGCGTTGGGCACCTTCATCCGGGATCCTGTGGTGACCGTCGTGGTAACCGGTTTCGTGGGAAACCAGAGCGAGCAGATTCGTGTGGTGGGCGAAGCCTCCAAGCCGCAGGCTCTGCCTTATCGACAGAACATGACCTTGCTTGACGTGATGATCGCCGTCGGTGGTTTGACCGATTTTGCCGACGGCAACGGCGCGACGCTTCTCCGGGCCGCCGAGGGCAACAAGCAGTACAGCGTCCGGCTGAGCGACCTGATCCGCCGTGGCGATGTGTCCGCCAACGTCGATGTGAAGCCGGGTGACGTCCTGATCATTCCGCAGAGCTGGTTCTGAACGACGTTCGGACCGTGCTGACACCAGATCGTTGGCTTAGTCGCGTCGCGGCCCAGCTGCGGCGCTCCCCAAACCGCTACTGATAGAGTCTGAATCCGATGGATGAACTGCTTCGACAAGCGCTCACGATCCTGCGCGGAATGTGGAAACGTCGCTGGCTGGGGATCATCGTCGCCTGGGTCGTCGGACTGGCCAGCGTCGCGGCCGTTCTCGCCATTCCGGACAAATATGAGGCGTCGGCGCGTATCTTCGTCGATACCCAGTCGATCCTCCGACCGCTGATGTCCGGCCTTGTCACGCAGCCCAACGTCGACCAGCAGGTGATGATGCTGAGTCGTACCCTGATCACGCGGCCGAATGTCGAAAAGTTGATCCGCATGGCGGATCTGGACCTCAAGATCCAGTCCAAGGCCGATCGTGATGCACTGGCCGAAATGCTGATGGCGTCGCTGAAGATTCAGAACACAACGCGTGACAACATCTATACGATCACCTATCGCGACACCCAGCCGGACCACGCGAAACGGGTCGTGCAGTCCCTGGTGTCCATCTTCGTCGAATCCAACCTCGGCGACGCGCGCAAGGATTCGGAATCGGCCAGGAAGTTCCTCGACGAACAAATCAAGGCGTACGAGAAGAAGCTGGAAGAAGCCGAGGCGCGACTCAAGGAGTTCAAGCTTCGCAACATGGCGGCACAAGGCTCGGAAGGGAAGGATCACTTCGCTCGCATGAGCGAGGCCGGCACCCTGCTCGAGCAGAGCCGGCTGGAATTGCGCGAGGCCGAGCAGTCGCGCGATTCCTTGAAGCGTCAACTGCTGGGGGGTGAGGAGCCTTCGTTGCTGCCCGACGCGAGCCAGGAGGCGATCGCCGGGGTTTCGATTCCCGAGATCGACAGCCGGATAGACACTCTGCAGCGCAACCTCGACGCCATGTTGCAGCGCTTTACCGACAAGCATCCGGATGTGGTCAGCACGCGCCGTCTGATCAAGGAGCTGGAAGACAAGAAGCGCGAGGAGATCGCCGCCCGGCGGAAGGCGGCGGCGAGCAATCCGACGTCAACCACGACCATCAACCCGGTTCAGCAGCAGCTCAAGATATCGCTCTCGGAAACCGAAGCGAGAGTGGCCGCCCTGCAGACACGCGTTGCCGAGTATCAGGCGCGTTATGAGCGCATGAAAGGTCAGGTGACGTTGGTTCCCCAAATCGAAGCGGAGTATGCGCAGCTCAATCGCGACTACGACATCAACAAGAAGAACTACGAACAACTGGTCCAGCGCCGCGAGTCCGCCAGCATGGGCAGCGAAATGGACAGCACCGCCGGCGTGGACTTCCGTTTGATCGACCCGCCGCGCGTTTCGCCGAAGCCGGTGGCCCCGAATCGTACTCTGCTGTTGCCTCTGACGCTGCTGCTGGCGCTCGGCGCCGGGGTTGCCGTGACTTTCGCGGCCAGTCAAATCCGCCCGGTGTTTTTCGATTCGCGCTCCCTTCGTGAAGCCTGTGGTCTGCCTCTTCTGGGAACGGTGTCGCTGCTTGTGGACGACGCGAGGAAACGTCGGGAGAGAAAGGACTTGCTGCGCTTTGCGGCGGCCTGTGGTTCGCTGGTCGCGGTCTACGCGACGGGGCTGCTCGCCTTGTTTCTACTTTCAGTCCGTACTGCCTGAGGAAAAACGATGAGCCTCATTGAACAAGCGGCGAAGCGTCTCGAGCAACTGCGCAAGGCGGGTGTGGAGATCGCCGGTCCGGTTGCCGATGCCGCGCCGCCGCCACCGGCGATCCTGGTAGACGCCGCGCGCCTGCCACCGGCGGCCGCGCCGGCGGTGGCAGGCGAGGCCGAAGTGCCTGCCGTGGCCAGGGTTTCTGTCGAATCGCGGGCAGAGGAGCCGGTCGTTCCTCCTGCGGCGATCGTTTCTCGTCAGGTCGAACTGGACATGGCCGCGCTGGCGGCCGGTGGCCTGATCACCCCGGATGCTCCGCGTTCTCAGATGGCTGACCAGTACCGGGTGGTCAAGCGGCCGCTGATTGCCAATGCCATGGGCAAGGGGGCGGCGCCGATCCGGCGTGGCAACCTGATCATGGTGACCAGCGCGTTGTCGGGCGAAGGCAAGAGCTTTACCGCGATCAATCTCGCGATGAGTATCGCCATGGAACTGGACAATACCGTGATGCTGGTCGATGCCGACGTCCCGAAGCCGTCGGTATTGAGGATGCTCGGTTTACCGCCGGCGCGTGGTCTGCTCGACGTCTTGACCGACGATTCGGTCGATTTTTCGCAGGTTCTGCTGCGCACCAACGTCGAAAAGCTGAGTCTTCTGCCAAGCGGTACACAACACGCGCGGGCGACCGAACTGCTGGCCAGCGAGGCGATGATCAGCCTGCTCGACGAGATGGCGACCCGCTATCCCGATCGAATCATCGTTTTCGACTCGCCGCCCTTGCTGATGACCACCGAGTCCCGGGTTCTGGCGACTCACATGGGTCAGGTGGTGGTGGTCGTCAAGGCGGAGAGCACGGCACGCAGTGATGTCAAGCACGCACTGGCCGCCATCGAATCCTGTCCTGTCAAGCTGGTGCTGCTCAATCAGGCGCGCTCGACGACCCAGGACGGCTACGGTTATGGCTACGGCTATGGCTATGGCTACGGTTATGGCTACGGCTATGGTTCCGATGGTGCTTGAGCGCTGGCGTCGTGCAAGCGGTGCGGAACGGCCACCGGCGATCGTGCGCGATGTACTTGACGCAGCCGCGAGTAGCGAGCGCTGGGCCCGCTTGTCGGCTTCGTCTGTCGGTATTGCGCTGACCTGCCTGACGCTTCCGGCTCAAGCCGAAAAGTGGCAGATCGTGCCCACCATCGCGGTCAATGAGACCCTCACCAACAACGTTTTTCTCGATTCCTCGAACCCGACCAGCGACTTGGTCACGGCCATCACGCCGGGGATTTCGATCGATGGCAAGAGTGGTCGCGCCAATCTGCGTCTGACCTATGGGCTGACGCAAAACCTCTATGCCCGGGAGTCGTCGTCGAACAACCGTCAGAATGCGCTGACGGCGATCGGCACGCTCGAAGCGATCGAGGACTGGCTGTTCATCGATGCCACCGGGACGATTTCGCAGCAGTATCTTTCGGCCTTCGGCAAGGTTTCGCCGAGCACTGCCAACATCGACAACAACCGGACCGAAACGTCGAGCTACTCGATTTCTCCCTATATCAAGGGCAGATCACTTTTTTCTACGGAGTACCTCCTCAAGTACACCGCGTCTACGACGTCGTCGAAGTCCAACCTGGCGTCCGATACGACGACCAACCAGTGGCTTGGCCGGATAGCCGGCATTACGCCTTTGACCGCGGTGACCTGGTCGCTCGACGCGAGCCGGGTGTCGACCGACTACAGCAGCCCGTTTTCGCGCGACCGCGACGACACGCGTTACGGGGTCACCCTGGCGTATCGCTTCAGTCCGCAGCTACAGGTGTCGGTCACCGGTGGGCGGGAGACGACCAACCTCGTCAGTCTGCAGGACGAGACGCATGGCGACTCGGGTTTCGGCTTGGTGTGGACACCGAGTTCGCGGACCAAGCTGGAGGCGAGCACGACGCGGCGTTTCTTCGGCAACAGCTACCAGGTAGCTTTCAGCCACCGCATGCCGAAGTCTTTGGTCAGCTATATCGCGAGCCGCAACGTGTCTTATCAGCCGCAAGGTGTGGGTAATACCGGGCAGGGCAGCAACTACGACGCCTATTATGCGATCATCGCGGCCAGCAACCCGGGACTCGCGCCCGACGCGATCCGGGCGCAGGTCATTCAGGTTCTGCAGGACAGGGGGGTGCCGGCGGATGGCACGGTGGTCAACGGCTTCCTGACCAATCGTCCGACCTTGCAGGAACTGCAGCAACTCTCGCTCGCCATGTTGGGTGTCCGCAACACCGTGACCTTGACGGCGACGCAGAGCGAGCAACAGCCGCTTGGCGTACTGAACGGTGCGACCGACGATTTCTCGCTCAGCAACCGGACGCAGCAACGCGGAGTGGGCCTGGTCTGGGGGCATAAGCTAACAGGCTTTTCTTCGCTTTCCATGTCGCTCAACGCACAGCGGAGCATCGGCTTCACCGCCGGTTCGCCGGAAACGAAGACGCAGGGCGCGTATGTGTTATTTACCACGCGGCTATCGCCCCAGGCGAGTGCCAACGTGACCGCACGCCGGGTGATTTCCGACAACTCGGGCGGTTCCGGGCTGGTAAACACCGGCTATACCGAGAGCGCGCTGACCGGCGGTCTTTCCTATCGTTTCTGATCGTTCCTTATGTACGAGTCCTTCTACGGCCTGACCAACAAGCCTTTTCAGCTAAATCCCGACCCGTCGTTCTATTTCGCCAGCAAGCAGCATCGACGCGCGATGGCCTATCTGGAGTATGGTCTGAACCAGAACGAGGGATTCATCGTCGTTACTGGCGAGGTGGGTGCGGGTAAGACGACGATCGTGCGCGGCCTGTTGAAGGACCTCGACCACGAAAAAGTGGTGGCAGCTCAACTGGTCACCACACAACTCGACGCGGAGGATACCTTGCGCATGGTGGCCGCGGCGTTCGGCGTTGGTACCAAGAATGTCGGGAAATCCGAACTGCTGCTTGCGCTCGAGGCTTTTTTGGTCGATGTCACCCGTCAGGGCAAGCGCTGCTTGCTGATTGTGGACGAGGCACAGAACCTCACGTCACGTGCGGTCGAAGAACTGCGGATGTTGTCGAACTTCCAGTTTGGTACGCAGGCCTTGTTGCAGAGCTTTCTGATCGGTCAGCCGGAGTTCCGGAAGATCATGCAGAGCCCGCAGATGCAGCAACTGCGCCAGCGGGTGATCGCTGCCTGCCATATCGGGCCGATGGACCAGGACGAAACGCAGGCGTACATCGAGCACCGCCTCAAGTGTGCGGGATCACAAGGCCTGCCGCGCTTCGACGCCGGTGCTTTCGAAGCGGTTTTCGAAGCCAGCGGTGGCGTCCCGCGGCGTATCAACGCCCATTGCGACCGTCTGTTGTTGTCCGGTTTTCTGAATGGCAAGACCGACTTCACGCGTAGCGACGTGGAAGACGTCGCCAAGGAAATTCGTGAGGAAACACAATCGGCGTCGTCAGCGGCGACGACCAAGCTGACTGATGGTGAGCCGGGCGTGATCCCCTCTCAACTCAGCGACAGCGCTGTTCTGGATATCGACCTGTCGCGACTGGCGATGGATCCGAGCACTGCCGACCAGGCGTCACGCGTCATTGCCGACCTGAAGACCGGTCAGGCGGAGCAGCGAATGATACGTATCGAGCGCAGCATGTTTCGCCTGGAACGCAACAATGCCGCGCTCCTTTCGCTGCTTCAGCAACTGGTCGATGCGGTGCGCGTCAAACCGTGAAGGAAGTTGCCTTGGTTGATGAAGTTTGGCCCGCTGGTTTGGGGCCGGTGATTTGTGTGGTCGGCGCACGACCCAATTTCATGAAAATGGCACCCATTCTGCGTGCCTTCGATGCCCATCATCCGGCCATTCCGACCCTGCTCGTTCATACCGGCCAGCATTACGACAAGGACATGAACGACCGCTTGTTCGTCGACTTGCGCCTGCCGCATCCAGACCTCAATCTCGAGGTGGGTTCGGGGACCCACGCGGTGCAGACAGCCGAGGTGATGCGCCGTTTCGAGCCGCTCCTCGACACCTATCGGCCGTCTTGTGTGCTGGTTGTCGGCGACGTGAATTCGACGCTGGCCTGTGCTTTGGTGTGCGCCAAGAAGAATGTGCCTGTGGTGCACGTCGAAGCTGGCCTGCGCAGTTACGATCGCGCAATGCCCGAGGAGATCAACCGGCTGCTCACCGACCAGATCGCCGATCGCCTATACACCACCGAGCGCAGCGCGCACGCCAACCTGGCGCGCGAGGGTGTGGCCGAGGAGCGCGTACGCTTCGTCGGCAATGTCATGATCGACTCGCTGCTGGCCAACCGTGAGCATGCCCGTGCGCCGGCGACAACCCTGCGCTTGGCTGGCCTCGATCCGGCGCTTGTCGTCGGGGCTTCCGGCTACGGCGTGGTCACGCTGCACCGGCCGTCGAATGTGGACCGCATCGAGACGCTGGCGCCCTTGCTGTCCGTGCTGCGCGAGGTATCCGAGCGGGTTCCGCTGGTCTTCGCCCTGCACCCGCGCACGCGCGCCAACATCGAACGTTTCGGGCTGAGCGAAGGACTGGCCAGCCGCCGTATCGCGCTGCTGCCGCCGCAGGGCTATCTGGAGATGCTCGGGCTGCTGGCCGGGGCGAAGGTGGTGCTCTCCGATTCCGGCGGCCTGCAGGAGGAAACGACAGCCCTCGGCGTTCCCTGCCTGACCTTGCGCGAAAACACTGAGCGTCCGATCACCGTCGAGCAGGGGACGAATACCCTCGTCGGTAGCGATCCACAGGCCATCCGCCGTGGCGTCGAGGCGATCCTCGCTGGGGCCGGCAAGAACGGCCGTATCCCGGAGTACTGGGACGGCCGCGCCGCGCAGAGAATCGCCGCCGATCTCGCTCGGTGGCTGCTCACTCAGCCTAGCCAGCACACTTCTCTTCACGGATGACCGCCGACCGATGACCAGCATGCCGCTAACCAACGCCATGACGATCGATGTCGAAGATTACTTCCAGGTCTCGGCGCTTGCCCCATACATCCCACGCGACCAGTGGGATCATCGTGAGTGCCGGGTCGAAGGGAACGTCGAGCGGATCCTGCTGCTGCTCGACGAGCGGCAGACCAAAGCGACCTTTTTCACCCTCGGCTGGATTGCCGAACGCTACCCGCATCTCGTTCGCCGTATCGTCGATGGGGGTCACGAACTGGCCAGCCACGGCTATGGCCATGAGCGAGCCAGCGATCTCGACAAAGCCGGTTTTTCGGCGGACATCGAACGGGCCAAGAAGCTCCTGGAAGACATTTCGGGACAGGAGGTCAAAGGCTACCGGGCGCCGAGTTTTTCGATCGGCGAAGGCAATCTCTGGGCCTTCGACTGCCTCGAACGTGCCGGCTATCGCTACAGTTCCAGCATCTACCCGATTCGCCATGACCACTACGGCATGCCGGACGCTCCGCGCTTCGCCCACCCGGTACGCTCCGGGCTGCTCGAGTTACCGGTAACGACCGCCCGTTTCTTCGATCGGAACTGGCCGGCCAGTGGTGGCGGCTATTTTCGCTTGCTGCCTTACGCGCTATCGCGTTGGTTGCTGCGGCAGGTCAACGAAGTGGATCGGCAGCCGGCGATCTTCTTCTTCCATCCATGGGAGATCGACGCCGGGCAACCGCGAATTCCCGGCATCAGCCTCAAAACGCGTTTTCGTCACTATGTCAACCTGCGGCACACCGAGGGCCGGCTGCGGCGCTTGACTGCCGACTTCAGATGGGGGCGAATGGATGAGGTGTTCCTCGCCGATCGTCCGCCACCGTCGGCGGTGGGCGCATGAAGACGACCACCGAGGAGGTTGCCAGCCTCGCCGCGGTGAGCGCGCCGCTTGACATCCGGCGTTTGAGTTCCGATGACCGTGCGGCAGCCGGACGTTGGGACGCATTTGTCGATACGTGCCCGGAAGCGACCTTCTTTCACCGGGCCGGCTGGCAGCGAATCGTCACCGAGGTATTTCGCCATCGGACGTACTTTCTCTACGCCGAGCGTGCCGGCGTGCTCGAGGGCGTCTTGCCGCTGGCCCAGGTGAAGAGTCTTGTCTTCGGGAACTCGCTGATCTCGCTGCCTTTCGCCGTCTATGGCGGGGTCGCGGCGACCAGCGCAGCGGCGGTCGAGGCGCTGGAAGGCGAGGCGCAGGCTCTGGCCCGGCGCCTTAGCGTGGACCATCTCGAGTTGCGAAACGTGGGGCGACGCCATGCCGATTGGCCGCTACAGGATCTCTATGTCCGTTTCCGCAAGAAGCTCGCGCCCGAAGTCGAAGCGAACATGCTGGCGATTCCGCGCAAGCAGCGCGCGATGGTGCGCAAGGGTATCAAGAACGGTCTGTCGAGCGAGATCGACTCGGATCCGGGCCGCTTTTTCGCGCTCTACGCCGACAACGTGCACCGCCACGGGACGCCGGCGCTCCCGCGGCGATACTTCGAGGCCTTGCAGCGGGTGTTCGGCAGGGATTGCGAGATTCTGACCGTCGTCGACCCGGCGGGTCGGCCGCTGAGCGGTGTCCTGAGCTTCTATTTTCGTGACGAGGTTCTGCCGTATTACGCCGGTGACGAGTTGTCGGCGCGCGATCTGGCGGCCAACGATTTCAAGTACTGGGAACTGATGCGGCGCTCCTGCGAGCGTGGGCTGAAGGTTTTCGACTATGGGCGCAGCAAACAGGGTACCGGTTCGTATTCCTTCAAGAAAAACTGGGGGTTCGAGCCCGAGCCGTTGTCTTACGAGTACTGTCTCTACAAGCGCGATTCCGTTCCGCAGAACAACCCGTCGAACGTCAAGTACCGTTGGCTGATCGAGACTTGGCGGCGGATGCCGATCGGCCTTGCCAACTGGCTCGGGCCATTGATCGTACGCCACCTGGGTTGATCGGCGGCGCTTTCCTCGTGCGCGCTTTGTTCCGCTTCGATGCCCTGTGACTGTAGCTCTGCCGAAGGCCAGACCATGAACCAGCCAGCACCGCAATTGACATCCTCCGCCACGCATCCGGGGTGGCGCTTGGCCTTGCCTGCGCTGGTCTGCACGCTGGCGCTGCTGCTGGTGCTTTTTCGCGAGACGGCGCTGGCGATGGCCGGTATCTGGGCGCGTTCCGACACCTATGCGCACGGCTTCATCGTGCCGCCGATTGTGCTTTGGCTGATCTGGCGCCAACGGTCGAGCCTTGCCCCTCTGGCGCCGGGCTACAGCTTTCCAGCCCTGCTCCTGTTTGCCGGCGCAGGCTTTGCCTGGCTCCTCGGAGAGGTCGCGGCGGCCAATGTCGTTTCCCAGTTCGCCTTGATCTTCCTGTTGGTACTGGCGGTACCTGTCGTGCTCGGGTGGGAGATCGCGCGGGCACTTGCCTTTCCGCTGCTCTTTCTGTTCTTCGCGGTTCCCTTTGGCGATTTCGCGATGCCCAAGCTGATGGACTGGACGGCGCAAGTCACCATCTTCGGCTTACGTCTCTCCGGTGTTCCCGTGCATGCCGAAGGTTTGCGTTTCGTGATTCCCACCGGCAGCTGGTCGGTCGTCGAAGCGTGCAGCGGCGTTCGCTATTTGATCGCTTCGGTCACGGTCGGTACGCTCTTTGCCTACCTCACTTATCATTCCCTTGTCAAACGAGTGGTGTTTGTCGGCGTTTCCGTTCTCGTGCCGATCGTCGCCAATTGGGCGCGTGCCTACATGATCGTGATGTTGGGTCACCTGTCCGGTAACAAGCTTGCCGTTGGCGTCGACCATCTGATCTACGGTTGGGTCTTCTTCGGTATCGTGATCATGGCCATGTTCTGGATCGGTGCGCGCTGGAGGGAGGATGAGCTTCCCCGGGCGGCGCCAAGTCCGTCGCTGGCCGGCGGTCCCACAAGCTCCTCCCGTTCCCTGGTCGCGGCCGCCGTAACGGTAGTGGTTGGCGCCGTCTGGCCGCTCGCGGATTGGCAGATCGAGACGCATCCGGCGGCGCCGCTCGGTCGACCCGCGCCGCTCGAGCCGATAGCCGGCTGGTCGGCCGCACCCGACGGTCTGGTCGGCTGGCGGCCGAAGATCGAGAATCCGGCGGCGAGTACACAGGAGAACTTGCAGAATGGCGGCCGCGTGGCCGGCATCTTCCTTGCTTACTATCGCAACCAGGATCAGCAGCACAAGCTGGTCAGCTCGGCCAACGTTCTGGTGACCAGCGAGGATCCGGCGTGGACCATGACGGCTGGCGGAGCACGCGACATTTCGTTTGACGAGCAGGTAGTACGGATTCGCCAGGCGGAACTGCGCGGTTTCGACGGCCGGCGCATCACCGTCTGGCAGTGGTACTGGGTCAACGGTCGCTGGACCGCCAACGATGCGCTGGCCAAGGTCTACACCGCGCTGTCGCGCTTGACCGGAAAGGGCGACGATTCGGCGATGATCATTCTCTACGCTGTGCACGATCAGAACGCTGATGGGCAGGCGGTGCTCGAGGATCTGGCGCGCGCGGCGGCACCGGTGATCACGAGCGCCTTGCGGCAGACGATGGCTGCCCGATGATGATCGGCAATGACCCGCGTCCGCTGGTCGCTCATGTAGTGTTTCGTTTCGATGTCGGTGGCCTGGAGAACGGGGTTGTCAATCTGATCAATCACCTGCCGCAGGAGGCCTATCGTCATGCGGTGATCTCGCTGACCGATGTGACCGATTTCCGGAAGCGCATCGTGCGTGACGATGTCCAGTTCTTCGCCCTCGAAAAAGCCCCGGGTCATACCGTTTGGCTCTATCCGCGTCTTTTTCGTCTGTTTCGGGAGCTCGGCCCGGCGATCGTCCATACGCGAAATCTCGCGGCTTTGGAGGTGGTGGTACCGGCGTGGGCGGCGCGCGTGGCCGTTCGCGTGCACGGCGAGCACGGCCGTGATATTGGTGACCTCGACGGTTCGAGCAGGAAGTATCAGTACCTGCGTCGCGGCTATCGACCTTTCGTGACGCATTACATAGCACTGTCTCGCGATCTCGAGCACTATCTGACTGCTCGAGTCGGCGTCGCGCCGGCGAAAGTGGCGCAAATCTACAATGGGGTCGACATGCAACGCTTTAGTCGTGCCGAGCGGCGGCAGCCAATCGTCGGCTGTCCTTTTTCCGATCCCGATCTGTGGCTGATCGGGACGGTAGGTCGCATGCAGGTGGTGAAGAACCAGACGCTGTTGGTGCGCGCCTTCGTTCATGCGCTGGACAGGTTCCCAGCGCTGAGGAGCCGCCTTCGACTGGTAATGATCGGGGACGGACCGCTGCGCTCCGAGGCACAGGCGCTTCTCGATCAAGCGGGACTCGCCGAATTGGCGTGGTTACCCGGAGAGCGCAACGACGTGCCCGAGGTCTTGCGTGGACTGGACTGTTTCGTTTTGCCGTCGTTGGCCGAAGGCGTATCGAATACGATTCTCGAAGCGATGTCTAGCGGCTTGCCGGTAATTGCGACCGACGTCGGAGGCAACCGGGAACTGGTCGAGGCGGGCCGCAGCGGCGAACTGGTGCCAGTGGACGATTGCCCGGCCATGGCGAAGGCGATGGCCGACTACGCGACCAGTCCGGCGCGGGCACGGGCCGCAGGTGCGGTGGGGCGGGCGCTGGTGGCCGATCGGTTCAGCCTGGAATCGATGGCTCGCAACTACCGGGATCTCTACGATCGATTGCTCTCGTCGCGCCGTGGCGCGGCAGGCCTGAAGAGACGGATACACCCGTAGGCGAACGCAAAAACTCGATAAGGAAGCTGAAGCAAGGATATGTGCGGGATTACCGGAATCTTCGATACTCGTGGGCGGCGTGAGATTGATCGCGCCGCGCTCACGCGCATGAACGAATCGCAATACCATCGCGGTCCCGACGAAGGTGGCCTGCACGTCGAAGAAGGGCTGGGTCTGGGGCATCGGCGGCTATCGATCATCGATCTGTCGACCGGCCAACAGCCGCTTTATAACGAAGACGGCAGCGTTTGCGTGGTCTTCAACGGGGAAATCTACAACTACCGGGAACTCATTCCCGAGTTGCAGTCGCTCGGCCACGTCTTTCACACGCGCAGCGATACTGAGGTCATCGTGCATGCCTGGGAGTCCTGGGGAGAGGATTGCGTTCGCCGCTTTCGCGGCATGTTCGCCTTTGCCCTGTGGGATCGCAAACTCGAGACGCTGTTTCTGGCGCGCGACCGACTGGCCGTCAAGCCGCTTTACTACGCGCTGCTGGCGGACGGCACCTTCCTCTTCGGCTCGGAACTCAAGTCCCTTCTGGCGCACGGGGGTTTGCCACGCGACATCGATCCGCTGGCGGTCGAGGAGTATTTTGCACTCGGCTACGTCGCCGAGCCACGGACCATCTTTCGCCAGGCGAGAAAGCTGCCGCCTGCGCATACGCTGTTGCTGCGTCGTGGCCAGCCGGTCGGAGAAACGAAGGAATACTGGGACGTCCGCTTCGCTCTGGACGGCGGCCATTCACTCGACGAAGCCTGCGCGCAGCTCAACGAAAAACTCGCCGAGTCGATCCGCCTGCGCATGATCGCCGACGTTCCGTTGGGCGCCTTTCTATCCGGCGGCGTCGACTCGAGTGCGGTCGTGGCATTGATGGCCGGCCAGTCGGCCGATCCGGTCAACACCTGTTCGATCGCTTTCGACGATCCCGCTTTCAACGAGGCGGAGTTTGCCCGGACGGTCGCCGACCGCTATCGCACCAACCATCACTGCGACCTGGTGGCAAGCGACGACTTCGATCTGGTCGACACGCTGGCCCGGTTGTACGACGAACCCTATGCCGACAGTTCGGCCATACCGACCTACCGCGTGTGCCAGCTGGCACGTAAACATGTGACGGTGGCGCTCTCGGGCGATGGCGGTGACGAAACCTTCGGTGGCTACCGGCGTTACCGCCTGCACTTGATGGAAGAGCGCATGCGGGCGGCCTTGCCGCAGAGCGTTCGACGGCGCTTGTTCGGCTTGCTCGGCCGCATCTACCCGAAGGCCGACTGGGCGCCGCGAATGTTCCGCGCCAAGACGACGTTCGAAGGGATGGCCAGAACTTCGGTCGAAGCCTATTTCCACTCCGTCTCCATCCTGCGTGGTCCGATGCGCACTCAACTGTTCAGCCAGCGCTTCCGGGGAGAGATCGATGGCTATAGCGCCGAGGATGTCTTTCGTCGCCATGCCGCGCGCGCCGCTACCGACGATCCTCTGGCGCTGATCCAGTACCTCGATCTCAAGACCTATCTGGTGGGCGACATCAACACGAAGGTTGACCGCGCCAGCATGGCGCACTCGCTCGAGGTGCGCGAGCCGCTGATGGACCACGAACTGGTCGAGTGGATGGCGACGCTTCCCTCGTCGTTCAAGGTGAACGGCCAGGAAGGAAAGTTTCTCTTGAAAAAGGCGATGCAAGCAAGCTTGCCGAACGAGATACTGTATCGCCCGAAAATGGGCTTTGCCGTGCCGCTTGCCCGCTGGTTCCGCGGCCCGCTCAGGGAGCGTGTTCGCGAGTCGGTGCTGGGACCGCGGCTGGCGGCTACGGGCTGGTTCAATCAGGAGTATCTGCGCCATCTGGTCGACGCTCATCTATCGGGAGCGAGCGACTACAGTTCTCCGCTGTGGACGCTGTTGATGTTCGAAGCCTTTCTGCGCAACGTGGTCGACGCACCGGCCGGCGCTCCCGCCGTCGTCGTGGCAGGCGAGTCGGGGTTGGCGTCATGAGCCTGCGTATCCTGCACGTACTCGACCACTCGCTGCCGCTGCACAGTGGCTACACCTTTCGTACGCTCTCGCTGCTGCACGAGCAGCGCGCGCTGGGCTGGCAGACATTCCACCTGACAACGCCGAAGCACGGTCCCGGTTCGACATTGCAGGAAGAAGTCGATGGCTGGACCTTCCATCGCACGCCCAGTGAAGCGGGCTGTACGCTCCTCAAGCAGATGCGACTGACCGCTACACGGCTCGATCAGGTCGTCGAGGCGCTGCAGCCCGATCTCATCCACGCCCATTCACCCGTTCTCAACGCCCTGCCGAGCTTGTGGGTCGGGCGGCGACGGCGCTTGCCGGTGGTCTACGAGGTACGCGCTTTCTGGGAGGATGCGGCGGTCGATCACGGGTCGACGGTGGAGGGCAGCCTGCGCTATCGCGTTTCACGGGCGATGGAGACCTTTGCTCTCAAGCATGCCGAGCAAGTGACGACGATCTGTCAGGGCCTGCGGAACGACATCGTTCAGCGCGGCATTGCGCCGGAGCGAGTAACGGTGATCCCGAACGCGGTGGACGCTCGCCTGTTCCGTTTCGGCACGGAGGCCGACCCCGATCTGCGTCGCTCGCTCGGACTCGATGGCGCGACGGTGCTCGGTTTTGCGGGCTCCTTCTACGGCTACGAGGGGATCAATCTCCTGATCGAGGCGGCTGGTCGGATGTTGCCCCGCCATCCGACACTGCGCGTGCTGTTGGTCGGCGGCGGACCGCAGGAGGAGAATCTGAAGGCGCAGGTGGCGGCGGCCGGCTTGCAGGCGCAGGTCATATTCACCGGTCGTGTGCCGCATGCCGACGTGCAGCGCTATTACGAACTGATCGACATTCTGGCCTTCCCCCGTCTGCCGATCCGCCTCACCGAGCTGGTTACACCACTCAAGCCGCTCGAAGCCATGGCGCAGGGACGGATGTTTGTCGCTTCCGACGTCGGTGGCCACCGCGAGCTGATTCGCCACGGCGAGACGGGATTTCTCTTCCGTGCCGGCGACGTGACCGCGCTGGTGGCGGCGATCGAGGATCTCCTGTCGCGGCGCGAGGTCTGGCCGGACATTCGCGCCCAGGCACGCCGCTTCGTCGAAATCGAGCGCAGTTGGGCGGCCAGTGTGGCGCCCTATCGCGGCGTTTACGCGCGGGCGCTTGCCGCGTACGGTCGTAGCGGTTCGGCCACTTGATCCCGGGCCTGTGTGGTGGGTGGCATTCATGGCATCTATCGATTTGACGGGTTGGGTGTCGAGCCAAGGCTACTGGCAGCGATGGGCGATCGGATGCGTCATCGCGGTCCGGACGGCGAAGGCAGTCATCTCGACGGACCCTGCGGGATTGCCGTGCGCTGCCTGTCGTCGATGGATATGCCGGGGCAGCGGCAGCCGCAGCCGCTGTCGAATGCCGACGGAACGCTAAGCCTGGTTTGTAACGGCGAGATCTTCAATCTGCACGAACTGCGTAGCGCGTTGCAGGAGCTTGGCTGCGATTGCGCGACGGCCTCCGACGGAGAAGTGCTGCTATCCCTTTATGAAGCCGATGGTGACGACTTCGTCCGCCGGCTGAACGGCACCTTCGCCTTCGCGCTGTGGGATGCGCGGAGGCGCCGCCTGCTGATCGGCCGTGATCGGCTCGGCGTGAAGCCGCTGTATGTACTTCAGGATTGGCAGCGTTTGGCGTTTGCCAGCGAGGCCAAGGCACTGCTGGTCCTGCCCGGGGTGGCTGCCGAACTTGACCGAACGGTCGTCGCCGATTACCTGCATCTTGGTTACGTCGCGGCGCCGGCTTGCTTCTTCAAGGGAATGCGCAAACTGCCGCCGGCCACCCTGCTCGCCGTGGAAGACGGCCGGATTCGCGAGTGGCGCTACTGGCGGCTGCCCGCACACCCGGTGCCGGGGCTCTCGGAAACCGAGTGGGTCGAGCGGATACGGACCTGCCTCGCCGATGCGGTACGCCGGCAGGCGGTCAGTGACGCGCCGGTCGGCGTTTTTCTCTCCGGCGGCGTGGCGTCGAGCGGCCTGGCCGGACTGATGGCCAGCCACTCCGGGCAAACGATCAGTAGCTACACGGTCGGCTGTGGATCTGGCGAAGGACCGGCAGCGTCGCACTCCCTTGGCCACGCCCGCCGGGTGGCAGAGCGCTTCTCGACGCGGCATCGAGAGATTCTCCTGCGTCCCGACGTCGTGGCGCTGCTGCCCAAGCTGCTGTGGCACCTCGATGAACCGCTTTCGGGAACGGATTTCATCGCGGCTTTCATGATTTCCGACTGCGCTCGTCAGGACGTCAAGGTCGCCCTCTCCGGAATCGGCGGCAACGCCCTGTTCGGCGGCTATCGGCGTTGCCTGTCGGGCTACTACCTCGGACGCTACGGTCGCCTGCCCGAATGGCTGAGACGTTGCGCACACTTCGTCGCCCGACGCCTGCCGACCAGCCATCAGCCGGGACCTCTGGATACGCTGCGTCTCGCCGCCGAGTCTTTTGCGGCGCTCGACAAGACGGCTGACGAGCGCTATCGCAGCGCACTTCAGGTGCTCGATCGGCAGGCCGTTGCCGCCTTGCTGCTCGAGCCGTCGATAGCCGCTTCCGATCCTCTGACGCGGGCTTTTGCGGTGGCTGGCAGAGAGGATGAACTGAACCGGATGCTGGCGGTGGACGTCGAAACGCTGTTGCCCGACCATCTTCTTCTGCTGGCCGACAAGATGAGCATGGCGGTTTCGCTCGAATGCCGGTTGCCGTTACTCGATCACCAACTGGTTGAACTCGCAGCCACCCTGCCGGCGTCGATCAAAGTCCGCAACGGGCGGCCCAGGCGCGTGCTCGAAGCGTCGCTGGCCGGCCTGTTGCCGGCCGGTCGGCTGGACCAACGCTCCGCTGCCACGGCGTTTCCCGAGGGCGCCTGGCTGCGGGAACCGCTGGCGCCTCTGCCAGGCCGATTGTTGGCCACCGAGGTGGTGAATGCGCGCGGCCTGTTCCGACCGTCGGCGATCGCCGATCTGGTCGCGGCGCATGAAGCGAAACAAGCCGGTGTGACCGATTTGCTTGTGGCGCTGATCAACCTCGAGATCTGGAGCCGTGTCTTTCTCGATCGCCGCGACCCGACGGACGTTGCCGACGAGCTGAAAGCTTACGTTGCGCCAACGGCCAGCGCCTGAACAGCCGGCCGAGCGCTGACCCGCGGTACCGCCTGGCCGTCGGATCGTCATGGCGACTTCGAAGCCGGAGTGACCGTTCGGCGAGCATCCCGACGGACCGATCCGGTGTCGGCCGATGGTCAGCGATTGTCCGGTCGTGTGTAGAGTCTCGGCACCCGGGTTCGTGACTGATTTCCTTGTTAGCGTCAGCCCGAACGAATATCCTTCGCCTGTTGTTGCGGCGCGCTGCTCGGTCGGCGCAACCAACGGCGATCACCGTCAGAGAGGATTCCCGACCGGTCCGCCGGGGCTCATGGCGGGTTGCCTCCGGAGAGGCGGTCGCCGCCGCAGACGGCCATCGAACGCTAAAGGGACGCTCGCACATGATCGCTATCGGTTTTCTTGCTTGGAACTCTCGGCTTGCCGTGGGGCGGGCAGGGGGCCTCGGCTCCGGATTGCCTGGCCAGCCCTCCGTTTGTCGGCTGCGCCGATGGATGAGGGGAGGCCGATGAGCGTCACCGAGCAGTCGCCGGCCATGGGCCGTCCACCATTCCCAGCCATTTGCGTCGTTGGGCCGTTGCCGCCACCATCCGGCGGTATGGCCAACCAATGCGAGCAACTCGTTCGCCTGCTACGTGCCGAGGGCGTCGCTGTCGAGTTGGTGCGTACCAACTCGCCCTATCGACCGGCCTGGGCGGAGCGCTTGCCGATACTGCGTGCCGGGTTCCGACTGCTGCCTTACCTGCGGCATCTTTGGCAGGCCGCTGGGCGCGCACGCGTCATGCACATCCTGGCCAATTCCGGCTGGGCATGGCATTTGATCGCCGCACCGGCGATCGTCATTGCGCGCTTGCGCCATACGCCCGTGATCGTCAATTACCGAGGCGGTAACGCCGATACGTTTTTTGCCGGCGCGCCGCGACACGTTCTTCGCTTGCTCGGCCAGGCAACGATCCGGGTCACGCCTTCGGCCTTCCTGCACCGCGTTTTCAGCCGCTATGGGCTGGCAGCCGAAGTCATACCGAACATCGTCGATCTTTCACGTTTCTCGCCCGCTCCGGCGCGACCCTTTGGCGACGCGCCACATCTGGTCGTGACGCGCAATCTGGAACCCATCTACGACATCCCGACGGCGATCCGCGCGTTTGCCAGGATCCGGCCGGTCTACCCGCACGCTCGGTTGACCGTTGCCGGCAGCGGGCCGGAGCTTCCCCGCTTGCAGGCTCTGGTGGCTGAGCTCGGACTGCAGGACGCGGTACGGTTTGCCGGCCGGATCGACAACGCGCATATTCCGCGGCTCTACGCGTCGGCCGATTGCCTGCTCAACCCGAGCACGGTCGACAACATGCCGATATCGATTCTCGAAGCGTTTGCCAGTGGTGTACCGGTCGTCAGCAGCGATGCCGGGGGAATCCCGGACCTCGTCGAAAACGGGGTGTCGGGCCTGCTGGTGCCGATCGGAGACGACGCGGCGATGGCGCGTGAGTTGCTGCGCGTGTTGCAGGATGGGGCGCTGGCAGATTGTCTGCGGCAGGCCGGCCTGGCGCAGGCGGAGCGCTACGCCTGGCCCCGAGTGCGGACGCAGTGGCTCGCCGCTTATCGACAGGCCATGGCAACGAGGAGAGGATCTTGAGCTTGTATACCGCTATGTGTTCGCGTGTGCTGTTCCCTTTGCACGAGCGCCTCAAGGGGCACGATTCGGTGGCGCTGCGCCGCCGGCTGGAGCGCAGCCAGTGGTGGTCGGCCGATCAACTGGCGAGCGAGCAGGCCGAGCGTCTGCGGGAGTTTCTGGTCGATATCGGGACGCGCGTGCCCTACTATCGCGATCTGTTCCGCCGTCTCGACTTCGATCCGCATGCGGTGCGTGGCGCCGAATCGCTGTCGGCCTTGCCGCTGCTCGGCAAACCGGAAATCCGTTCTCATCTCGAGAGCCTCAAGGCCGAGGGACACGGCCCGCTGACCCGCTACAACACCGGCGGTTCGTCCGGCGAACCGCTGATTTTCTACATGGGAAAGGGACGAAAGAGTCACGACGTGGCCGCCAAGTGGCGCGCCACACGTTGGTGGAACGTCGACATCGGTGATCCGGAACTGGTCGTCTGGGGCAGCCCGATCGAACTCGGCGCGCAGGACCGTATTCGTCGCCTGCGCGACGGCGTGATGCGCAGCCATCTGCTGCCCGCCTTCGAGATGTCGAAGGTGAATCTGGATCGTTTCGTCGACGCCATTCGCACGCTACGTCCGGCGATGCTTTTTGGCTATCCGTCCAGTCTTTCGTTGATTGCCGAGCACGCGCGGGAGAGTGGCCAGAAAATGGACGGGCTAGGCATCCGGGTTGCGTTCGTCACCTCGGAAAGACTGTACGACGAGCAGCGGCAAACCATCAACGAGGTCTTCGGGTGTCCCGTCGCCAACGGCTACGGCGCCCGCGATGCCGGGTTCATCGCTCACCAATGCCCGGCCGGGGGTCTTCACCTGAGCGCCGAGGACATCATCGTTGAAACGGTAAGACCGGACGGCACCGCGACCGCGCCGGGAGAGGCCGGCGAAATCGTCGTGACGCACACCGCAACCGCCGATTTCCCCTTTGTCCGCTACCGCACCGGCGATGTCGGCGTTCTGGGCGACAAAATCTGCGCTTGCGGCCGTGGCCTGCCGGTGTTGCAGGACGTTCAGGGTCGCACCACCGACTTTGTCGTTGCCCACGACGGTACGGTCATGCATGGACTGGCGTTGATCTACACGGTGCGGGATTTGCCCGGCGTCGAGCGCTTTCGCATCGAGCAGGTGTCGATCGACCAGACCATCGTCAAGCTCGTGGTCGGGCCGAACTTCGATCGCGCGGCCGAAGATCGTATCGTCAAGGACTTCAAGGCCCGCTTGGGAGAGATGGTCGATATTCGCGTCGAAAAGGTGGTAAACATTGCCAATGAGGCGTCCGGCAAGTTCCGGTATGTCGTGAGTCAGGTCAAGCTCGGCGAGTCGCGGCATGGAAGATAGGGTTCGCGATCTCTTGACCTGCCTGCTGCCGGGTGCTCTTGTCGGCCGTCGGCCGGCTCTCGCGGCGGGCGCTGGCCGAACACCCCAGGAGGCGTGAGATGCGCGACATTCTGTACACGATAATCCTCGTTGGCCTGTTGCCGCTGATTTTGCGCAGCGCCCGCTTCGGCACCTACGTGTGGGCGTGGATTTCGGTCATGAATCCGCACAAGAACACCTATGGTTTCGCGCAATCGATTCCTGCCGCGCAGGTGGTTGCGCTGACCACCCTCGCCGGCTTGTTCTTCTCGCGCGACCGCCGGCCGTTTCCGGTGAGCGGCATTACGGTGGTTTATTTGCTGCTGCTGCTGTGGATGTCCTTCACCAGCTTGTTTGCGCTCAACACTCCGGGTGTCGTTCTCGACCGCTGGGTCTTCGTGGCGAAAATCCATGTGATGTTGTTCGTGACGCTGATGCTGATCCGTGGTCGCGAGCAGATCGAGCCGCTGGTCTGGGTGGTGACGCTGTCGCTGGCCTTGTACGGTGTCAAGGGAGGCGTGTGGACTATCCTCACCGGCGGTGGCGGCCGCGTTTTCGGGCCATCGGCCGGAATGGCGGCGGACAACAACGCTTTCGGCCTGGCGTTGGTGATGCTCCTCCCCTTCCTCTACTACCTCTTCCATGTCGCCGAACGACGTATCGTTCGCTATGGAGTACTGTTTTCCCTGGTCACCGTTCCTTTCGCCATTCTTGGCACGCAGTCGCGCGGTGCCTTGCTGGCCCTGCTTGCCATGGCGACCTTCCTCGGCTTGAAAGGCAAGCGCCCCCTGCTGACGACCACGCTGCTGGTTTGCGGGGTCGCCGCCGCCATCCTGTTCATGCCCGAATCGTGGAGTGGGCGCATGAAGACGATCGAGAACTTCGACGAGGACGTCTCCGCGATGTCGCGCATCTACACCTGGAAGACACTTTGGGCGTTGGCGGTCGACCGGCCGTTGGTCGGCGGAGGCTTCGTGGTCGATACGCCGCAGGTGTTTGCCGTTTACGCACCGGCCGAAGGTGTCGGTGCCTATCGGGGAGGCTCGTCCGCCATCTACGTTGCGCACAGCATCTACTTCCAGATGCTCGGCGAGCACGGCTTCCCCGGCCTGACGCTCTACGTCCTTCTCGGCTACCTGACGTGGCGGCGGGCGACGGCTCTGGCCAAGCAAACCAGGAATCATCCCGAGTACGGCTCCTGGGTGCCCTTGCTGATGAAGATGGTACAGGTTAGTCTTGCCGGCTTCGCTGTCGGTGGGGCCTTCCTCAGCCTGGCGCATTTCGATGTGAGTTATTACGTGCTGTCGTATGTCGTGCTGGTCGATGCCACCTTGCGTGAGCGCCAGAAGGCCAGTTCTCCCGCGCTCGCCGGCTCGGCATCGCCGGCGATTGCCAGCCACCCAACATGATTTCCTTTTCGGTGACCGCACATGACTAGTCTGTCCGAAAGACTGCTGCACAAGTACTACGCCGACAGTCCCCATCCCTATCGCGTTATGGAATCGCGTATCGACAAACTGCTGACGCCCGACAGTGTGCTGCTGGACGCGGGCTGCGGTCGGACCGTTCCGGTGTTGAGGAAGTACCTCGGGCGGGCACAGCGCCTGATCGGCATCGAACTCGTCGACTTCACCGATGTGCCGCCCGGCATCGATACCTACAACGCGGACCTTGCCACGATGCCGCTACCGGATGCCAGCGTCGACCTGATCATGTCGCGCAGCGTTTTCGAACATCTGACCGATCCGGAGTCGGTCTATAGGGAGTTTGCGCGCGTCTTGCGGCCCGGCGGTGCCGCCGTCTTCCTGACGGCCAACATGTGGGACTACGGTACGCTGGCAGCGCGTCTGGTCCCCAACCGCTTCCATGCGTGGGTCGTCCGGCGGGTCGAGGGCAGGGCGGAGGACGACACTTTCCCGACTGCCTACCGAACCAATACGCGGGCCGACGTCGACCGGCTGGCGGCGGCCAGCGGGCTGGCCGTCGAGTCTTTCGATTATTTGAGCCAGTATCCGAACTACCTGATGTTCAACGGGGCTCTGTTTTTTCTCGGGACCTGCTACGAGAAACTGATCAGCCGATTCGAGATGCTTCGTTTCTTGCGTGGTTGGATATTGGTGACACTGCGCAAGCCCGGTGCCGCGTCTTGAACGACGCGTCGCACGTGAGATCTGCCGTGGACGCCTTGCTGGCCAAAGTCAACCAATTGGCCCACGGCGCCTGCAGCCTGCTCGCCGCGCCGCGGCTTTCCATCCTGATCTATCATCGCGTTCGTGCGCAGGCCGACGAGCTTTTTCCCTACGAGCCCGACGCACGGCGTTTCGAGCGCGTGATGAGCTTCGTGGCGCGCAGCTTCCGCGTCATGTCGCTGGCCGAAGCAGCGGCGGGCTTGCAGCGGGGCGATCTGCCGGCGCGCGCGCTGGTCATCACCTTCGACGACGGTTATGCCGACAACGCGGAAGTCGCCCTGCCTATCTTGCGGCGCTGCGGGGTCGCGGCGACTTTTTTCGTATCCACGGGCTTTCTCGACGGTGGCCGGATGTGGAACGACTCGGTAATCGAAATCGTGCGCGCCTGCCGCC
The DNA here is from genome assembly GCF_029255285.1 of Accumulibacter sp. Taxonomy (GTDB): domain Bacteria; phylum Pseudomonadota; class Gammaproteobacteria; order Burkholderiales; family Rhodocyclaceae; genus Accumulibacter. The sequence goes on from NZ_JAPUVI010000055.1 coordinate 78,191, forward strand.
AACCAGAAGTCGACCTGGAAGTCTTCGGTCTGGGCCGCCGCTCGCTTGCCGGGCTGGCGGAGCGCCGGGCGCTGATTGGCGCGCTGCTGCCGCGTATCAAGTACCAGAGCCTGGCTGACCGTGACCAGGCCATTGCCTGCCTGCACGATCGTTGCGGTGCGCCGGATCTGCCGGACGATCTGATGATGACTTCCGACCAGGTCCGACAGTTGCACCGCGCGGGGATGGAGATCGGTGCCCATACCGTCCGACACCCGATTCTCACGACATTGACGCCGGATGAAGCCGAGCGCGAGATCGCCGACGGGCGGAAGCGCCTCGAGGAAATCATCGATGCCCCGGTGGAGGTTTTCGCCTACCCCAACGGGAAGCCCGGGCGCGACTATGACCAGAGCCACGTCGCTCTGCTCGCGCGCCTGGGTTTCAAATGCGCGGTCAGCACGGCGACCGGCGTTTCGCGGGCGGGCGACGATGTGTTCCAGTTGCCGAGATTCAGCCCGTGGGGCGAGTCGTTGTCGGTCTGGGGGACGCGTTTGCTGGTCAACCAGAAGAACACGCGGTATGAGGTTCTGGGTGCTCCGTCGGGCGCTGGGCCGTAGGCTGGGCAAGGAGAAACTCAAGCCGAGGCTCCCGCAGGGTGTGCCGGAAGCGCTCCGTGATCGTTCACCGGGGCCGTTGTTGCGTCACTGGAAATGAAGAGAGGTCTGGAAATGAATGCGTCCTGGATGGCGGCCGATGATGCCGACGAGCCGGTCTCGCGCACGTCGACCGTTCGCGGTGACAGCCGCGGCAGGTTTGGGCATCGATCTCGTCACGCGGTGAGCGGCCGCGTGACGTTGTTCGTTGGCTGGCCGGCAGGCAGAAAGGCGATGGCGTGAGCAGGATTCTCTATCTGGTACACCGTCTGCCCTATCCTCCCAACAAGGGGGACAAGGTTCGTTCGTATCACTTGCTCCGACATCTGGCGGCCAGGCACCAGGTTTTTCTCGGCACTTTCATCGACGATCCGCAGGACGAAATTCATCTCGGCGCTTTGCCGCCGTTTTGCGCCGACATGCATGTCGCCCGCCTCTCGCCGCGCGTGGCCAGGTTGTCGAGTCTACGCGGCTTGCTCGACCACACCGCGTTGACGCTGCCTTACTATCGCAATGCGGGCTTGCAGTCCTGGGTCGATCGTACCTTGCGCGAACAGCGTATCGATGCGGTGGTGGTTTTTTCTTCCGTCATGGCGCAGTACGTTCAGGGTCGACGCGAGCTGCGCCAACTGGTCGATTTCGTCGACGTCGACTCGGCCAAGTGGACTCAGTATGCGGCCAATCATCGTTGGCCGATGTCCTGGCTCTATCGTCGCGAAGGCGAGCGTCTGCTCGCCTACGAACGGTCGGTGGCGAGGCAGGCGGAGCGCTCGTTTTTTGTGACCGACAACGAAAGCGACTTGTTTCGTCGTCTGGCTCCGGAGTGCGCGGAGCGGGTCGAGGCCATGGGCAACGGTGTAGACGCGGACTATTTCTCGCCGGAGCACGCATTTACGTCCCCCTACGGCGCGGAAGAAGTGCCATTGGTGTTCACCGGCGCCATGGACTACTGGCCGAACATCGATGCCGTCACCTGGTTTGCGACCGAGATTTTGCCGCGCCTTCGTGTCAACTGGCCGCAGGCACGCTTCTACATCGTCGGGCGTTCGCCGAGTCCTGCCGTCCAGGCTCTGGCCAGCGAGCAGGTGGTGGTGACCGGGACGGTTCCCGATGTGCGACCCTATTTGCAGCCTCCGGCGGTCGTCGTCGCTCCCCTGCGACTGGCGCGTGGCATCCAGAACAAGGTCCTCGAGGCGATGGCGATGGGTTTGCCGGTCGTCGCTTCCGCCGAGTGCGCGACAGCGGTCGATGCGCTTCCGGAACGAGACTTTCTCACGGCGCGCACTGTCGCCGACTATATCCGGCAGGTCGAAACGCTGCTCTCCGAGCGTCCGCGGGCGGACGCGATGGGGGTGGCCGCAAGACAGCAGATATTGGCGCGTTATAGCTGGGACGCCCATCTGTCGCGCATCGATCACTACCTGGAAGCGTGATCGGCTGATCATGTGCGGCCTGCCCATCTCCCACCCAGCAGCATCCAGCCGGCTTGGCCGGCTGGATGAGACGGCCACTGGCCACCGGCGATCGAAGGTCCGCTGCGCCCCTCCGCCGACCGGCAAGGCCGGCGTCGACATCATTTGCTCTGGACCAAGCCATTGACCACCATCCGCCGTTCGCTCGCTTATTCGCTCGGCAGCAGCTACTTTTCTCTTCCTCTCCAGATCATCAGTACGATGGTCGTCTCACGCCTATTGACTCCGGCGGAAATCGGTGTGTTTGCGGTCGCCGCCGTATTTGCCGCCCTGGCAAGCACCTTTCGCGATTTCGGCGTCGCCGAATACCTGATTCAGGAAAAGGAACTGACGGCCGAAAAGATCCGTGCCGCACTGACCGTCAATATCGCCGTTTCCTGGTCCATGTGCTCGCTGCTCTTCCTGTTTGCCCCGACGGCCGGCGATTTCTACCGGGACCCCGGCGTAACCGAGGTGATGCGCGTTCAGGCATTCAATTTTCTGCTCATCCCGTTCGGTGCCGTCACCATGGCCTACTTTCGACGTCAGCTCGATTTCCGGCCGGTCTTCATCGCCGGCATGTGGTCCGGTCTGGCTTCGTTTACGACGGTCCTGTGCTTGGCCTGGCTGGGTTTCGGTTACATGAGCCTGGCTTGGTCGTCGCTCGCCGGCATCGTCGTCATGGTCGGAGTTTCGATGTGGTTCCGGCCGGCCGACTTTCCCCGATGGCCCGGCCTGAACGGCGTGGGTAGGGTGGTTCATTTCGGGAAGTTTGCGAGCGGGATCTACATTTTCGGGCAGATCGGCAAAGGAGCGCCCGAGATGATCATCGGCCGCGCCCAGGATCTGGTCGGCGTCGCCATGTTCAGCCGCGGCTACGGGGTCGTCGAACTGTTCAACAGGAGTTTCCTGAATGCCGTCGTTCCGGTTTGCCTGCCCTATTTCGCGCACGACAGCCGCGAAACGGGTTCGGTCAACAACGGCTATCTCAAGAGCATCTGCTATCTCACGGCGATCGGCTGGCCATTTCTCGCTTTTATCGGTGTCTTCGCTTACGCATTGATCAGAATTCTCTATGGCAATCAGTGGATCGACTCCGTACCGTTGTCCCAGATTCTCTGCCTGGCCGCCGCCATCGAATTGATACACTATCTGGCCAAGGAGGCTTTGCTTGCCGAAGGCGACGTCAGGCGGAGCAATGCCTTGCAGATGGGCCTGCAGGGAGGCCGTATCGCCGGCCTGTTTGCCGTCATCCCCTTTGGCCTGACTGGCGCCTGCGTCGGACTTCTCGTCGCCGCCGTGTTTGGCTGCGCCCTCTGCCAGTGGCATCTGCATTCGGCACTTGGTCTGCGCTGGCGGGACGTGCTCAGGAGCTGCCTGCCGAGCCTCCTGATCACGCTCCTTTCGGTGGCGCCGGTGGCTGTCTGGGTCGTATTCGAGCCGATATCGGAGGCGAACTACATCCGCTTTGCCCTGGTCGGCGGGCTGATCACCGTGTCGCTGTGGTTGCTCTCCTTACGCTTGTTTGGCCACGTGCTGTGGGCCGAGTTGGTGGGTCTGTCGAAGAAGCTCAGATCGTCACTGCGGAAATGACCGACCATTCGAACTCAGGCTGCGGCGATGCGTGAGGCGGTCCGTCTGCCTGCGCCGCAGCACCATGGCTTGCCCCCTGACTTTCCATTTGCCCGAACATTTGCAATGGCCGACGTGAACTCCAGCGACAACTCCCACCATCCATTTTCGTGGTCCGTAGCCATATTCACTGCTCGCGAGCAGCCTGAGGAACTGATGACGACGATCGAGGCCGTCATCGCGGCGTCGGTCGAACCGAGTGTCGTCGACGTCATCGTCAATGGCAACGAAAGCCTTGCCACCGAGGCCGCCGGCCTCCTCGCCCGGCGCTTCTTCCCGACCGACTCGCCGACGGTCAGGATCTGGTCGACGCCGTTGGGAGGCAAGGCACATGCCTGGAATCAATATGTCCACCTGATCTGGCCAGGCAGCCGGTTCACCTTCTTTGTCGACGGTTACGCCCGGGTCAAGGACGATGCCTTTCAGTTGCTCGCGGCGGCGCTGCCGGCGGTGCCGGCAGCGCTTGCCGGGACGGGAGTCCCGTCGTCGGGAACGGATGTGGTCCGTGCCCGTACGGAGCTGCTGAGCGAAGGTGGGCTGCGAGGTGCCTTCTTTGCGTTGAAGAAGCCGGTGATGGACGAGTTGCGGAGCCGGAATATTCGCTTACCCCTGGGGCTCTATGGTTTCGATACGCTGCTCGGCGCCATTCTGGCCTTTGGCCTGGATCCGGCGCGGCACGCCTGGGACGTAAGAACTCATATTTTCGTGCATCCGGACGTGACGTGGACAATCGAAGAGAAAAAGTGGTGGCGGTATGCGGTGGTAAAGACGCAGTGGCGACGAAAACTCAACAATGCACTGCGTGCCCTGGTCGTGCAGGCAACCAAGAGGTTCCTGTCTCAGCGCAAGATGCCGCCTGAACAACTGCCGCCGACCATAGAGCAGTTCGTACTCGGCTGGATCGAAGAGTGTCCGCAGCAAGCACGACAGACTCTGGCGGGATCGCCCCTCCGGAGGTGGGAAGTCAGGAAACTTCGTCGGCCGCGGGACTGGTCTCTCGCCGCGCAGGCTCCGAGGCTGGTCTACGCCACGCGGGAGTCGGCGCCGCAAGCCTAGTTCTACTTTGGCAGTTGCTCTTCCAATCCGCTGTGGGGTGGGCATAGTGGCTGGCCTGCCATGGGCGGATTCCATGGTTTGACGCCGCCGTCAATGCCTGCCGATGATGGATGACGTAAGCTCTTCGTCGGTGACGATCCTGGTGGACAAGCGATGGTGCATGATCCCCGCCAAATCACGGCGGGAGAGCGGTTCACCCGTATCGTGATGCAATCCTCGAGTTAGCCTATTGCCATAGTTACTTGTAAGCGTGAGAGAGGTGCGGTTTCGGCTGCGGTTTTCGAGGTCGGGAGCGATTGGGGACGAACTTCTGGAGGTTCAACGCGATCTCCTCGAGGATCGGCTTGGGGCGGCGAGCAGTGGCGGTTGCCGCCAGGAGCCAACGGCCGATCTGTCGTTTGATCTTGTCGATTTCCAAGGTGCGGTCGATCTTGCAGGACGAACCGGGATCAAGGAGGGCATCGGTGGCAACATAGGCGGCCAGCGCATTGAGATTGTCGAAGACCGCTTTGGCGCCGAAATCCTGGCGCGCCGCATGCCAAGACAAGCCGGAGGTAGGCTCCAGTTGCAGCCGATGCTTGATCCGTTTGAACGCCTCTTCGATCCGCCAGCGACCGTGGTTCAGCTTGGCGAACGCGGCGGCGGGAAATGCCACCGGATCGAGGAGCGAGGTCATCAGCACATGCCCCGTCCGTTCGGTGTCGTTACTCGCACCAAGCGAACCGTGGTCGGCGTGGCCGGGCAGTCATAGTCTTGGCATCACGGGCATTGGGCGCGCGCAAGACGACGACCTGCTCGTGTCGACCGGACGGCAGGAACTCGCGTACCACCTTGAATCCTCTCGACAGACGCTGATTGACCTCGCCGAACACCAGCGCACTGATCTTGTAACGCGCTTGGTAGAAGGCTTGAGCGGTGACCTCACGGACCGAGTCGGCGCGATTGCGCAGGTTGGCGAAGAACTGATCGAGTTCCCACTGGACGGCGGCGTGGACGCTGGAGAGCAAAACACTGACGATGGTTGGCAGGGTGAGAGTGCGGCGGCGGGTGAAGTGTTTCGGGTCGAGGCGAGCCACTTCAAGGAACTCTCTTCAAAACAGATACTTGGGGAGCTTTCCAAGTATATTGCCATATTCAAGCCGTCATGCGAATCTTATTTATAAACAATGTGTTACAGCGCCATTTTGCCGCGGGAGTACGGGCCGGCACAAGGTGCTCTGCGAAATAGGCAAAGACGCCAACTTGTGAGGATTGGACCTGCCTCGCCCTTGTCGGTCTGCTCTGGAAAAAGGTTCGCCGATGTCTGAGAAAGGCCTCGACTTCGTCAGCGTCCACATCTTCACGGATGGCGTTTATGATGGAAAAGCGTGAGTCGCGTGGACCATTGGACATACCGGGCTTCGGTTCGGATACCATAGCGCTTCCGCCGTATGCGGCGGCGAAGCTGGTCGGGCAGCTTGGCTGGCGAAGGTGTATTTTGCGTCTCGTCAGGCGCGTTCGTCGTTAGCACCTTTCGAGAAATCAAGAGGCTACAGAGGATGAGACGTAGTATACACCTTGTGCTGTTTTTTATACACCACTTTTGGTGTCTACTTCACGTTGGGCAGCACCACAGGGCCGCATGCGACAATCCAACATCACCATGCCGAGACTAATATCGTGACGACAAATAACACACGAAAATTCAAGGTTCTATCGCTATTCTCAGGCGGGATGGGCCTCGACTTGGGCATCGAATCGACAGGGCATTTTGAGATCGTGGCCTGTGTCGAAAAGGTGCCAACCTTCTGCGACACGATACGGCTTAACCAGCGCAAAGGGCGGCTTCCGGAGCACCTTAAAGTCATAGAAGCGGATATCTCTCAGCTTTCACCACAAGATGTGCTTGAAACCGTCGGTTTGCGGCCCGAAGACATCGACGTGATTGTCGGCGGCCCCCCATGCCAATCGTTTAGTACGGCGGGAAAGCGAGGCACCACACAAGACCCTCGTGGAACCCTTCTATGGGATTTCCTGCGCTTTGTTGAGCACATCCAGCCCAAGTTCTTCTTGATGGAGAACGTCCGGGGACTGCTTTCGGCGGCGTTGAAACACCGCCCGATAGCAGATCGACCGGAAAAGGGCGGCCCACCTTTAGACGAGGATGAACAGCCCGGTTCCGTCGTTCGATTGTTCGCAAGAGACCTCGCCAACCTCGCCGGGGCGGGTTACCACCTAGACATCTACGAAGTTAACGCCGTCAACTACGGGGCTCCACAGATTCGTGAGCGAGCTTTGTTCATTGGCAATCGACTTGGGCTTCAGGTTGACTTTCCGCCTCCGACGCACGGCCCAGAAGACCCAGCCCTATCAGACGAAATTCAACGTGGCTTGTTTGAACAGGCGAGGTTGTTACCGTGGAAGACTATTGGGGACGTGATCGGAACCCTAAAGGACAACAACCCAACCGTGCTCGATTTCAGCCCTAGAAAGAAGAAGTACCTCGACCTTGTTCCACCGGGCTCCAACTGGAGAAGTTTGCCCGAGGACTTGCAGCGGGAATCCATGGGAAAAGCGTGGCATGCAAAAGGCGGTCGCTCTGGCTGGTGGAGGCGATTAACGTTTGATCTTCCCTGTCCAACGCTAGTAACAATGCCAAACCACGCCAGCACTGCGCTTTGTCACCCTGTCGAGACGAGAGCACTATCGATCCGTGAATACACCAGAATTCAGGAGTTCCCGGACGAATGGGAATTCTGTGGCACGGTCGCCGAACAGTACACCCAGGTGGGCAATGCCGTTCCAACTCGTTTGGGCATGGTTGCTGGTGGTGTAATCGCTGACCATCTTCGCCGTGCCCACCACATTGATATCAGCCGTAAGCAGCCGCGTCCGACAGAACCTCGGATCATCTACCTTCAATCTCACGTCCGTACTCGGCAATGGTTCAAAGATGGTAAAGCGGTCGTTTGGGATGACGACGAGATTAATGGCGGCGCAGCCTATGGAGCGCCCAAGACGGTAAGAAAAATCAAAGGGCTTCGATAATATGGCACGGCGACACAACGGCCTTCCCCGTCCCGCCGGAAGGCGTCTTTCCAAGGCTAACCTACTGCTCCAGCTTGCCTCAGTCGATAGCTCAGATGAGAGCCGTCAACGTGTGCTCGCGATGGAAAACCAGTTTCGGCGGAAGATTGATTCGCACATCACGTCCCTGCCGGAAGGTGATGCACAGTTTCAGAAGTTCAACACCAGCCCTTATGTATTGCTGATCCATGCACGAAATAGAAGTTACACGCGGATCAGCGAAATCGAGAACGACATTCTTCCCGCGAAGCAGTTTTCTTCGATGGAAACGTCAGCCGGCCGCATGGTGGAGGAAGTCGCGCTTCCTGTGTATGGTTGGGAGTGTGTCGCAAGCGAAATGCATACGAGCAATTCCGCTCTCGACGGCCGAAAGATTGAGCAGCGTCTCCTGAGATTGGCGACGTTGAAGAGCGGGCCGCGCTGCTTGAACGACGAAATGAGCGAGAATTTCGCCGACGCGATTCTCAATCATTACCGAGCGTGGTCCCAAGAAGCAAACCGCACTCGGCTTGACTTCACGTATGGCGTCCTCTACGGAACGCCCATGACATCCAACAAGAAGGACTGGCATATCCTTCGGAATATTCGAGAGAAGCGGGGGGGTGTCCTCACTGTTGATCCTGCTGACAGATGGAATTGCGCGTTTCAGGAACGGGGGATTTCCGTTGACGTAACGGTTCGCATAGGGCTCGATTGGTGGGAGCATTTGGGAGGCCCGAACTGCTTTATCGAGGTCTTTTCCGCTCTCATCCGCGCGTGTATTGCGCCCGGAACCCCTGATCCCGCCGCGCATCAATATGTCATTGCTGACCTACATGACATTGTTTCTACTGCCTCAGTAGGCCGCGACTACAACGTGTCGTTACTACAGCGGAGCCAGCTTCCATGGCTGTTTCTTATTGCTCGTCATTTTTGTGACGAATTAGCCGAGTGATGCCCAACCCTGCGGTCAACCGGACCTTGCGCATAAAGCCGCGCAAGTCCGGTTACCTTGAACGTTAGCCCTCTCGGGCCGAAAGGTGCCGCCGCTCATGCACAGTTCCAACACCTGGCCAGCCATCTCGCGGCTATGCGCAAGCGCCCCATTCAGCAGTTCGTTGTACTTCTGCTCAACTTCGCGCAGTCGCTCAACTTCTTCGCGTAGGTCTTCCAGTTCGCGCTGCATCCGCATCACATCTTTGGCAAACATCAATGCTGTGTTCATCCTGTTCCCCTTAAAAGTCAGTTGTCGTAACACGCAGAGGGCTAACCCTGCGTTCCAGCGGAGCTACGCGGCGATGCCGCTTGCCCGCTGAACTCCACGTTGGGGTTTTAGTTGTCATCCCAAACTCTTTACTCAATAGCGGCGGCATGTTGTGGGTTCATCTCCGCAATCTTCTTTGCTGTTGGCTCCGCATTTACATCACAGCAGAAGATAGTCGCCTTGTCCGGCACATACTGGAATTTCAACCCGGTATTCGCTGCCGCAGCAGTTTCTCAATCAACACAGTACGCAATTGGTGCGCTACTGCTTTTCGTTGCGTTTCTCCTTCAAGTTGTGGCAGCTTTAGCTCCCCCAACCATTCCTCAAGCGCAGTGTCCAGTTCTTGCAAATGCTTGGTTGTTTGTTCTCTCCATTCTTGCTGTAATCGGTCTTCCAGCTTGGTTATCCTGCGTACTGCTAACCAAATGGCGGCTGAAGAAAGTCCTAGAAGAATTATCAGTAACCACGCAGTCATGATTTGCCACCCCCCCAACACTGCGTTCCAGGGGACGGTCTGCAAGCTGCGCTTGCATCCAGCCCCTGAACTTCAACGTTAGAGGGCATGTGGACCAACTGCTCGAGGCCATCACCGCAGTTCGCTATTGGCGCGTACTGTTATGCGTCCTGCTAAGTGTTGCCGTTGCGGTGGCCGCTTCGCACGCGCTGTCGTGGTTCACCGGCGCTGCGGGTCTGGCGCTGGTGCTGGTTGGGTTTGCCTTTGGCCTTCTGTGGCACGGCCGAGCGGCGGTTGGCCTGGCGCTATTTGCGTCCGTTGCAGAGCCACCGATTTCCCGGCCCGTTGCCGCGCTTGGGCTCGCGCTCATTGGCTTGTTCTGGGGTGGCCTGCTCAGCGCTTTCGCCAGCTCGCCCGTCACAGGCGGTTTGCTACTAGCGGCTTGTCCGTTCGCCGTCGCTGTGCTCAGGGCGGCGCTTCTCAAGCGCCGGCCTCATTGGGCGTACGCCTGCTTTGCGTCCTTTGCGCTTCTCGTGGGCTTTGCGAGCACGCTCGCCCTGCGCGCCGCAAGCGCGCAAGTGCCCCCTAACCCTTCGCTCCACCTGACGTTCGCCAGCCCGCTTCGCGGTCTGTCGCCCGCAGGTGAGCTCAAAC